>NZ_QLAE01000014.1 GCF_005876855.1 Stutzerimonas nosocomialis | reverse complement strand
TCTTGACCGCGAAGCGATCCGGAAAAGCTCGCCGCTTACCGGCCGGGCGCCAGTGACGTCCAGACAATGAGCTGGTCCAGCGCGATCCGCAACATACCAGGCTCGCCACAGAGCCGGCGCCACCGGCAAAAACTTCGCCCCTGGGTGAACCGCCAAAGCCGCCGTCAGTCGGAAACAGTAGGCATCTTCAGAGAATGCACGGCTCGAAGCAGCAGCCAGGCGCCCCCGTGAGGGCACGCGACCCTTGTCGGCTCGCTGGCACATTCGGCTCGCCGACACGGCGGCCGGACCACCCGAGACGGTGCCCTGTACCGCCAACTGATCGGAGAGACTATGAAAGCAGTTGTATTTCACGACGTAGGCGACATCCGTCTGGACGAGGTGCCGGAGCCGCGTATCGAAGCGCCCACCGACGCCATCGTGCGGATCACCGCATCGGCCATCTGCGGCACCGACCTGCACTTCGTCCGGGGCACCGTCAGCGAGATGAAGCCCGGCACCATCCTCGGCCATGAAGGCGTCGGCATCGTCGAGGAACTGGGCGAGGACGTACGCAACCTGGAGATCGGCGATCGCGTGGTGATCCCCTCCACCATCGCCTGTGGCAACTGTTCCTACTGCCGAGCCGGCTATTACGCCCAGTGCGACACCGCCAACCCCAACGGCAAGGCGGCCGGCACCTCGTTCTTCGGCGGCCCGGCGGCCACCGGCCCGTTCAATGGGCTGCAGGCGGAAAAGGCCCGCATTCCCTTCGCCAATATCGGGCTGGTGAAGCTGCCACCGGAGATAAGCGACGACCAGGCGATCCTGCTGTCGGACATTTTCCCCACCGGCTACTTCGGCGCCGACATGGCCGGCATCAAGGACGGCGACACCGTGGCCGTATTCGGCTGCGGCCCGGTCGGCCTGTTCGCCATCGCCAGCGCACGCCTGATGGGCGCCGGCCGCATCTTCGCGATCGACCAGTTCGACGACCGCCTGCGCATGGCGCGCAAGCAGGGCGCCGAGGTCATCGACTTCAACCGCGAGGACCCGGTCGAAGCGATCAAGCGGCTCACCGACGGCATCGGCGTGGACCGGGCGATCGACGCCGTGGGCGTCGATGCCGAGCATGGCCTGTGCGGGCACCGCAGCGAGGCCAAGCCCGTCAGCGACCAGCCCCAGGGCGCCGATGGCAGCTGGAAGCCCGGCGATGCGCCGGCGCAAGCCCTGGAATGGGCGGTGCAGAGCCTGGCCAAGGCCGGAACGCTGTCGATCATCGGCGTCTATCCGCCCGATGCCATGACCTTTCCGATCGGCATGGCGATGAACCGTAACCTGACCATCACCATGGGCAACTGCCATCACCGCAAGTACATCCCCAAGCTGATCGAGATGGTCATGGCCAAGCGCATCGACCCGGCCCAGATCCTCACCCAGGTCAAGCCGATGAACGACGTGATCGCGGCATTCAAGGCCTTCGACCGACGCGAGAACGGCTGGGTCAAGGTGGAGCTGCTTCCACAGTCGACCCGCTCGGACGATGCCGCGGACAGCGCGCGTGGCGAGGAGCGGCTCGACGACGCCATCGCCGATACCTTCCCGGCCAGCGACCCGACCACGATGCAGAACCCCAAGCGCTGATCGAAGAAGGAGCAGTCGGGCATGGCAGCCGTCCACGTCGGAATTTCAGGCTGGCGCTACACCCCGTGGCGCGGCGATTTCTATCCCAAGGGGCTGGTGCAGAAGAACGAGCTGCACTTCGCCTCCCGTGCGGTCAGCAGCATCGAAATCAACGGTTCGTTCTACTCACTGCAGAAACCGGAGCTCTATGCAAACTGGTATGCCGACACGCCGCAAGGCTTCGTATTCAGCGTCAAGGCGCCGCGTTACGTTACGCATATCCGCCGCCTCCAAGACGTCGAAAAACCCATCGCGAACTTCTTCGCGTCGGGCATTTTCAATCTGCGTGAAAAACTCGGCCCGATCCTCTGGCAGTTTCCGCCCTCCTTCAAATTCAACCCCGAAGTCTTCGAGGCATTCCTCAGGCTGCTGCCGGCCGACACCGAGGCGGCGCTCGAAGCGGCCCGTGGTTGCGACCCGCGGATGGAAGGCCGCAGTTGTCTGGAAATCGACCGCAAGCGACGAATGCGCCACGCCGTGGAAATCCGTCACGAGAGCTTCGTCGATCCGGCCTTCGTTGCCCTCCTGCGCCAATACAAGGTGGCGCTGGTGGTTGCCGACACGGCGGGGAAATGGCCTTACCGGGAGGACCTGACCAGCGACTTCGTCTACATCCGCCTGCATGGCGCCGAGCAGCTCTACACCAGCGGCTACACCCCCGAGGCGCTGGACGAATGGTGCCGTCGCATCAGCCTCTGGCGCGACGGCTCCCAGCCCGAAGACGCCCATCTGATCAGCCAGGTCGCGCCCTCCAGGCGCAAGTCCCGAGACGTGTACTGCTATTTCGACAACGACGTGAAAGTCCGGGCGCCCTATGACGCGCGAGGCCTGCTTCAGCGCCTCGGTCTGGATGCCGACCTGGAAACCACGCCAGGCCAGTTGCAAGGAGACAAGTAGTGACCCACCCCCACGCGCCACTGGACCCCACCCAACTCGACGCGCACATGGCCACCGCGGTCAATTCGATCCGACTGCTCACGGTCAACACCCACAAGGGCTTCACCGCCCTCAACCGCCGCTTCATCCTGCCGGAACTGCGCGAGGCGGTACGCAGCGTCAGCGCCGACGTGGTGTTCCTGCAGGAAGTGCTGGGCACCCACCAGAAGCACGCGGTGCGTTTCCACAACTGGCCGCAGACGCCGCAGTACGAGTTCCTCGCCGACAGCATCTGGACCGACTTCGCCTACGGCCGCAACGCGGTCTACCCGGACGGCGACCACGGCAACGCGGTGCTGTCGAAATTTCCCATCCTGCGCTACGAGAACCTCGACATCTCCATCAGCGGCCCGGAGCGCCGCGGGCTGTTGCACACGGTGCTGCAGGTGCCCGGTCACGAGGAATTCCACGCCATCTGCGTGCACCTGGGCCTTCGCGAAGCGCATCGCCAGCAACAGCTCAGGCTGCTCTGCGATCTGCTCGACGGCCTGCCCGAAGGCGCGCCGGTGGTGGTGGCCGGGGATTTCAACGACTGGCGCCTGCGGGCCGGCCAGGTCCTGGACCACTGCAACGGCCTCTACGAGGTGTTCCAGGTCGCCCATGGCTGCCTGGCCAAGACCTTCCCCGCGCGATGGCCCCTGCTGCGGCTCGACCGCATCTACGTGCGCAACGCCACGAGCCATTCGCCGAAAATTCTCGGCAACAAACCCTGGACTCATCTGTCCGATCATCTGCCCCTGGCGGTGGAGATACATCTATGAAATTTCACTGGAGAGACGGAAATCGTCTTCAGTTGCTGGAGAACGGCGAGGAATTCTTCCCCGCAGTGTTCGAGGCCATCGGACTGGCCCAAAAGGAAGTGTTGCTCGAAACCTTCATCCTCTTCGAAGACAAGATCGGCACCCACCTGCAGCAGGTGCTGATCGATGCGGCCAAGCGCGGCGTCAGCATCGACATCACGGTGGATGGCTACGGCTCGGCCGACCTGAGCGAGCCTTTCATCAAGTCGCTGACCGACGTGGGGATTCGCATCCACATGTTCGATCCGCGCAAGCGCCTGTTCGGCAAGCGGGTCAACGTGTTCCGCCGGCTGCACCGCAAGATCGTGGTGGTCGACGCCGAGGTCGCGTTCATCGGCGGGATCAACTTCTCCGCCGACCATGTCGGCGATTTCGGCCCCGGCGCCAAGCAGGACTACGCGGTGATGGTCGAGGGGCCGGTGGTCAACGACATCCACCGCTTCGCGCTGACCACCGTCGCCCCGCCGGAAGCCGGGCGCTGGTGGAACCGCCGCCGCGCCCCGTACAAGCACGACACCCGCGTCTCGCCATCGCGGGGCGACGCCCGCACGCTGTTCGTCACCCGCGACAACGAGGAACACCGCAACGACATCGAGGAGCACTACCTGCAGGCGATCCGCGATGCGCGCTCGCGGCTGGTGATCGCCAACGCCTACTTCTTCCCCGGCTACCGGGTGCTGCGGGAGATCCGCAACGCCGCGCGCCGGGGCGTGCGGGTGCGGCTGATCCTGCAGGGCGAGCCGGACATGCCGATCGCCAAGTTCGGCGCGCGCATGCTCTACAACTACCTGATGCGCGACGGCGTGGAGATCCACGAATACTGCCGGCGCCCGCTGCACGGCAAAGTGGCGCTGGCCGATTACGAATGGTCCACCGTAGGCTCGAGCAACCTCGACCCGCTGAGCCTGTCGCTGAATCTGGAGGCGAACCTGATCATCCGCGACCACACCTTCAACCGGCAGCTGCATGAAAAGCTCGACGTGCTGCTGCAGAACGACTGCCGCCGCATCCCGCTCGAACGCATCGTGCGCGGGTACTTCTGGCGCGCGCCGCTGGTGTTCATCATCTTCCACTTCCTGCGTCATTTCCCGGCGCTGGTGGGACTGATTCCCGCACACACGCCCAAGGTCGCCGTGTTCGGCGCCCCGCCACCCGAGGAAGGCGCCCTGCGGCCGACCCAGACGTCCCCTCTGCCGCGAGACAGCCAATGACCGCAGGCCATGCGCAGGACATACCCCAGAGCCGCTGGCGCCGCTGGTGGCCGATCATCAAGAAGATCGTCACCTATGTGTTCTTCGCCCTGGTCATCGGCCTGCTGGTGAGCCTGGCGCGCAACATCGACTGGCACGAGGTGTGGACCACCCTGCGCAACTACGATGCGCGCACCCTGCTGTTCGCCGGCGCCGCCGCGCTGGGCAGCTACGCGGTGTATTGCTGCTTCGACGTACTGGGCAAGCGCTACGCCCGGCACGAGCTGCCGGTCAGGCAGATCCTCCCGGTCACCTTCGTCTGCTATGCGTTCAACCTGAACCTCAGCGCCTGGGTCGGCGGCATCGCCCTGCGCTTCCGGCTCTACTCGCGGCTCGGCCTGAAGCCCGCGCAGATCACCCGGGTGTTCACCCTCAGCGTGCTGACCAACTGGCTGGGCTACATGTGGCTGGCCGGCGTCATCTTCGCCTTCGGCTGGATCACCCCGCCGGCGCAGTGGGAAATCGGCGCGACCGCCCTGCGCTTTCTCGGTGCGTCGCTGATCGGTGTCGCGGTGATCTACCTCGCCCTGTGCGGATTTTCCAAGCGGCGCTCCTGGACTCTGCGCGGCCATGAGATACAGCTGCCGTCGCTGCGCCTGGCGGTGGTGCAACTGGTGCTCGGCGCCGCCAACTGGTCGCTGATGGCCCTGGTGGTGTACTTCATGCTGTCGCAGCAGGTCAGCTATCCGCAGGTGCTGGGCATCCTGATGATCAGCAGCATCGCCGGCGTCATCGCTCACATCCCGGCCGGCCTGGGGGTGATCGAAGCCGTGTTCGTCGCCATGCTCGCCGACGAGATGAGCAAGGGCAGCGTCGTCGCGGCGCTGATCGGCTACCGCGTCATCTACTTCCTGATCCCCCTGCTGTTCGCCACCCTGGTGTATGTCGTGCTCGAAGCACGGGCGAAGAAGCTGCGCACCCGGCGTCCGACGGGACAGAAGGAGTCCTGATTCGCCAGGGCGAATACGCGGTGGGGGGCGGAACCGGCATCGCTGCTCTTAGCGATCAAGACCGGGCTGCCCCGACCGCTTCCACAACCGAGGTATGCGTCCAGCCGAGCCCATTCGCGGTCGAGACCGCTCCCACGCCTGCGGTATGTGCCCCGCCGCGGTCAGGTGGCTCCCACGACTGTGCGGACAGGGCACTCGGTCACTGATCAAGCGGACGACACCCACCCGTGGGAGCGGTTGGGGACGCCTAGTTGGGGACGCCCAGTCTTGACCGCGATCTTTAAGGTTTCCTGAAACGACAATGCGCCGAGACCGGCGCATTGTTCCTTCCCGCACAGCTGCCCTGCCCGCGCCGCTACTCCTGCGGACGCAGGATGATCACCGACAGCGGCGGCAGGGTCAGTTTCAGCGAGTATGGCTGGCCGTGGCTGGGCTCATCTTCGGCCACGACGCCCCCGCCGTTGCCGACGTTGGAGCCGCCATAGACCTCGGCGTCGCTGTTGAGCACTTCCAGCCACTTGCTGGCGACCGGCACGCCGATGCGGTACTCGTTGCGCACCACGGGGGTGAAGTTGACCACCACCAGCAACGGATGCCCGGTGGCGCTACGGCGTAGCCAGGCGAAGATGCTGTTCTGTCGATCGTCGCCGATCAGCCACTGGAAGCCCCGCGGCTCGTGGTCCAGCTCGTGCAGCGCGGGTTCCTGGACGTAGAGCCTGTTCAGGTCGCGCATCAGCGACTGCACGCCGCGGTGGTCGGGTTCGTCGAGCAGGAACCAGTCCAGCTCGCGGTCGTGGCTCCACTCGCGCCACTGGCCGAACTCGCTGCCCATGAACAGCAGCTTCTTGCCCGGATGCGCCCACATGAAGCCCAGGTACGCCCTCAGGTTGGCGAACTTCTGCCAGCGGTCGCCGGGCATCTTGTCGATCAGCGAGCCCTTGCCGTGCACCACTTCGTCGTGGGAGATCGGCAGCACGAAGTGCTCCGAATAGGCGTAGACCATGCTGAAGGTCATCTTGTCGTGATGGTACGTGCGGTGGACGGGGTCTTCCTGCACGTACTTGAGGCTGTCGTGCATCCAGCCCATGTTCCACTTGTAGGCGAACCCCAGCCCTCCTTCGGAGGCTGGCTTGGACACGCCCGGAAAGGCTGTCGATTCCTCGGCGATGACCAGCGCGCCCGGCGCCTCGGCGGGCACGACCTCGTTGAGGTGCCGCAGGAAGTCGATCGCTTCGAGGTTCTCGCGGCCACCGAAGCGGTTCGGTATCCACTCGCCTTCCTTGCGCGAATAGTCGCGATAGAGCATCGAGGCCACCGCGTCGACGCGCAGCGCATCGACATGGAAGTCGCGCAGCCAGTGCAGCCCCGAGGCCAGCATGAAGCCATGCACCTCGGTGCGGCCCAGGTTGTAGATGTAGGTATCCCAGTCCTGGTGAAAACCCTCGAAGGGGTGCGCGTACTCGTACAGCGAGGTGCCGTCGAAATGGCCGAGGCCATGGGCGTCGGTGGGGAAATGCGCCGGCACCCAGTCGAGGATCACGCCGATACCGGCGTTGTGGCAGGCGTCGACGAAGGCGGCGAAGTCCTCCGCGCTGCCGTAGCGGGCACTGGGCGCGAACTGGGACAGGAGCTGGTAGCCCCAGGAGCCGCCGAACGGATGCTCCATGATCGGCATCAGTTCGATGTGGGTGAAGCCCATGTCGACCACATAGGGAATCAGCCGCTCGGCCAGCTCGTGCCAGTCGTACAGCCGCCCGTCGTCACCGCCGTCGCGCCGCCAGGAGCCGGCATGCACCTCGTAGATGGCCATCGGTTTGTCGTAACCCTGGCGCACGACGCGCTGCTGCATCCACGCCTCGTCCTGCCACTGGTGCTCGAACGGCTTGGCGACGACCGAGGCTGTGCCCGGCGGGTGTTCGGTGGCCAGCGCCACCGGATCGGCGCGCAGCGGCAACACGCCGTCGGGCCCGAGGATCTCGTACTTGTAGCGCTCGCCCGGCTGCAGCCGCGGGATGAAGATCTCCCACACGCCCGCCGGATAACGCACGCGCATCGGGTGGCGACGACCGTCCCAGCTGTTGAAGTCGCCCACCACCGAGACGCGCCGCGCATTGGGCGCCCAGACCACGAAACGCACGCCCTGCACGCCGTCTATTTCCATCACCTGGGCGCCGAAGCTGTGCGCCAGGTTGCGGTGCTTGCCCTCGGCGAAGAGGTAGATGTCCATCTCCCCCAGCGACGGGCCGAAGCTGTAGGGGTCTTCGGTGATCTGTTGCCCGCCGGCCCAGCGGATGCTCAGCAGGTAGGGCTGCGCGTGGCTGAGCCGGGCGAAGTAGAACCCCGGCACCTGGCCCTGCTCCATGGCCGCCAGGACGTTGTTGCCTGAGCGGTCGAGCAGGTCGACGCCCAGCGCGTGGGGCAGATAGGCCCGTACCACCTGGCCTTCGCCATCGGCATGCGGCCCGAGAATCGAAAACGGATCGCCATGTTCGGCGCGCACCAGCGCGTCGACGTCCGCATCGCTCGGCAACAGGGTCTCGCCTGTCAGGGATATGGCCGGTCGATCACTCATTTGGAATCTCCATCGGAAAACTGTTGCGCCAGCATCGCCAGTCCCTGCAGCGGGACGAACAGCCACGCCGGTCGGTTCTCGGCCTCATAGGCGATCTCGTAAGCGGTTTTTTCCAGGCTGAACAGGGCGAGCGCCGCCTCTGCCCCGCCCTTGTTACGCCAGTCGTGGGCAAGGCTGCGCGCCGCCTCGTAATAGGCTTCAAG
Source organism: Stutzerimonas nosocomialis (assembly GCF_005876855.1). Taxonomy (GTDB): domain Bacteria; phylum Pseudomonadota; class Gammaproteobacteria; order Pseudomonadales; family Pseudomonadaceae; genus Stutzerimonas; species Stutzerimonas nosocomialis. The sequence goes on along the minus strand of NZ_QLAE01000014.1, from coordinate 98,783 downwards.
GAACACAGAACGCGCGCTCTGCCGATAGTTCGCCGCGATCCGCTGCCGGGCCTGCACGGCCCCCTCGGAGGTGTCGCTGCTCTGGGCGTTGCGCACGGTCATGGCGGCCGCGTATTCGAACGAGCGCAGCACGCCGGAGACGTCCTTGAACGGGCTCAGCTTGGCGCGACGCTCTTCCAGCGGCCGCGCCGGCTCGCCTTCGAAGTCGATGAAATAGGCATCGCCCTGGGCCACCAGCACCTGCCCCAGGTGCAGGTCGCCATGGACGCGGATGCGCAACCCGCCGACCGTGCGGGCAGCCAGCCGCCGGGTCTCTTCGAGCAGCTTGTCGCGCTTGCCCAGCAACTTGTCGACCAGCGCCACGTCGGCCTTCTCGAGCCGGCCGCGCTGTTCGGCGAGGATGTCCAGGGCGCGCTCGAGCTGCGCGCTCACCGCCTCGGCCCAGACATCGCTCATGGCCTCGTCGGTGGTTTCACGGGCGAAGGCCTCGTTGTCGGTGTCGGTCGCCAGGGCCACGTGCAGTTCGCCGAGGCGCTGGCCGAGCAGGCGGTTGAAGGCTTCGAGCTCTTCCATCGCGTCGTACTGGTTCTCGTGCAGCGACACGCCGCCAGCGGTTTCATCGCGCACCGCGCGATCGAGCACGTTGAGCGTCCATTCCCAGGCATCGCCCTGGTTGTCCAGGAAGCGCTGCACCACCATCAGCGCGTGCGGGGTGCCGTCTTTGGAGATGCGGCTGACCTGACCCAGCATCGCCGAGATGTGCGCATAGCCCTGCTCGGTGAGGAAGGCGCCCATTTCCAGTTCCGGATGCACACCGGCCGAAATGCGGCGGATCAGCTTGAGCATCATGCTGGCGCCGACGATGACCGAGCTGTTGGACTGCTCGGCCGAGAGGTAGCGCACCTCGGCGTCGGCCGGCAGCTCGCATTCGGCCAGCTGCGGCATCGGCACGAAGCGGATCTCGTCATCGCCGCACGGCAGCACCAGCTCGTCGCGCAGGGCCTGGATCACGCCCAGGACGAAGGGCTCCAGGGTGAAACCGTCGGTCAGCAGCCCGACCTGCGGGCCGCGACGCACCCGCGCCATGGCCAGTTGCTGCGGCAACGCCATGTCGAAGTCGGCCTCGGCGAGGAAGCCCAGCGGCAGCTGGTAGTAGTCGGTCCGGGCGGCCGTGGTCACGGAGATTTCGCTGAGCAGCACCGGCCGTTGCGGGTTGCCGAACGGCACGGTGTAGCAGATTTTCATCGACTCGATCTTCTCGTCCTTGGCGGCGAACCAGCGGCGCTTGGGCAGGTAGGTCGGCAGGGACTCGGTCTCGAGGATCTTCCTGTTCGCGGCGGTCATGGTGTCGAGGCGCTTGAGCACCAAGGTCTGAAAATCGGGCATGGTTTCCACCGGTTGCTGGTGCCAGCTCGGCATCTGGTGGCTGGAAGCCAGCTGGAACCAGTAGAAGCCGTAAGGTGGCAACGTCAGGAGATAGGACAGTTGGCCGATCGGCGGGAACGCGCTGCCGCCGATCATTTCCACCGGCACCATGCCGGCGTAATGGGAAAGTTCGAGTTCGGCGGCCTGTGCCGAGCGCGACAGGTTGGCGACACAGAGGATCATCTCCTGCTCGCCATTGGGCGCCGTGTATTCGCGCAGGTAGGCCAGGATGCGGCGGTTGGACGGCGCCAGCATCTTCAGGGTGCCGCGGCCGAAGGCCTTGAACTGCTTGCGGATGGCCAGCAGGCGGCGCGTCCAGTTGAGCAGCGAATGGGGGTCGCGCTGTTGCGCCTCGACGTTGATCGTGTAGTAGCCGTAGAGCGGGTCCATGATCGGCGGCAGCACCAGGCTCGCCGGGTCGGCACGCGAGAAGCCGCCGTTGCGGTCGACCGACCATTGCATGGGCGTGCGCACGCCGTCGCGGTCGCCGAGAAAGATGTTGTCGCCCATGCCGATCTCGTCGCCGTAGTACAGGGTCGGCGTGCCCGGCATCGACAGCAGCAGGCAGTTGAGCAGCTCGATGCGCCGGCGATCGCGCTCGAGCAGCGGCGCCAGGCGCCGGCGGATACCCAGGTTGATCCGTGCGCGACGGTCCGAGGCGTAGTAGTTCCAGAGGTAATCGCGCTCCCGGTCGGTCACCATTTCGAGGGTCAGCTCGTCGTGGTTGCGCAGGAAGATCGCCCATTGGCAGTTGGCCGGGATTTCCGGGGTCTGGCGTAGGATGTCGGTGATCGGGAAACGGTCTTCCTGGGCGATGGCCATGTACATGCGCGGCATCAGCGGGAAGTGGAAGGCCATGTGGCATTCGTCCCCCGGCCCGCCCTCCTCGCCGCCGAAATACTGCTGGGTGTCCTCGGGCCACTGGTTGGCCTCGGCGAGCAGCATGCGGTCGGGGTAGTTGGCGTCGATCTCCGCGCGGATCTGCTTGAGCACCGCATGGGTCTCCGGCAGGTTCTCGTTGTTGGTGCCGTCGCGCTCGACCAGGTAGGGAATGGCGTCCAGGCGCAGGCCGTCGATGCCGAGATCGAGCCAGTAGCGCATCACCCCGAGCACCGCCTTCATCACCTGGGGGTTGTCGAAGTTCAGGTCCGGCTGGTGCGAGTAGAAGCGGTGCCAGAAGTACTGCTTGGCCACCGGGTCCCAGGTCCAGTTGGACTTCTCGGTATCGAGAAAGATGATGCGGGTGCCCAGGTACTTCTCGTCGGTGTCGGACCAGACGTAGAAATTGCGCGCCGCCGAGCCCGGCTTGGCCTTGCGCGCGCGCTGGAACCAGGGGTGCTGGTCGGAGGTGTGGTTGATGACCAGTTCGGTGATCACCCGCAGCCCGCGCTTGTGGGCTTCGGCGATGAAGCGCCTGGCGTCGGCCAGGGTGCCGTAGTCGGGATGCACGCCCCGGTATTCGGAGATGTCGTAGCCGTCGTCACGGCGCGGCGAGGGATAGAACGGCAGCAGCCAGATGGTGTTGACGCCCAGGTCGGCGATGTAGTCGAGCTTCTCGATCAGCCCGACGAAGTCGCCGACCCCGTCGTTGTTGGCGTCGAAGAAGGACTTCAGGTGCACCTGATAGATGACCGCGTCCTTGTACCAGAGCGGGTCCTTGATGAAGGCAGCGGGTTTGGCTGGTCTGCGGGGTTTGGCCATGGTGTCTTTCCTTGCCTTGGCTCGTCCGCCTCCCTCTGGAGGCGATGCGACGAGCAGGCCCTGGTCGTTGGTAGCGCCCTGGCTTTCCCGTGCCGTTACCCTTTTATTTCAAAGAGTTGGTGATCCTTCTTCAGAAACGAGCTTCAGTGTGTTCGATCAACCGTTCTGCTCCACCGCCGGTATGGTCCAGCGCCATATGCCGAACGGCAGGTTCCAGGGTTCCAGCCGCGTCCACTGGGTCTTGCCGTACCAGGACCAGCGGTGCCCGTTCATCAGGTCCTCGCCATGGGTGTGTGCGTCGTCTGGCAGGCCCAGCTCCCAGAGCGGCAGCTCGAAGTGCGCTTCCTGGGCGTTGTGCGGGTCCAGGTTCACGGCGATGAGGATGAAGTTCGAGCGATCGGGGGTGCGCTTGCCGAAGAACAGGATGTTGTCGTTCCAGGCGGTATAGGCCTTGAAGCCGAGATGGGTCTGCAGCGCGGGGTTCTGCCGGCGGATGCGGTTGAGCTGCGCGATCTCGGCGATGATGTTGCCCGGCGCGCGGTAGTCGCGCGGACGGATCTGGTACTTCTCCGAGTCCAGGTATTCCTCCTTGCCCGGCAAGGGCGCCGACTCGCACAGCTCGAAGCCCGAATACATGCCCCACAGGCCCGACCCCATGGTCGCCAGCGCCGCGCGGATCAGAAACCCCGGCCGGCCCGAGCTGTGCAGGAAGAAGGGGTTGATGTCCGGCGTGTTGACGAAGAAGTTCGGCCGGTAGCAGTAACGCAGCGGCGGCTCGTTCAGCTCGGTGAAGTACTCGGTGAGCTCGGCCTTGGTGTTGCGCCAGGTGAAGTAGGTGTAGCTCTGGTTGAAGCCCACCTTGCCCAGGCGCGCCATCATCGCCGGCCGGGTGAAGGCCTCGGCGAGGAACATCACGTCGGGGTCGCGCGAACGGATGTCGGCGATCAGCCATTGCCAGAACGGCAGCGGCTTGGTGTGGGGGTTGTCCACGCGGAACACCTTCACGCCCAGGTCGACCCAGCCCTGCACCACGTCGCGCAGCGCGATCCAGAGATCGGGCATGGCGTCCTCGGCGTAGAAGTCGACGTTGACGATGTCCTGGTACTTCTTCGGCGGGTTTTCCGCGTAGCGGATGGTCCCGTCGGGCCGCCAGGAAAACCAGCCCGGATGCTGCTCGAGCCAGGGGTGGTCCTGCGAGCACTGGATCGCGAAGTCGAGGGCAATCTCGAGACCGTGGTCCGCGGCGGCGGATACCAGTGCGCGGAAGTCGTCGACCGTGCCCAGTTCCGGGTGGATGGCCTCGTGCCCGCCGGCTTCGCTGCCGATGGCGTAAGGGCTGCCCGGGTCGTTCGGGCCGGCTTCGAGGCTGTTGTTGGGGCCCTTGCGGTGCTTGCGCCCGATCGGATGGATCGGCGGGAAGTAGAGCACGTCGAAGCCCATGTCGCGGATCGCCGGCAAGCGCTTGATCACGTCGCGCAGGGTGCCGTGGCGTTCGGGGCTGTCGGTTTCGGAACGGGGAAAGAGTTCGTACCAGCTGGCGAACTGGGCCAGCGGCCGCTCCACCTCCAGCGGGAAGACGTGGCTCGCGCTGCAGTGCTCGCGCGCATCGGCATCGGCCATGGCGGCGGCCGTCTCGCCGGCCAGCATCACCGACACGCGCTCGTCGTCCAGGTGCGACGACGCCAGGCGATGCATGATGTCTTCGAGCACCGCACGGGTTTCACCCTGGGCGCGCTGAACCGCTCGCTCCAGATGCAGGCGCCCTTCTTCGAGTTCGAGCTGGACCGGCACGCCGGCGGCGTGCTTTTTCGACAGCTCGTAGCGATAGGTTTCCCAGAGGTCCCACCAGGCCTCGATGCGGAACTCGTGGGGACCGACCTGGGTGGGGGTGAAATGCCCTTGCCAGAGGTCGTTGGTGATCAGCTTCAGGCGCGCGCGCCGCCAGTTCTGTTCGCCCTTCTGCCGCCAGCACACCACCGCCGCGAGCTGGTCGTGGCCGTCGGCGAAGATCTTGCTGCTGACCTCGACCGGCTGACCGATGATCGCCTTGGCCGCGTAGCGACCGTCATCCACTGCCGGTTCGGTCGCCTCGATGGCGATGCGTGGCGCCCGCATCGCCTCTTCGAGGGAAAGGGGGCTCATCGAATCTGGCTGAGGTACGTCGGTCATCGAGCGGACTCCTGCGGCGCGTGAACATGCTGTGGACGAGACGGTTATCCGCCCTGGCATCGACCGGAGCGCCGGGCTGCCTGGCGGGGCCGAAAAGCCGCTCGCGCGGTTTGCCGGCCGTGTTATTTCCGAGCGCGTCGGCCGGGCAAAAGTTCAGTAGGAACGGGGCCTGCGCCGCCTGTCGACAACGGATGAGCGGCTGGAACTAAGGGCCTGCGGCCGCCTCAATTCAGCGTCGGTCCGAGGGGCCGATATTTCCCTGCGAAACCGGCCGTCACGGCAGGAGTTCTCCATGATTCACGCACGCCCCGACATCCCCCAACCGGACCCCATCGTGCACGATCAGCCCGGCGACCTTCCCCAGGTGCCCTGCGCCGACGAACTCGACGAGTTCTGCAAACCAGGGACGCTCTATGGAGGGCAAGTGGTGGCCGATCAGCAGCAACAGCCTCTCTAGGGCCAGTCGCCGCTGAACGGGCTTGCTCTATGAAGGGGCCGGCGCCCAGCGCTTGAGTCGGCATCGTCCACCTTCGCGGTCAAGACCGCTCCCATGGCAACCGGAACGATTCCAGTTTCTCCCACGGGTTAATGCTGGCCGAGCGAGCAGACACCTGTGGGAGCGGTTGGGGACGCCTAGTCTTGACCGCGAATCAGTCGCCGAGAATCAGCAGAGGGTTGTACCCGCTGCGCGCATACGCGCCCTGCTCGGCCAGCAGCAGGTCCAGGCCCAGGCTCGCCAGGTCGTCGGCGATCGGCTCGGCGCGGCCGTGCAGTTCGCGCTGCGCCACTTTCAGGTAGCTGTGGCACTCGTCGCAGGCTTCGGCCTGGATCGGCAGGAAGGGCTTGCCCTTTTCGTCGTCGAGCCCGAGGTAGGTCAGCTTCGCCCCGCTGTTGCAGACGGCGCAGCGCACCCGTTCGAGGTGCCATTCGGTCGCGCACAGGCTGCAATGCAGGTAGCGCACCCCGGCCCGATGCCGTTCGTTGTGCACCACGCTGGCCACCGGCAAGGAGCCGCAGCACGGGCACACGCCACGGCTTTCCTCACCCGGGCGCTTCGGCGGCCGGGGTAGCTGGCGGGCCAGCCTGACCCAGGCCACCTGCAGCGCGGCCGCGACCAGGGGCATGAGCCCGCGGCTTTCCTGGCTACCCGGGCGCACGTCGATGACGTCGTCGGCCAGCGCATCGAGCTGCTCGGACGACAGCTCGCGCAGGGTCCGGATGAGCGGCCGCTGACGCTCGCCCACATGCAGCTCGATGGCGTCGAGCAGCGCCGTCAGGTCGTGCTTCCAGTCCAGGTCGCGGCGCAGCGCGTCCACGCCGAGCGGCGGCATGCCGTGCTCCAGCGCAAGGTCGAAGGCGCCGGGCTCGGGGCGCCATTGGGGATCGCGCTGCAGCACCAGGTCCTGCGCCTGCACCACCCGCGCCATGAAGGAGAGGAACTCGTCGAGCGCCGGAACCGCCACCACCAGCTCCCGCAGCCGCGCCGCGCGACGGCTGAACAGCTGCGCGTCGGGCAGGACCACCGCCGGTGGGTCCATGATGCCGCTCGGTGCGTTGCCGAAGGTGTGTTCCGCAGCTGCTGCGCTCATGTCGATTTCCTTGTGGTTTCACTCGTCGCAGGCAGGCGCGTGTCGTCGCCCTGCTTTTCCCCACGAACGATCTCGTCGTACCAGAGCCGATGATGGTGCTTGGCCCAGGCGCGGCTCACCCGGCCCCGGGTCATGGCGCGGATCGAGCCCTTCACCCAGATCGCCGAATAGACGTGGATCACCAGGGTGATGATGGCGATGAAGGCCACATAGGCGTGGATCATCGCCCCCCAGCGCAGCAGCTCGCGCGGCATCGCCATGGCGAAATACGGCTGCCAGATGATGATCCCGCTCACCAGCAGGACCGGCACGCTGAACAGGAAGACCCAGTACACCAGCTTCTGCCCGGCGTTGTTCTGCCCCACCGGCGGCAAGCGGTCGTCCCGGTTGGAGAGCACGTCGCGGATCTGTCTGGCCCACTGCACGTCGTGCCGGCGGAACAGGTTGGCCTTGAAGAAGCGCACCGCCTGGATCACGAAGAAGAAGCACATGAACACCCCGATGAAGGGGTGGATGATGCGCGTGGCCGTCGGCCCGCCGAACAGGCTGGTCAACCCGAAGAACGCCGGGTAGAACAGCGCCAGCCCGCTCAGCGTGAGCGCCACGAAGCAGATCGCGATCAGCCAGTGGTTGAACCGCGACCACCAGCCGTAGCGCAGGATGCCTTTCTCGACGTTGGAATGACTCATGGCCGCCCCTCCTCGCGGCGATCGAGCTCACGCGCGGCCGCCGCCTGTTCCGGATCCGGATCGTCTTCGGGCTCTTCCTTCGGCCCCTTGATCATGTAGTGGAAGAAGCCCGCCAGTACCGAGATGCCGAGCGCCGCCGACATGAAGGGCTTGGTCACGCCCTTCCACAGGTCCACCAGCGGACTGATGTGCGGGTCCTTCGGCAGGCCGCTGTAGATCTCCGGCTTGTCGGCGTGCTGCAGCACGTACACCACGTGGGTGCCACCGACGCCGGCCGGGTCGTAGATGCCGGCGTTCTGGAAGCCGCGCTCCTTGAGCTTCTCGACCCGGTGCGCGCCGTAGTCGAGCATCTGCTCCTTGGTGCCGAACTGGATCGAACCGGTCGGGCAGCTCTTCACGCAGGCGGGCTCGAGGCCCGCGAACACACGGTCCGAGCAGAGCGTGCACTTGTAGGCCTTGTGGTCCTTCTGCGAGATCCGCGGGATGTTGAACGGACAACCGGCCACGCAATAGCCGCAGCCGATGCAGTGCTCGGAGTTGAAGTCGACGATGCCGTTGGCGTACTGCACGATCGCCCCGGGCGACGGGCAGGCCTTCAGGCAGCCCGGCTCGGCGCAGTGCATGCAGTTGTCCTTGCGGATCAGCCACTCCAGGCCGCCCTCCTCGTTGACGTACTCGGAAAAGCGCATCACCTCGAACGACTGCGGCGTCAGGTCCTGGGGGTTGTTGTAGGTGCCGTCGCACTCGCCCACTTCATCGCGCAGGTCGTTCCACTCCGAGCAGGCGACCTGGCAGGCCTTGCAGCCGATGCACACCGAAACGTCGATGAGCTTGGTCACCGGCTCGACGCCACCGGTGCGCACCTGCGGCGTGGCCGTGGGCGTTGCCGAGCGCTGGATGAAGTTCTGCATGTTGGGTTGTTCGCCACGCATCAGGCACGCCCTCCCACTTTTTCCACGTTCACCAGGAACGACTTGAATTCCGGTGTCTGCGTATTACCGTCGCCGACCACCGGCGTGAGGGTGTTGGTGAGGAATGCCTTCTTCGCCACCCCCAGGAAGCCCCAGTGGATCGGGATGCCGACCTGATGCACGGTCTTGCCGGTGATCTGCAGCGGAATCAGCCGCTTGGTCACCACCGCCACCGCCTCGATGTACCCTCGCTTGGAGGTCACCCGGACCTTTTCGCCCGCCTTGATGCCCAGTTCCTCGGCCAGGGTTTCGCCGATCTCGACGAATTTCTCCGGCTGCGCGATGGCATTGAGCAGCACGTGGTGCGTCCAGTAGTGGAAGTGCTCGGTGAGCCGGTAGGTGGTCGCCGCGTACGGGAACTCCTTGGCCGTGCCGAAGTTGGGTTTGTCTTCCTCGAACACCCGGCCGATGGGGTTGTGGTAGGCCAGCGGGTTGTCGGGGCTGAGCGGGTTGTGGTCGATCGGCGATTCGAACGGCTCGTAGTGCTCGGGGAACGGGCCCTCGTTCAACCACTCGCTGACGAAGAAGTGCCCGCCACCACTCTGGTTGAGAATGAACGGGCCGACGTTCTGCTCCGGTGGCGCCGCGACCGGATAGTCGGGGATGTCGGCGCCCACCCAGCGCTCGCCGTTCCACCAGATCAGCCGGCGGTCCGGGTTCCAGGGCGTGCCGTCCGGGCGTGCCGAGGCGCGGTTGTAGAGAATCCGCCGGTTCATCGGCCAGGCCCAGGCCCAGCCGAGGGTCTGGCCGTTGTCGTATGGATCGGCGTTGTCGCGCCGATCCATCATGTTGCCGGCTTCGGTCCAGGCGCCGGAATAGATCCAGCAGCCGCAGGCGGTGGAACCGTCGGCGCGCAGTTCGCCGAAGTCGTTGAGCAGCTCGCCCTTGCGCCGGATGATGCGTCCCTGATCCTCGATGTCCGCCAGCGCCCGGCCGTTGTACTCGCGGGCCAGCTCGTCGGCCTGCGGGTAGTCGCGCACGGCGTAATCCCAGGCCATGTTCAGGATCGGCTCGGGGAAGGCGCCGCCCTCTTGCTCATAGAGCCGGCGAATGCGCTGGAACAGATCGCCCAGGATGTGGGTGTCGGTGCGCGCCTCGCCAGGCGGCGGCGCGGCACGGTGGTGCCATTGCAGCCAGCGCGAGCTGTTGGTGATGGAGCCGTCGTCCTCGGCGAAGCAGGTGGTCGGCAGGCGGAACACCGTGGTCTGGATCTGGCTCGGGTCGACGTCGTTGAACGCCCCGTAGTTCTGCCAGAACTCGCTGGTCTCGGTCTGCAACGGGTCCATGACGACCAGATATTTGAGGTTCGACAGCGCCCGGGTCATCTTCGCCTTGTCGGGGAACGCGGCCAGGATGTTGAAGCCCTGGCAGAAGGCGCCGGTCATCTTCCTGTTGGCCATGTCGTTGGCGGCATAGAGCACGTCGTAGATCGGCTCGGAGAGCTTGGGCAGCCAGTCGTAGCACCAGTTGTTCTCGGCCGTGGCGGCATCGCCGTAGAAGGCCTTCATGGTGCTGACGAAGAAGCGCTCGTAGTACTTCCAGTAGGACACCTGCTCGGGAAGAAGCGGCTCCTTGATCCGCTTGTCCAGGTACTGCTGGTAACTCTGCAGGTCGACCGAGGCCAGGTTCATGTAGCCCGGCAACAGGTTGGAGAGCAACCCGATGTCCGTCAGGCCCTGGATGTTGGAATGGCCGCGCAGGGCGTTCACCCCGCCGCCGAGCATGCCCATGTTGCCCAGCAGGAGCTGCACCATCGCGGCGGCGCGGATCATCTGCGAGCCGACCGAATGCTGTGTCCAGCCCAGGGCGTAGAGAATGGTCATGGTCTTGTCGGGCGCGGCGGACTGCGCGATCAGGTCCCACAGCTGCAGCACGGTTTCACGCGGCATGCCGCAGGTGGTCTCGACCATCTCCACGGTGTAGCGGCTGTAATGCTGGCGCATCATCTGGAACACGCAGCGCGGGTCCTGCAGCGTCGGGTCGCGGCGGGCGAAGCCCTGCTCGTCGAGCTGGAAATTCCAGGTCTTGCGGTCGTAGCGGTGCCTGGCCTCGTCGTAGCCGGTGAACAGGCCGTCCTCGAAGCCGAAGTCCTGGTTGACCAGCAGGCTGGCGTCCGTATAGGCGCGCACGTATTCGTCGTTGTAGCGGTTGTTCTCGATCAGGTAGCTGATCAGCCCGCCGAGGAAGACGATGTCGGTGCCGGTGCGAATCCAGGCGTGATAGTCGGCCACCGCCGTGGTGCGGTTGTAGCGCGGGTCGATGGAGATCAGGATCGCGTTGCTGCGCTCCTTGGCCTGCATGACCCAGCGGAAGCCCACCGGATGCGCCTCCGCGGAGTTGCCTCCCATGGACAGGATGATGTGTGCGTTGCGGATGTCGACCCAGTGGTTGGTCATGGCACCGCGACCGAATGAAGGGGCAAGACCTGCCACCGTCGGTCCGTGTCAGACGCGCGCCTGGTTATCCAGCTTGAGAATGCCCAGCGCCCGGGTGATCTTCTGGGTGAGATACGCCGTCTCGTTGGTACAGGCCGATGCGGCCACCATCGAGCTGGTCATCCAGCGGTTGACCAGCCTTCCCTGCTCGTCATGGGTCTCGAAGTTGGCGTCGCGGTCGTCCTTCATCCAGCGGGCGATGCGCTCCATGGCCTCGTCCCAGCTGATTCGCTTCCACTCGTTGCTGCCGGGCTCGCGGACCTCGGGGAACTTGGTCCGCGACTTGGCCTTGATGAAGTCGAGCACACCGGAACCGCGCGGGCACAGCGAACCACGGCTCACCGGATGATCCGGATCGCCTTCGACGTGGAAGATCTCTTCATGGGCGTTGATCGCGCCGTCTCCGCGGCTGTAGAGCAACATGCCGCAGCCTACGGAGCAGTAGGTGCAGATGTTGCGGGTCATCTTCGCGCCGGTCAGCTTGAAATGCCGGATCGACGCGTGGGCCTCGTCAGGGGCGAACCCCATCATGGCCATGCTCGACGCGCCCAGGCCTGCGGCGCCGAACTTCAGGAATTGTCGCCGGGATACACGCACGGTCATCGTGTCTCTCCTGTCTTTCTTATGTGCTCATCAGTGGGCAGTCGACTGCGCGCGATTCTCCTTGGTTCCTTATTGCGCTAAATCCCGCCGCGCCATGCGACGGGCGGGCCTGGGGAGTGCTTCACACCGGATCGGACAAGGCCTTGAGGGTCGCCTGGCCGATGGTCTGGGAGAGCGAGCCGCATTCGGTCCAGGGGTCGCTGGAAAGGTCCGCCAGGCGCTCGGCGAGGTTGGTCACGTTCCACTGGGCGGCGCCGTCGATCCGGCCCAGCTCTTCGCGAGTGATGGGCACCGAGACCGGCAGTCCCGGCCGCGCGCGCACCGAATAGGCCGCCACCGTGCTCGCGCCCTTCTGGTTGCGCAGGTAGTCGACGAAGATCTTGCCGACCCGGTTCTGCGGCCCCATCTTGGCGACGATGCGCTCGGGGGCCTCTGCCGCCAGCCGCTCGGCCACGCCGCGGGCGAACTCGCGGGCCAGTGTCCAGTCGTGGCGCCGGGCGAGCGGCACCATCACGTGCATGCCCCGCCCACCGCTGGTCTTGAGAAAACCGCGCAGGCCTAGGCGCTCGAGCAGGTCCAGGGTCATGCAGGTGGCCTCCACCATCGCCGACCAGGGCAGCTCGGGGTCCGGGTCGAGGTCGAAGATCACCCGGTCGGGACGCTCCACCTTGTCGCTGCGCGCGTTCCAGCTGTGGAATTCGATGGTGCCCATCTGCACCGCCTCGATGACGGCGGTGATGCTGTCGGCCTGCATCAGCCGCGCGTGCTCGGGGTCGAGCGATTTGTCCAGTTCGCGCATGTGCGGCATCTTCAGGCGGCCGGCGTGGCGCTGGAAGAACGTCTCGCCCCCTACCCCTTCGGGCGCCCGCACGATGGACAGCGGCCGCCTGGCCAACTGCGGCAGCAGGTGCTCGGCAACGCTCAGGTAATACTCGGCGAGCCCCTTCTTGGTCACCCCGCTGGCGCTATCGATGACGCGCTCCGGGTGGCTGATGCCGACGCCACCGACCAGCGGACGGCTGTCGCTGCTTTTGGACGGTTTGCGCGGGGATGCGGGTTTTCGGCTGGGCGCCTGGGTGGCGGCGCGGGTCTGGGCTTGGGGCACGGCGGACTCCTGGTCGCGAATCGCTCGGCGCCGGCGCGGCGGCGCTCGGCTCAGCTGGCTTTCTTCGACTTGCTGGTACTGGTCTTGGCCGCGCTGGCCTTGCGCGTCGTGCCGCCCGTCGTTTTCGCGGCGGTCTTGGATTTGCTTCCGGCGGCCTTGCTGGCCGCCGTCTTGCGCGCCGGCGCCTTCTGCGGCGTTTCCTCGTCCTCGCCGTCATACTCGTCACTGGCCGCGGCCTTGCCCGAGGGCTTCGCCGCCAGGCTGCGCTTGAGCAGTTCGGTGAGGTCGATGACGTCCGCGCTGCGCCGATCGACGGCCTCTTCCGGCCCACCGACCGCCTCGAGCTTGCCCTCGCGCGCCTTGCGCTCGACCAGTTCCATGATCTGGTCCTGGAAGGTGTCCTTGTACTGGTCCGGCTTCCATTTCTCGGTCATGTCCTCGACCAGCCGCTTGGCCATTTCCAGCTCGCGCGGGTTGAGGTCGGCGTTGAGCGCTTCGTCCTTCATTTCCAGGTATTCCACGCCGCGCACCTCGTCGGCCCAGCGCAGCGTGTTCATCACCAGCGCCTTGCCCAGCGGCATCACCACGGCCAGGTGCTGCTTGTTGCGCAGCACCACGTTGGCGATGCCGACCTTGCCGGTCTGGATCAGCGTCTCGCGCAGCAGCGCATAGACCTTCTCCCCACGGCGGTCCGGCGTGAGGTAGTACGGAGTGTCGATGTAGAGGAAGGAAATGTCCTTGGCGTCGACGAAGGCGACGATGTCCACCGTCTGGGTGGCCTTGGGGTGGGCGGCGCGGATCTCCTCGTCGCTGATGACCACGTAGTGGCCCTTCTCGTACTCGACACCCTTGACGATGTTGTCGCTGTCGATGTCTTCACCGGTGGTCTTGTTGATCCGCTTGTAGCCGACCCGGTCCATGCTGCGCTTGTCGAGCCAGTCGAAGTCGATGCCTTGGCGCGTGGTCGCCGGCACCAGCGCCACCGGGATGTGTACCAGGCCGAAGCTGACGGCCCCTTTCCAGATCGTGCGTGGCATGGCTGTACTCCTCAACCGTTGACGACGGTTCCGCCGTTGACATGGATGACCTGGCCGCTGACGTAGGACGAATCGGAACTGGCGAGGTAGACGTAGGCGGGAGCGACTTCCTCGGGCTGGCCGGGACGCTCCATGGGTGTGTTCGAGCCGAAGTGGGCGACGTGGTCCTCATCGAAGGTCGAGGGAATCAGCGGCGTCCAGATCGGCCCGGGCGCCACCGCATTGACCCGGATGCCACGCGGCGCGAGGTTGATCGACAGGGAACGGGTGAAGCTGGTGATGGCGCCCTTGGTCGAGGAGTAGTCGATCAGGTTCGGGTTGCCCTTGTAGGCGGTCACCGAGGTGGTGTTGATGATCGACGCGCCTTCCCTCATCGCCGGCAAGGCGGCCTTGGTCAGCTGGAACATGCCGAAGATGTTGGTGCGGAAAGTGCGCTCCCACTGCTCCTCGCTGATGTCTTCCAGACGCTTCTGCGGATGCTGCTCACCGGCGTTGTTGACCAGGATGTCGAGCCGGCCGAAGACCCGCCGGGTTTCCTCGATGACCCGCCGGCAGAACCCCGCATCGGCCACGTCGCCGGCGAAGGTCAGGCAGCGGCGGCCGTGCTTTTCGACCTCCCGACGGGTCTCCTCGGCATCGTCCACCTGGTTCAGGTAGAGCACCACCACGTCGGCGCCCTCACGGGCATAGAGCACCGCAACGGAGCGGCCGATGCCGCTGTCGGCGCCGGTGATGATCGCCACCCGGCCTTCGAGCTTGCCCGCCGCGCGGTAGTCCTCGCCCTTGTAAGCGGGGCGCGGGCTCATGCGGCTCTCGTCGCCGGGCTCGGGTTGCTGCTGGGGCGGGAGGGTCTGGCTGGCGTCCGACATACGGCGTCTCCAAAGCGTTACGACTGTCTTTGGAGGACTGGCGGGACGAAACAAAAGTTTCCGTCAGCGGGCTGGGCGCCCGCCGAACGGGAGGCCTGCGGTGGTCAGTCGACGCGCAACGCCACGCGGCCCCGGGCGGCGCCGCTTTCGAGATAGCGGTGCGCCTCCACCACCTCGTCGAAACCATAGACGCGGGCGATGGCCGGCTGCAGCAGGCGGTCGGCGGTGAGCTGGTTGATGTGGGTCAGTGCCCGCTCGACCGCCTCGGCCTTCTGCGGGATGCCCAGTTCCGGCAATCCGGTGAAGTCGCCCAGGCAGTGCAGGAAGAACTTGATGTTCTTCTCGAACGCGGCGCAGGCCGGGAAAGCGGTCTCGTTGCCGCCGTTGAGCCCGTAGAGCACGAGCTTGCCGCAGGGCGCCATGACGTCGCCCAGCAGCGCCATCTGCGAACCGCCGCAAGCGTCGAGGATGACCTCCACGCCCCGGCCCTCGGTGAGCTTCTGGACGCGCCCGACCAGGTCTTCTTCCTCGGTGGCGATCACGGCGCTGGCGCCCAGCTCCAGGAGAAAGTCGCGGTCTTCGCTGGTGTCGGTGGTGGCGATCACCCGCGCGCCCAGCGCGGAGGCGAGCTGCACGGCCGACGGTCCGGTGCAGTGGCTCGCATCGGTCATCAGCACCTGCTGCCCGGCCTGCAGCTGGGCAAGGTCCCTGAGCCCGAAATAGGCGATCAGCAGCGGCGTGTAGTGCACGCACGCCTGCTCGGGGGTCAGCACGTCGGGGTAAATCACCAGCGAGGTCTGCGGCATCAGCACGCGCTCGCCGTAGGCGGGATAGTCGTTGAGGTCGTGCGCCGGGAAGCTCGCCACCGCGTCGCCGACCTTGAAGCGTTCGACGCCTTCGCCGACCGCCAGCACCTCGCCGGCGACCTCGCTGCCGAGTCCGGTGGGCAGGCGCGGATGGCGCGGCGCCAGGTCCTGACGCCAGAGCACATCGTGCCAGTTGACGCCGATCGCCTTGACTGCAATCAGCACTTCGCCAGGCGCAGGCGAGCCGACTTCGACGTTTTCGAATTGCAGTACTTCGGCAGGGCCGAACTGGTGAAACCGGATCATGCGCGACATCGTGCACCTCACTTACTTCTAGGCTGGAGCGACTCTATCTGCACTCCCCGAACAACACCACCCGGCGAGGGGGTATTCCCGTTGATAGTGCTCATGCCCGGTGCTAATGATCTCGACCGCCGAGGCTGCTTCGAAAGCGTTCCAGGGCAGTCGACGGCGATGCGCCGGCGTGCTCTCATGCCGGGGAATCAGGCAAGCCACCGATATGATCGGGCATTCGTCATCCAGGCACGAGACACTACCATTAGCCCTGAGACATCGTTTATCGGGTAACGCTCGATTATCCGGCCACTGACCTAGCGTGGATGGCATGAATCGCAACGACCTTCGTCGCCTCGACCTCAATCTGCTGATCGTATTCGAAACGCTGATGCACGAGCGCAGCGTGACGCGCGCGGCGGAAAAGCTGTTCCTCGGCCAGCCCGCTATCAGCGCCGCGCTCGGGCGTCTGCGCTCGCTGTTCGACGATCCGCTGTTCGTGCGCACCGGCCGCAACATGGAGCCGACCGCGCGCGCCCAGGAGATCTTCGGGCTGCTCTCGCCGGCGCTGGACTCGATCTCCACCGCGGTCAGTCGCGCCAGCCAGTTCGACCCGGCTACCAGCACCATGGTGTTTCGCATCGGCCTGAGCGATGAGGTGGAGTTCGGCCTGCTGCCGCCCCTGCTGCGACGGATTCGCGCCGAGGCGCCGGGTGTGGTGCTGGTGGTGCGCCGTGCCAACTACCTGCTGATGCCGAGCCTGCTGGCCTCGGGCGAGATCTCGGTAGGCGTCAGCTATACCGACGAGCTGCCAGCCAACGCCAAGCGCAAGGTGCTGCGCCGCAGCCGACCCCGGCTGTTGCGCGCCGATTCCAAGCCCGGCACGCTGACCATGGAGGAATACTGCGCGCGGCCCCACGCGATGGTCTCGTTCGCCGGCGACCTCAATGGCTTCATCGACGACGAGCTGGCCCTGCGCGGCTGCAAGCGCAAGGTCGTGCTGGCGGTTCCCCAGTTCAACGGCCTAGCCAGTCTGATCGCCGGCACCGACATCATCGCCACGGTGCCGGACTATGCCGCCGCGGCCCTGGCGGCCAACGGAGGCGTTCGCGCCG
Organism: Stutzerimonas nosocomialis; assembly: GCF_005876855.1. GTDB lineage: Bacteria > Pseudomonadota > Gammaproteobacteria > Pseudomonadales > Pseudomonadaceae > Stutzerimonas > Stutzerimonas nosocomialis. Next base: position 81,975 of record NZ_QLAE01000014.1, on the reverse strand, counting down.
AGCCGCTGCCGTTCGAGACCGACACCACCTTCGAGCTTTCGATGGCCTGGCGCGGCGCCCAGGACAACGACCCCGCCGAGCGCTGGCTGCGTTCGCGGATCCAGATGTTCATCGGCGACCCGGACAGCCTCTAGCACCGAGCCTCGTCAACGATCCGACCTTGGGTGGACGGCAAGCCGTGCGCCCCGCCGCAGTGCTGTCCGTCGATCTTCACCTGCATCGATACATACAACTAAATCATCACCGGCAGTGATATTCATCTTCGCGTTGTTCGATTCGTCGTACCACCGCGCGGGACGCACACTCGCCGCACTGTCTATTCCCTGCTTTGCGGAGCCCTTACATGGATCAGTCAATCAAGGCCTTGCGTTTTCCTCTGGCCGCTCTCGCGATGATCGCGCTCGCCGCCTGCGACAAGGCCCCCCAGGCCAGCGCATCGGCCGCGCCCTCGGCCCCGACCGTCAGCGTCGCCCAGGTGATCGAGCAACCCATTACCGAATGGGATGAGCTGACCGGCCGCCTGGAGGCGCCTGAATCGGTACAGATCCGCCCCCGGGTGTCGGGCTACATCGACAAGGTGGCCTTCACCGAGGGCGCCAGGGTGAAGAAAGGCGACCTGCTGTTCCAGATCGATCCACGCCCGTTCCAGGCCGAGGTCAAGCGGCTCGAAGCCCAGCTGCAGCAGGCGCGCGCCCAGCAGCGCCGGACCGCCAGCGAGGCCGAGCGTGGCGAGCGGCTGCGTTCGAGCAACGCCATTTCGGCTGAACTGGCCGATGCGCGCATCAGCGCCGCCGAGGAAGCCAAGGCGGCGGTGGCGGCGATCCAGGCACAGCTCGATTCGGCCCGGCTGGACCTCGGCTTCACCCAGGTCACCGCGCCCATCGACGGCCAGGTCAGCAATGCGGCGGTGACCGCGGGCAACCTGGTCAACGCCGGGGAGACCCTGCTGACGACGCTGGTTTCCACGGACCGCGTCTACGCCTACTTCGAGGCCGACGAGCGCGTCTACCTCAAGCACCGCGAACTGGCCCGCAAGGGCTCGCGCGGCGACGCCACGCCGGTCTACCTCGGGCTGACCAACGAGGACGGCCATCCGCACCTCGGCCACATGGACTTCATCGACAACCGCGTCGACCCACGCACCGGCACCATTCGCGGCCGCGCCGTGTTCGACAACCGCGACGGGCGCTTCACCCCCGGGCTGTACGCTCGCCTGAAGCTGGTGGGCAGCGGCCGCTACGACGCCACCCTGATCCAGGACGGCGCCGTCGGCACGGACCTGGGCAAGAAGTTCGTGCTGGTCATCGATGCCAACAATGACGTGGACTACCGCGCCGTCGAACTCGGCCCGCGCCTCGAAGGCCTGCGCATCGTGCGCAGCGGGCTGGCCAAGGGCGAGCGCATCGTGGTCAACGGCTTGCAACGGGTGCGCCCGGGCATGCACGTCGAACCGCAGGACGTGCCCATGGCGAGCGAAGCCACCCTCGCCGCCCTGGCCAGCCAGCGCGAAGCGATCGAGGCCGCGCAGCAGAACCCGGCCCCGAGCGTCGCCCGCCGCGATGCCAACGGTTCTCCCAGAAGCTGATGCCTGACCTCCCGCGCCGCGGGAGGCGTTCACCCTTTTTTGCAGTGCTGTCTGTGCCCTGCCCGCTTGCCGCGGGCAGCGGCGCCCCCTTGCCGAGCGATACACAGGACATGCTCCGATGAACTTCTCTCAATTCTTCATCCTGCGGCCGATCTTCGCGGCGGTGCTTTCGCTGATCATCCTGATCGGCGGCGCCATCGCGCTGTTCCAGCTGCCCATCAGCGAATACCCGGAAGTGGTTCCGCCGACCGTGGTGGTGCGCGCCAACTTCCCGGGCGCCAACCCCAAGGTCATCGGTGAAACCGTCGCCTCGCCGCTCGAGCAGGCCATCAACGGCGTCGAGGGCATGCTCTACATGTCGTCCCAGGCCACCGCCGACGGCAAGATGACCCTGACCATCACCTTCGCCCTCGGCACGGACCTGGACACCGCCCAGGTGCAGGTACAGAACCGCGTGACCCGGACCATGCCGACCCTGCCGACCGAGGTGCAGCGCCTGGGCGTCACCGTCGACAAGGCCTCGCCCGACCTGACCATGGTGGTGCACCTGACCTCGCCGGACGAGCGCTACGACATGCTCTACCTGTCCAACTACGCCACGCTCAACGTCAAGGACGAGCTGGCGCGGCTGGACGGCATCGGCGACGTGCAGCTGTTCGGTCTTGGCGAATACTCGCTGCGCGTCTGGCTCGACCCGACCAAGGTCGCTTCGCGCAACCTCACCGCCACCGACGTGGTCGCCGCCATTCGCGAACAGAACCGCCAGGTCGCCGCGGGCTCGCTGGGCGCGCCGCCGTCCAATGCCGGCAACAGCTTCCAGCTGTCGATCAACACCCAGGGCCGGCTGGTCACCGAGGAGGAATTCGAGAACATCGTGGTGCGCGCCGGCGAAGACGGCGAGATCACCCGCCTGCGCGAGATCGCGCGGATCGAACTCGGCTCGAACCAGTACGCGCTGCGCTCGCTGCTCAACAACAAGCCCGCCGTGGCCATGCCGATCTTCCAGCGCCCGGGCTCCAACGCCATCGACGTGTCCAACAACGTGCGGGCAAAGATGGCCGAGCTGAAGGAAGCCTTCCCCCAGGGCGTCGATTACGAAATCGTCTACGACCCGACCATCTTCGTGCGCGGCTCCATCGAGGCGGTGGTCCATACGCTGCTCGAGGCGGTGGTGCTGGTGGTGCTGGTGGTGATCCTGTTCCTGCAGACCTGGCGTGCCTCGATCATTCCGCTGGTGGCGGTACCGGTATCGCTGATCGGCACCTTCGCGGTCATGCACATGTTCGGCTTCTCGCTCAACGCCCTCTCGCTGTTCGGCCTGGTGCTGGCGATCGGCATCGTGGTCGACGACGCGATCGTGGTGGTCGAGAACGTCGAGCGCAACATCGGCCTGGGCAAGACGCCTGTCGAGGCGACCAAGCAGGCCATGAAGGAGGTCACCGGCCCCATCGTGGCGACGGCGCTGGTGCTGTGCGCGGTATTCGTGCCGACGGCGTTCATCTCCGGACTCACCGGGCAGTTCTACCAGCAGTTCGCGCTGACCATCGCCATCTCGACGGTGATCTCCGCCTTCAACTCGCTCACGCTGTCGCCCGCGCTGGCTGCCGCCCTGCTGCGTGCCCATGACGCGCCGAAGGACCGCTTCTCGCGCCTGCTCGATGCACTGTTCGGACGCTGGCTGTTCAAGCCGTTCAACCGCATGTTCGACCGCGCCAGCCACGGCTACGTCGGCGCGGTGCGTCGCATCCTGCGCAGCAGCGGCATCGCGATACTGATCTACGCCGGGCTGATGGCCCTGACCTGGATGGGCTTCGCCAACACGCCGACCGGTTTCGTGCCGCAGCAGGACAAGCAGTACCTGGTGGCCTTCGCCCAGCTGCCGGACGCGGCGACCCTCGACCGCAGCGAAGAGGTGATCAAGAAGATGTCCGAACTCGCCCTCAAGCACCCGGGCGTGGAGAACACCGTGGCCTTCCCCGGCCTCTCGATCAACGGCTTCACCAACAGCAGCAACAGCGGCATCGTCTTCGTCACGCTCAAGGACTTCGACCAGCGCAAGGACGCCTCGCTGTCGGCCGGCGCCATCGCCGGCGAGCTCAACGGCCAGTTCGCCGGCATCCAGGACGCCTTCATCGCCATCTTCCCGCCGCCTCCGGTCATGGGCCTGGGCACCATCGGTGGCTTCCGCGTGCAGATCCAGGACCGCGGCAACCTGGGCTATGACGAGCTGTTCCGGCAGACCCAGAACATCATCGCCAAGAGCCAGAGCGTGCCCGAGCTGGCCGGCCTGTTCTCCAGCTATCAGGTCAACGTGCCCCAGGTGGAAGCGGCGATCGACCGGGAAAAGGCCAAGACCCACGGCGTGGCCATCGACGACATCTTCGACACCATGCAGATCTACCTCGGCTCGCTGTACGCCAACGACTTCAACCGGTTCGGCCGGACCTACCAGGTCAACGTGCAGGCCGAGCAGCAGTTCCGGCTCGAAGCCGAGCAGATCGGCCAGTTGAAGGTGCGCAACAACCGGGGCGAGATGGTGCCGCTGTCGACCTTCGTCAAGGTCAGCGACAGCTCAGGCCCCGACCGGGTCATGCACTACAACGGCTTCATCACCGCCGAGATCAACGGCGCGCCGGCGCCCGGCTACAGCACCGGCCAGGCCGAAGCGGCGATGGAGCGCCTGCTGCGCGAGGAGCTGCCCAACGGCATGAGCTTCGAGTGGACCGACCTGACCTACCAGCAGATCCTCGCCGGCAACACCGCAATGTTCGTCTTCCCGCTCTGCGTACTGCTGGCCTTCCTCGTGCTGGCCGCCCAGTACGAAAGCTGGAGCCTGCCGCTGGCGGTCATCCTGATCGTGCCGATGACCCTGCTCTCGGCCATCGCCGGGGTGATCCTCGCCGGCAGCGACAACAACATCTTCACCCAGATCGGCCTGATCGTGCTGGTGGGCCTGGCGTGCAAGAACGCGATCCTCATCGTCGAGTTCGCCAAGGAGAAACAGGAAGAAGGCCTCGACCGGGTGGCCGCTGTGCTCGAAGCCTGCCGCCTGCGTCTGCGGCCGATCCTGATGACCAGCTTCGCCTTCATCATGGGCGTGGTTCCGCTGGTGATCTCCAGCGGCGCGGGTGCCGAGATGCGCCATGCGATGGGTGTCGCGGTGTTCTCCGGGATGCTCGGCGTGACCTTCTTCGGGCTGCTGCTGACCCCCGTGTTCTATGTCCTGCTGCGTGCCTTCGTCGAACGTCGAGAAGCACGCCGGCAGACCCGTCTCAAGGAGATTCATGCATGAAGGCCTTTGCCCCCGCCCTGCTCGCACTGGCGCTGTCCGCCTGTGCGGTAGGCCCGGACTACCGCGCGCCGGAGACCGCGCCGGCCAACCTGATCCACGCCCAGGCGGCATCGCTCGACCGCAGCCGCTTCGAGAGTGCCTGGTGGCGCCAGTTCGAAGACCGCACCCTCGACCAGCTGGTGGAGCAGGCGCTCGAGGAAAACCGCGAACTGCGCATCGCCTTTGCCCGCGTGCGGGCGGCCAGGGCGATCCGTGACGACGTCGGCAACGACGCCTTCCCCGTCGTGAGCAGCCGCGCCAGCGCCGAAATCGGCAAGGCGCAGCAGCCTGGCTTCAGCGAGCGCCGCGGCAACGCCGAGCGCTACGACCTGGGCCTGGACATGGCCTGGGAGCTCGACCTCTTCGGCCGTATCCAGCGCCAGCTCGAAGCCAGCGAAGCCCAGGCGCAGGGCGCCGAGGCCGAGCTCTATCAGCTGCAGATCACCCTGATCGCCGACCTGGTCGACGCCTATGGCGATCTGCGCGGTGCCCAGCTGCGCGAGCGCATCGCCCGCGCCAACCTCGAGAACCAGCAGAACTCGCGCGCCCTGACCGAACAGCTGCGCGAAGCCGGCATCGGCAGCCAGCTGGACGTGATGCGCGCCGATGCCCGCCTGGCCGCCATCGAAGCCACGCTGCCGATGCTGCAGGCCCAGCAGGTACGGGCCCGCAACCGCATCGCCACGCTGATGGGCCAGCGCCCCGATCAGCTGACGGTCGACCTCTCGCCCCGCGAGCTGCCGGCCATCGCCAAGGCGCTGCCGATCGGCGATCCGGCCGAGTTGTTGCGCCGCCGCCCGGACATCAGCGCGGCCGAACGTCAACTGGCGGCCGCCACGGCGAACGTCGGCGTGGCGACGGCTGACCTCTTCCCCCGGGTCAGCCTGGCGGGGTTCCTCGGCTTCACCGCCGGGCGTGGTTCGCAGATAGGCTCGTCGGACGCCCGGGCCTGGGGCGTCGCGCCGACCCTCAGCTGGGCGGCCTTCGACCTCGGCAGCGTACGGGCCCGTCTGCGCGGTGCGCGCGCCGATGCCGATGGCGCCCTGGCGCAGTACGAACAGCAGGTCCTGCTGGCCCTGGAAGAATCGGAAAACGCCTTCAGTGACTACGCCAAGATCCAGCAACGCCTGCTGGCCCTGGTGCGTCAGTCCGATGCCAGCCGCGAAGCGGCCGGCCAGGCGGCGATCCGCTACCGCGAAGGCACGGTGGACTTCCTCGTCCTGCTCGATGCCGAGCGTGAGCGCCTGGCCGCCGAAGATGCCCAGGCGCAGGCGGAGATCGACCTGTATCGCGGCATCGTCTCCATCTACAAGGCGCTCGGCGGCGGCTGGGACATCAGCAGCTGACCCCCTCTCCCGCATCCGCTTCACCTTTGCCCCGCGATTGGCTCCTGGTCGCGGGGCTTTTTTTGCCCGGCACGCCGGCACCCGTCGAGCTTGAGCCAGATCAAGGCGGCCCGGGGGGATCGGCATAGGCTGTCGGGACACCCTGCGGAGCGGACATGGCGAAGAAATTCCCCCTCAACCCCAAGCACCCCGAGCGCATCTGCTGGGGCTGCGACCGCTATTGCCCGGCGAACGACCTGGCCTGCGGCAACGGCGCGGGACGTACCGAGCACCCCAGCGAGAGTTTCGGCGAAGACTGGCACATCGCCTGGGGCTTCGAGCCCGACAAGCCGGCCGAGCCTCCCGAAGACCCCTGACTGTGGCGGTTCGTCCCAGGAGCCTTTTCTCCAAAATTGATGCTAATCATTATCGATTGCATCGCTGACTGCGAAGCTTGGTGTTACCTCATACGGAGATTTACACCATGCGCCAGATGCCTTCTGCCGTTTCGCTCGTCGCCGCCAGCCTTTTCGCTCTCCCCGCCCAGGCTAGGGAATACCCCATCGGTGAACCGCAGCCGTGCGCAGGAATGGAGATCGGGGCCGTGTACCTGCAGCCGGTGGAGATGGAGCCGGCTGGCATGATGCGCGCTACGGCCGAATCCGACATCCACCTGGAAGCCGACATCGCTGCCACGGAAGACAACCGCAACGGCTGGCAGGAAGGCAGTTTCGTTCCCTACCTGAACATTCGCTATGCGTTGAGCAAGCAAGGCTCGGACGAGAAGATCGAAGGCGACTTTCATCCGATGATCGCCAACGATGGCCCGCACTATGGCGACAACGTCAAGCTCATGGGGCCCGGCAAATACCGGCTGACCTACACCATTCTGCCGCCGGGCGGTGAGCACGCCATGTTCGGCCGCCACGTCGACAAGGAAACCGGCGTCGCCCCCTGGTTCGAGCGCTGCGAGCTGAATTACGAGTTCACCTACGCCGGCATCGGCAAGAAAGGCGGTTACTGAGCAGGAGGTCAGCATGGGACGCATCCTGCTTCCGGCACTCGCTCTGTTCGCCGTCAGTTTTGCCGACAGCCTCCAGGCAGCTTTACCGACTTACGAGCTGACCATCCGCGACGGCCATTTCGAGCCGGCGACCATCGAGGTACCGGCTCGCCAACGGTTCAAGATCGTCATCCACAACGCCGGCAGCGGCCCCATCGAGTTCGAAAGCACGCCGTTGCGGGTGGAGAAAGTGCTCTCCCCCGGCGTGACCTCGTTCGTGGTGATCCATCCGCTCAAACCGGGCCGCTACCCCTTCTTCGACGAGTTCCACATGGACCTGCCGGAAGGGGAAATCATCGCCAGGTAGTCCTGCGGCCATTCGAGCAGGCGCACCACGATCACCCAGGAGAAGCGACATGGGCCAATCCCTCTTCATCGTCTGGCGCGAGAGCGTCGAGGCGCTGCTGGTCATCGGCATCCTGCACACCTGGCTCAGCCAGCAGCCGGGCAACCGTCACGCCTTGCGCATGCTCTGGGGCGGCGTGATCGCCGGGCTCGGCCTGGCCTCGCTGCTAGCCTGGGGCATCCTCCGAGCCGGCGACTGGCTGGCCGGGCCGGCCGGCGAATGGTTCCACTGCGCCATGCTGCTGACGGCCAGCTTTCTCATCCTGCACATGGTCGGCTGGATGCATCGCCACGGGCGTGGTCTCGAGCGCGGCCTGGTGGGCCGCGCCGAGGCGCAGCTGAACAGCGGCCGTGGCCTCGGCCTGCTGGTGCTGGCGATGCTGGCGGTGGCGCGCGAGGGCAGCGAGACGGTGGTCTTCCTCTACGGCATCGGCTATCAGCAGCAAGGGGCCAGCCTGGTCGGCTTCGCCGCTGGCGGCGTGCTCGGCTTCGGCCTGGCGCTGCTCACTTATGCGTCGCTGCGGGCCGGCAGCCGGCTGTTCTCCTGGCGATGCTTCTTCCAGATCAGCGAAGCGTTGCTGCTGCTCCTCGGCGCCGCCCTGCTGATGGCGGGCCTGGATCGCCTGAGCGGCCAGCTGATGGGCATGGAGCTGCCCGAGGTCCTGTACGGCGTGTTCGGCGACCCTTTGTGGGACAGCTCCGCTCTGCTCGACGACGGCGGCAGTCTGGGCGCCACCCTTGCCGGCCTGACCGGCTACCGGGCGATGCCGTCGCTGGCGGCCGTGCTGTCGATGGCGGCCTACTGGCTAGCGGTCTGGCTGTGGTTGCGTCCACGAGCGCCGCGACAAACACAGGCCGTGCCGGCATGAACGTCTTCACCGCCCAGGCGCGCCGAGGACAGGCCAGCGGCGCGCCGGAACCTGCCGCGCTGGCACGCATCGGCGACTGGTTGCGCGACCATGCCGGCGCCATCCGCCTCGTCCAGTGGCTGGTGGTGATTTTCTATCTGATTCTGCTGCTGGTCCCCGCCCTGATCGCCCTGCCACCGTCGCAGGCACGCATGCTCGACCACCTGACCCTGCTCGCACAATTCGTCTTCTGGGGCCTGTGGTGGCCTTTCGTGCTGCTGTCGGTGGGGCTGTTCGGCCGCCTCTGGTGCGGCCTGCTGTGCCCGGAAGGCTCGCTCAGCGAATGGATCAGCTGGCGCGGCCTGAACAGGCGCACGCCACGCTGGATTCGCTGGAGCGGCTGGCCGACGGTCGCCTTCATCCTTACCACCGTCTACGGACAGCTGATCAGCGTCTACGACTATGGCCGAGCGGCCGCGCTGATTCTCGGCGGCTCCACCGTCGCGGCCATGCTGGTGGGCTTCTTCTATGGGCGCGGCAAGCGCATCTGGTGTCGGCACCTGTGCCCGGTCGGCGGTGTGTTCGGCTTGCTGGCGCGGCTTGCGCCGCTGCATTACCGGGTCGACGAGGCGCTCTGGCAGGCCAACCAGGGTCCGCGCCTGACGCCACCCAACTGCGCGCCGCTGATCGACATCCGGCGCATGCGCGGCAATCGCGAGTGCCACGCCTGCGGGCGCTGCAGCGGCCAGCGCGGTGCCGTGGCGCTGACCGCACGCTCGCCCAATGCGGAGATACTCATCGTCGGTGATCAAGCACAGCATGGCCGCTGGGATGTGCGCCTGCTTCTGTTCGGCATGATCGGCCTCGCCATGGGCGCCTTCCAGTGGACGGTCAGCCCCTGGTTCATCGGCCTCAAGCAGGCGGCGGCCGGATGGCTGGTCGAACAGGACATTCTCTGGCCGCTGGAGGCCAGTGCGCCCTGGTGGCTGCTGACCCACTATCCCGAGGTCAACGACGCCTTCACCTGGCTCGACGGTGCCACGATCCTGAGCTACCTCGGCGCCAGCACGATGCTGATCGGAGGCGCCCTGTGGCTCGCGCTACGCGTCGCGGCAGCGGTGATGAGGCGCGGCGAGCCGGTGTTCCGGCACCTGGCCCTGACCTTCACCCCGCTGGCCGGCGCGGGTCTCTTTCTCGGCCTGTCGGCCACCACCGTGAAGCTGCTGCGCTACGAAGGCTTCCTTCTGGCCTGGGCGCAGCCGGCTCGCGCCTGGCTCCTGTGCGGCGCGGTCGCCTGGACCCTGTACCTGAGCTGGCAGGTCATCAGCCGGCATGGCGCCAACGGCCTTCGCCGGCCGCTTGCGTTCGGCTGCTGTGTCCTGGGAGGCGCCGTGGTCGGTTACGGCTGGTACCTGCAGTTCTGGGGCTGGGCCTGAGCTTCGCCCGCGTGCCAGCACCTTCCAGGGCACGGTCGGACGGCATCTATCCGCGCAGCACGAATGAAGGAAACAGCTGGTCCAGACGCTCCCAGAGCTTCTGCTGATCGTAGGGCGGGCGGCTGTCGGCCAGCTCCGGATCGAGCATCCGGGCGGTGCGCACGCACTGCACGGCGAAGCGTTGCACACCCAGGGTGCGCAAGCGGCGGGCCATGTTCCAGAGCTCGTCGGGCTCGAACAGTTGCCAGTGCACGGTGGTGCGGCATTCATGGGCCACCCCGCTATCGAGCAGGTAGAGCAGGCTCTGCCAGTTGGCCTCGCCGCTGCCCGGCACGCCGGTGATCGACCGGCTGCGCTCCGGCGTGGCCTTGACGTCGAAGCCCACCCAGTCGACCAGTGGCAGAACCTGGCGGAACAGCTTCGGCTTGATGCCGGCGCTGTGCAGCGCGACCTTGTAGCCCAGCGCGCGGACCTGCTCGATCGCATCCGGCAGCGCATGCTGCAGCGTCGGTTCGCCACCGCTGAAGACGACCGCCTCCAACAGCCCGACTCGCTCGCGGAGAAATCCCAACAGGTCCGCCCAGGCGAGCTCGGACGTACCGCAGGCGGGAATCAGTTGCGGGTTGTGGCAGTAACGGCAGCGCCAGCCGCACCCCTGGCAGAAGAACACGCAGGCGAGGTGGTCGGGGAAATCGAGGGTGGTCAGGGGCACCAGGCCCCCGACCCTCAGGGCGGGGGCCATGCTCAGCGCGCCAGTCCGGCGGCACGCTCGGTGAAGTGCGTCCGCTCTCGGTGCTCGGACTGTTTGCCGGGATTGAAGGCCGCTACCGGGCGGTGATAGCCCATCACGCGGGTCCAGACCTCGCAACGCTGACGCTCGGCCTCGGGCAGTGGATTCGCTGGGTTCATGGTGTCGCTCCTTTGCTTGGGTGGGAGAAGATTCAGGCGCAGCACGTGGCCTGCCGGGCCAGCAGCGCCTCGTCGCACGTGGGACAGAACTCGTGCTCGCCGGCGAGGTAGCCGTGCACGGGGCAGATCGAGAAGGTCGGCGTGACCGTCAGGTACGGCAGCCGGAAACGGCTCAGGGCGTTGCGGACCAGGGTCTTGCAGGCCTGCGCGGAGGAAATCTTCTCCGCCATGTACAGGTGCAGCACGGTGCCGCCGGTGTACTTGCACTGCAGCTCGTCCTGCAGCATCAACGCCTCGAACGGATCGTCGGTATGGCCCACCGGCAGTTGCGAGGAATTGGTGTAGTACGGCGCCTCGGCGGTGCCGGCCTGAAGGATGTCCGGGAAGCGCTTGCGGTCTTCCTTGGCGAAGCGGTAGGTGGTGCCCTCGGCCGGAGTCGCCTCCAGGTTGTACAGGTGGCCGGTCTCTTCCTGGAACCGCACCAGCCGCGCCCGCACGTGATCCAGCAGCGCCACGGCCAGGCGCCGGCCGGGCTCGGTGTGCAAGCCATCGTGATCGTCGGTGAAGTTGCGCACCATCTCGTGCAGGCCGTTCACGCCGATGGTGGAGAAGTGATTGCGCAGCGTACCCAGGTAGCGCCTGGTGTAGGGATACAGGCCGGCGTCCATGTGGTGCTGGATCACCTTGCGCTTGACCTCCAGGCTCTGCCGCGCCAGCTCCAGCAAGGCGTCGAGGTGTTCGAGCAGGCCCGCCCAGTCGCCGGCATGCAGATAGCCCAGGCGCGCGCAGTTGACCGTCACCACACCGAGCGAGCCGGTCTGTTCGGCCGAACCGAACAGACCGCCTCCACGCTTGAGCAGCTCGCGCACGTCCAGCTGCAGGCGGCAGCACATCGAGCGCACCTGGTTGGGCTTCATGTCCGAGTTGAGGAAGTTCTGGAAGTACGGCAGCCCGTAGCGGGCGGTCATCTCGAACAGACGCTCGGCGTTCTCGCTGTCCCAGGGGAAATCGTGGGTGATGTTGTAGGTGGGGATCGGAAAGGTGAACACCCGCCCGCGCCCGTCGCCGGCCTGCATCACGTCGATGTAGGCGCGGTTGATCAGGTCCATCTCGGCCTGCAGCTCGCCATAGGCGAAGGGCATCTCCACGCCGCCGATGTAGGGAATCTGCTCGCGCAGGTCCTCCGGACACACCCAGTCGAAGGTCAGGTTGGTGAACGGCGTCTGGGTGCCCCAGCGCGACGGCACGTTGAGGTTGTAGATGAATTCCTGGATCGCCTGGCGCACCTCGTCGTAGCCGAGGCGGTCCTTGCGCACGAAGGGTGCGAGGTAGGTATCGAAGCTGCTGAAGGCCTGGGCCCCCGCCCACTCGTTCTGCAGGGTGCCGAGGAAGTTGACCATCTGCCCCAGGGCGCTGGAGAGGTGTTTCGGCGGGCCGGCCTCGACTCGCCCGGAGATGCCGTTGAAGCCTTCGTTGAGCAGCGAGCGCAGCGACCAGCCGGCGCAGTAGCCGGCGAGCATGTCCAGATCATGGATGTGCAGGTCGCCCTCGCGGTGGGCGGCGCCGATCTCGGGGCTGTAGACCTCGTCGAGCCAGTAGTTGGCGGTGACCTTGCCGGAGACGTTGAGGATCAGCCCGCCGAGCGAGTAGCCCTGGTTGGCATTGGCACGCACCCGCCAGTCCTCGCGCGACAGGTACTCGTTCATCGAGGCGGCGACATCGACGATGGCCTTGCGGTCCCGACGCAACCGGCCATGGCGCTCGCGATAGACGATGTAGGCACGCGCCGTCGCGTAGTGTCCCGCCTCCATCAGCACGCGCTCGACGGCGTCCTGCACCTGCTCGACCTCGACGACCCGCCTGGCCAGCCGCGCCAGCACCCGGTCGGCGAGCGTCAGTGCCGTGTCGGCGCCGAACTCGCCGGTGGCCTCGCCAGCCGCCTCGATCGCCCGCGCGACCTTGTCCAGCTCGAACGCCAGCAGGCGGCCATCGCGCTTGCGAACCGAGGCCGGCAGGTGGATATCTGGAGTTCCGCCCATCTTTCACCTCAACATCTAGTAGAAAATAAAAATGAAACCACAAGATGTCGTGGAATGTAGTGCGTAAGGCGGTGGAAGGAATTGACCAGCGTCAAGCCGCGGCGGTGACTGCTTTTTCCCCATCGGGCATCGATCTTGTCGTTGGTCAAGGAAACAGGGGCATCCGCGCTCTTAGGATGCGGCCGAGTCGTCCCGAGCCGGGGCCTGGGGAAAAACATGCTTACCGAAACCTCGCTTGTCGCCCAGTTGCGCCGCCATCATCTGTTCAGCCGGCTGCCCGAGCCCGCGCTGCAGGAGGTCTGTGCGTCGGCCAATCTCAGGCGTCTTTGCGCCGGCACCGCGCTGTTCCATCAGGGAGGGAAAGCCGAGCGTTTCTATTTTCTGTTCAGTGGCCAGGTGAAGCTGCACCGCGTGGTATGCGACGGCCAGGAGAAGCTGGTGGAGGTCATCCGCCCCGGCGAATCCTTCGCCGAGGCCTTGCTGTTCACCGGCACGCCCAACTACCCGGTCACCGCCACCGCGCTCAAGGCAAGCCTGGTCGCCAGCCTGCATGGTCCGCATTACCGGCGCATGCTCGAGGAACACCCGAGCATCTGCCTGGATATCCTCGCGACCCTGAGCATCCGCCTGCACCAACGGATGAACGAGATCGACACCCTCACCCTGGCCAACGCCAGCCACCGGGTGGTGCGGTTTCTCTACCAGTCGCAGGACAACGACAACGGCGTGGTGACCCTGGATGTGCCGAAACGGCTGATCGCTTCCAAGCTTGGCATCCAGCCGGAGACCTTCTCGCGCATCCTGCATCGGCTGACCGAGTCGGGAATGATCAACGTGCAGCGTCGGCGCATCGAGATCCTCGACAACCAGGGCTTGGCGGCCTACCAGGACTGACCCCGCGACCCTCCCCTCAACTGACTGACCGGCCGATCGCATCGGCCCCAACCGGAGATGCCCATGTCCAAGTCCACTACCCTGCCCCTGGTGTATTCCTGCTCCGGCTGCTCGAACGTGGCGCAACTGGCCAACACGCTCGCGGTGCGGCTGGATCGAGCCGGGCTCGCGGAGATGTCCTGTATCGCCGGCGTCGGCGGTCGGGTCGGGTCGCTGGTGAACAAGGCCAACTCCGGACGGGCCATCCTGGCCATCGACGGTTGCCGGTTGCACTGCGCGCGGGCTTGCCTGGCGCAGCACGGGGTCACCGCCGAGGTACACATCACCCTCAGCAGCTACGGTCTTCGCAAGCGCTATGGGCAGGACTGCAGCGAGGCCGAGACCAACGCCCTGTTCGAAGACATGCGCGACATCCTGGCCAGCGATCGCATGCAGCCCCGGGAGCGAACGCTCCCGGTCTGACGTATCAGCCCTGCACCTGCGCCACCTGCATGCCGGCACGCTGCAATAGCGTCCATAGCCAGGGAGGCAGCAGGTCGGGGTCGAGGCTGTCGATCAGATTCTTGATCGCCAGGCCCAGCTCCGTATCCCCCTCGATCACCAGCCTGCGTCGGAAGAACAGCGTGTCCGGGTCTTCCTGCCGGCTGGCCAGGAGCAGGAATTCGCGCCAGTTGCCGCGGATGGACACCCGCACCGGCGCCTGTCGGGCGATGCGCAGCGCTCGTCGCTCGCAGGTCAGGCACCAGGCGAGCCCGAGGTCGGCGACCTCCAGACGCATCCAGTTGCCCTCCAGGGCCTCGAAGGCATCGTCGGCCAGCGGCTCGGCGAACAGCCGGTTGAGGCTTCGCTCCAGCACCGTGCGCTGCAGCGCGAAAGGCGTACGGGCCAGCCACGGCAGCAACTGCTCGCCCAGTTTCATCGCATGCTCGCGGGGGTTCAGCACAGGCCGGCCTCCTCTGCGCGGAGCATCCCCGGCCGGCCGTGCCAGTAACCGTTGCACCCCTCGACGGCGAGCGGCGGCTGCGCGCCCTGGCGCACTGCATCGAAGGCCGCGATGACCGCCCCCATGCCTTCGGCACGCGGGCTCAGGCGCAGCAGATCGGCCCCGCATGCCTGCAATGTCGGGTAATCGGCCAACAGGTTGGACGTCGCGGCGGACAGGGTCTGGATACCGTTGAGGGTGAACAGTGCCTCGCCCTCCTGGCTGAGCAGCGGAATGCCTTCGGGGTAGTGCTTGCAGCAGAACTGGCAGTCATCCTTAGGCCGGTTTTCCGCCCGCGCGGTGAAACATCGCGCCGAATAGGCGAGCGGCAGGTGGCCATAAGCGAATATCTCGATTTCCGGCAGGCCGACCTCCAGTTCCGCCAGCTGTTTGCGAGCACCGCGTACCAGGGCGCCCGACATTTCCACCGGTGGTACCCAGCGGCACATGCCACTGCTCACCAGTTCGGCCAGCGCATGGCCGTTGTAGAGATTCAGCGCAGGTCCGCCGACAAAGGACAGGCGCCGCTCCGACAGGTACTGCACGGCCCCCATGTCGTTGGCCTCGACCAGCAGCTCGCCGTTCTCGCACAGGCGGCGCACGCCGGACAGCTCCGAAGCGGCTTCCACCAGGGTCAGGCTGGACAGGACGATCTGCGCCTTGGTTTGCTGCGCCAGCTCCCGGGCGAGGCCGATCCAGTCGTCCAGCCCCATGCTGCGTCGCTTCGAGCAGACGGTTTCACCCAGGTAGATGACGTCCAGCGGCTGGCTCGCCATGTCGGCGTAGAAGTCGTGCAGCTTCTGGCGATCCCAGTAGAACAACACCGGGCCGAGGCTCAGTTTCATGGTTGGCTCCTGCATAGGGGGATTCACTGCCATGCCCGGTGGTAGGCACCCAGGGTGGTTTGCGAGCCCTCGGAAAGGCCGTCGAGAACCGAGCGCCAGGCGGGCTGCACGGCATAGTGCTGGGGCGCCTGCAGATAGGCGTCGAGTGCGGCGCGCCAGACGCGAGTGACCTGTTCGACATAGGCCGGGCTGCGTTGCCGCCCTTCGACCTTCACCGCGCTGACGCCCATGGCGGCCAATTCCGGGATCAGGTCCAGCGTGTTCAGACTGGTCGGCTCCTCCAGCGCGTGGAAGCGCTGGCCATTGACCAGGAACCGCCCCTTGCACAGGGTCGGGTAGCCGGCCGCCTCGCCCTTGCCGTAGCGGTCGATCAGCACGCCGTTCAGGCGCGAGGTCAGTCCCTCCGGCTCCTCGACCCAGCGCACCGCCTTGGCCGGCGAGCAGACGCCGCACAGGTTCGGCGACTCGCCGGTCAGGTAGGACGACAGGTGACAGCGCCCCTCGGCCATGATGCACAGGCTGCCGAAGGCGAACACCTCGACGGGCACCACGCTGCTGGCCGCCACCTGCCTGACCTGTTTGAGCGACAGCACGCGCGGCAGCACCGCGCGGCTGATGCCGTAGCGCTCGTGGTAGAACGCCAGGGCGGCGGCGTTGGTCGCCGAGCCCTGCACCGAGAGGTGCAGCTTGAGCGCCGGATGACGCCGGCTGGCATAGCCGAGCACGCCGGGGTCGGCCGCTATCAGCGCGTCGACGCCCAGGTCGGCCGCCTGGTCCACCGCCCGCTTCCAGCGCACCCAGCCTTCCGGCTGGGCATAGGTGTTGACCGCCACGTAGAGCTGGCGTCCTTTCTCGCGGATCAGCTGCAGCCCCTTGTCCAGCTGACGATCATCGAGATTGAGCCCCGCGAAGTGGCGGGCATTGGTGTCGTCGCGAAATCCGACATAGATGGCATCGGCGCCCTGCTGGACGGCGGCCTTGAGCGCGGGCAGGCTTCCTGCCGGGCAGACCAGGTGCATGACAATTCCTCGTCGATGGGAAGGCCGCTGCGCACGTTCGCGCCGCGCCAGGCGCAGCGGCGGGACGGCCGGCAGTCTAGGCAGCCGTTCGGCAGCGGACATTGATAGGGGTCAAGGTTGCCCGCTCGTCGGGCAGGCGGCCCAGCAAGAAGCCCAGGGTCGGATTCACCCTTCTGGTGATCGATACCGGGCTTTTCGTGGTCATTTCCACCATTGACGGTGCTCGACGCCAGGATTCATGCGCCCTGGCGGCTGGCACAGTGTTTGCGAAGGCCCTGGCAAAACTCTCTGCAGGGAATTCCAACATGACTCTTGCACTGCTTGAACGGACCCTTGGTGACCTGGCCTGCTCCCTTCCCGGGGCGACCCGCGTGCTGCGCCAGCACAAGCTGGACTTCTGTTGCGCCGGCGGCCTGACCCTCGGGGAAGCGGCCATGCGCCAGGCGCTGGATGCAGAGCGCATCGCCGACGAATTGGCTGCACTTGATGCGCAATCGGGCGACCCGGTGGACTGGCGCCAGACCACGCACGGCGCCCTGATCGACCATCTGCTGGCGCGCTATCACGAACGCCACCGCGAACAATTTCCCGAACTCATCCGCCTGGCTGCCCGTGTCGAACAGGTCCATGGTGAACGCTCCGAGTGCCCCAGAGGCCTCGCCGAACATCTGTGGCAGATGCAGCAGGAGCTCGAGAGCCACATGCTCAAGGAGGAAAAAATCCTTTTCCCGCTGCTTCGCCGTGACATTGGTTCGCCTCAGGCCAGCGGCCCGATCTCGGTAATGCGCCTGGAACATGACCAGCACGGCGAAGCTCTGGCTCGACTGGCCGAACTGACGAACAACATCACTCCGCCGGCGCACGCCTGCAACACCTGGCGCGCCCTCTATCGCGGGTTGGACGAGCTGCGCGACGACCTCATGCAGCACATTCACCTTGAAAACAACATCCTCTTCCCATGCGCGGTCCGGGGCTAACCCCCTCCAACGGCCAACCGGGAATACGACCATGAAGACGCTCATCTTCCCTTTCGCCTGGAGCCTGGTGCTGGCCTCGGTCCTTGCTTTCGCCAGCGTCCTGTCCCTGAACATCACGACGTCCGGAGGCAGCACCAACGGCAGCGTACCGCTGGTGCGTTGATCCAGCTCAGGACAGAAAAACCGGCGCAGGTCTATGGTTCACCCGCCGGTTCCACGACAAACAGGATGCCCTGCATGCTGCTTCACCGCGTACACCACCAGATTCTTCGCAGCCATCACCTGTTCGAACCACTCAGCGACGACCAGCTGGAGGAGCTGATGGCCACCAGTCAGTTGCTCAACCTGGACAAGAGTGACCACCTTTTCCAGCAGGGTGAGCCGGCGGATTCGTTCTACTTTCTGATTTCCGGCGCGGCGAAGATCTATCGGCTGACTCCGGACGGCCAGGAAAAGGTCTTCGAAGTGGTCGGCAATCGCCAGACCTTCGCCGAAGCCATGATGCTCATGGACACGCCCAATTACGTGGCGTCGGCCCAGGCGTTATGTCCGACGCAGGCCTACCGTTTCTCCAACGCTTCCTACATGCGGCTTCTGGAAGCCAACCAGCGGCTCACCTTCGCCCTGCTCGGCAAGCTCAGCATGCGGCTGCACCAGCGCATCAACGAGATCGAGACCCTGTCGCTGAAGAACGCCACCCACCGGGTGATCCGATACCTGCTTACCCAATCGGTGCGGGTGCCCGAGTGTGGCAACCGATTCGAGCTGCCAATGGCAAAGCAGCTGGTAGCGGGTCACCTGTCGATCCAGCCGGAGACTTTCTCGCGAATCATGCGCCGCCTCCTTGACGAGGGGATCATCGAGCTGGAGGGCCGGCTGATCACGATCCTCGACCGCCAGCGCCTCGAGCAGTTCGAGTGACCTGATGCCCAGATGCCTGTACTGCCAGCGAGACGCACCGCCCGGCGAAACCGAATGTCACGGTTGCGGCATGCCGCTTCCCGTGCTGGCTGACGCGGCCCCGGCGCGTCGACAGCGCCGCTTCCTGTGGTTCTGCATCGCCCTGGCGCTGTTCTGTGCGGTGATGATCGTCTGGCTGCCGCGCCATCTCTTCTGAGATCCAGAACGACCGAATACCGTCAGTGCAGACCCGCGACCTATGGATTTCATCCCACCACATCTGCGCGGCTGGGCGGGGCAGCGCCGCGCCATCCCGTCACGGCTATGGCTGGGTCAGTTGCCGATAAAGCTGCGGCAGCCGTAGCGGCAGTTGTTTTGGGTCCCTGATCAGGGTGTAACCGTTGGCGCCGAACATGTAAGGCAGGTAGCTTCCAGCCTCGCGGTCGATGGTGATGCAGAACGGCAGCAGCCCCAGGCTACGTGCTTCGAGTACCGCCTGGCGGGTGTCCTCGACACCGTAGCGGCCCTCGTAGAGGTCCAGGTCGTTGGGCTTGCCATCGGTCACCAGCAACAGCAGCTTGCGCCGTTGTTTACAGTTGCCGAGCAACTCGCTGCCTCTACGGATCGCCGCGCCCATGCGCGTGTAGTAACCGGGCTTGAGCGCCTGGATGCGGCCGCGGGTCTCGTCGCCGTAGGGCTGGCCGAAGCCCTTGAGCTCCTGCAGGCGTACCTGATGGCGACGCAGTGAGGAGAATCCGTACAGCGCGAAGGGATCGCCCACCGCCGACAGCGCCTCGCCGAATAGCAGCAGGCTGTCGGTCACCACGTCGATCACCCGGTGATCGTTGTCCAGGTGCGCATCGGTGGACATCGACAGGTCGGCCAGTAGCAGACAGGCCAGGTCGCGGCGGTTCTGCCGCTGTTCCATGAACAGGCCGCGCTCGGCGCACTGGCCGTTCTGCCGCTCGACGTGAAAATCGAGCCAGGCCTGCATGTCCAGTTCGGAACCCTGGGGTTGCTGGCGTAGCCACTGGCGGTCGTTGCGCAGGTGCTCGAACTGCCGGCGCAACCGCCGCGCCAGGGGCGACAGGTGCAGCGGCAACGGCTTGGCCTCGGAGCCACGTGGCAACATCATTTGCAGGTTGACGAAGTCCTTCTGCAGGCATTGCTTGCGATAATCCCACTCGGGCAGCTTGATGCCCTCGCCCAACGGCACATCGTCGAAGTCTGCGGCCGGGAGGTCCAGGTCCAGCTTCAGTCCACCGCCCTGACGCATACGTTGACGCGACAGGGCCAGCTCGTTGAGGTCCTCGGCGACACGGGCCGCGTCCAGATCTTCGGTGTCGTCGCCGCAGCGATCCAACTCGATGTGCTCGGACCAACTGAACAGGTTTTCCAGACGGAACAGCAGCAGGCCGCCCTTGCTCGAGCTTTCCTCGACCCGCCGAGCCCGCTTGCGCTGGCGCGACTCGCCGCCGGGTGGGGTTTCCAGATTGCCGTCGCCTTCCTCGGCGCGCTGCGCGGCCTGGGGTTCACCGAGGTTGTCAGCCGGATACAGCCACAGCGGCAACGGCCAGGGCGCGCGCTCGCTACGTGGGAACTGGCTGACGCTGCCCGGTTCACGCAGCGCCTGGCACAGCGCACTTTCCAGTGCGGCCTCGGCCTTCGGCAGCTGGCTCGGGTCCGGGCGCAACTGCAGATGGGCCTCGACCAGGCGCCGGTAACGCGCACGCATGGCCGGGAGCTGCTCGAGGATGGCTTGGGTCCAGCGCTGGTTGTCCCGCGCCCAATGGCGCATCTGACCCGCCTGCGCGGCGAGCAGCGCCAGCCAGCGATACAGGTCCTGGTTCAGCGAGACTTCCGGGTACACCGCCAGGCTCTGTGGCAGCCGCAGGTTGCTGGCGTCGCACCAGGCCACCGGCAGTTGCTTGCAGGTGCCGGCGACCTGCTGCAGCAGGTTGCGCCGCACGAGCATGTCACGCGCGCTGGCGGCTTCGACACCGACGCCGCTGGCGCCGCCCATGGCGCGGAACAGCAGCGACAGCGGCCGCTGCATGCTCTCCAGCTCCACCCGCGCCTCCGGGAAGTCCGGGCTGGCGCGACGGGTGATGAAGCGGTGCCAGACACTACCGACCCACTCCTCCACTTCGATGGTAAAAGCCATGGCGGGTTACTCCGTGCTGGCAGCTGAAACGCAAAACGGCCCGCCGCTACCCAGCCGGGCCGTCGATGCTCATTGCGAACCGTCTCAGGCCGCGGCGGCTGCCGCTGCTGCGACCGGTACCCGACCGCGCTGGCGGAAGCTGTACAGGTAGCAGACCAGACCGATCAGGAAGAACACGCCGGCGACCAGGCGCAGCCAGAAGAAGATGGCCAGCTGGTCGGCAGTCGCCATGAAGGACATGGCGGCGCCATCGGCAGGGATGCGTTGCAGCCAGACCTGCACCACGCCGGCGGCGGTGAGGAACAGGGTGATGGCGACCATGGACAGGGTCATCAGCCAGAACCCCCAGACCTCGACGCGCTGCGCCCGTGCATCCGGCGCCTCGCCCAAACCACGCAGGCGCGGCATGGCGTAGCTGATCATGGTCATCACGATCATCGCGTAGGCGCCGTAGAAGGCCAGGTGACCGTGAGCGGCAGTGATCTGTGAGCCGTGGGTGTAGTAGTTGACCGGGGCCAGGGTGTGCAGGAAACCCCATACGCCAGCGCCGAGGAAGGCGGTTATCGTGGTGCCGATGGCCCACAGCGAAGCGGCCTTGTTCGGATGTTCGCGACGACGACGGTTAACCATGTTCAGCGCGAACAGCACCATGGCGAAGAACGGTAGCGGTTCCAGGGCCGAGAAAATCGAACCCAGCCATAGCCACACGGTCGGTGCGCCGATCCAGAAGAAGTGGTGGCCGGTGCCGATGATGCCGGTGATCAGCGCCATGGCGATGATGACGTAGAGCCACTTTTCGATGACTTCACGGTCGACGCCCGTGATCTTGATCAGGACGAAGGCCAGCATCGAACCCATGATCAATTCCCACACGCCTTCCACCCACAGGTGCACGACGAACCACCAGTAGTACTTGTCGCGTGCCAGGTTCTCCGGGTTGTAGAAGGAGAACAGGAAGAACACCGCGAGGCCGATCAGACCGGTCATCATCACCGTGCTGACCACGGTCTTGCGACCCTTGAGCAGGGTCATGCCGATGTTGTAGAGGAAGCCCAGCGCCACGATCACGATGCCGATCTTGGTGATGGTCGGCTGTTCGAGGAACTCGCGCCCCATGGTCGGCAGCAATTCGTTCCTGGTCATTTCCGCCAGCCCCGCGTAGGGCACGAAGAGGTAACCGAGGATGGTTAGCACGCCGGCCGCGGCGAAGACCCAGAACAGGATGATCGCCAGTTTCGGGCTATGCAGTTCGCGGTCCGCTTCCTCGGGGATGAGGTAGTAAGCCGCCCCCATGAAGCCGAACAGCAGCCAGACGATCAGCAGGTTGGTGTGAACCATTCTCGCCACGTTGAATGGAATCAACGGGAACAGGAAGTCGCCGACCACGTACTGCAGCCCCATGATCAGACCGAACAGGATCTGCCCGACGAACAGCATCAGCGCAAACACGAAATAAGGCTTGGCGACAGCCTGCGATTGGAATTTGAGATGCGGATTCAAAATGCTCATCGCTCAACCCTCCTTGTTCGGCGGCCAGTTATTGGTATCGATCTTCGAGGTCCACCTTAGAAACTCAGCCATGTCGTCCACTTCCTGCTCGCTCAGGTGGAACTGCGGCATGGCGCGACGACCCGGAATACCTAACGGCTGAGCCTTCATCCATGCCTGCAGGAATGGTTTGAAGGCCGCATCCTCACCGCGGCGAACGAAGACGTTCCCCAGCTCCGGCGCAAAGTAGGCGCCTTCGCCAAGCAGGCTGTGGCAGCCGATACAGTTGTTGTTTTCCCAGATCGCTTTGCCACGAACGACCGCTTCGGAAATCTCCGACTCGTTGGATCGCTCTGGAAAGGTCTGCTCCGTGTGATAGGTCAGGCCCAGGAATACCAGGAGAAAAAACACGCTTCCCCCGAAGTAGATATTCCTGGCCATTCCCTTGGTGAAGGTCTCGGACATGGTCGCCTCCTCATGGCTTGGCGTGGCCAGTTTAAGAAGCGGCCTACCGAAACCTGCTTGATAGCAATCAAGAAAACCCGAACACGGCACTCGGGTTTAGGGGCGTTGACAGGGTGGCGTTTTATCTGGCGCAGACAGCCCGGCTCTCTGGCGAACCGCTGGCTGGGGCAGGCCCTGGGATGTAGTCGTCCGACCAGGAACCCATCGACCGAGGCCACATCTCCCTGCCCTGGCCTAAGCGGGCAAGCAGGACCCTGCCCGGCCCGCAACAACGGCGGTCGTCCACCGCAACCTATCCGCGACACGGCGTCACGCTCAAGGACTACTGGGGCTTCTCTTGATTGTCATCAAGCGTGCTCGCACGAAGCCCGCCATAGCATGCGATCGCACACCGCAAGACTCAGGAACTGCCACACCGTTGCCATTAGCAGGAACCGCTCCAAGCGGTCAGAGGAGAAACAGTATGAGCAAACCATTATTGGCAGGCATTATCGCCAGCTTTTCACTGCTCGGTTTGGCAGTTGCCCAAGCTGCAGTGAATGCGGAAAACGCCGACGCTGCATACAAGGGTCAAGCAAGCACGATCAACCCGGGCAGCGCTCAGGTCGTCCACACCCCCGGAGCTCCGGATCTGAGCTCTGCGGAATTCGAGCACGCCAAGGAGATCTATTTCCAGCGCTGCGCCGGCTGCCACGGCGTGTTGCGTAAGGGCGCCACCGGCAAGCCGCTGACTCCGGACGTCACCCAAGTACGCGGCCAGCAGTTCCTGGAGGCCCTGATCACCTATGGATCGCCCGCAGGCATGCCCAACTGGGGCACCTCCAATGCGCTGACCAAGGACGAAATCACCCTGATGGCGAAGTTCATCCAGCACACCCCGCCGACGCCGCCGGAGTGGGGCATGGCAGAGATGAAGGATTCCTGGCGCGTCCTGGTCAAGCCGGAAGACCGGCCGAAGAAGCAGATGAATTCGCTGGATCTGCCGAACCTGTTTTCCGTCACGCTGCGCGACGACGGCAAGATCGCGCTGATCGACGGCAAGAGTAAAAAGATCATCAAGACCATCGACACCGGCTACGCCGTGCACATCTCGCGAATGTCGGCCTCCGGTCGCTATCTGTTCGTGATCGGCCGCGACGCCAAGATCGACATGATCGATCTATGGGGCAAGGAGCCGAACAAGGTCGCCGAAATCAAGGTCGGCATCGAGGCCCGTTCGGTGGAGACATCCAAGTTCAAGGGCTACGAGGACAAGTACGTGATCGCCGGCGATTATTGGCCGCCGCAGTACACCATCATGGACGGCGAAACCCTCGAGCCGCTGCAGATCGTGTCCACCCGAGGCATGACCGTCGGCACCCAGGAATACCATCCTGAGCCCCGCGTCGCGGCGATCATCGCCTCCCACGAGCACCCGGAGTTCATCGTCAACGTCAAGGAAACCGGCAAGGTCCTGCTGGTCAACTACGAGGACATCGACAATCTCACCACCACCACGATAGGCACTGCACCCTTTCTGCATGACGGTGGCTGGGACGTCAGCCACCGCTACTTCATGACTGCAGCGAACAACTCCAACAAGGTCGCCGTGATCGACTCCAAGGCCCGCAAGATGGCGGCATTGGTGGAAGTGGGCAAGATCCCCCACCCGGGTCGAGGGGCCAACTTCGTTCATCCCACGTTCGGGCCAGTCTGGGCGACCAGCCACCTGGGGGACGAAACCATCTCCCTGATCGGCACCGACCCGGAGGGGCACCCTGATCAGGCCTGGAAAGTCGTCGAAACCCTCAAGGGCCAGGGCGGTGGTTCGCTGTTTATCAAGACCCACCCGAAATCCCCGCACATGTACCTGGACACCACCTTCAACCCGGACGCCAAGATCAGCCAGTCCGTCGCCGTGTTCAACATCAATGATCTGGGCGCGGGCTATACCGTGCTTCCCATCGCCGAGTGGGCCGGAGTGAGCGACGGCGCAAAGCGCGTCGTGCAGCCCGAATACAACCAGGGCGGCGATGAAGTCTGGTTCTCCGTCTGGAGTGGGCAGGACGAGCAATCGGCGATCGTCGTGGTGGATGACAAGACGCTAAAGCTGAAGAAGGTGATCAAGGACAAAAGGTTGGTCACCCCGACCGGTAAATTCAACGTCCATAACACTCAGCACGACGTGTACTGAGTGCCCAGCCGGAGGGGCTTGCCCCTCCATCTGGCCGCGGTCGTCCGGCTCCAGGGTTCGTGAGCGCGAAGGCAATGCCGAGACGTTCGTCACCACATCAGAACGGTACAAGGCCAGCGGCCAGCCCATTCGTTGAAGGAAACGAGAACTCTCGCCTGGCGGGTTCCGGGCCAGACGCACAAAGGAGGACGCCATGGTTCAGCATCTGCATACGCTATTCGGTGCCGGACTCATCCTGGCGTCCCTCCTCCCCTGTTCTGCCGCCTTGGCCGACGTCCCCTCACCCGGCCGTCAGGGCCAACTCGAACATTTGCTGGTGCAGGACTGCGGCTCCTGCCACGGCTTGCGCATGACCGGAGGCTTGGGTCCTGCGCTGACACGTGATGCGATTGCCGATACGCCGCGCGCCAACCTGATCGCCACCGTGACCTACGGACGGCCAGGCACCGCCATGCCCGGCTGGAGTGCCTTGCTCGACGAGCACGACATCGCCTGGCTGGTCGATCTGCTACTGGAAGGATATCCACAGCCATGATTCGCTCATCTCTTCCGCTGGCCATCGCCAGCCTGCTGCTCGGTGCCTGTGCCCAGCAACCGCTGCGCGGCACCGGTGACATGGGCGTAGTGGTCGAACGCGCCACCGGCTCGCTTCAGATCATCGAGACCAGCGGCAAGACCCGCCTGGCGCGCATCGAGGGGCTCGGCGATCTGTCCCACGCCTCGGTGGTGTTTTCCCGCGATGAACGTTTCGCCTATGTCTTTGGCCGTGATGGCGGGCTGACCAAGGTCGACCTGCTGCGCCAGCGTATCGAGAAGCGCGTGATCCAGGCGGGCAACAGCATCGGCGGCGCGATCAGCCAGGATGGCCGCCTGATCGCGGTCGGCAACTATGAACCGGGCGGAGTGAAGGTCTTCGATGCCGAGACGCTGGAACCGGTGGCCGACATTCCTGCTACGCCCCTGGCCGACGGCAGCCGCAACGCCCGTGTGGTCGGCGTCATCGATGCCCCCGGCCAGCGCTTCATCTACAGCCTGTTCGATACCAACGAGACCTGGCTGCTGGATTTCAGCCAAGGCGATGCACCTCTCGTCACCCGCTTCGAGAATGTCGGCAAGCAGCCCTACGACGCGCTGTTGACGCCCGACGGCCGCTATTACGTGGCCGGCCTGTTCGGCGAGGACGGCATGGCCAAGATCGACCTTTGGCACACGGCCCGCGGTGTCGAGCGCATCATCGACGGCTACGGTCGCGGTCAGGAAAAACTGCCGGTCTACAAGATGCCCCATCTGGAAGGATGGGCGGTGGCCGGCAACCAGACCTTCGTTCCCGCCATCGGTCAGCATCGAGTGCTGGTGATCGACTCGCAGAGCTGGAAGCAGACGGACGTCATCGACGTGGCTGGCCAGCCGGTATTCGTCATGGCCCGGCCGGACGCCCGTCAGATCTGGGTCAACTTCGCCCACCCGGACAACGGCAAGGTGCAGGTGATCGACAGCGAGACCCACGACATCATCGCCACCCTCGAACCAGGTCCAGCGGTGCTGCACATGGAATTCACCGCGCGAGGCGACCAACTCTGGTTGTCGGTACGCGACGGTAACGAAGTCCAGGTCTGGGATCCCTACACCCTCGAATTGACCGCGCGCCTGCCCGCCGACAGCCCGAGTGGCATTTTTTTCACCAGCCGCGCCCACGAGACGGGGTTGTGATATGCGAATCGACCCCCTCAGCCGGCGCCTGATCGACCGCTTCCAGCACGGCATGCCCTTGTGTGCCGAACCCTACCGAGCCATGGCCGAAGCGCTTGATTGCAGTGAAGACCAGGTACTGGCCTGCCTCGAACGATTGGCGCAGGACGGTGGCCTGTCACGCATCGGCCCGGTGTTCGAACACCGCCGCGCCGGTGCCAGCACCCTGGTTGCCCTTTCCGTGCCGGAGTCAGGACTGGATCAGGTCGCAGAGCGGATCAACCGGTACCCCGAGGTCAACCACAACTACCTTCGCGAGCACCGCTACAACCTCTGGTTCGTGCTCACCGGCCCCGACCGCGCACATATCGATCGGCTGCTCATCGAAATTGCCGAGGAGACCGGACTGACGCCACTGGACCTGCCCATGCAGGTTGCCTACCGCATCGACCTCGGCTTTCCCATTGGAGACATGCCATGACATCGTCTCTCGATGACCGCCAATCCCTGCAATTGCGCCGCCTGCTGGAAACCGGACTCCCGCTCGCCACGCGCCCCTATCAGTTGCTGGCCGCGCGCATCGGGGCCAGCGAGCAGGCGGTGATCGAACAGGTCCGGTGCTGGAGCGAGAGCGGTCTGTTTCGCCGCGTCGGGCTGGTAGTCAAACACCGCGCCTTGGGCTTTCAGGCCAACGCCATGTTGGTGATGGATATCCCTGACGAGCAGGTCGACGCCGTCGGTCGCGCCCTCGCCCAAGCCCCCGGAATCAACCTGTGCTATCAACGCCCGCGGCGTCTGCCGCAGTGGACCTACAACCTGTTCTGCATGGTTCACGGTCACGAGCGCAGGCAGGTTTGCGAGTTGATCGAGGCACTGCTGGCCGAACATGGGCTGAGCGATGTACCTCATCAGCTGCTGTTCAGCAGTCGCGCGTTCAAGCAGTGCGGGGGCCGCTATGCGCCACCCGCTGCGCAGGAGCCTGCAGGAAATGGATGACCTGGGCCGCCTTCTGATCAATCGTCTGCAAACCGGATTGCCGCTGGTTCGCCATCCCTGGCAGGCCCTGGCCGAGGAGCTGGGCACTGACTCGCGAACGCTGCGCGAGCGTGTCCAGGTGTTGCTCGATGACGGCATCCTGACCCGCTTCGGCCCGATGTTCGACATCGACCGGTTGGGCGGTGCCTTTACCCTCGCTGCGCTCGCTGTGCCAGAGGCGCGCTTCGATGCGGTGGCCGAGCAACTCGCGGAGATGCCCGAGGTGGCGCACAACTACCGTCGCGAGCACGCATGGAACATGTGGTTCGTGCTCGGCTGCGCGACGCCGGAGGGTGTCGCCCAGGCCATCGCCCGTATCGAGGCACAGACCGGCCTGCCGGTGCTCAACCTGCCAAAGGAGGAGACTTATCATGTCGGCCTGTACTTTTCGGTGTGAATCGAAGGCCCCCCCTGGCTCGATCGCAACGTCTGGACCTGTCGACCGTTCGCTGGCGACGCGCCTGGTGGAACTCACCGAAGGGGGCCTTCCTCTGGTGGATGACCCCTGGGCCTGGCTGGCCGAGCGCCTTGGCATCGACATCGAGGCGACCCTCGCGCTGTTGCAACGATTGCAGGCCGACGGAGTGATTCGCCGCATCGCCGCGGTGCCCAATCACTACCGCCTCGGCTACCGGCACAACGGCATGACCGTCTGGGACGTGGATGACCGGGAAATGGCCCGGCTCGGCCCCTTGATCGGTGCCCAGGTTTTCGTCAGCCACTGCTATCGCCGACCTCGGCAGCAGGGCTGGCGCTACAACCTGTTCGCCATGGTCCACGGCCGCAGCGCCGAGAAAATCGACACCTACCGCAGCCTGATCCGGGAACTGCTAGGCAGCGCCTGCCGTGCCGACGAAATGCTGGTCAGCAGCCGCATCCTGAAAAAGACCGGGCTGCGGATTGCTGCTGCGGCGCGCTGAGCAGGCGCGGCCAGCGATGCGCCA
Source organism: Stutzerimonas nosocomialis (assembly GCF_005876855.1). Taxonomy (GTDB): domain Bacteria; phylum Pseudomonadota; class Gammaproteobacteria; order Pseudomonadales; family Pseudomonadaceae; genus Stutzerimonas; species Stutzerimonas nosocomialis. The sequence continues at coordinate 53,519 of NZ_QLAE01000014.1, read as the reverse complement.
GCAGCTATTACGCCCGGCTGATTGGCTTCCCCATCGGCCGGTTATCGCCACGAACGCCGCCTGTTTGTTGTTTCCGATCAAGGACCGGCAACTGCCGCTCGGGGATGCTGCGTTCATCGAACCACGCGACGTGCGTGACGCGGGAGAGACGCTCATGTTGAGAATCAGCCATTACCTGCGGGCCCTCACCCGGCCAGCCATGCCGGTACTGGGTGCACGGAGCGCCGACACGCGCCGGCCGCCCGTAGTGATCTGGAACCTGCTGCGCCGCTGCAACCTGACCTGCAAGCACTGCTATGCGACATCGGCGGACAGCGTATTCCGCAACGAACTGGATACAGGCGAAGCGCTCGAGGTCATCGATGACCTCCACGAAGCGGGGGTTCGCGTATTGATCCTGTCGGGTGGCGAGCCGCTGCTGCGCGATGACATCTTCGAGCTTTCCGACTACGCGCGCCTGAGGGGATTTTACGTCGCACTGTCAACCAACGGCACGCTGATCGGCGACGGCAACATCGAGCGCATCGCCGCCTCCCACTATGACTATGTGGGCATCAGCATCGACGGGCTGGAGGCGGTGCACGATGACTGGCGCCAGCTCAAGGGCAGCTTCGCAGCATCCATGCATGCCATCGACCTGTGCCGCCGATACGGTATCCGCGTTGGCCTTCGCACCACACTGACCCAGGACAACTACCCACAGCTGCCCGCTCTGCTGGCCCTGATGCATGAACACGACGTGCAAAAGTTCTATCTCTCGCACCTCAATTACAGTGGGCGCGGCAAACGCAACCGCAAGGCCGACGCCCTTCACCAGATGACCCGCGACGCGATGCACCAGCTGTTCGAACAGGCTTGGGAGGACGTACAGCACGGCCGCGAGACGGACTTCGTCAGCGGCAACAACGATGCCGACGCCATCCTGCTACTGCAGTGGGTCGAATCCAGGCTGCCGCAACACCGCGACCGGCTCGAGCTGTTGCTGCGTGCCTGGGGCGGAAATGCGTCGGGCAGCGGCATCGCCAATATCGACAACATCGGCGACGTCCATCCGGACACTTACTGGTGGCAGTACACCGTCGGCAACGTGCGGCGGCAATCCTTTCGCGAATTGTGGATGGAGCGGCCCGACCCGCTGCTGAGCGAACTGCGTCGATACCCCCGCGCCGTCGGCGGGCGCTGTGCCCAGTGCCGCTGGCTGTCGATCTGCAACGGCAACACCCGCACCCGTGCCTGGGCCGAAGGCAATCTCTGGGGCGAAGATCCCGGCTGCTATCTGAGCGATCAGGAGATTGGCCTGCCGCAATCCCAATGCATTCCAAGCGTCGTGATCTAGCCAGAGAGCGGCCCGAGTCCGCCACACCCAACACCGCAGCCCGTTGAGAATTCAGGAGTTCGTATGGATCAGCCACACACCCTCCCCGCTTCGCTCGGCACCACGCTGGCGGCTGGTGAGGTCGCCCTGGTCGGCGCCGGACCCGGCGACCCCGGGCTGCTCACACTGCATGCCTGGAGCCTGTTGCAGCAGGCCGATGCGGTGGTTTACGACCGCCTGGTGAGCGACAGTCTGATGCAACAACTGCCCACCAGTTGCGCACGCCATTACGTCGGCAAATCCAGCGGCAACCATAGTCTGCCGCAGCCGCAGATCAACCAGTTGCTGGTTGATCTGGCAAAGCAGAACCTGCGGGTGGTGCGCCTCAAGGGCGGTGATCCGTTCATTTTCGGTCGCGGCGCGGAAGAGCTCGAATATTTGCTGGCCCACGGCATCAACAGCCAGGTCGTTCCTGGCATTACCGCCGCTGCCGGTTGCAGTGTTTACGCCGGCATTCCGCTGACTCACCGTGACTTGGCGCATTCCTGCCAATTCGTTACCGGGCATCTCCAGGAAGACGGCGCCCTGCAACTGCCCTGGGGCAGCCTCGTCGAAGGCAAACAGACACTGGTGTTTTATATGGGCCTGGCCAGCGTCGATGAAATATCACGCAACCTGATCGCCGCCGGATTGCCGCCCGATACGCCGGCAGCACTGATCGGCAGCGGCACCCGACCAGACCAACGCGTGGTGCGCTGCACCCTCCGACAACTGCCGACCATCGCACAGGAGAAACAACTGGTTCCACCGACCCTGACCGTCATCGGCCAGGTCGTTGGCCTGTTTGCCGAACACGGCATGGAGTACCCCGCCCGCATGCTCTCGGTGCGTTCCGAAGAAGCCGTCCTCATGGAGGCCGCATGCGAGTAGTCCCGTTTCTTGTGATAGCGCTCTGTGCCGCAGCCGGGGCGGCGACGCACGACGACAGTCTGGAGCAGGCCGGCACGCTGTACGAAAAACACTGCCAGAGCTGCCACGGCGTCAACCGCCTCGGCGGGGCCGGTCCGGCGCTGCTGCCGGAGAGCCTTGTTCGCATCAAACCGGGCGAGGCCTATGCGGTTATCCGCGACGGCCGCCCGGCAAGCCAGATGGCCGCCTATTCCAGCATGCTGAACGAGACACAGATCGCCGGCCTGGTCGACTACCTCTACCAGCCCTCGGCGGTGCCGCCGACCTGGAGCGACGCCGACATCCGCGCCAGCCACCGCATTCTCACCGACGTCGCCACGCTACCGACGACCCCGCAGCACGGCGCCGACCTGCGCAACCTGTTCGTCGTGGTGGAGGCTGGCAATCATCACGTCCGCGTGCTGGACGGCGATCGCTTCGAGGAACTGGCCAACTTCCAGTCGCACTTCGCCCTCCACGGCGGGCCGAAGTTCTCGCCCGACGGCCGCTTCGTCTACTTCGCCTCCCGTGACGGCTGGGTCAGCGTCTACGACCTGCACAACCTGACCATGCTCGCCGAGGTCCGCGCCGGGCTGAACACCCGCAACCTGGCGGTGAGCAACGACGGCCGTTGGGTGCTCGTGGGCAACTACCTGCCGGGCAACCTGGTGCTGCTCGACGCCCGCGACCTGTCGCTGGTCAAGCACATCCCCACCGTAGGCCGGGATGGCACGCCGTCACGGGTCAGCGCCGTGTACACCGCGCCGCCGCGCGACAGCTTCGTGGTTGCGCTGAAGGACGTGAAAGAGGCCTGGGAGCTCTCCTATGCCGGCGAGCCGACTTTCGAACCGCGGCGCATCGAGGCTGCCGACTTCCTCGACGATTTCTCCTTTACCCCGGGCTACCGCTATCTGCTCGCCACCTCGCGCAAGGCCCATGGCGGCCAAGTGATCAACCTGGACAACGGCCAGGCGGTCACCGACATTCCTCTTCCGGGCATGCCGCACCTGGGCTCGGGCATTTACTGGAAGCGCGACGGCAAGTGGGTGTTCGCCACCCCCAACGTCAGCAAGGGGCTGATTTCGGTGTTGGATCTGGAAACCTGGAAGCTGATCAAGGAGATCCCCACGGAAGGCCCGGGTTTCTTCATGCGCAGCCAGGCGAACTCGCCCTACGCCTGGACCGACGTGTTCTTCGGCCCGAACAACGACGCCGTGCACCTGATCGACAAGCAGACCCTGGAAGTCGCCCACACCCTGCGGCCGATGCCGGGCAAGAACGCCGCCCACGTGGAGTTCACCAACGACGGCCGCTACGCCCTGCTCAGCGTCTGGGACGCCGACGGTGCGCTGATCGTCTACGACGCCAACACGCTGGAAGAGATCAAGCGCATCCCGATGAACAAGCCATCGGGCAAGTACAATGTCGGCAACAAGATCGAGTTCGCCGAAGGCACCTCGCACTAGCACCGGCGGGTCGCCGCCGAGAACGGCGGGCGACCTGTCATCCGCAAGCCAATACAATCGCTGGTCCATCGCTTTCATCGCACTGAAGTGCCGACCATGGACATCGATCTCGCCCGCACCTTTCTCGAGATCATTCGCAGCGGCAGGTTTCATCGCCGTTGTCGCAGAGCGGTAGGTAGCTGCTCACCCTCGGCTCCGAGGTGAGTCTGTGCAACCTGTTGATGCTGGCGCGGGCCCAGCGTCTGCGGCAGGGGCTGGCCAGCCATGCGATACGGCTCGAAGTGGCCAGTAGCTAAGAACTGCAGAAGAAGCTCGATCTGGGCGTGCTGGACGCCGCGCTGCGCACCAGCCGGGGTACTGGCCGGGCCTGCAGGCCGAGCAGCTGCTGGAGGAAAAGCTGATCCAGGTGGTGCAGACGCAGAATCCCGCCCTACCTGTACGTGGACCTGGGGGCCCGGCGTTTCGCAAGCAGCACAACCAGGCGCCGCCGGAATGCAGCCGCGCGGCGCTGTCGTTCAACCTCGGGCCGCTGGCCCTGCAGAACCTGATGCAGTGCGGCGGGCGTGGCTATTCCGTACCCGCGTGATGCAGCGCTATCTGGACAAGGGAGATTCTCAAGCGGGTGAAACAGGCTCCGGAGTTCTCCTACCCGATCCATCTGGCCCACGTCCGCGCCAGCGAGTCGCCGGCACTCCAATGCCACCGAGCCCAAAGCCTTTACCTTTCGATCTGGCGGAATGCCAGTCATAGGCCGCCTCGCAGAGGCTGCGTTTTTTTGGAGCCTAGTATTTGGATAAGCAGGTGTGAACACCAGCCCCGGCGCCCATCGCCGGCTGCTCAGCCCGGATGACCGTCCACGCGCGGGGCCACCAGCATCGGCGTGTAACGCCAGACATAGAGGGCAAAGGCCAGCGCCCAGCAGGTCGCCGCCAGCCACAGGCCGGTAACCGGCCAGGCGACGGCGAGGAACACCCGCGCCGCCGTGCCGAGGTTGAACAAGACGAAGGCGGCGACGATGCCGGGCGGCAGCTGCAGCGGGCGGCCGGTATGGCCGAGCGTCACCCGGGCGATCATCGCCAGGATCAACCCGCTCATGGCGCCGACCGTCAGCGCATGCAGCGCCGGGCTGGACTGCGCCAGCAGGCCGAAATGCCAGAGCGCCAGGCCGAACGCCGCCACCACCAGCCAGAGCATGGCCACGTGCAGCGACCAGAGCAGGCCGACGGTCCAGATACCCTCGTCGTACCAGCGCGCCAGGCGCAGCACATGGCCAGCGCCGATGGCGGCGAACAGCACGCCCAGCCACGGCTGAGGGCGCATGGCAAGGCCGAAGGCGTGCGTCAGGGCAATCAGCCCGGTGCCCGTCAGCAGGGCCACATCCAGCCATACCCAGGGCTTGACCGCTTCCACCCTGCCCAGCCCACGCTGGGTGAAGAACGGGATCACCCGTCCGCCGATCAACGCCATCAGCGCCGCGACCAGCCACAGACCGGCCAGCACGCCCTGGCGCTGCAGCGCATCGCTGTTCTGCAGCAGGCCGATCAGCACCAGCAGATCGGCTCCAGCCATCAGCGCCAGTACCGCAACGATCGGGTAGTTACGCTTCTGCCGAACCGCCCAGAGCATCTGCGCCATCAGCCAGGCCAGGGCCAACAGGAACAGCAGGTCCAGCGGCGCCAGCCACTCGGCCGGCAGACCGAACAGCCAGCCCAGGCGCGCCGCCAGCCAGACCAGCGCCAGCCCTTTCAGGCGATTGCCGGAGGGTGCGGCCTGGCCGGTCCAGGTTTGCACTGCGGTGAGCAGAAAGCCGGCGACGATGGCCATGGCGAAGCCGAATAGCATCTCGTGGCGATGCCAGGCCAGCCAGCCGCCGGTGGGCTGAAAGCCCGGCCAGTGGCCGGTCCAGGTCGCGACCCAGAGCGGGATCGCTAGCAGCGCGTAAAGGCTGCCGGCGAGAAAGAACGGGCGAAATGCGAGCCGCCAGATAGGCGCGACACTCAACGCTTTTCGTCGATCGATGACGTGCAAGGAAGCCTCCAGACGCTCTGTGCCCGGCTACGCAAGCGTCACGCACCGGACTGAATGGCAGCCCCTCAGGATGCGGGAGCCTGGCTTACTTTTACAGGTAGGTGCGCCCGGCAGGCTTGATCGCAATCAGCTTTTTCAAAGAGAGCAAATGCCGCGGGCAGGAGGGATCGTTTACGCCTGCTCATCCGGGCATGACCGGATAAGGGAGCGTACCGGGCGCGAACCTGACAGGCAACGGCGAGCCGGGCAGTCCGCCGCACGACAGGCTTATTTGGCGGAGTGCGCCTTGAGCCACGCACGAAGCTGATCGGCTTCCTGTTCCTGCGCCGCGATCACCGCTTCGGCCAGCGCTCGCATTTCGGGATCCTTGCCGTACTGCAGCTGGATTCGCGCCATCTCGATGGCCCCTTCGTGGTGAGCCAGCATTCCGGATGCGAACGCCACGTCTGGGTCCTTCGCCAGGATGCCGTCGTGCATGTCGTCGTGCATGGCCTGCATCGACTTCATGTAGGCCTCGTTGGCAGGACCGGCCGCGTGGCTGCCCGGACCATGGTCGTGCGCATGAGGCGCCTCGTTCGCCAGCGCAACTGAGCCCATGATGCATGCCAGGGTACCCACCACGAATCTCTTCATCATCGAACCTACCTCCAGGGTTGTAAGGCCTCGACGTTAGGGCTTACCGCGGTGGCAAGGTCAATTCGCCGGCTCAGGCCGAATGTAACCCTTTGTGATGAGGATTAGCGCTAACCCTGCTGCGTGACGAAGCGAGCCCGGAGGGTCCGGGCTCGATGGGGCGTTGAGAAACTGCGCGTCGCGATTGCTGGCGCCGGGGCCAGCGGAAGCCACCCAAGCGGGCGGCTTCCCTGGCCTGGCGTCAGATGCCGGTGGGCGTGCGCATGGTGACGAACTCTTCGGCGGCCGTCGGGTGGATGCCGATGGTTTCGTCGAACACCTGCTTGGTGGCGCCCGCCTTCAGCGCCACCGCCAACCCTTGCATGATTTCCCCGGCATCGGGTCCGGCCATGTGGCAACCCAGCACGCGGTCGGTCTGGACGCAGACCACCAGCTTCATCAGGCTGCGCTCGAGGCTGTCGGTCATGGTCAGCTTCATCGGCCTGAACCGGCTTTCGTAGACGCGGACCTGCCCCACCTCTTGCCTCGCTTCCTCTTCGGTCAGGCCGACGGTCGCGAGGTTGGGCAGGCTGAACACGGCGGTAGGGATCAGCCGGTAGTCCACAGGGCGATATTCCTCGGGCTTGAACAGGCGGCGCGCAACGGCCATCCCTTCGGCCAGCGCGACCGGCGTGAGCTGAACGCCGCCAGTGACGTCGCCGATCGCCAGGATCGAGGGCACCGAGGTCTGATAGCGCTCGTCGACCTTCACGTAGCCGTCGTCATCCAGCGCGACGTCCACGGCCTCGAGGCCGAGCCCTTCGAGCATGGGCCTGCGCCCGGTCGCATAGAGGATGCAGTCGGCTTCGAGCGTGCGACCGTCTCCGAGCGTCGCGAGCAAGCTGCCATCGGGCAGTTTGTCGATGCGGACGATGTCGGCGTTGAACTGCAGGTCGATGCCCTTCTTGATCATCTCGTCCTTCAGATGATCGCGCAGCGAGCCATCGAACCCACGCATGAACAGCTCGCCGCGATAGACCTGGGTGGTCTGGGCGCCGCAGCCGTTGAAGATGGAGGCGAACTCGACCGCGATGTAGCCACCGCCCACCACGATCGCCCGCCGCGGCAGGCGTTCCAGGTAGAACACTTCGTTGGAGGTGATGGCGTGTTCGCGGCCCGGAATCTCCGGCACGAACGGCCAGCCACCGGTGGCGACGAGAATGTGCTGCGCGGTGTAGCGCTTGCCGTCGACCTCCACGCTATGCGCGTCGACGATGCGGGCGTGCGCCTGCAGGAGCGTCACGCCGCTGTCGACCAGCAGGTTCTGGTAGATGACGTTGAGGCGCTTGATTTCCTTGTCCTTGTTCGCGATCAGGGTCGCCCAGTCGAAGGTCGCTCCGTCCAGGGTCCAGCCGTAGCCCTGCGCCTGCCCGAAATCTTCGGCATAGTGGGCGCCGTACACCAGCAGCTTTTTCGGCACGCAACCGACGTTCACACAGGTTCCGCCCAGATAACGGCTCTCGGCGATCGCAACCCGCGCGCCATAGCTGGCGGCGAAACGTGCGGCCCGCACGCCGCCTGAACCGGCACCGATCACGAACAGGTCGAAGTCATAGGTCATGGGCTGTTGTCTCCTTCTAGAACCATCAAGCATACCCCAGGCCTTCACCCGAGATCATTCCAGGAGTATCGCATGCGCCCTGCCCTGACCCACCTGGCCCTCCACGTGCCTGACCTCGAGGCATGCATCGATTTCTATGAGCGCTTCTGCGGCCTGCACGTGTTCCACGAGCGCCCCGGCAAGGGCTCTCGCATCGTCTGGATGGCCGAGCCCGGCAAGGAACGCGAGTTCATCTTCGTGATCATGCCCGGAGGCCAGGCCCGCGCGCTGGCCGATACCGACTACAGCCATTTCGGCTTCGCCCTGGAAAGCCGCGAGGCCGTGGACGAGATCGCCGCACGGGCGCGAGCCGCCGGCTGTCTCATCTGGGAGCCGCGCGAAGACGAATATCCGGTCGGCTATTACTGCGGCCTGCGCGACCCGGCCGGCAACTATGTCGAGTTCAGCTACGGCCAGCCGCTGGGGCCCGGAGCCGAGGCGTTGCCGATCCCCTGATGCGACAAAGCCGCCCGAAGGCGGCTTTGCTTGCTGCTGCAGACGGCGGGCTTAGAACGCCTTGCCGGTCTGGTAGAAGTGCTCGTAGCAGAAGTTGGTAGCGGAGATGTAGCCCTCTGCGCTACCGCAGTCGAAACGCTGGCCCTTGAACTTGTACGCCAGCACGCAACCGTCCTTCGCCTGGCGCATCAGCGCGTCGGTGATCTGGATTTCCCCGCCCTTGCCCGGCTCGGTCTGCTCGATCAGCTCGAAGATGTCCGGCGTCAGGATGTAGCGGCCGATGATCGCCATGTTCGACGGCGCGTCTTCCGGCTTGGGTTTTTCGACCATGTGGCTGACGCGGAAGATGTCGTCGCGGATCATTTCGCCGGCGATCACACCGTACTTGCTGGTTTCTTCCGGCGGTACTTCCTGGATGGCGACGATCGAGCAGCGGAACTGGTTGTACAGCTTGACCATCTGCGACAGAACGCTGTCGCCTTCGAGGTTGATGCAGAGGTCGTCGGCCAGCACCACGGCGAACGGCTCATCGCCGATCAGCGGGCGGCCGCTGAGGATGGCGTGACCCAGACCTTTCATTTCAACCTGACGGGTGTAGGAGAAGCTGCATTCGTCGATGAGCCTGCGGATGCCGACCAGGTACTTTTCCTTGTCGGTATTGCGGATCTGGTGTTCCAGCTCATAGCTGATGTCGAAGTGATCTTCCAGCGAACGCTTGCCCCGCCCGGTGACGATCGCGATCTGGTTGAGCCCAGCCTCCAGCGCCTCCTCGACCCCGTATTGAATCAGGGGCTTGTTGACCACCGGCAGCATTTCCTTGGGCATTGCCTTGGTGGCCGGCAAGAAGCGGGTACCGTATCCGGCCGCGGGGAAAAGGCATTTCTTGATCATTACTGAGTCCTTGTTGGATAGGGTCCAATCGATGTGCCGCTTGAACGACAGGCAACAGCTGCCTTGAGGTGACCGGCCGACGCCTTTCGAGACGGGAAAAACCGCGTAGGGGGCCGAATCTAGAGGCTACGACCACCGAACGACCGGGGGGTTCGCAGGGCCCTAACAAACGGTACGCATCAGCTCGGATCGGTCGACCGCCACCTGGATTGGAGCCAGGTCTTCGCGGGCGGCATAGAGTGATCCGGGCGATGCCGTCTGTCTACTGCCGGGGCCACGAACGCATTGCCGCAGGCTGATCGAGGCTATCGGCCCGACTGACAGGGATTGGCTATCTAACGCTCCAGCAGACGCCTCATGGCTCGGGGCTGCGCCAAACGGGACCGGTCTTGGCGGCCCTCGGCCCGGCAATGGCCCAGACGATCAGCCCAACGATGGGAAAGAGCGAAATGCCGATGGCCCAGAGCGCCTTCGCCCCGACGCCGCGATCGCTGCGGAACACGCTGACGATGGCCCAAAGATCCAGCAGGATGATGGCCACGGCGCCGATGATCGCCAGGTAGGAAAACGCATCACTCATGAGCCGGCCTCCAAAGCACGCTTGCTATATCTGGCCGCTCTCTCCAGGTGCAGTTCCGTGCGCGCGCCTGCCGCCGTGATCCGCTGGCCGCCGCCAAAGGCGCTCGCCCGTTCCCGGGCCAACCCAGGACCGACTCGGGCGCCCTGCATGGCTATCCGAAGGACATAACGAAAAAAGCCGCCTCTGCTTGAACAGAGACGGCTTCGATATTGGTGCCCGAGGCCGGAATCGAACCGGCACGACGGTTAAGTCGGGGGATTTTCTTACCACTTCGGCTTTCACCGCCAGCAGCGTCGCTGTTCGTGGTCTGGAGCACGCCTTCACCTTAGCCTTGCGCCTTAGGTGCCCGCCGTCTGCTCTCTACACCTTCCCGGCGCTTACGCATCGGGCTTGGCTCGGCGTTGGCTCGGATGCATCGAGCATCCAGGGCGTTCGCCGAATTTGACGGGCTTCACCTCTGGAGTTTCCTCCGGAGGGCTCAAATTGATTCAAGTCCCCTGTGTCTACCAGTTTCACCACTCGGGCATGCCGCATCTGCGCTCGCGGCGCGCAGGACTATAACCACCCTCTTTCACCCATGCAACCGCGCAACGGCTGGGACGCGAACTCGAACAGAAACAAAAAAGCCCTGTAGATCAATGATCTACAGGGCTTCAATGATGGAGGCCGATGTCGGAATCGAACCGGCGTACACGGATTTGCAATCCGCTGCATAACCACTCTGCCAACCGGCCTCAAAACGAAGACGCCGCATACTGCGGCGTCAGCGTCAACAAACTGGAGCGGGAAACGAGACTCGAACTCGCGACCCCGACCTTGGCAAGGTCGTGCTCTACCAACTGAGCTATTCCCGCGTCGTGGTGACGGGCGCCATTCTATAGTTTCGGAGCGGCGCGTCAACCCCTTGATTAAAAAAGTTTTTATTTCTTTTCCGTAGCGCTCAAGTGAGGCCATGCGGCAATCAGGTAATTAGCCATCGACCACAGGGTCAGTGCCGCCGCCACGATGAGCAAACCGTAGCCCAGGGCCACCCACGCCGTGAAGACCGGCGGGTTGGCCAGCAGGATCACCAGCGCCACCATCTGAGCGGCGGTTTTCCACTTGCCCAGATTCGAAACCGCAACCCGCGCACGGGCGCCCAGCTCGGCCATCCACTCACGCAGCGCCGACACCACGATCTCACGCCCGATGATGATCGCCGCGGGCAAGGTCAGCCAGAGATTGGCGTGGTGCTCGACCAGCAGCACGAGCGCCACGGCGACCATGAGTTTGTCCGCCACGGGATCGAGGAAGGCACCGAACGGCGTGCTCTGCTGCAGCCGACGCGCCAGGTAGCCGTCCAGCCAGTCCGTCACCGCGGCGATGGTGAACACGGCGCTTGCGGCCAGATAACTCCAGTGGAACGGCAGGTAGAACAACAGAATGAAGAAGGGAATCAGCAGGACGCGCAGGACGGTAAGCAGGTTTGGGATGTTCATCAGTACCAGAGTTCCGCCGATTTGAGGGGCATTCTACTCACTGTGGAGGGCGGCATAAATCGACTCGGCCAGCTTTTTACTCACGCCCGGCGCCTTGGCGATCTCATCCACGCTGGCCCTGCACAGTTCCTGAAGACCACCAAAGTGCTTGAGCAGTTCGCGCCTGCGCTTCGGACCAACGCCCGCGATGTCCTCCAGCGTGGAGGTACGGCGGGTTTTCCCGCGCCGTGCGCGGTGTCCGGTAATGGCGAAACGGTGGGCCTCGTCGCGCACCTGCTGGATCAGGTGCAGTGCCGGCGAGTCGGCCGGCAGCGTGAACTCGTGCTCGGCATCGTTGAGGTAGAGCGTTTCGAGCCCCGGCTTGCGGGTCACGCCCTTGGCCACGCCCAGCAGGATCATGTCCGGCACCGCCAGTTCGTCCAGCACCTCCCGCGCCATGTTCAACTGGCCCTTGCCGCCGTCGACGAGCAGTACGTCCGGCAGCTTGCCCTCGCCTTCGGCGGCCTTGCGAAAACGCCTCGTCAGCGCCTGATGCATGGCAGCATAATCGTCGCCCGCCGTGACATCTTCGATGTTGTAGCGCCGATAATCCGACTTCAGCGGTCCCTCCGGCCCGAAGACCACGCAGGAGGCCACCGTCGCCTCGCCGCTGGAGTGGCTGATGTCGAAGCATTCGAGCCGCATCGGCACCTCGTCCATTTCCAGCGCCTCGGCCAGCGCATCGAAACGCGCCGCCAGGTGTTGGCGGTTCGCCAGCCGGGCGCTCAGTGCCTGCTCGGCGTTGGTCAGGGCCAGCTGCTGCCAGCGCGCACGCGTCCCGCGGACCCTGTGGCTGATTGCGACCTCGCGCCCCTTGAGCTCGGCAATGGCGCTGACCAGGGTCGGAAAATCCTCGTGCACCGCGTTGACGATCAGCTCTCCCGGCAGATCGCGCTCCATCGAAGCGAGGTAATACTGCTCCAGGAAAGCCTGCAGGACCTCGGCGACGCTCTCCTCGATGGCCACCTGTGGGAAGAAGTTCTTGCTGCCCAGCACCCGCCCGGAACGCACCGTGATCAGGTGGACACAGGCACCGCCCGGACTCACCGTCGCGGCAACGATGTCCACGTCGCCGGTGCCGCCTTCCATGCTCTGCTGATCCTGAACGCGGCGCAGGATGCCGATCTGGTCGCGGATCTCGGCGGCGCGCTCGAAATCCAGGGCCATCGCCGCCTTCTCCATGTTCGCCGAGAGCTCGGCCGAAAGCGTGTTGCTGCGCCCTTCCAGGAACATGATCGAATGCCGCACGTCCTCGGCATATTCGGCCGGGTCCACCAGGCTGACGCACGGCGCCTTGCAGCGCTTGATCTGATATTGCAGGCACGGCCGGGTACGGTTGCGGAAATAGCTGTCCTCGCACTGGCGTACCTGGAACGCCTTCTGCAGCAGGCCCAGGCTCTCGCGTATCGCGCCGGCGCTCGGATAGGGTCCGAAATAGCGCCCCGGCTCCTTTTTGGCACCGCGATGGATGCTCAGGCGGGGGTAGTCGCCGCTCGAGAGAAACACGTACGGGTAGGATTTATCGTCACGCAGCAGGATGTTGTAGGGCGGACGCAGCTGCTTGATGAGCGTCTGCTCCAGCAGCAGCGCTTCGGTCTCGTTGGCCGTGATGGTCGTTTCGACCTGGACGATCTTGCTGACCAGGGCAGCCGTCTTCGGCGCCTGCCCCACCTTGCGGAAGTAGCTTGCCAGACGCTTCTTGAGGTTCTTCGCCTTGCCGACGTAGAGGATCTTGCCGTCCGCATCGAACATCCGGTAAACACCGGGCCGCCCGCTGCAGGAGGCGAGGAATGCGGAAGAATCGAAGGTGCTGGACATCAGTTGATGGCGTCGACCATGCCATGGCGAACCGCGAGCAATACCAGCTCCACGTCGCTGGTGATCGAAAGCTTGTCGAATATCCGGTAGCGGTACGTGTTCACGGTCTTGGGCGATAGGCAGAGCTTGTCGGAGATGACCTGGACCTTCTGGCAATTGGCGATCATCAGGGCGATCTGGATCTCGCGCTCGGACAACAGGTCGAACGGCGAACCGTTTACCTGGGGCTGGAAGGATTTCAGCGCAAGCTGCTGGGCGATCTGGGGGCTGATGTATCGCTGGCCGGCGAAGACCAGGCGGATCGCCTGGACCATCTCGTTGAGCCCGGCACCCTTGGTCAGATAACCGGCGGCGCCGGCCTGCAACAGCCGCGTCGGGAAGGGATCTTCCTCGCAGACGGTAACGGCGACGACCTTCATGTCCGGGTAGCTTCGGAGGAGCTTGCGGGTAGCCTCGAGGCCGCCGATGCCTGGCATCTTGACGTCCATCAGGACGACATCGGGCTTCAATTCGCGCGCTTTCTTGATCGCCTCTTCGCCCGATTCGGCCTGGCCCACCACCTGCAGCCCATCGATATCGGCGAGCATTCGGGAAATGCCCGTACGAACCAGATCGTGGTCATCGACCACAAGCACCCTAATCAAGCGGACACCTCATTGTGCATGGATAAGTGGCTGGGTCGTCAGATCGCACCAAGAGTGGCCGAACTCTAACAAAAAAACCATGATCTAACGCAGCATCCAGCGACTTGCGCGCAGGCCGAATACCATCACTGCACAAAATGGCGAGGCAGTGAGAGTCGAAATCATTACCCGCGACGTCGGGCCGGGCATTCTACGGAGGCATGCAAACTTCGCAAGTCTGCGAAGGGTGCATATTGGGGACATTTCGGGAATACCCGACAGCTGGGAGGCCCGATTGTTTGGAACTCCCAACTGCAACGTCGGTGGGATTTCAAGGCGCCGAGCCATCCCTTCCTACAGGACGGTCATGTCCTACACGTAGCTGCTGATCCTTATGCATAGCCGGCGGATCATCGCGTGAACATGTGTCCCCTCCGCTCGGCTACGGCATCCTCCACTTGAATGCCGGCCAAGCGAGTGCGAATGGCGTTAGATTTTGAAGCGCATGACCAAGCTGTTCAGATCAATCGCCAAACGGGAGAGATCTTGACTAGCCGCACTGGTCTGATGTGCGCCGGCAGAGGTTTGCACCGCTAGATCACGGATATTGACCAAATTGCGATCGACCTCTCGCGCCACCTGGGCTTGCTCTTCAGAGGCGCTGGCTATGACCAGGTTACGCTCGGTAATGTGGCTGATTGCCTGGGTAATTTCTTCCAGTGCCTGGCCTGCGGCGCGGGCGACATCAAGGGTGCTGTGAGCCAGCTCGTTGCTGTTGCGCATCGCAGACATTGCCTCATTGGTGCCTTCTTGCACTCCAGCAATCATGCTTTCGATTTCTCGGGTGGATTGCTGCGTCCGGTGCGCCAGGGCACGGACCTCGTCGGCCACCACAGCGAAACCACGGCCAGCCTCACCAGCCCGGGCAGCCTCGATTGCCGCGTTGAGAGCGAGCAGGTTCGTCTGTTCAGCAATGGAACGGATTACGTCTAGCACGCTGCTGATACTACGTACTCTGTCGGCAAGCTGTTCGACCTGAGTTGCCGTCCCGGTCACGTTCTCGGCCAAACTGGTGATCGATTCGACGGTTTTGATGACTTGGCGCTGCCCTTCACGGGCTGTTTTATCAGAGTCGCGGGAGGCTTCGGATGTGGCAACCGCATTTCGCGCGACTTCATCGACTGCCGTGGTCATTTCATTGACTGCGGTCGCAGCTTGCTCCAGTTCGTTATTTTGCTGATGCAAACCTTTGCTCGAATCCTCGGTGACAGCATTTAGCTCTTCGGCTGCCGAAGCCAGTTGATCCGACGAACTGGCGATGCTCTGGATGGCGTCCTTCAGGTTTTGTTGCATCGTCTGCATGGAGCGAAGCAGAGTGGCTGGCTCATCCGATCCAGCAACAATAATAGTCTCAGTTAAATTGCCAGCCGCGATCGTCTCCGCCACCCGTACGGCTTCAGACAGCGGCTTGACGATACTCCGCGTCAGCGCCAACGCCAGAGCCGCAGTAAGCAAGGCCGCGAATATGACGAGACCGATTACAGACGTGACAGAGCGGTCATATACCTGATCGGCCAATGCCGAGGATGAATCCGCCACTTCTGCGTTAATTTTCATAAGCGCGCCAAATTGCGCCCCAAGGTCATCCGAAAGTGCTTTGTATTCAGTGCCGAGCAGAGAAGCAAGCTCATCCAGGCGCCCTTCGTTCGACAATCGGATTAGCTTGTCGTTAACCGCATAGTAGGCGTTGAGTGCTTGTTCCAAGCGCAAGAACTGTTGGCGCTCGCGGTCATTGGAGAGCAGCGTCTCATACCGCTCTTTGGCCGTCTTTAACAGCTCCGTGAGCTCCGCCGCACGAGCAATACTGATTGCCAGTTCCTCTGGCTGACGGTCGACCAGTATGCGGAAGGAAACGATTCGAATTCGAAGGATGTTTTCGTTAATTCGCCCCAGCGCAGCGTAGCTGGGCATGCTGTTTTCCCTTAATTCGACAGCCGCACCCCGGATTGTCTTCATCTCAATAAGAGAAAAGGCTCCCAGCAACATTACAAGCAATGCGATTAGTGAAAAACTGAGAAACGCGCGCGGCGCGATTTTAATGCGTCGAAGATACATGTCGATTATCCAGTGTCTAGAGCTGAGCGAAATTAGCGTTCCGATATTCCTCTCTCGTTATCGGCGCACAGACAACTCGCTAGAAGGTGACTGACGATAATCAAGCATGAGAATGAGGCATCATGCGTCTGGACAATTTGGCTTCCCCGCCCGACGGAGACCTATGGAAAGCCCTACCGTCCCGCCGAGACGAGCCGCTGTCTGTTGATGGCGTGGTTGTTGACCGCACCGGTCTTCGAAGCCTCTTCCGTCATCACGAGGCCTATTCGTTTCGGACAGCTGGCCAATTCAACAAGGGCAAGCCGGAGGCTCAGTTGCGATCTGTTCGGATATCGAGGGAGTTGCGCCTGGAATACAGCGCGGAGGCATACACGAACCGCTCATATGTCAGTTCGTCGACGGCGCGAGCATTCCCGCTGATGGCGCTGCGCCATGCAGGTGACGGCTGGATAGAGAAAGCCCTTCGCCTTGGGCCAGATGGGGGGCGGCGATGACCGATCAGGCAGAAATCCTGAGCCACGCACCACTCTGCCGCCTTTCTGGTTGCGCAGAAAAACAGTAGCCGGGAACGATGCGGGAACGCCCACACCCGCTTTTCGATTCCTCAGAAACGCCGAAGGCCCCGGAATTCGGGGCCTTCGGACTTCAAGATGGCGGAGGCGGTGAGATTCGAACTCACGGAAGAGTTTCCCCTTCGGCGGTTTTCAAGACCGCTGCCTTAAACCACTCGGCCACACCTCCGCATAAAGCGGGCGGCAATATTACCGAATCGAAACACACTGTCAAACACTGCCCCCTGGTACGGTTTTCAGCCTCTGCTATGATCCGGGCAGATCGTCTTCAGGTTTGTCTGCACCATCAGGAGTGTCGTCATGCACGAACAGAACTACGCAGTAAACAGCGCGCAGGTCGAGGAACGGGAAGTCAGCAAGGTGCTGCGCAATACCTATGGCCTGCTGGCCATGACCCTGGGCTTCAGCGGACTGGTCGCCTACCTCGCGATGCAGGCCAACGCGGCCTACCCGAACATCTTCGTGGTGCTGATCGGCTTCTACGGCCTGTTCTTCCTCACCGCGAAGCTGCGCAATTCGGCGTGGGGCCTGGTCTCCACCTTCGCCCTGACCGGCTTCATGGGCTACACCCTCGGCCCGATCCTCAACATGTACCTGGGACTGGCCAATGGCGGCGAGCTGATCGCCTCGGCCCTGTCGATGACCGCCCTGGTGTTCTTCGGTCTGTCCGCCTTCGTGCTGACCACCCGCAAGGACATGAGCTTCCTCAGCGGCTTCATCACCGCAGGGTTCTTCGTCCTGATCGGCGCCATGCTGGCGAGCTTCTTCTTCCAGATCAGCGGTCTGCAACTGGCCATCAGCGCAGGCTTCGTCCTGTTCTCCTCGGCCTGCATCCTGTTCCAGACCAGCGCCATCATCCATGGCGGTGAGCGCAACTACATCATGGCCACCATCAGCCTGTTCGTCTCGATCTACAACCTGTTCATCAGCCTGCTGCAGCTGCTCGGCATCTTCAGCAACAACGATTGATCCAACGGCGTCGGAAGAGCCCGCTTCGGCGGGCTTTTTCGTTTCTGCAGCTGGCGTATCATTGCGCCCATGCTCTGCCATGGTGAACCATGAAATTCGCGATCGCCCTCTTCTCCGCCCCCTACAGCCCCGCCTCGCGCCGGGCCTTGCGCTTTGCCGAGGCGGCCCTGGCCGGTGGCCACGAGATCGTACGGCTGTTCTTCTATCAGGATGGCGTCCACAGCGCCTCGGCCAATGTCGTCACCCCGCAGGATGAACCGGACACCGCCGCCGAGTGGTCGCGCTTCATCGCGGCCAAGCAGCTGGACGGCGTGGTCTGCATCGCTGCCGCTCTGCGTCGAGGCGTACTGGATGCACGTGAGGCCGATCGCCATGGCCGCCCCGCCGCCAACCTCGCCCAGGGCTGGGAGCTTTCGGGGCTCGGTCAATTGCATGAAGCCGCGCAACAGGCAGATCGTCTGATCTGCTTCGGAGGTCATTGATGGCTCGCTCGATGCTGATCATCAGCCGGCAATCGCCCTGGTCCGGGCCCGGTGCCCGCGAAGCACTGGACATCGCACTGGCCGGCGGCGCTTTCGAGCTGCCCATCGGGCTGCTTTTCCTGGACGACGGCGTCTTGCAGCTGGCCCCCGGACAACAGGCAGCGGCCTTGCAGCAGAAGGACCTCACCGCCAACCTCAAGGCGCTCTCGCTGTTCGGCGTGGATGAGCTTTATGCCTGCGCCCGCAGCCTTGCCGAGCGGGGCATGGCCGGTTCCGGCCTGACGCCCGCGGTGCAGACCCTCGATGCGCAGGGCCTCGCCGAACTCATCAACCGATATGACCAGGTGATCACGCTCTGATGGGTACCCTGCACGTGCTCTCCCACTCCCCCTTCAGCGACGACCGCCTTGCGAGCTGCCTGCGCCTGCTCGCGCCGGGCGATGCGCTGCTGCTCACCGGCGATGCGGTGTACGCGCTGGCGGCGGATACCGCGCAGCGGCAGGCACTGGAGCTGATGCCCGATAGCGTGGCGCTGTTCGCCCTGGACGAAGACCTGCAAGCCCGCGCAGTGGTCGCGCTGCCGGCGCGCCTGACGGCTGTCGACTACAGCGGGTTCGTCGAACTCTGCGCGCGCTACGCCCGGGTCAACAGCTGGCTATGAATGACCGACTGATCGTGGGCGAACACCCCGTCGCCCTGGACAAGGAAGGCTACCTGGTCGACCTCGACGACTGGAACGAGGCGGTCGCCCTCCAGCTCGCCGCGGCCGAGGGCATCGCGCTCGAAGCCGACCACTGGGAAATCATCGGTCTGCTGCGGCAGTTCTATCGGGAGTTCCAGCTGTCACCGGCGACCCGTCCGCTGGTCAAGTACGTGGCGCGGGAACTGGGCCCTGAAAAGGGCAACAGCCAGCACCTCAACCGCCTTTTCAACGGCACGCCAGCCAAACTTGCCGCCAAGCTGGCTGGCCTGCCCAAGCCGAGCAACTGCCTATGATGGTGACACCTGCCGAACACCCCTTCGCCCCCTTCGTCCGTATTCTCGGCAAGGGCAAGCGGGGAGCCCGCGATCTGACCCGTGAGGAAGCCAGGCAAGCCATGGGCATGCTGCTCGACGGCGAGGTCGAGGAAGCCCAGCTGGGCGCGTTCCTGATGCTGCTGCGGCACAAGGAAGAAAGCGCCCAGGAACTGGCCGGCTTCACCGAAGCGGTCCGCGAACGACTGGAGGCACCCTTGATCCCCGTCGACCTGGACTGGCCGAGCTACGCCGGCAAGAAGCGCCACCTGCCCTGGTACCTGCTGGCCTGCAAATGCCTGGCTCAGAACGGGGTGCGCATCCTCCTGCACGGCGGCGGCGCCCATACCGCCGGCCGGATCTATACCGAACAGCAACTCGAGCTGCTCGCAATCCCCCTATGCAGCGATTGGCACGAGGTTGCCGCCGCACTCGACAACGGTACGCCGGCGTTCATCCCGCTGGGCGCCTGGATGCCCGAGCTGCAGCGCATGATCGATCTGCGCAACGTGCTCGGCCTGCGCTCGCCGATCCATTCGCTGGCTCGCATCCTCAACCCCCTCGGCGCGCGCTGCGCGCTGCAGAGCATCTTCCACCCCGGTTATCAGGAGAACCACCGCGAAGCCAGCCGGCTGCTCGGCGACACCTCCATCGTGATCAAGGGCGAGGGCGGCGAGATCGAGATCAACCCCGACGCGCGGTCGCACCTGTACGGGACCCAGGCCGGTGAAGCCTGGGACGAGGAATGGCCGCCCCTGTCGCCGCAGCGCCACGTGAAGCCGGCCACGCTCGACCCGCAGCAGATGCTGACCGTCTGGAACGGCACGGCCGAAGACGACTACGCGCAGCTGGCCGTCGTGGCGACCATGGCCCTGGGCCTGCGTGCACTCGGCCGCAGCCGCGACGAAGCCTTCGCGCTGGCGAACCGTTACTGGGCGGCGCGCAATTCATCGAATCCGGCGATGGATTTGACCGGGGTTTAGCGCGCTTCGATCGAACCAACGCCCCTAGACTGCCTCCTATCTGAAGCGAGAGGAGGCAGATATGGGACTTTTGGTCGACGGCCAGTGGCAGGACCGCTGGTACGAAAACAGCAAAGACGGGAAATTTCAGCGCGAGCAGGCTCAACGCAGAAACTGGATCAGTTCGGACGGCGGGCCCGGTCCGGACGGCCAGCCCGCAGCCCCTGCCGAGCCGGGGCGCTACCATCTCTACGTGTCCCTGGCCTGCCCCTGGGCTCACCGCACGCTCATCTTCCGCAAGCTCAAGCAGCTCGACGCGCTGATCGACGTTTCGGTGGTCAGTTTCCTGATGGCCGAACATGGCTGGACCTTCGATCGCAGCACCGGCTCGAGCGGCGATGCGCTGGACGGCTTCGACTACCTCCACCAGCGCTACACCGCCGATGACCCGAACTACACCGGCCGGGTAACGGTACCGGTGCTGTGGGATCGCAAGGAGCGGCGCATCGTCAACAACGAGTCCGCCGAAATCATCCGGATCTTCAACGATGCGTTCGACGCAATCACCGGCTCGACCCTCGACCTCTACCCCGAGCCATTGCGCGAGCAGATCGACGCCCTCAACGAACGTATCTACCCGGCCGTCAACAATGGCGTTTATCGCGCCGGCTTCGCCACGGCCCAACCGGCTTACGAAGAAGCGTTCGACGAGCTGTTCGCCGAGCTGGATCACCTGGAGGCGCTATTGGGCACCCAGCGCTACCTGACCGGCACCTTTCTCACCGAAGCCGACTGGCGCCTGTTCACCACCCTGGTGCGCTTCGACGCCGTCTATCACGGGCACTTCAAGTGCAATCTCAGGCGCATCGAGGACTACCCCAACCTGTCGAACTGGCTGCGGGAGCTGTATCAGTGGCCCGGCATCGCCGAGACGGTGAATTTCGAGCACATCAAGGGCCACTACTACCGCAGCCACCGGAACATCAACGCCAACGGGCTGGTGCCCAAGGGCCCCGAACTCGCCCTGGACCGCCCTCACGACCGCGGTCGATTACCGGGGCGAGGGATCTGGACGCGACGCTGACGACGTCAGTCACCCGGATGGCTGGCCTGGGCGCCTTCGAACCAGGCCAGCTTGTCGCGCAGCGAGACGACGTCGCCGACGATGATCAGGGTCGGCGCCTGGACCTGATGACGCGCCACCTGTAGCGGCAGATCGGCCAGCGTGCCGGTGAACACCCGCTGGTTGGCCGTGGTGCCCTGCTGCACCAGCGCGGCCGGTGTGTCCGGCCGTCGCCCGTGGGCGATCAACTGCTGGCAGATGACCGGCAGCCCCACCAGCCCCATGTAGAACACCAGGGTTTCGCCGGGCGCGACCATTTCCTGCCAGGGCAGGTTGCAGCTGTCGTCCTTCAGGTGACCGGTGATGAAACGCACCGACTGGGCATAGTCGCGGTGGGTCAGGGGGATGCCGGCATAGGCCGCGCAGCCGCTCGCCGCGGTGATGCCAGGCACCACCTGGAACGGAATGCCGTGAGCGGCGAGCTCCTCGATTTCCTCGCCGCCACGGCCGAAGATGAAGGGGTCGCCGCCCTTGAGACGCACCACGCGCTTGCCCTGCCGGGCCAGTTCGACCAGCTGCTGGTTGATCTGATCCTGCGGCAAGGCATGATTCGCCCGCTGCTTGCCGACGTAGATGCGGTCGGCGTCGCGGCGGCAGAGTTCGAGAATCGCAGGCGCAACCAGGCGGTCGTAGAGCACCACATCGGCCTGCTGCATCAGGCGCAAGGCACGGAAGGTCAACAGGTCCGGATCGCCAGGGCCGGCGCCGACCAGATAGACCTCACCCAGCTCGCGCGGTGCCGCGCCTGCAAGCTTCTCGGCGAGCAAGGTGCTGGCCTGCTCGTCCTGGCCGGCGAGGCAGCGCTCGGCGATCGGCCCCTGGAATACATCTTCCCAGAAGACCCGGCGCTGCTGAAGGTTCGGCAGCGCCGCCTTGACCTCGCGACGAAAGCGCTTGGCCAGACCGGCGAGGCGCCCATACGCGGCGGGAATCCAGGTTTCCAGCCGGGCGCGGACAAGCCGCGCCAGCACCGGCGCATCACCACCGCTGGACACCGCGACGACCAGCGGAGAGCGGTCGACGATGGCCGGGAAAATCACGCTGCACAGCGCGGGCGCATCGACCACGTTGACCGGCATGCCGAGGCGGTTGGCGTCTTCGGACACCTGGGCATTGAGCGGTTCGTCGTCGGTCGCAGCGACCGCCAGGACGCATCCGCCCAGATCCTCGGCGGCGTAGACCCGCTCCACGCACGCCCCACCTCCCTCTTCCACCAGGATGCGCAGCGACGCCTCGATATCCGGCGCGACGACCTTCAGCCGAGCGCCGGCGTCGGCAAGCAGTCGCGCCTTGCGCAGCGCGATTTCGCCACCGCCGACCACCAGAACGGTGCGCCCGCGGAGCATGTGGAACAGCGGTAGGTAATCCATCGAAACGGTCCTGCAGGCGATAACGGCGAAACGGGCGGGCGGCATGAGGCCGCCCGGCGGCTCAGCCTATGAGCTCGATGCCGCCCATGTAGGGCTTGAGCACCTCGGGCACGCGGATGCTGCCATCGGCCTGCTGGTAGTTTTCGAGCACCGCCACCAGCGTGCGGCCGACCGCCAGGCCCGAGCCGTTGAGGGTGTGCACCAGCTCCGGCTTGCCGGTCTCGGGATTGCGGTAGCGCGCCTGCATCCGGCGCGCCTGGAAGTCCCCGCAATTGGAGCACGAGGAGATTTCGCGGTATTTGTCCTGGCTCGGTACCCAGACTTCCAGATCGTAGGTCTTGGTCGCCCCGAAGCCCATGTCCCCCGTGCACAGGGCCAGTACCCGGTACGGCAGCTCCAGCAGCTGCAGCACACGCTCGGCGTTGGCAGTCAGGCTTTCCAGGGCTTCGAACGAGCGGCTCGACTCGACGATCTGCACCATCTCCACCTTGTCGAACTGATGCTGGCGGATCATCCCGCGGGTATCCCGACCGGAGGCACCCGCCTCGCTGCGAAAGCACGGCGTATGGGCGACGAACTTCAAGGGGAGCTGCTTGGCGTCGAGCATCTCGCCGGCCACGATGTTGGTCAGCGACACCTCGGCCGTCGGGATCAGGTACAGGTCGGCCTGCCCTTCGCGGCCGATCCTGAACAGGTCTTCCTCGAATTTCGGCAGCTGCCCGGTGCCCTGCAGTGCCGGCGCCTGCACCAGATAAGGCGTATAGGCTTCTTCGTAGCCATGTTCGCGGGTGTGCAGGTCGATCATGAACTGCGCCAGCGCGCGGTGCAGCCGGGCGATCGGGCCGCGCATCAATGCGAAGCGCGCGCCCGACAGCTTGGCCGCCGTTTCGAAGTCCAGCCAGCCATGCTGCTCACCGAGCGCGACATGATCCTGAACCGGGAAGTCGAACGTCGTGGGTGTGCCCCAGCGACGTACCTCGACGTTTTCGTCCTCGCCCTTGCCCACCGGGACCGACTCGTGCGGCAGGTTGGGCAGACTAAGCATCAGCTGATCCAGTTCGTCCTGAATGCCCTGCAGGTCGGCTTCGGCCGCCTTGAGTTCGGCCCCCATGCGGTCAACGTCGGCCAGCAGCGGTGCGATGTCCTCGCCACGCTGCTTGGCCTGCCCGATGGACTTGGAGCGGGCGTTGCGCTCGGCCTGCAACTGCTCGGTGCGCGTCTGCACCGTCTTGCGCTGGGCTTCGAGCGCCTCGATACGCGCCACGTCGAGCTGAAAGCCCCGGGTGGCCAGACGGGCTGCGACGTCCTGCAGCTGGTTGCGTACGAGTTTGGAATCAAGCATGGCGAGTCTCGTTCTGTTGAGGCTTTGGATTAGCAAGAGGAAGCGAAGTTTACTGCGAAGCGTGCGCGCTTCATAACCTGGCGAGCGATACCCCCAGCCATGCGGCCAGCAACCCGCCGCCGACACTGAGCGCGAGATAGGCCAGCGCGACGCCGATCTGCCCGGACTCGAGCAGGCGCAAGGTATCGAGGGAAAAGGTCGAGAAGGTGGTCAGCGCGCCGAGAACGCCCACCACCAGGCCGCCGCGGATTTCCAGAGGGATGTCCGGGCGCTCCAGGAAGGTCATGTACAGGTAGCCGATCAGCAGGCAGCCAAGCAGGTTCACCGCGAGGGTCGCACCATAGAAGTAGCGCGGCCAGTTGGCATTGACCCAGTTGCCCACGCCGAAGCGAATCAGGGTGCCGACCACACCGCCCGCCGCGACCGCCAGCGCCATGCGCATCATGGTTTTCGTCTCTGGCGGGGGCTTTCCCGGTCCAGCCGAGCCAGGTGCTCGAGCTTGTCGCGGATCTTGCCCTCCAGGCCGCGCGGCACCGGCTGGTAGTACTGACGCGGCGCCAGGGCTTCGGGGAAATAGTCCTCGCCCGCGGCGTAGGCATCCGGCTCGTCATGGGCGTAGCGATACTCTTCGCCGTAGCCGAGCTCCTTCATCAGCCGCGTGGGGGCGTTGCGAAGATGCAGCGGGACTTCCTGCGAGCCGTTTTCCGCCGCATCGCGCATGGCCGCCTTGAAGGCGGTATAGACCGCATTGCTCTTCGGTGCGCAGGCGAGATACACGATTGCCTGGGCGACGGCCAGCTCGCCCTCGGGGCTGCCCAGACGCTCCTGCACGTCCCAGGCATTGAGGCACAGGCCCAGCGCACGCGGGTCGGCATTGCCGATCTCCTCGCTCGCCATGCGCACGACGCGCCGGGCGATGTAAAGCGGATCGCAGCCACCATCGAGCATCCGGGCGAACCAGTACAGTGCCGCGTCGGGATTCGATCCACGCACCGACTTGTGCAGGGCGGAAATTTGGTCGTAGAACGCCTCCCCGCCCTTGTCGAAGCGACGCCTGCTGTCGCCCAGCAGATCCTGCAACAGGGACGCGGCGATAGGCTCGCCCGGCTCGGCCAGGTCCGAGGCGTTCTCGAGCAGATTGAGCAACCGCCGCCCGTCACCGTCGGCGGCGGCCAGCAGCATGCGAAAGCTCTCCTCCGGCAGGCTCAGGTGGAGATCGCCCAGCCCCTTGGGCTCGGTCAGGGCGCGTTCGACCAGACGGCGCATCGCCTGCTCGTCCAGGCTCTTGAGCACGTAGACGCGGGCGCGGGACAGCAGTGCGTTGTTCAGCTCGAACGAAGGGTTCTCGGTGGTCGCGCCGATGAAGATCAGCGTGCCATCCTCGACATAGGGCAGGAAGGCGTCCTGCTGGGACTTGTTGAAGCGATGCACCTCGTCGACGAAGAGTATCGTCCGCCGCCCGTACTGGGCGGCCTGCTGCTTGGCCACCTCGACCGCCAGGCGGATTTCCTTGACCCCGGCGAGCACCGCCGAAACCGTCTCGAAGTGAGCATCGGAAACCTTCGCCAGCAGTCGCGCCAGGGTGGTCTTGCCGACCCCGGGCGGCCCCCAGAAGATCATCGAGTGCAGTGCGCCCTGTTCCAGCGCCTCGCGCAGGGGCTTGCCCCGGGCCAGCAGATGTTCCTGCCCCACGTACTCGTCCAGCGTGGTCGCGCGCAAACGCGCGGCCAGTGGCTGGGATACGGGTTCGCGACTGAACAGGTCCATCGAGCTTAGGGCCTCAAGCGGCCACATGGGCCGCGGCAGATCATGCGTGGTCGGACGTCACTCGCTGATGACGTCCGCGCCGGCGGGAATTTCAAAGGTGAACTGGTCAGCCGGGATCGGCTCGTTCATCTTCACACCCATGAAGAGAATGTTGGTGCGCTGACCGACGCTGTCGATCAGCTGCATGTCGTTGATCACCCCACCCCGGAAGGACAGTCGCAGGTTGTCGAACAGCGTGTCGCTCGCCCTGGGCTTGAGCACGAAATCCACCACGTCGCCGGCTTCCTTGTGGGAAATCTCGAAGTTCTGGCTGATTTCGGAAACGTCACCGGAAAGCAGCAACGCCGGAGTATGGGTCAGGCGCTGGTCCAGGGTCTGGATGGTGACCTGCTCGAGATCCGGATCGTACAGCCAGACCTTGCTGCCATCGGACACCAGCAGCTGCTCCATCGGCGCGTCGGTGTGCCAGCGGAACTGCCCGGGGCGCTTGAGCGCCAGCTCGCCCGAGGCCTCCTGGAGCTGGGTGCCGGTGCCGTCGAGGGACAGCTGGGAGAAACGCCCGCTGAGCGTTTCGGCCTTGCTCAACAAGGCCGTCAGCCGTTCGGTGGAAGCGGCCTGATCGGCCTGGGCCGGGCCCACGAACAGCAGAGCGGAGGCGAACAGCACGCGTATCAGATGCATTGGTACCTCGGCAATCAATCGCGAATCGGGGCCGGCGCGATCACTTCGCGCGAGCCGTTGGTATTCATGGAGGTCACGACGCCGGCCATTTCCATGGCTTCGATCATGCGCGCAGCGCGGTTGTAGCCGATCTTCAGCTTGCGCTGGACCGCGGAAATCGAGGCGCGCCGGCTTTCGAGCACGAAGCGCACCGCTTCGTCATACAGCGGATCCTCTTCGCTGCCCTCGCCGCCACCGCCTTCGCCGCCACCCTCGAAACCGCTGCCGCTTTCTTCGACGCCGGCAAGGATTTCCTCGATGTAGTCCGGCGCGCCACGGGCCTTCCAGGCTTCGACCACCCGGTGAACCTCGTCGTCCGAAACGAAGGCGCCGTGCACCCGGATCGGCAGGCCGGTGCCAGGTGGCAGATAGAGCATGTCACCATGGCCGAGCAACTGCTCGGCGCCACCCTGATCGAGGATGGTCCGCGAGTCGATCTTGCTGGACACCTGGAACGCCATCCGCGTCGGGATATTGGCCTTGATCAGACCGGTGATGACGTCCACCGAGGGGCGCTGGGTCGCGAGGATCAAATGGATACCGGCCGCCCGTGCCTTCTGCGCGATACGGGCGATCAGCTCTTCGACCTTCTTGCCGACGATCATCATCATGTCGGCGAATTCGTCGACGATCACCACGATGGTTGGCAGCGTCTTGAGCAGCGGCGCTTCGTCTTCCATGCTCTCACGCCGATAGAGCGGGTCGATCAGCGGCGTGCCCGCCTCCTCGGCATCCTTGACCTTGCGGTTGAAGCCGGCGAGGTTCCTGACGCCCATTGCCGCCATCAGCTTGTAGCGCCGCTCCATCTCCGCCACGGACCAGCGCAAGGCGTTGGCCGCCTCCTTCATGTCGGTGACCACCGGACACAACAGGTGCGGGATGCCTTCGTAGATCGACAGTTCCAGCATCTTCGGGTCGATCATGATCAGCCGCGCCTCTTCGGGCGTCGACTTGAACAGGATCGACAGGATCATGGCGTTGACCCCGACGGATTTACCGGAGCCGGTGGTACCGGCCACCAGCAGGTGAGGCATCTTGGCAAGGTCGGCGGTCACCGGCTTGCCGCCGATATCGTGGCCGAGCGCGATGGTGACCGGCGACTTGGCCTCGTCATACTGGGTCGAGGAAAGCACTTCCGAGAAGCGGACGATCTGCCGGTCCTCGTTGGGGATCTCGATGCCGACGGTGGTCTTGCCGGGGATCACTTCCACCACCCGCACGCTGATCACCGCCAGCGAGCGCGCCAGGTCCTTCGCGAGGTTGGAGATGCGGCTGACCTTAACGCCCGCCGCGGGCTGGATTTCGAAACGGGTAATCACCGGGCCCGGATGCACCGACTCGACGATTACCTCGACGCCGAACTCCTTGAGCTTGATTTCCAGCAGCCGCGACATCGCTTCGAGCGATTCGGGCGAATATTGCTTCTGCTGCTTTTCGGCGACATCGAGCAGCGAGATCGGTGGCAGACTGCCCTCGACCGCGGTGTCGACGAACAGGTTGGCCTGCTTCTCCTTCAGGACCCGCTTGCTCGGCTCCACCGGCTTGGCCGGCACCGGCGGGGTGATCACCGGAGCGGGACGCTTCTCGCGCTCGCTCATGTGCTTGGCCAGCGCCTCCTCGCGCTCGATGACGCGCTCCTTGACCCTGGCACGCTCGCGCTTGTCCGCAACCATCGGCGCGGCGACTTCGTTGACCAGATCATCGGCGTCGCGCAGGCGCGCGACCTTCTGCTGGCGCTCCGTGCGACCGGCCCACCAGCGGCTGAAGAAGCTCTGGATCAGCTCACCCAGATCCAGAGTGATCTTGCCGGTGACGTCCATCACCTTGAACCAGGACAGGTCGGTGAACACGGTCAGGCCGAACAGGAACAACGCCAGGAAAACCAGCGTACTGCCCTGAACGTTCAGCGACATAACCGCCAGTTGCCCAAGGCTTTCGCCCAGCGCGCCACCTGCGGACGCGGGCAGATGATTGGCCGCATCGAAATGGATGTAGGCAAGCGCCGAGCCTGACAGCACCAGGAATACCAGGCCGATCAGGCGCCAGGAAAACAGCCAGCCGCTCCACGACCAGGGCTGATGGCGGGCACGAAACACCTGCCAGGTCTTGATGCCGAGCAGCAGCGGAAACAGGTAGGCGAAATAGCCGAGCGCCATGAACAGCACGTCGGCAAACCAGGCGCCGGCACGCCCCGCGGCGTTCTGCACCTGCTGGACGTTGCTGGTGTGGGTCCAGCCCGGGTCGCCCGCATCGTAGGTGAGCAGGGCCATCCACAGGTAGGCGCACAAGGCGCCCAGCGCGATGAGGGCGCCTTCCTTGAGACGGTAGTGCAGCTGCTGACGCCAGGCGGCGGCAAGTGAAGGTACGGAGGTATTCTTCAAAACGCGTTCTTTCCTGCGCCGTTGGGCGCGATCTGTTTAGCCGTGGCCGGCCGGAACCTGGCCATTGTACGGGTTTGTCGACGCGATGCCATGTCGGTTCCCTGGCCGCTTGGGCTTTTACCCGAGCTTCGGTGTAGCATAACCGGCAACTTTTCCCCTGCGGCTCGATTCGAGCACGCTTCTCTATTCGCAACAAAGGCTTATGAGGGCTTTTTATGAGTGAAGTCAAGCATTCGCGTCTGATCATCCTCGGCTCCGGCCCAGCCGGATACACCGCAGCGGTGTACGCCGCGCGCGCCAACCTCAAGCCTGTGGTCATCACCGGCATCCAGCCCGGCGGACAGCTGACCACCACCACCGAAGTGGACAACTGGCCGGGCGACCCCGAAGGGCTGACCGGCCCGGGCCTGATGGATCGCATGCAGCAGCATGCCGAGCGCTTCGAGACGCAGATCGTGCACGATCACATCCATACGGTCGACCTGCAGAACCGCCCCTTCACGCTCACGGGTGACAGCGGCACCTATACCTGCGATGCCCTGATCATCGCCACCGGCGCGTCTGCGCAGTACCTCGGCCTGCCCTCGGAAGAAGCCTTCGCCGGACGCGGCGTTTCCGCGTGCGCGACCTGCGACGGATTCTTCTACCGCAACCAGGTGGTTGCCGTGATCGGCGGCGGCAATACCGCCGTCGAAGAAGCCTTGTACCTGTCCAACATCGCCAAGGAAGTGCACCTGGTGCATCGGCGCGACAAGCTTCGCTCCGAGAAAATCCTCCAGGACAAGATCATGGAGAAGGCCGCCAACGGCAACATCCGGCTGCACTGGAACCACACCCTCGAAGAAGTGCTGGGCGATGCCAGCGGCGTCACCGGCATGCGCCTGAAGAGCACCCTCGACGGTACGGAAAGCACGCTGGAGCTCGCCGGCGTGTTCATCGCCATCGGGCACAAGCCCAACACCGACCTGTTCCAGGGCCAGCTCGACATGCGCGACGGCTACCTGAAGGTACGCGGCGGTAGCGAAGGCGACGCCACCAGCACCAACATCCCTGGCGTTTTCGCCGCCGGCGACGTGGCCGATCACGTCTATCGCCAGGCGATCACCTCCGCCGGCGCAGGCTGCATGGCCGCCCTGGACGCCGAGAAGTTCCTCGACAACTGACTCCCCTACCCCGCCGGCCCTATTGCCCATGTTGACCTGGCTGCAGCGCGACGACCTGAGCTTTCCGCCTCTGGAAAAGGCGCTGCGCCAGCCCAACGGGTTGCTGGCCGCCGGCGGGGACCTGTCCCCCGCGCGCCTGATTGCGGCCTATCGCCACGGCTGCTTTCCCTGGTATCAGGACGGCCAGCCGATCCTCTGGTGGTCGCCCGACCCACGCACCGTGCTTTACCCGGACGAACTCCACGTGTCGCGCAGCCTGCGCAAGCGCATTCGCCAGGGCGACTACCGGGTGACCTTCGATCGAGCTTTCACCCAGGTCATCCGGGAATGCGCCGCACCGCGTGACTACACGGACGGCACCTGGATCACGTCACCGATGCAATCGGCCTACATAGAGCTGCACGCCCAGGGCATCGCCCACTCGGTCGAGGTGTGGCGCGACGATCAGCTGGTTGGCGGGCTGTACGGCCTGGCCATGGGCCGTCTGTTTTTCGGCGAGTCGATGTTCAGCCGCGCCAGCGATGCGTCCAAGGTCGGCTTCGCCTGCCTGACGGAACGTCTTCGTCACTGGGGATTCGAACTCATAGACTGCCAGATGCCGACGCAGCATCTGGCCAGCTTCGGCGCGCGCCCGATTCCCCGCGAGCAATTTGCCGAAACCCTGACGAGGTGCCTGGATCAGGACAGTTCTGCAGACTGGATCATCTAGTCGATGACACGAGCCTGACCTACACTCAGTTCAAGATCGCTGAGAGTTGACCATGACCTCACTGGCTCGCCTCAAGTTTTATGCAACCCAGCCCCACCCCTGCAGTTACCTGCCGGACGAGCAGGCGACC
This sequence comes from Stutzerimonas nosocomialis, assembly GCF_005876855.1. Taxonomy (GTDB): domain Bacteria; phylum Pseudomonadota; class Gammaproteobacteria; order Pseudomonadales; family Pseudomonadaceae; genus Stutzerimonas; species Stutzerimonas nosocomialis. The sequence continues at coordinate 22,786 of NZ_QLAE01000014.1, read as the reverse complement.
ACGCTGTTTCTCGATCCCAGCCAGCCGATGGATGTACAGGTCTATGCCGAGCTTTCGGAAATGGGCTTTCGACGCAGCGGCGACCATCTTTACCGCCCGCATTGCCAACGCTGCACCGCCTGCATTCCGGCCCGCATCCCCGCGGCAGGCATCACGCCGAACCGCCAGCAGAAACGCATCCTCAAACGCAACGCCGACCTCCAGGTCAGGAAGGTCCGGCCCGTTTTCACTGAGGAATACTATTCCCTGTATGCGCGCTATATCGAACAGCGCCACGCCGACGGCGACATGTACCCGCCGAGCCGCGACCAGTTCCATACCTTCCTGGTGCGTGACCTGCCCTTTTGCCACTTCTATGAGTTTCGCCTTGAGGGCCGCCTGCTCGCCGTGGCGGTGACCGACGTGCTGCCGAACGGGCTCTCGGCGGTGTACACCTTCTACGATCCCAACGAAGAACGCCGCAGTCTCGGCCGCTATGCCATCCTCTGGCAGATCGGCGAAGCCGCTCGCCTGGGTCTCCAGGCGGTCTACCTCGGTTACTGGATCAAGAACTGCCGCAAGATGAACTACAAGACCGAGTACCGCCCCATCGAGCTTCTCGTGAATCAGCGCTGGGTAAGCCTTAGCTGAAGCCCTTGGCTCACAGGTGCGTTTCAGGCACAATGCTTGCCGCTTTTGCCTGGGCACAATTCGCGCCAGGCCACCACTGAACACCGAGGGCTTTACTGCATGTCGAAAGAAGACAGCTTCGAAATGGAAGGTACTGTCGTCGACACCCTGCCTAACACCATGTTTCGTGTGGAGTTGGAAAACGGGCACGTCGTTACTGCGCACATCTCCGGAAAGATGCGCAAGAACTACATCCGGATTCTCACCGGGGACAAAGTTCGCGTCGAACTGACCCCGTATGACCTCAGCAAGGGTCGCATCACCTATCGCGCGCGCTAAAACGCAGGCGAATGAAAAAACCCGGCTTGAGCCGGGTTTTTTTGTAGCTGCTCCAAAATCGAGCCCGGCGCCTGATTGCTCAGACTCCAGGCCTATCGCTTCAGGCCATCTCCGCCGCTGTCTCGAACTCGAAGAACACTTCGCCGTCCCGCACATCCACGTGCACCACGCCGCCATGCTCGGCCAGCTCACCGAACAGGATCTCCTCGGCCAATGGCCGCTTGATCTTGTCCTGAATGAGCCGGGCCATCGGACGAGCCCCCATCTGCACGTCATACCCCCGCTCAGCCAGCCAGCTGCGCGCCGCGTCGGTGACCTCGAGCGTGACATGCTTGTCCTCGAGCTGGGTCTGCAGCTCGATGAGGAACTTGTCGACGATGCTCTTGATGACTTCGTGGCTCAGGCGGCCGAACTGGATGATGGTATCCAGGCGGTTGCGGAACTCGGGCGTGAAGCTCTTCTTGATCACTTCCATCGCATCCGACGCGTGATCCTGGTGGGTAAACCCGATCGACGCACGCGCTGCGGTTTCCGCGCCGGCGTTGGTGGTCATGATCAGAATGACGTTGCGGAAATCCGCCTTGCGCCCGTTGTTGTCGGTCAGGGTGCCGTGGTCCATCACCTGCAGCAGCAGGTTGAAGACCTCGGGATGCGCCTTCTCGATTTCATCGAGAAGCAGCACGCAGTGCGGCATCTTGGTGATCGCCTCGGTCAGCAGACCGCCCTGATCGAATCCGACGTAACCCGGCGGAGCACCGATCAGTCGCGACACTGTGTGGCGTTCCATGTATTCGGACATGTCGAAACGCACCAGCTCGATCCCCAGGGCCTTGGCCAGCTGACGCGCCGCCTCCGTCTTGCCGACCCCGGTAGGCCCTGCGAACAGGAACGAACCGACGGGCTTGTCCGGCGCCTTCAGGCCTGCACGGGACAGCTTGATCGCCGTGGCCAGCGAATCGATCGCATCGTCCTGGCCGAACACCGTGAGCTTGAGGTCGCGCTCCAGGTTGCGCAGCAACTCCTTGTCCGAGCTGCTGACATGCTTGGGCGGAATCCGCGCGATCTTCGCCACGATGTCCTCGACCTCGGGCACATCGATACGCTTGACGCGCTTGTCCTCCGGCTGCAGACGCTGATAGGCGCCGGCCTCGTCGATCACGTCGATCGCCTTGTCCGGCATGTGCCGGTCATTGATGTAGCGCGAGGCCAGTTCCGCCGCCGCGCGCAGCGCCTCGTCGCTGTATTCGATGTGGTGGTGCTGCTCGAAGCGGGACTTGAGCCCCTTGAGAATGCCCACGGTATCCTCGACGGAAGGCTCGATCACATCGACCTTCTGGAAACGGCGGGCGAGCGCGCGGTCCTTCTCGAAGATGCCGCGGAACTCCTGGAAGGTCGTCGACCCGATACAGCGAATCTCGCCCGACGACAGCAGCGGCTTGAGCAGGTTGGACGCATCCATCACCCCGCCCGAGGCCGCGCCGGCACCGATGATCGTATGGATCTCGTCGATGAACAGGATCGCCTGCGGACGCTTGCGCAGCTCGCCGAGCAGCGCCTTGAAGCGCTTCTCGAAATCACCCCGGTACTTGGTACCGGCCAGCAGCGCCCCGAGGTCGAGGGAATAGACCACGCTATCGGTCAGCAGCTCGGGTACCTGGTTGTCGACGATTCGCTTGGCCAGGCCCTCGGCGATCGCGGTCTTGCCGACGCCGGCTTCGCCTACCAGCAGGGGATTGTTCTTGCGGCGCCGCGCGAGAATCTGGGCCACACGCTCGACCTCATGCTCGCGTCCGACCAGGGGATCGATCCGGCCCTGCCGGGCCAGCTCATTGAGGTTGCTGGCGTAGGCGTCGAGCGGATGGCCGGAAGAGGCGGACTCGCCACCCTCCTCGTCCTGCATTTCGGACTCGCTTTCCGGCGCGGACGAATTGCCCGGTACTTTCGAAATCCCATGAGCGATGTAGTTGACGACATCGATGCGGGCGACGTTCTGCTGCTTGAGCAGGAACACCGCCTGGCTTTCCTGTTCGCTGAAGATCGCCACCAGCACGTTGGCGCCGGTGACTTCGCGCTTGCCGGAGCTTTGAACATGGAACACGGCTCTCTGGAGCACACGCTGAAAGCCCAGCGTCGGCTGGGTTTCGCGCTCTTCGTCATGCTGCGGGATCAGGGGTGTGGTGGAATCGATGAATTCCTGCAGGTCATGCCGCAGTTTGTCGAGACTGGCGCCGCATGCACGCAGCACGGTGGCGGCGGCCTCGTTATCCAGTAGCGCCAACAAGAGGTGCTCAACCGTCATGAATTCATGGCGCTTGGTACGTGCCTCTTTGAAAGCCAGGTTCAGAGTGACTTCGAGCTCACGGTTCAACATAACTTTCACCTCTTACCCAAGCAGTCGGGGTTAACCGTCCTTCTCGATCTCACAGAGCAGTGGATGCTGACATTCCCTTGCGTATTGGTTGGCTTGCATTGCCTTGGTTTCGGCAACGTCTCGCGTGTAGACACCGCACACCGCCCGCCCCTCTGTATGGACGGTCAGCATGATCTTGGTTGCCAATTCCCGGTTGTGATTGAAGATACCTTCCAGCACTTCTACGACGAAATCCATCGGCGTGTAGTCATCATTAAACATGACAACTTTAAACATCGGAGGTGCCTTGAGTTCCGGCTTCGCCTCTTCCAAGGCCAGCCCGGAGGCGTCGTCCTCGTCCTGCGACGGACGGTCCTGATTGAATGTTAGTCGAATCTGCGGGATTGCACGCATGCGGATAACGGTTCTTCGTTCGGGGCTTCTGGGCCGGTGGAATTTGACGAGCTTCGCAGCCACCCGATGAGCTGGCTTGACTATCTGCAAAACGGTGATACAAACAATTAAGTGCCTAACGGCACTCCGGGTCACGCGCTTTCGCTCACAAGGTTCACCAGCGCGTCATCGAGTGGATGTTACTCCAGTGATGGAGTCCTTTGCAGAGGGATAACAGCATGCTAAGCGGTAAGGTCAAGTGGTTCAACAACGCCAAAGGCTATGGATTCATCGTAGCAGACGGCGGCGATGAGGACCTGTTCGCCCACTATTCGGCCATCCAGATGGATGGATACCGGACACTCAAAGCTGGGCAGGCAGTCATGTTCGACATCCTGCAGGGCCCCAAGGGCCTGCACGCCACCAATATTCGAGCGCTGACGACTTCGGCGGAAGTCCTGGAGCCGGCGGCAGAGAACGCATCTGCCGTAGGCGCCTGAGCAGCGAACAAACGAAAAGGCCGGTCAGAAAAGACCGGCCTTCTTTCGCTCGACCGCGTTACATGTGGCTGATCATGGCATCGCCGAACTGCGAGCAGGACATCAGCTGCGCGCCCTCCATCAGGCGCTCGAAGTCGTAGGTGACCGTCTTCGCAGCGATAGCGCCTTCGGTGCCCTTGATGATGAGATCCGCCGCTTCGTACCAGCCCATGTGGCGCAACATCATCTCGGCCGACAGGATCAGCGAACCCGGGTTCACCTTGTCCTGCCCGGCATATTTCGGCGCCGTGCCATGGGTCGCCTCGAACATGGCGACGGTATCGGACAGGTTGGCCCCCGGCGCGATACCGATGCCACCCACTTCCGCCGCCAGCGCATCGGACAGGTAGTCGCCATTCAGGTTGAGCGTGGCGATCACGTCGTATTCGGCCGGACGCAGCAGGATCTGCTGGAGCATGGCGTCGGCGATCACGTCCTTGACCACGATGTTCTTGCCCGTCTTGGGATTCTTGAACTGCATCCACGGACCGCCATCGAGCAGCTCGGCACCGAACTCGTCGCGCGCGATCTCGTAACCCCACTCCTTGAAGGCGCCCTCGGTGAATTTCATGATGTTGCCTTTGTGCACCAGGGTGACGGAGCTGCGATCGTTGTCCACCGCGTACTGCAGCGCCTTGCGCACCAGGCGCTTGGTGCCTTCCTCGGAGACGGGCTTGATGCCGATGCCGCACATGTCGGTGAAGCGGATCTTCTTGACGCCCATTTCCTCGGTGAGAAACTTGATCACCTTCTGCGCCTCGGCAGAGCCGGCTTTCCACTCGACACCGGCGTAGATGTCTTCGGAGTTCTCGCGGAATATCACCATGTCCACATCGCCCGGTTTCCTCACCGGACTGGGCACGCCGGTGAACCAGCGCACCGGGCGCTGGCAGACGTACAGATCCAGCTCCTGGCGCAGGGCGACGTTCAGAGAGCGTATGCCGCCACCGACCGGCGTGGTCAGCGGCCCCTTGATGGAGACGACGTAGTCGCGAACGACCTCCAGGGTTTCCTTGGGCAGCCAGGTATCCTGGTCATACACCTGGGTCGCCTTCTCGCCGGCATAGATTTCCATCCATGCGATCTTGCGCTCACCACCGTAGGCTTTCTGCACCGCGGCATCGACGACCTTGATCATCACGGGACTGATGTCCACACCGATACCATCGCCTTCGATATAGGGGATGATCGGATTGTTCGGCACGCTCAGGGAATGGTCGGCATTGACGGTGATCTTTTCGCCGCCCGCCGGCACCTGGATCTTTTCGTAACCCATGCTGGACTCCGTTTAGTTGTTTAAACGACGTGTACGCCCTCCGAGGGTAGCGCAGATATTCCAGGCCGAACCACACTGCATTGGTCTTAGGTAGCAATCCATTCTGCTGCGCACCGGCGCGATGGTATACTCGCACGATGACTGCCGAGTCATAGGGGCGAGTCCGTTCGACGAATAGCTCGCCTTTCCGGGACGTCCTGCTATTGCGTTTCGATATCCCACCTGGTGCATCCACATCACCGCGGCGAATTTCGATAACTGGCCCTCGACGGGGTCGGAGCGCCTACCCGCGCGAATCGCGATTCCGTGCACGCTCAGCAAAGAGAGAGAGTCAACGCTAATGTCCACCCGTTCGAAGATTACCTACACCTTCACCGACGAAGCCCCAGCCCTCGCTACCTACTCGCTTTTGCCCATCGTCCAGGCTTTTGCCGCTTCGGCCGATATCGAGGTCGAGACGCGTGACATCTCTCTTGCTGGCCGCATCCTCGCCGGCTTCGCCGATCAACTGGGCGACAAGCGCGTCGAAGACGACCTGGCCAAGCTCGCCGAGCTGACCGTCACCCCGGACGCCAACATCGTCAAGCTGCCGAACATCAGCGCCTCCGTACCCCAGCTCAAGGCCGCCATCGCCGAGCTGCAGGCTCAGGGCTACAACATTCCGGACTACGTCGAAGACGCCCAGACCGACGCCGAGAAAGATGCCCGCGCCCGCTACAGCAAGGTGCTCGGCAGCGCCGTGAACCCGGTCCTGCGCGAAGGCAACTCGGACCGCCGCGCTCCGGCGGCCGTCAAGGCCTACGCCCGCAAGCACCCGCACTCGATGGGCAAGTGGAGCAAGGCGTCCCAGTCCCATGCCGACTACATGCGCGGCGGCGACTTCTTCTCCAGCGAACAGTCGATCACCATGGACAAGGCCGGTGACGTGCGCATCGAGTTCGTCGGCAAGGACGGCCAGGTCGAAGTGAAGAAGCAGCTCGCCCTCAAGGAAGGCGAAGTGCTCGACAGCATGTTCATGAGCTGCCACAAGCTGCGCGATTTCTTCGAGTACACCCTGCAGGACTGCAAGGAAACCGGTGTGATGTGGTCCCTGCACGTCAAGGCGACCATGATGAAGATCTCCCACCCGATCGTCTTCGGCCACGCGGTCACCGTCTATTACAAGGACGTGTTCGACAAGTGGGGCAAGCTGTTCGATGAAATCGGCGTCAACCCGAACAACGGCCTGTCCAGCGTCTACGACAAGATCAAGAGCCTGCCCGCCTCCCAGCAGGAAGAAATCCTGCACGACATCCACGAGGTGTACAGCCACCGTCCGGAAATGGCGATGGTCGACTCGGTCAAGGGCATCACCAACCTGCACATTCCGAGCGATGTGATCGTCGACGCCTCGATGCCGGCCATGATCCGCAACTCCGGCCAGATGTGGGGTCGCGATGGCAAGCAGAAGGACACCAAGGCGGTGATGCCGGAAAGCACCTACGCCCGCATCTACCAGGAAATGATCAACTTCTGCAAAACCAACGGTGCCTTCGATCCGCGCACCATGGGTAGCGTGCCGAACGTCGGCCTGATGGCGCAGAAGGCCGAGGAATACGGCTCGCACGACAAGACCTTCGAGATGAAGGCCGACGGCACCATGCGCGTCGTGCTGGCCGACGGCACCGTGCTGATGCAGCACCAGGTCGAGAAAGGCGACATCTGGCGCGCCTGCCAGACCAAGGACGCCCCTATCCGCGACTGGGTCAAGCTGGCCGTGACCCGCGCCCGCCTGTCCGAGACGCCGGCCGTGTTCTGGCTCGACCCCGAGCGCGCCCACGACCGCGAGCTGAAGAAGAAGGTCGAAACCTACCTGAAGGATCACGACCTGAGCGGTCTCGAGATCCACATCATGGGCTACAACGAAGCCATCCGTTTCTCCATGGAACGCATGATCCGTGGCAAGGACACCATCTCGGTGACCGGCAACGTGCTGCGTGACTACCTGACCGACCTGTTCCCGATCATGGAACTGGGCACCTCGGCCAAGATGCTGTCGATCGTCCCGCTGATGGCCGGCGGCGGCATGTACGAGACCGGCGCAGGTGGCTCGGCGCCCAAGCACGTGCAGCAGCTGACCGAAGAGAACTACCTGCGCTGGGATTCCCTGGGCGAGTTCCTGGCACTGGCCGTGTCCCTGGAAGAGCTGGGCATCAAGAGCGGCAACGCCAAGGCCAAGCTGCTCGGCAAGTGCCTGGACGCTGCGACCGGCAAGCTGCTGGACAACAACAAGTCGCCGTCGCGCAAGATCGGCGAACTGGACAACCGTGGCAGCCACTTCTACCTGGCGATGTACTGGGCACAGGAACTGGCCGCGCAGACCGAAGACGCCACTCTGGCCGCTCACTTCGCGCCGCTGGCCAAGCAGCTGACCGAGAACGAAGCCAAGATCGTCGCCGAGCTCAACGCGGTTCAGGGCAAGCCGGCGGACATCGGTGGCTACTACCGCACCAACCCGGAACTGACCAGCAAGGTCATGCGCCCGAGCGAAACCTTCAACACGGCACTGGCGTCCTTCGCCTAATCGCCTCTTGCGTCACCGAAAGCCCCGGCCCCGGCCGGGGCTTTCTTTTTGGGCGCAGCGGGCCGGACGGCCCTGCTATGCTCGGCCCCTTTCGCTTCAGGAGCATGCCCATGCGCTGGCAACCCCATGTCACCGTCGCCACCATCGTCGAAGATCAGGGCCGTTTCCTGCTGGTCGAGGAAGAGATCGCCGGGCAGCTCGTGTTCAACCAGCCCGCCGGCCACCTGGAAGCCAACGAGACCCTGCGCGAAGCTGCCATCCGCGAAACCCTGGAGGAAACCGGCTGGGACGTTGCGCTGACCGGCGTGGTCGGCATCTACCTCTACACCGCTCCCAGCAACGGGGTCACCTATCAGCGGATCTGCTTCAGCGCCGATCCCGTGCGCCATCATCCACAGCGCCCACTGGACACCGGCATCCATGCCGCCCGCTGGCTGAGCCGCGACGAGCTGGCGGCGCAATCGGAGCGCTGGCGCAGCCATCTGGTGATGCGCTGCATCGATGATTATCTGGCCGGCTCGCCCTACCCGCTGGCAGTCATCCGTGAGTGACCGTCGCTTCTGATAGAATTCGCCCCTTTCGAACGTCCTGCTGAATCGCCATGTCCGCCCAGACCCACCCTGCACCCCAATCACAACGCGTCATCGTCGGCATGTCCGGCGGCGTCGACTCGTCCGTTTCGGCCCTGCTGCTGCTCGAACAGGGCTACCAGGTCGAAGGCCTGTTCATGAAGAACTGGGAGGAGGACGACGGCACGGAGTACTGCACGGCGATGGATGACCTGGCCGATGCCCAGGCGGTCTGCGACAAGATCGGCATCAAGCTGCACACCGCCAACTTCGCCGCCGAATACTGGGACAACGTCTTCGAACACTTTCTGGCGGAGTACAAGGCCGGCCGCACGCCCAATCCCGACATCCTCTGCAACCGCGAGATCAAGTTCAAAGCCTTTCTCGACTACGCCCTGTCGCTGGGCGCGGACCTGATCGCCACCGGTCATTACGTCCGGCGGCGAGACGTCGACGGACGCAGCGAACTGCTCAAGGGCCTGGACCCGAACAAGGACCAGAGCTATTTCCTGCATGCCGTGGGCGGCGAGCAGATCGGCCGCACCCTGTTCCCGGTGGGCGAGCTGGAAAAGCCGCAGGTACGCGCCATTGCCGAACGCCACGGCCTGGCCACCGCGAAGAAGAAAGACTCCACCGGCATCTGCTTCATCGGCGAACGCCGCTTCAGCGATTTCCTCAAGCAGTACCTGCCGGCACAGCCCGGCGATATCGAAACGACCGAGGGCGCGGTGATCGGGCGTCATCATGGGCTGATGTACCACACCATCGGTCAGCGCCAGGGGCTCGGCATCGGCGGGCTCAAGGATGCCGGCGACGATCCCTGGTACGTGCTGGGCAAGGACCTCGAGCGCAACGTGCTGATCGTCGGCCAGGGCAACAACCACCCCTGGCTGTTCTCCAGCGCGCTGCAGGCCTCGGATATCTACTGGGTCAATCCGATCGATACCACAGCGCCGCGCCGCCTCACGGCCAAGGTGCGCTACCGCCAGGCCGACCAGGCCTGCACCCTGGAGCGACAGGGCTCGGGCTACCGGGTCCTCTTCGACGAGCCCCAGCGGGCCGTGACGCCCGGGCAGTCGGTGGTGTTCTACGACGGCGAGGTCTGCCTGGGCGGTGGCGTCATCGAGCAGGCCGAACGCGTCGAGGATGCACGCCCATGACCCCGATTCAGGAGCAGCTGGTCGCGCTGGGTGCGGTTTTCGAGGCTGCGGTGCTGGTGGATCGCATCGCCCGCACCGGTCAGATCCCCCAGGCTTCGCTGGCATGCATGCTCGGCAGCCTGCTGGTACGCGACCCGCCATCGACCCTGGATGTCTACGGCGGCGACGACCTGAATCTGCGCGACGGCTACCGTGCCCTGAGCAGCGCGCTCGAACGCGATGCCAACGCGCTGCAGCGGGAGCCTCTTCGCTACGCCCTGGCGCTGGTGGCGCTGGAGCGTCAGCTGGACAAGCGCGGCGACATGCTGCAGTTGATCGGAAGCCGCCTGGATCAGATCCAGCAGCAGGTCGAACACTTCGGACTGACCCACGAAAACGTCGTGGCCGCCTGCGGAGGCCTCTACGAGGACACCCTCAGCACCTTCCGCCAGCGGATCCAGGTGCATGGCGACATGCGCTACCTGCAGCAGAGCGACAATGCGGCAAAGATTCGCGCACTGCTGCTGTGCGGTATCCGCTCGGCACGGCTCTGGCGGCAGCTCGGCGGCCATCGCTGGCAGCTCGTCTTCAGCCGCCGCAAGCTGCTGGACGCGCTGTATCCGATGATCCGTGGTCACGACTGACCACGCGCGACCCTGGCCGAACGTCGCCATTGCAGGCGGCCGCCGAACGCACTCCGGCAGCCGCCCTTGCCTTTCGTGTATCATGTGCGCCCTTTTATGACCCGTCCGTCGAGAACCCCCATGCAGCTTTCCTCGCTCACAGCGGTTTCCCCCGTCGATGGCCGCTACGCCGGCAAAACAAGCGCACTGCGCCCCATCTTCAGCGAGTACGGTCTGATCCGCTGCCGCGTACTGGTCGAGGTACGCTGGCTGCAGCGTCTGGCGGCGCATCCCGGTATCCCCGAGGTCGCAGCCTTTTCCAGCGAAGCCAATGCCCTGCTCGACCAGCTGGCCGACAACTTCCAGCTCGAACATGCCGAGCGCGTGAAAGAGTTCGAACGCACCACCAACCACGATGTGAAGGCGGTCGAATACCTGCTCAAGGAACAGGCCAGGCAGCTGCCGGAGCTGGCCAAGGTCAACGAGTTCATCCACTTCGCCTGCACCAGCGAGGACATCAACAACCTGTCCCACGCGCTGATGCTGCGTGAAGGCCGCGATCAGGTCCTGTTGCCGCTGATGCGCCAGATCGCCGATGCGATCCGCCAGCTGGCGGTGCAGCATGCCGACGTGCCGATGCTGTCGCGCACCCATGGCCAGCCGGCGTCCCCCACTACGCTGGGCAAGGAGCTGGCGAACGTGGTCTATCGCCTGGAGCGGCAGATCGCCCAGGTACAGGCCGTGCCCCTGCTGGGCAAGATCAACGGTGCCGTCGGCAACTACAACGCGCATCTGTCGGCTTATCCGGACGTGGACTGGGAAGCCAACGCCCGTGCCTTCATCGAGGACGACCTGGGCCTGCAGTGGAACCCCTATACCACCCAGATCGAGCCCCACGACTACATCGCCGAGCTGTTCGATGCGATCGCGCGGTTCAACACCATCCTCATCGACTTCGACCGCGACGTCTGGGGCTACATCTCGCTGGGCTACTTCAAGCAGAAGACGGTGGCCGGTGAAATCGGCTCCTCCACCATGCCGCACAAGGTCAACCCGATCGATTTCGAGAACTCCGAAGGCAACCTGGGCATCGCCAACGCGCTGTTCCAGCACCTGGCGAGCAAGCTCCCCATCTCTCGCTGGCAGCGCGACCTGACCGATTCCACGGTCTTGCGCAACCTCGGTGTAGGCTTCGCCCACAGCGTGATCGCTTATGAGGCTTCTCTCAAGGGAATCAGCAAGTTGGAGCTCAATGCTCAACGCATTGCTGAAGACCTGGACAATTGCTGGGAGGTTCTGGCCGAACCCATCCAGACCGTCATGCGTCGATACGGCATCGAGAACCCCTACGAGAAGCTCAAGGAGCTCACCCGTGGCAAGGGCATCAGCCCCGAGGCCCTCAAGACCTTCATCGACGGCCTCGACATGCCGGCCCAGGCCAAGCAGGAACTCCACGCCCTGACCCCGGCGAACTACATCGGCAATGCGGCTGCCCAGGCCAAACGCATCTGACCGATCCTTGCGACTCACCACGCCCGGCTGAGCCGGGCGTTTTTTATTGCCGCCTTGTGCGGCAAGGACTTAGGCATGACTTCTGATAAAGCACTCGAAATCCTCGGTGGGATCAGCGCACGGGTTTTCCTGCGTGACTACTGGCAGAAAAAGCCTCTGCTCATCCGTCAGGCGCTACCGGGGTTCCAGAGTCCGATCAACGCCGACGAGCTGGCCGGGCTGTCCCTCGAGGAAGACGTGGAATCCCGTCTGGTGCTTGAGCATGGCGATCGCCCCTGGGAGCTGCGCCGCGGTCCCTTCACCGAGCAGACCTATCAGGAACTGCCCGAGCGGGACTGGACGCTGCTGGTGCAGGCCGTCGATCAGGTCGTGCCCGAGGTGGCCGAACTGGTCGAACACTTCCGCTTCCTGCCCAACTGGCGCATCGACGACATCATGATCAGCTTCGCCACGCCAGGCGGCGGCGTCGGCCCGCATTTCGACAATTACGACGTGTTCCTGCTCCAGGCGCAGGGCAAACGCCGCTGGCGCATCGGCCAGATGTGCGACAGCGAAAGCCCGCTGCTCGATCACGCCGACCTGCGCATCCTCGCGGATTTCGAAGGCACCGAGGAATGGGTGCTGGAGCCGGGCGACATGCTCTACCTGCCTCCGCGGCTGGCCCATTACGGCACCGCCGAAGACGACTGCATGACCTACTCGCTGGGCTTCCGGGCACCTAGCGCCGCCGAAGTGCTGACTCACTTCACCGACTTTCTCGCCCAGTTCCTGCCAGACGAAGAACGCTACAGCGACGCCGATCTCGAGCCGACCGACGATCCCTTCCAGATCCAGCAGGACGCGCTCGACCGGCTGAAGAAGCTGCTGGCCGAGCACATGAGCGACGAGCGCCTGCTGCTGACCTGGTTCGGGCAGTTCATGACCGAGCCGCGCTATCCCGAGCGGGTCGCCGAAGCGGACATCGACGAGGACGAGTTCCTCTCGGCACTCGGCGAGGGTGCCGTGCTGCTGCGCAACCCCGCCGCGCGCCTGGCCTGGAGCGAAGTGGACATCGGCCTGCTGCTGTTCGCCAGCGGCCAGAGCCGGCTGCTGCCCGGGCACCTGCGCGAGCTGCTCAAGCTGATCTGCTCGGCCGACGCGTTACATGCCGATAACCTGGGGCCATGGCTCGACGACGAGGATGGGCGTAATCTAGTCCGGCAACTGGTCCTACAGGGAAGTCTGGAGTTTGCTGATGAATGACATCCACGTGCGGATTGCCGACTGGCAGAAGGACTACACGGAGCTGCGGAGAATTCGTGAGACGGTCTTCATTGCCGAGCAGTCGGTGCCGCCGGAGCTGGAGTGGGATGCCGACGACGCCGAGGCGATTCACTTCCTGGCACAGGAAGGCGATTACCCTGTCGGCACCGCGCGCCTGCTGCGCGACGGCCACATCGGCCGCGTCGCCGTGCTCAAGGACTGGCGCGGCATGAACGTCGGCAATGCCCTGCTTCACGCGGTGATCGCCGAAGCCGAACGCCGCGGGTTGTCCCAGCAGAAACTCACCGCCCAGGTCCATGCGACCTCCTTCTACGAGCGACTGGGATTCTCCGTGGTCAGCGAGGAATACCTCGACGCCGGCATCCCCCACGTCGACATGATCCGCCAGAGCCAGTGAGGGCAGCATGAGCGAGTACGTCCCGGAAGACACGGAGCCGCTCGATGAGCTGCCCGCCATCGAGTTCGAGTCTCCGGGACGCTTCGCCATCAACAACCCCGCCCCCGACGTACCCGAACCGGAGCGCTGGGAGCCCGCGCCGTTCGTGCTCGGCACGACCGAGGCGCTGCAGCGCTTCACCCTGCCCGAACAGATTCGCCCCCACGCCTTGGCGATGCTGCAACAGGCGCGCCGCAGCCTCTGCCTGTATACCCCCGACCTCGAGCCCTGGCTGTATCACCACAGCAGCATCCAGCAGGCTTGCAGCCAATTCCTGCTGGCCCATCCGCGCAATCGCTTGCGCATCCTGGTTGGTGACTCCAGCCGAGCCGTGAAGGAAGGACATCGCCTCCTCAATCTGGCCCGTCGGCTGACCAGCAACCTGCACATCCGCAAGATCAACCCGGACTACCCGGCCAGCGACCCCGCCTTCCTGCTTGCCGATACCAGTGGCTTGATCCTGCGCCCGGAGCTCGACAGCTACGGCGGTTACGCCCTTTACCGGGACCCCGGCAGGGTTCGCCTGCGCCAGGCGGAGTTCGATCGCGCCTGGGACAGCAGCCTCTCGGATCCCGACCTGCGGAGCTTTCTGCTATGAAGCGCCATCTCCTTACTGCGCTGATGATCGCTGTCAGCCTCCCCCTGCAGGCAGCCACCGAAGTGATCACCCTCGATTTCCGGATGGCAGAAGACGTCATCCCGATCGCCCAGTCCGTGGTCGGCGACCAGGGCCGGGTCAGCGCCTACGGCAATCAGCTGATCGTCAACGCACCCGATGCCGTCATCGCCGAGCTGCGCACGGTGCTCTCCCAGCTCGATAGCGCCCCCAAGCGTCTGCTGATCAGCGTCGACACCCAGGATTCGGGCAACCTCAGCGCGCGTGGTTACGGCGTCGATGGCTCGATCAGTGCCGGCAATGTCGAAATCGAGGCGGGCCGCGGCGAGGTTCGTGGCCGCGACCAGGTGCGCATCATTCGCCACAGCACCCAGACCCGTGACGCCGGCGTGCAGCAGGTGCAGGCCACCGAAGGCTATCCCGCGCTGATCCAGGTCGGCCAGAGCGTCCCGCTCACCACAACCGGCACGGATGGCTACGGCCAGGTCTACCAGAACACCCAGTACCGCAACGTGATGCGCGGCTTCTACGCCACCGCCACCCTGTCGGGCGAGCGGGTGCAGGTCACCATCAGCAACAACCGCGACCGGCTGAACCAGCATCAGCCAGGCGTGATCGACGTGCAGACGACCGAAACCCGGATCAGCGGGCGTGTCGGCGAATGGATGACGCTCGGCGGCGTTTCGGAAAGCCAGAGCAGCACCCAGAACGGCACCCTGCGCCGCCATTCCACCCAGGGTCAGCAGGACCTTTCGCTGCGCCTGAAGGTGGATGTTCTCGACTGAACAGTCATTTTTTCAAAGCCCCTCCAAAAATGTAGTGCCTGAAAAAATACACTACAAAACGTTTGACGAGCGCTTTCCCCCAGCGCATGATGGCCTCGCTCCCGCTAACCAGAGGACCTGAAAAGGCCTCCGGAGCGCGCTCCAGCCAACCAGCCGAGCCGTTCCGTGACTGCATCGCCCACAAGGCGGACTGACGAGGTTGCGACTGGAACGAGTCGTCCTGAGGGACGGGGAAGCGATTTGCGTACAGCCTGATGACAGTCACGACAGCGAGCGAGCCGCCCAACGGTATCCACGAACCGGTAAGCGCTCCGACGAATCCATCGTCAGCCGCTGAGTCCCCAGGTAGTCGTCTTCGGCGAACCCCTCCTTCGGTTTCAATCCTCGTCCCGGTCGATATTTCGACGCTCTGCCTTGTGTGCCATCTCCATCAGCGTTAGCACGCAGGTTCCAGTGGGAAAAGTCGGTGCTCTAACAACCTAAACTTTTGAAGGATTGACCCATGTCCGCTTATCAAAACGACATCAAGACCGTTGCCGCTCTGAAAGAAAAAGCTGGCAATAGCTGGAGCGCTATCAACCCGGAATCCGTCGCTCGCATGCGGGCCCAGAACCGCTTCAAGACCGGCCTCGACATCGCCAAGTACACCGCCGCCATCATGCGCAAGGACATGGCCGAGTACGATGCGGATTCGTCGCTCTACACCCAGTCGCTCGGTTGCTGGCATGGCTTCATCGGTCAGCAGAAGCTGATCTCTATCAAGAAGCACCTGAAAACCACCAACAAGCGCTACCTCTACCTCTCCGGCTGGATGGTCGCCGCCCTGCGTTCCGATTTCGGCCCCCTGCCCGACCAGTCGATGCACGAGAAGACGGCCGTTTCCGGCCTGATCGAAGAGCTCTACACCTTCCTGCGCCAGGCCGATGCCCGTGAACTGGACCTGCTGTTCACCGCGCTGGACGCCGCCCGCGCCGCCGATGACCAGGCCAAGGCCAGCGAAATCCAGTCGCAGATCGACAACTTCGAAACCCACGTGGTGCCGATCATCGCCGACATCGACGCTGGCTTCGGCAACCCGGAGGCCACCTACCTGCTGGCCAAGAAAATGATCGAAGCCGGCGCCTGCTGCATTCAGATCGAAAACCAGGTCTCCGACGAGAAGCAGTGCGGCCACCAGGATGGCAAGGTCACCGTGCCGCACGCCGACTTCCTCGCCAAGATCAACGCCGTGCGCTACGCCTTCCTCGAACTGGGCGTGGACGACGGTGTGATCGTCGCCCGTACCGACTCCCTTGGCGCCGGCCTGACCAAGCAGATCGCCGTCACCAACCAGCCCGGGGATCTGGGCGACCTGTACAACTCCTTCCTCGATTGCGAGGAAATCTCCGAAGCCGAGCTTGGCAACGGCGACGTGGTGATCAAGCGTGAAGGCAAGTTGCTGCGTCCCAAGCGCCTGCCGAGCAACCTCTTCCAATTCCGCAAAGGCACTGGTGAAGACCGTTGCGTACTGGACTGCATCACTTCCCTGCAGAACGGCGCGGACCTGCTGTGGATCGAGACCGAGAAGCCGCACGTCGGCCAGATCAAGGCCATGGTCGACCGCATCCGCGAAGTCATCCCCAACGCCAAGCTGGTCTACAACAACAGCCCGTCCTTCAACTGGACCCTGAACTTCCGCCAGCAGGTGTTCGACGCCTTCGTGGCCGAAGGCAAGGATGTGTCCGCCTACGACCGCGCCAAGCTGATGAGCGTGGAGTACGACGATACCGAACTGGCTCAGGTCGCCGACGAGAAGATCCGCACCTTCCAGCGCGACGGCTCGGCTCACGCCGGCATCTTCCACCACCTGATCACCCTGCCGACCTACCACACCGCCGCGCTGTCCACCGACAACCTGGCCAAGGGTTACTTCGCTGACGAGG
This sequence comes from Stutzerimonas nosocomialis, assembly GCF_005876855.1. Taxonomy (GTDB): domain Bacteria; phylum Pseudomonadota; class Gammaproteobacteria; order Pseudomonadales; family Pseudomonadaceae; genus Stutzerimonas; species Stutzerimonas nosocomialis. The sequence continues at coordinate 5,852 of NZ_QLAE01000014.1, read as the reverse complement.
GCATGCTGGCCTACGTCAAGGGCGTACAGCGTCAGGAACTGCGCCAGGGCATCGCCTGCGTCAAGCATCAGAACATGGCCGGCTCGGACATTGGCGACAACCACAAGGAGTACTTCGCCGGCGAGGCAGCGCTCAAGGCCAGCGGCAAAGACAACACCATGAACCAGTTCCACTAAGCGCCTCCTGAAACCGAAAAGCCCCGGCAATGCCGGGGCTTTTTCGTTCGGGCGCACATCCAGAATGCAGCTCGTCGAGCGAAGCGGACAGTGTCATGGTTTTGTCGCACAGGCACACTAGCGTCAAGACTCCGTTGATTATCCCCTTCATGGAGCTGCGTCGTGACTATAGAAAAAGAGAACGCCCTGTTCGGCAATGGCGATGAGTTGCCCAGCAATCACTCGACCAACCCGCACATCAACGAAGTCATCGCCCTGGGCCGGCGCAAGGTCCTGACAGGAGGCGCCACGCTCGGCGCGCTGGCGTTTCTCGGCGTCACCATGCCCGGCGCCGCTTCGGCCGCCGAGGCCCTGGCGAAAGCCGCGAACACCCCGCCCTTCAAACTGCGCACCCGCCTGCCCTTCGAGCCGGTCATGGTCACCCGCGCCGACACCATCACGGTCCCTGCCGGTTATACCGCCAGAGCCTTCATTCCATGGGGCACCCCCATCTGCGGCAGCTACCCGGCCTTTCTCGATAATGCCGGCAACAGCGCTCAGGACCAGGCCCAGCAGACCGGCATGCATCACGATGGCATGCACTTCTTCCCGATGGACTCGAAGAACGGCATCGGTCGCCAGAGCGACCATGGCATGCTCTGCCTGAACCACGAGTACATCGATGCACCGCTGCTGCACCCGAACGGCCCCACCGTGGTCAACGGTCGCCGGGTGAACGTCGATGAAGTCCGCAAGGAAATCAACGCCCACGGTGTTTCGGTCGTGGAAATTCGCCGCGGACCACGGGGCGACTGGGACGTGATGCCCACTGCGCGCAACCGCCGCATCACAGGCGCAACGCCGATGCACATCGCCGGTCCCGCCCGTGGCCATGCACTGATGAGAACGCGCTACAGCCCGAGCGGCACCTCGACCCGCGGCACGCTGAACAACTGCGCCAACGGTTTCACGCCCTGGGCGACCTACCTGACCTGCGAAGAGAATTGGGCAGGCTACTTCGCCAGCACCGACGAAACGCTGCCGCGCGAACTCTCGCGTTACGGCATCGGCCGCTCCGGACGCTACGGCTGGGAAACCGTGCCGGGTGACGAGTTCCAGCGTTTCAACTGCACCCGTACCGCCCGCGACGCCACCGGCGATTACCGTAACGAGCCGAATACCTTCGGTTGGATCGTCGAGATCGATCCCTTCGATCCCGATGCGGTGCCGGTCAAGCACACCGCGCTGGGCCGTTTCGCCCACGAAGGCCTGGTGTTCGCACCGGTCAGGGCCGGACGCCCGGTCGTCTGCTATTCGGGCGACGACTCGCAGAACGAGTACATCTACAAGTACGTCAGCCGCGACCAGTATCGTCCGCAGCGCAGCGACGGCCGCCTGCTCGATGACGGCACCCTCTACGTCGCCCGCTACAACCCGGACGGCAGCGGTGACTGGCTGGCGCTGGACATCAACGACGCGAACTTCCAGCGCGCCTGCGTAGCAGCTGGGGTCACCTTCGCCGACCAGGGCGAGGTGCTGATCAACACCCGCCTGGCCGCCGATATCGTGGGCGCCACCAAGATGGACCGCCCCGAGTGGGGTGCGGTGAATCCAGACAATGGCGACGTGTATTTCACCCTGACCAACAACGGTTCGCGTCGCGAGGCCGATGCGCCCAACCCGCGCGCGCCGAACCCCTACGGGCACATCATCCGCTGGCGTGAGGCGAGCAGCGATTTCGCCGGCACGCGCTTCACCTGGGATCTCTACCTGCTCGCAGGCCCGGAAAGCGACAGTCTCGATCCGACGGGCAAGCCGCTGGATCAGACCAACATCCTCGCGAGCCCGGACGGCCTGTGGTTCGACGACGAAGGTCGGCTCTGGATTCAGACCGACATGAGCGGAAGCCAGCAAACCGCGGGACCGTTCGGCAACAACCAGATGCTGGTGTCGGACCCCAAGACCGGCGAGGTCAAGCGCTTCCTGGTCGGCCCCTACGGGTGCGAGGTCACCGGCATCACCGCGACGCCGGACTTCCGTACGCTGTTCGTCAACATCCAGCATCCGGGCGAAGGCTCGACGCCGACCGACTTCACCAGCATCTGGCCCGACGGCCCGGGCCGCCGTCCGCGCTCGGCAACGGTGATCGTCACCCGCGACGACGGGCGACGTCTGATGTGACGAGATCTTGAAAGAAGCCCGGCAAATGCCGGGCTTCTTTTTTATTGAGGCAGCTCTTCTTGAGGCCCTGTGAACAGACCCCAGGTCGAAATGAACAAGGCGGCGATCAAAGGCCCGATGACGAAACCATTCAGACCGAACAGCGCCAGGCCGCCGAGGGTCGAGATCAGCACCACGTAATCGGGCATCTTGGTGTCCTTGCCCACCAGGATCGGGCGCAGGATATTGTCGACCAACCCGATGACCAGCACGCCGTACAACGTCAGGATGATGCCCTGCCAGACCGCCCCGCTCATCAGGAAGTAGATGGCCACGGGCGTCCAGATCAGCCCGGCCCCCACCGCGGGCAGCAACGACAGCAAGGCCATCAATACGCCCCAGAGCGATGCACTGGGTATGCCCAGCACCGCGAATATGATTCCGCCTAGAACCCCCTGGGTCACGGCCACCACGATATTGCCCTTGACGGTCGCCCGCACGACCCGGGTGAACTTGCTGAACAGGCGACGCTTTTGCGTTTCGCTCAACGGAATCGCCTTGCGAATCCGGGCCACGAGCTCTTTGCCGTCCCTGATCAGGAAGAACAGCAGATAGATCATCACGAAAAAGCTGACGAAGAACTGGAAGGTGCCCTGACCGAAACTGAACGCCTTCGTCGCCAGGTACTGGCTACCCTCGAGCGCTCCGCTGGCCAGCCGGGCACGCAGGCTTTCCATATCCCCCCCCAGCCCGAACCGATCCAGCTGGTTCTGCAGCGGGGTGGGAAGCATTTCCCTGGCGTAAGTGACATAGCCTCCTATGTCCAGATCCCCGCTCTGAATCCTGCGGTAGAGCGATGCGCCCTCCTGGACCAGCAGACCGGTGATGAAGATCACCGGCAGGACCGCAACGACCAGACAGACCAGTAGCGTGATCAGGGCCGACAGGTTCCGGCGATTGTGCAGCCGCTTGTACAGCCAGCGCTGCAAAGGGGCAAAGATGATGGCCAGGATCACGGCCCAGAACACCGCGCCGTAGAAAGGCAGCAGAATCCAGCCGAACGCCACGGACACCACGACCAGCAGGGTAAGGAAAACCTTGTACTCGAGGGTTGGATTGAACATTGCGCAACCATCTGGACCGTTGTTCCAGTTAGTCAACGCGCGGCTCTGTGAGTGCTGTGGATCTGCAACAAAGGAACACCCGACAGGCTTTCCTGCCGGATACGAAGCGGGCACGATGCAGAAGGCAAAAAAAAACGGGATGCCGCTTGACGGCATCCCGCTGTAGAACTTGATGCGCGACTACAACGTCATCGCAGCGAACCAGCCGAACGCGATCAGCGGCAGGTTGTAGTGCAGGAACGACGGCACCACCGTATCCCAGATATGGCTGTGCTGGCCGTCGACGTTGAGGCCGGAGGTCGGGCCGAGCGTCGAGTCGGATGCCGGCGAACCCGCATCGCCGAGCGCGCCGGCGGTGCCGATGATGCTGACGATCGCCAGGGGGCTGAAACCGAGCTGCATCCCGAGCGGGACGAAGATTGCCGCGATGATCGGTACGGTCGAAAAGGACGAGCCGATACCCATGGTCACCAGCAGGCCGACCAGCAGCATCAGCAGCGCGGCGACCGCCTTGCTGTTGCCGATCCAGGCGGCGGACGCATCCACCAAGTTCTTGATGTCGCCGGTGGCTTTCATCACCTCGGCAAAACCTGCGGCGGCGATCATGATGAAGCCGATCATCGCCATCATCTTCATGCCTTCGGTGAACAGGTCATCGGCTTCCTTCCAGCGCACCACTCCGGAGACGGAGAAGATCACAAAGCCGGCCAGCGCACCGATGATCATCGAATCCAGCCACAGCTGAATGATGAATGCCGCGGCCACCGCAACCAGGGCCATCAGCAGGCTCCAGGGGCTGAACGAGGTCGATTGACGGCCACCTTGGTCGATCCGATCGAGATCGTAATCGCGAGGCTTGCGGTAGCTGATCAGGATCGCCACCAGCAGGCCGAACACCATGCCCAGCGCGGGAATGAACATGGCGTGGGTAACGCTGACATCGGAAACGTCCAGACCGGCCGACGTGATGTTCGCGAGCAGAATTTCCTTCAGGAAAATCGCACCGAAGCCGACGGGCAGGAACATGTAGGGGGTGATCAGGCCGAAGGTGATCACACAGGCGATCAGGCGGCGATCGAGCCGAAGCTTGGCCAGTACGTACAACAGCGGCGGAACCAGCAGCGGAATGAACGCGATATGGATGGGCAGGATGTTCTGCGAAGACACCGCCACGGCGAGAAGCAACCCGATCAGCGCCCATTTCACGCCGCTGCTACCGGTGGTGGCGCTCTTGTCCCCGACCAGCTTCAACACCCGATCGGCCAGCGCATGAGCCAATCCGGATTTCGCGATGGCAACGGCAAAGGCGCCCAGCAACGCATAGGACAACGCAACCGTCGCGCCACCGCCAAGCCCCTTGTTGAAGGCTTCGAGACTGCCATGGATGCCCAACCCGCCAAGCAGACCGCCCACCAGTGCGCCAACGATCAAGGCGACCACCACGTGAACGCGTATCAAACTGAGGATCAGCATGACCCCCACCGCGGCTATTACAGAATTCATTTCTCCCCCATCAGCAGTGGCAACGCCTGAAAAAAGGGCGGTAGTCTGCGTTGCACATCCTCTGCTGTCAAAACATTCGCAGCGTGGCGATCCGTATTGTTCGGAATCGAACGGACGTACGCATGAGTAACCTCGCAGCTGATCGCCACGCCCGCATGTGGAGGTGCGGTACCATGCGCCTTTGGCAAGGCAATCAGAGAACTCGCGTGGAAATTTTCAAGGAATTCACTTTCGAATCGGCCCACCGCCTTCCCCATGTACCGGAGGGGCACAAGTGTGGGCGGCTGCATGGGCATTCGTTCCGCGTCGCCCTCTATATAAAAGGCGAGGTCGATCCCAAGACCGGCTGGATACGTGATTTCGGTGAACTGAAGGCGATCTTCAAGCCACTTTACGAGCAGCTCGACCACAACTATCTGAATGACTTGCCGGGCCTCGAAAACCCCACCAGTGAAAACCTGGCGCGCTGGATCTGGGTCAAGCTCAAGCCCGAGCTACCGGAACTGTCGCGTATACGCATTCACGAAACCTGTACCAGCGGCTGCGAATACCGCGGCGATTGATTCGCTTCGGCTCGGTTGCGCCTCTTGCAGTGCGCCGTGTTTAGCCATGGAGCGGTTGCAGGTGCCTTGCGCGTATTCACTCGGCGGAAAGCCATTTGGCTTATGGCCTGCCAGGCGCAGCCGCGATCCTGGTACGCCCTGTCGGCGGGCAAGTTCGGAGCGCTTTAACGGATTAGCCTCGCACCTCCCTCGCTACACCGCGCTAGGCGCATTCGCACCTACCGGCGCCGATTAACATAAATTGGCTACACGGAACGGCCCCATACCGCGCACGAACCTGCCGCCTGCAGAAACCAAAAGAACTCGAGCGACTGGGCCCGAGCTAAGCGTCTGCCCGTCGCGCCAAA
>NZ_QLAE01000013.1 GCF_005876855.1 Stutzerimonas nosocomialis | reverse complement strand
CCTGGCCGGGCACCGGATCGGTGCGCTTGAGCACACGCAGGACCCGCCCCCGGGCGTTGGTCTCGACTTCCTCGTAGCCCACCTCGCCGTGCAGCACGTCCTCGTAGAACTTCTCGATGCCGGTCTTGCCGATGTGGTGTGTGCCGGCGTAATTGATCGGATCGAGGGCCTTGAGCTCGGCCTCGTTGATGCGCCCGACGTAACCGACCGAATGGGCGAAGTGTTCGCGTTGCGGATAATGGCGCACCAGCTGCGCGGAGACCTCGACGCCCGGCAGGCGGAACTGGTTGACCGCCACGAGGGCGATCTGCTCTTCGGACAGTTCGAAGAGGATCGGCACCGGTTCGAACGGGCGACGCCCCTGCAGCACCCGCTTCTCGAACAGACCGCGCTCCTCGGGCGAGAGGTGCAACACCTCGACCACCGTGTCCAGCACCTGGCGCCAGTCTCCGGCGCGCTCGCGGGTCACCGTCAGGCTGAAGCTCGGTCGGTTGTCGGCGATGATCCGCCCGTCACGGTCGTAGATCAGCCCGCGCGTCGGAGGAATCGGCTGCACGTGGACCCGGTTGTTTTCCGACAGGGTCGAGTGGTGCTGGTACTGGACCACCTGCAGGTAGTACATGCGCGCGACCAGCACCAGCATCAGCAGCACCACGACGACGATGCCCACCAGCACCCGCTGACGCACCAGGCGGGCGTCCTTTTCGTGGTCCTTGAGGGGAATCGGCTGCGGCATCGGGACTGCTTTGCGGACAACTACTTGTGATAGGGATGACCGGACAGAACCGTCCAGGCACGATAAATCTGCTCACCGATCAGGATGCGCACCAGGGGATGCGGCAGCGTCAGCGGCGACAGCGACCAGCGTTGCTCGCTGCGCGCGCAGACCTCTGGCGCCAGCCCCTCGGGGCCGCCCACCATGAGGTTGACGGTGCGCGCGTCGAGCCGCCAGCGTTCGAGTTCGGCTGCCAGCTGCTCGGTGCTCCAGGGCTTGCCGGTGACTTCCAGGGTCACGACCCGCTCGCCGGGTTGCACGCGCGCCAGCATCGCTTCGCCTTCCTGGCGAATCAAGCGCGCTACGTCGGCATTCTTGCCACGGGTGCTCAACGGGATCTCCACCAGCTCGAGCCCGAGCTCAGGCGGCATCCGCTTGGCATATTCCTGCCATCCGTCCTCCACCCAGCGCGGCATCTTCGATCCCACGGCGATCAGCTTGATGCGCACGGTCGCGGCTTACTCCGAATCGCCCAGGTGCTGCGCACGGCTCTGCTCGGCGCCCTGCCACAGGCGTTCGAGGTCGTAGAACTGGCGGGTCGGAACCTGCATCACGTGAACCACCACGTCGCCGAGGTCGAGCAGCGCCCATTCGCCACCGTCCAGGCCTTCGCTGCCCAGCGGGCGCACGCCTTGCTCCTTGACCTTTTCGAGCACGTTCTCGGCCAGGGATTTGACGTGGCGGCTCGAGGTGCCGCTGGCGATGACCATGAAATCGGTCACGCTGGTCTTGCCGCGGACATCGATGTTGACGATGTCCTGAGCCTTCAGATCTTCCAGCGCGGCGACTGCCAGCTGGACCAGGGATTCATTTTGCATAACGTGAAACAACCTCAGTTCGGCGCACGGTACAGTCCGTGCGCATTGATATAGGCCAGTACGGCATCGGGTACCAGGAATCGGACCGACTTGCCGCTGGCGAGAAGCTGGCGAATCTGGGTGGCGGACACCTCAAGCGGCGTCTGCCAGACGAACGCGATCTGTCCGCCGCTGCCCTGCAGCGCCTGGGGATCGCTGACGCTGCGCCCGGCGAGCAGGTCGCGCAGCGCCTCGGGCGCATCCATGTCGGCGTCCGGACGCTGCAGCACCAGGATGTGGCAGTGGTCGAGCAATTCCTCCCAACGGTGCCAGCCCGGCAGGCCGCAGAAGGCATCCCAGCCCAGCAGCAGGTACAGCCCGTCGTCCGCCGACAGCTCGGCACGCAGCGACTCCAGCGTGTCGATGGTGTACGACGGCAGGTCGCGTCCCAGCTCGCGCGCGTCCACCGTCAGCGGTGGTACGTCGGCGACCGCGCACTGCACCATGGCCAGGCGATCGGCCGCGCTGCTGCTGGGAACGCCGCGGTGCGGCGGCTGCGAATTGGGAATCAGGCGCAACTCGTCGAGGGCGAACTGCTCGGCGACCTCCAGCGCACCACGCAGGTGGCCGATGTGTACCGGGTCGAAGGTCCCTCCCAGGACGCCAATTCGCCGTCCCATCAGGTGCGGATGTGACCGTTGCCGAAGACCACGTATTTTTCGCTGGTCAGGCCTTCCAGACCAACCGGACCACGGGCGTGCAGCTTGTCGGTGGAGATGCCGATCTCGGCCCCCAGCCCGTACTCGAAGCCGTCGGCGAAACGGGTCGAGGCATTGACCATCACCGAGCTGGAGTCGACTTCGGTGAGGAAGCGCCGCGCGTCGGTGAAGTTTTCGGTCACGATCGCATCGGTGTGCTGCGAGCCGTAGCGGTTGATGTGCTCGATGGCCTCGTCCAGGGAGTCGACGAGGCGGATCGACAGGATCGGCGCGTTGTATTCGGTCGACCAGTCTTCTTCGCTGGCGGCCAGCACATCGCTGCCGAGCAGCTCGCAGGTACGCGGGCAACCGCGCAGCTCGACGCCCTTCTCGCGATAGATGCCGGCCAGCGGCGGCAGCACCGTCGCGGCCATCGCCTGGTGCACCAGCAGCGTCTCCATGGTGTTGCACGGGGCGAAGCGCTGGGTCTTGGCGTTGTCGGCGATACGGATGGCCTTGTCCACGTCGGCCGCCTGGTCGATGTAGACGTGGCAGATACCGTCCAGGTGTTTGATCACCGGCACCCGCGCCTCGCGGCTGATGCGCTCGATCAGGCCCTTGCCGCCGCGCGGAACGATCACGTCGACGTAGTCCGGCATGCTGATCAGCGCACCGACCGCCGCGCGATCGGTGGTCTCGACCACCTGTACCGCCGTCTCCGGCAGCCCCGCTTCGGCCAGGCCGAGGCCGATGCAGCGAGCGATCGCCTGGTTGGAATGGATCGCCTCCGAGCCGCCGCGCAGGATGGTGGCGTTGCCCGATTTCAGGCACAGGCTGGCGGCGTCGATGGTCACGTTGGGCCGCGATTCGTAGATGATGCCCACCACGCCCAGCGGCACGCGCATCTTGCCGACCTGGATTCCGGAGGGCAGAAAGCGCATGTCACGGATCTCGCCGATCGGATCGGGTAGCGTGGCGACCTGGCGCAGGCCTTCGATCATGTCGTCGACCCGCGCCGGCGTCAGCGCCAGGCGGTCGAGCATGGCCGCGTCCAGTCCGCTGGCCCGCCCCGCTTCCAGATCGCGCGCGTTGGCCGCCGCCAGCTCCGGGCGCGCCGCATCCAGCGCCGCCGCGGCGGCCTGCAGGGCGCGGTTCTTCTGGGCGGTGCTGGCTCGTGCGAGCACCCGCGACGCGTCGCGCGCCGCGCGACCCAAGCGGGTCATGTAGTCGAGTACGGACTCGGTCATGGTGGAGCTGGCCTGGCTGAAGGGAAAGCGGCTGATTATAGCCGTCGCGCCAGGCCACGCACAGCGTGGCTCGCCGGATGGACGAAATATCCTGTGTACCGATGCGACCGGGGCCGCGCCATCCATGAATTGACAGCGCCGCGAGGGTGAAACCACCGCATCCCGACCGAGTCGAAGCTGCACCGCCGAACAAGGAGTCCGCATGGGCCAGTGGCTCGAAACAATCACCGGCTGGCTGGGCGCCCAGCCCCAGTGGCTCGGCCTCGCGCTGCTGATCGCCGCCTGCGTCGAATGCCTGGCCGTCGTCGGCCTGCTCGTCCCGGGGACCGTCCTGCTGTTCGCCATCTCCATGCTGGCGGGCAGCGGCGCACTGGGGCTGGGCGAAACGCTGCTGCTGGGCTATATCGGCGGCCTGCTGGGCGATCTGCTCTCCTACGCCCTGGGCCGCCGCTATCACCAGAACATCCGCAAGATCCGCCCCCTGCGCAACCACCCCGAATGGCTGCTGCGGGCCGAAGGCTACTTCCAGCGCTACGGGGTGGCGAGCCTGCTGGTGGGCCGTTTCATCGGGCCGCTACGACCGATGCTGCCGATGACCGCCGGCATGCTGGACATGCCGTTCGGCCGCTTCCTGCTGGTCAGCCTGCTGGCCTCGGCCGGCTGGGCGATGGCCTACCTGCTGCCGGGCTGGACGGCAGGCGCCGCGTTCCGCCTGCCGCTGCCGGAAGGTTTCTGGGGCGAGGCGGCGATCATCGTCGGCGGCCTGCTGCTGGTGCTCGGCGTGACCGTGCATGGCAGCCTGAATCGACTGCGCTGGACCAGCCGGCTGGCCACCCTGCTCAGCGGCTGCGCGCTGCTCGCACTGTTCTTCGCCTGGCCCTACTTCAAGGAATTCGACGAAGGCCTGCTGGCGGTGATCCAGGGCGAGCGCAGCCCCGGCCTGGATCGCTTCATGGTCGTGGTGACCCGCTTCGGCGACTTCCGCGCCCAGCTGCTGGCCGGTGTACTGCTCTGCTCGCTGCTGCTGGTGATGCGCCAATGGCGCGCGGCCGTGTTCGCCATCATCGCCCTGCTCGGCACGGCATTTGCCAACGGCGCGCTGAAAGCCGCCTTTGCCAGGATGCGCCCGGAGGTGATCCTGGAGCCCTTGAGTTCCTACAGCTTCCCCTCAGGGCATGCTTCGGCCAGCTTCGCCTTTTTCCTGGTGATCGGGCTGCTCGCCGGACGCGACCAGCCGCCGCGCATGCGCCTGACCTGGCTGCTGCTGGCCAGCCTGCCGGCCACTGCCATTGCCCTGTCGCGCGTCTACCTCGGCGTGCACTGGCCGACCGACGTGATCGGCGGCGCGCTGCTGGCCGCGACGTTCTGCGCCGCCTCGCTGGCGCTCTGCCAATGGCGCACCCTGCTCGGCGCGCTGTCGCCGAAGGTCTGGTGGGTCCTGATGCCGGCCTGCCTGGCCACGCTCGGCGCCTATGCGCTGTGGGCGCTGTCGGGCGCGTTCGAGCTGTATCGCTACGAATGACGGCTCAGTTGCCGCCATCCTGCAGCCGTTCGAGGAACGACTGGATCAGCTCGAGCTGCATCCGGGGCTCGCCCAGCTGCAACAGGTGCAACTTCTGTTCGGGCTGGAACGGCAGCAGGTACGCCAGCTGGCTTGCCAGGGCGCGCTGACCGGCCGCCGCGCCACCCATGCCGAGCGCCTCGACCAGGGGATGCTGACCCAGCGCCTCGAGCAGCGCGACCAGGTCGGCGTGCTCGGCCTGCAGCGGCAGCTCCTGCTCCGGCTCGAGCCACTCGACTTCGGCGACGGTGAGCTGATCGCGCTGCACCTCTGCGCTGAGCACCTTGAAACGCCGCCCGCCCTCGACCCGGATACCCAGCAGGCCGTTGGGCCGCTGCTGCCAGTCGCGGATCAGCGCCTCGCAGCCGAAGGTGGAAAACGAGGAGGCCGCCTCCCCCACCTCCTCGCCTTCGACGATGCAGACCACGCCGAAACCGTGGCCTTCCTTCATGCAGCGGCTGACCATGTCCAGGTAGCGCGCCTCGAACAGCTGCAGGTCGAGCTTGCAACCGGGGAAAAGCACAGTGTCGAGGGGAAACAGAGGTAGCGTCATGACAGACTCCATTACAGCAACAGACTGACGGCCAGGGGCAACAGCACCGCGGTCATCACGCCCATCAAGCTCATCGCGAGCGCCGCAAAGGCACCGCACTCGTCACTCTCCTGCAACGCCTGGGCCGTGCCGACCGCATGCGAGGTCAGCCCCAGCGCCATACCGCGGGCCGCAGGATGCTGAACACCAAAGCGGCGCAACAGTTCCGGCCCGAGGATCGCGCCCAGCACCCCGGTGATCATCACGAACACCGCCGCCAGCGCGGCGATGCCGCCGATCTGTCCGGCCACCAGCATGGCGATGGGCGAGGTCACCGACTTGGGCGCCAGGGTCATGAGCATCAGGCGCTCGATGCCGAATGCCCAGGCCAGGGCCATGCCCAGCGCCGTCGCACTCGCCCCACCGATGAGCAGCGTCAGCATGATCGGGCCGAAGAGCTCGCGAATCCGCCGCAGATTCAGATAGAGCGGCACCGCCAGGGCCACGGTCGCCGGCCCGAGCAGCACGGTCAGCCACTGGGCGTCCGCAGCGTAGTCGGCATACTCGATACCGCAGGCCAGCAGCACGCCGATCACCAGCACCATCGAGACCAGCACCGGCTGCAGGAACACCCAGCGGGTTTTCTCGTAGGCGGCGCAGGCCAGCTGATACACCGCGAGGGTGATCGCCACCGCGAACAGGGGATGCTGCACCACCGCTTGCCACGCCGCCTGCCATTGCACGGTCATGCGGCCTCCCGACGACGCTGCTGGCGCCGGATCAGGGCCTGCATCAGCCAGCCGGTGAACACCAGCGAAATCACCAGCGACAGCACCAGCACCCCGACGATTGCCCAGAAGTCCTGCACGATCGCGCCGGTATAGGCCATCACACCGACCGCGGGCGGCACCAGCAGCAGGGGCAGATAACGCAGCAGGCTGCTGGCCGCGAGCTGCAGCGACTGGCCGGCGCTGCCGCGCACCAGCAGGGTCACGAACAGCAGCAGCAATCCGATGATCGGGCCCGGCAGGATGGACAGGAACAGCACGTTGATCGCCGTCCCCAGCAACTGAAACAGGACCAGCCAGGTCAGGCCACGTAGCAACATCGGGAGCCTCCTTAAAAAATGGGCGGGCATTATAGGGATAGAGCGCAACCGGCGAAGCCGGTGCCACCCTCGGCGGCACGCTATGGCGGGTCATTCGCCACGGCCATGCTTGGTTGACCCCCTGCAAGACGCATGCTGATCTACCGGTCTCCCATAACAAGACCTCTTCAGGAGCACCCATGCCGCAAGTTCCCGTTACAGAACTGAAGGACTATATAGGCAAGGACCTCGGCCGATCCGAGTGGTTGACCATCGACCAGGACCGCATCGACCGCTTCGCCGATTGCACGGGCGACCACCAGTTCATCCATGTCGATCCGGAAAAGGCCAAGCTCACCCCCTTCGGCACCACCATCGCCCACGGCTTCCTCTCGCTCTCGCTGATCCCGGCGTTGATGGGCGACCTGCTGGTGCGCCCCGAAGGCATGAAGATGGGCATCAACTACGGGCTCGACAGCGTGCGCTTCATCCAGCCGGTCAAGGTCGGGTCGCGGGTACGCCTGAAAGTCACGCTGCTCGACGCCTACGAGAAGAACCCCGGCCAATGGCTGCTCAAGGCCCGCGCCGAAATGGAAATCGAGGGGGGCGAAAAGCCGGCCTACATCGCCGAGACCCTGGCCCTCTGCTTCGTCTGAACGCGCGGCTGCGGCGCACGCCGGCGTCACCGCTTTGCGGCATACTGCCGGCACCCGAACGCCGAGAGCCCGTATGCGCCGCCTGTTGCCCCTCACGCTTGCCCTGCTCCTCGCCGCCTGCGGCGAGGGCGAACCCCTGATCCCGCCCGATGCGAGACTGCCCGACGGCGGGCGTTACCGGGGCGAGGTCGTCGACGGCCTGCTGCAGGGCGAAGGACGCATCGACTACCCCAACGGCAGCTTCTATATCGGCACTTTCGAAGCCGGCCTGCTGAGCGGGCCGGGCATCTGGCAAGGCCCCAGCGGCGACCGCTACGAAGGCGAGTTCGCCGCCGGGCTGTTCGACGGCGTCGGGGTCTTCCGCTACGCCGAAGGCGCCCTCTACGAAGGCCAGTTCCGCCTCGGCCGAATGGAGGGCAAGGGCGTCTTCAGCCAGGACGGCATGCGTTATGAAGGTGAATTCCTGCGTGACCGCTACCACGGGCACGGCCGCCTGACCTATCCCGACGGACAGGTATACGAAGGCCAGTTCGCCGGCGGCCAGCCACACGGCGAGGGCATCCGCCGTGACGGTGCCGACACCTACCAGGGGCACTTCGTCAATGGCGTGCTCGACGGCCCGGGCAGCTTCGTTTCCGCCGACGGCGAACGCTACGAAGGCGGCTTCGCCAACGACCGCATGGAGGGTCAGGGACGCTACGAAAGCGCCAGCGGCGATCACTGGAGCGGCACCTTCAGCCAGGGCGAACTGACCGGACAAGGCCAGCACATCGGCAGCGACGGCAGCCGCTACGAGGGCGGCTTTCGCGGCTGGCGCTACCACGGCCAGGGCCGCCTCGAGCTGCCCGACGGCAGCCATTACCAGGGCGGTTTCCGCTTCGGCCAGTTCCACGGCAAGGGCGAACGCGTGCTCGCCGACGGGCGTCGCGAAGCGGGCACCTGGCGCAGCGGGCGCCGCGCTGCTGACGAACAGGGTCAGCCGCTGGCCGATCCCCTGGAAGTCGGCCTGCTGAACCAGGGGCGCCTGCTCGACGAAGCGCTCGGCGCCCTGCCCGCCTCGACCCCCGCCACCGAACTCTACGGCCTGATCTTCGCCGGCGACGGCCAGCAGAGCGTATTCCTGCGCGAGTCCGACTTCGTCAGCCGCCTGCTCCGCGAGCGCTACCATGCCCATGGACAGGTTACGCTGGTCAACCACCGCGACCACCTGGCCGACCGCCCGCTGGCGACCCGCGAGAACCTTCGCCGGGCGATCGAGGCCCTGGCGCGGGCCAGCGGTCCGGAAGACCTGCTGTTCTTCTACTTCACCAGCCACGGCTCGGCGGACCACCAGCTGGCCGTCGTCCAGCCGCGCCTGACCCTGGAAGACCTGCCGGCAGCCGACCTTGCCCGCCTGCTGCAGCCGCTGGCCGATCGCAACAAGGTGGTGATCATCTCGGCCTGCTACTCCGGCGGCTTCATCGAGCCGCTCAAGGACGAACGCACCCTGGTGATGACCGCCGCCCGAGCCGACCGGGTTTCCTTCGGCTGCTCGGAAGAGAGCGATTTCACCTATTTCGGCCGCGCGCTGTTCGCCGAGGCGATGAGCCGCACCCGCGATCTGGCCGAAGCCTTCGAACTGGCGAAGGCCCACGTTGCCGAACAGGAGGAGGCCGAGCAGTACCAGGCATCGGAACCCCAGCTCTGGGCCCCCGAAGGCGTGCTTGCCCACTGGCGCCAGCTGCAGGACACTCGGCCCGCGGACCTGGATGACTGAACAGAGAGGGAACACGCCATGTATCTGACGCCCCAGCGTATTCTGCTTGCCGGCGCCACGGGCCTCACCGGCGAGCATCTGCTGGACCGGCTGCTCAACGAACCCACGGTCGAGTGCGTACTGGCGCCCACCCGCCGCCCCCTGGCCGAGCATCCGCGCCTGGAAAACCCGGTCGGCGACCTGCAGGCACTGCTGCCGCAGCTGTCCGGGGATTTCGACACCGCTTTCTGCTGCCTGGGCACCACGATCAGGCAGGCCGGCAGCGAAGAGGCCTTCTACGCCGTCGACCATGATCTGGTGATCGCTTTCGCGCAGCGGGCGCGCGAGCTCGGCGCCCGGCATCTGCTGGTAATCAGCTCGCTGGGCGCGGACGTGGATTCACGGTTCTTCTACACCCGGGTCAAGGGCGAGGTCGAACGCGACCTGGTCGCCCAGGACTGGCCCCAGCTGACCATCGCGCGGCCCTCGCACCTGCTCGGCACGCGCATCGAGCCGCGCCTGAGCGAACAGCTCGCCGGGCCCCTCACGCAATTGCTGCCGGGCAAGTACCGCGGCATCGACGCCTGCGCCCTGGCCTGGGCGCTCTGGCGGCTCGCCCTCGAAGAGGGCCGCGGGGTCAGGATCGTGGAATCAGACGAGCTGAGAAAGCTCGGCCAGTGACCACGGTCAGAACTTGATGAAGTGCTCGCGGTAGTGACGCAGCTCGGCGATCGAGTCGCGGATGTCGTCCATCGCCAGGTGCGAACCGCTCTTCTTCACGCCGTCGCGCACGTGCGGCGCCCAGCGCGCGGCGAGCTCCTTGAGCGTCGATACGTCCAGGTTGCGGTAATGGAAGTAGGCTTCGAGCCGGGGCATGTGGCGATAGAGGAAGCGCCGGTCCTGGCAGATGCTGTTGCCGCAGATCGGTGAGGTGCGCGCGGGCACCCATTGCTGCAGGAACTCCAGGGTCATCGCCTCGGCCTGGGCGGCATCGATGCGGCTTTCCCGGACCCGCTGAGTCAGGCCCGAACCACCGTGCTGGCGCGTATTCCACTCGTCCATCGCGCCCAGCACCTCGTCGCTCTGATGAACCGCGATCACCGGCCCTTCGGCCAGGACGTTGAGATCGCTGTCGGTCACGATGGTCGCCATCTCTATGATGACGTCGTTGTCCGGGTCCAGACCGGTCATTTCCAGGTCGATCCAGATCAGGTTCTGTGGGTTCTGCATGGCGGGGCTCCTTGGCTCGGACGTGCAGTTTAGCCAGTTACCCCTCGGGCCGTCAGGCCCCGACGCCCGGACGCCCGGACGCCAGATCAGCAGGCGCGAATGACGCCAGTCGTCGAGCACCAGCGTCTCGAGCGGCTCGACGCCGGGGATGGCGAAGGTATTGGAGATCAGCAGCGCCGAGGGCTTCATTTCGGCGCGCGCCTTGTCCCACAGCGCGGGCATCGGCGCCGGGGACAGGAAGCAGTACACCACGTCGTACGCACCGAGATCGACACGCCACAGGCTGACGAAACGCACCCGGCAATTGGGGCGCGGCAGACAGCGCAGCCAGGACAGCACGAAGGTCAGCGGCGCCGTTTCGACGCCGACGAAGGTCGCCGCCGGATAGGCGCGCGACAGGCGCACCAGCGTTCCGGCCAGGCCACTGCCCAGGTCGATCAGGCGAAAGTCCGCTGGCAGCTCCGCCAGCCGGGCCTGCAGGCGCCGCTCGGCACCGCCCCCCGTGAGATACAGCGGGACACGCTCGCCGAACGCGTTCCAGTTGAGCAACAGCAGCAGCACGAAGCCGCCCAGCGGCACCCAGGGCGGTATCGCATACCAGAACAAGCCGACCAGACCCGGCACGAACAGCAGGTTGATCGCCAGCCACCAGCGCGACAGGCCCAGGCACTGGCCGATGATCGCCGCCAGTACGCCTTGCAACCAGGCCGCGCCGAGCATGCCGAGCGGCCATTGCAACTGTCGCGCCGCGAGCAGCGCCAGCCAGGTCAGGCCGAGGGCGCACAGATGGGCGAGCAAGGCACGCAGCGCGGGATAGGAAGAGCGAATCGGCATGGACATCATCGGACCGGGGCACGTCGTCAGTTTAACCTCGCCCGCGTGGCTGGCGGGCACCGGCTGCATCAGGGCCGCGTGCTAAACTCGGCATCCATCACTCCATAAGCGTACCTCATGGCCAAACGGCACCTGAGCCGCCGGCAAAGCTGGCGTATCGAGAAAATTCAGGAAGAACGCGCGGCGCGGGCGGCGCGGCGCGAGTCCAAAGCACTCGAAGAACTCGAAGGCGGCGATCTCGGCCCGGAACAGACCGGCCTGGTGATCGCGCACTTCGGCGTCCAGGTCGAGGTCGAGGCGCAGGACGGCGAGCTGGCCGGCAGCGTGTTCCGCTGCCACCTGCGCGCCAACCTGCCGGCCCTGGTGACCGGCGATCGGGTGGTCTGGCGTGCGGGCAACCAGGGCATCGGCGTGATCGTCGCGCAGCTGCCCCGCGACACCGAGCTGTGCCGGCCCGACAGCCGCGGCCAGCTCAAGCCGGTGGCCGCCAACGTCGACCTGATCGTGATCGTCTTCGCGCCACTGCCCGAACCCCATGCGAACCTGATCGATCGTTATCTGATCGCCGCCGAACATGCCGGCATCCAGCCGCTGCTGCTGCTCAACAAGGCCGATCTGGTCGATGCACAGAACCAGGCGCCACTCGAGGCGCTGCTCGGGGTGTACCGCACGCTGGGCTATCCGCTGCTGGAGGTCTCGGCGCGCCAGGGGCTCGGCATGGATCAGCTCCGTGAGCGACTCAACGGCCAGGTGAGCGTCTTCGTCGGCCAGTCGGGGGTGGGCAAGTCGTCGCTGGTCAACACGCTGCTACCGGGGGTCGATACCCGGGTCGGACCGCTGTCGGAGCTGACCGGCAAGGGCACCCACACCACCACCACCGCCCGGCTGTTCCACTTCCCTGGCGGCGGAGAGCTGATCGATTCGCCCGGGATCCGGGAGTTCGGTCTCGGCCATGTCAGCCGGGACGATGTCGAGGCCGGTTTCATCGAGTTTCGCGAACTGCTCGGGCATTGCCGTTTTCGCGACTGCAAGCACGACCGCGAGCCGGGCTGCGCACTGCTCAAGGCACTCGAGGACGGCCGCATCCAGCCGCAGCGGATGGCCAGCTACCGGCACATCCTGAGCACCCTGCCGGAACCGGAATACTGACGGGTCGGCAGCCCTGCCCTGGCGGCGTGGGAACCTAGCCCGCCGGCTCGTCGAAACCGAGCACGCCACTTTCGAAGATGTTCAGCTTCTCGCGCAGCTCACGCGGCTGCATCGGCTCGCCTGCGCCGGGCGGCGCGGGCGCGGGCGCTGCCGAGGACGACGGAGGCGTCTGCTCGGCACCACCCGGCTGTTCTTCCTCGATCGACCGCTGCGCCTTTTTCGTCAGGACCAGGATGTCGATTCGCCGATTGACCGGATTGAGCGGATTCTGCCGGTCGAACAAGGCCGACGAGGCATAGCCCACCACGCGGGCGATCTGCGTTTCCGGGTAGCCGCCATACACCAGCGCGCGGCGCGCGGCATTGGCGCGGTTGGCCGACAGCTCCCAGTTGCCGAAGTCCCCGCGCCCGGCGAAGGGCTTGGCGTCGGTGTGTCCGCTGATGCTGATCTTGTTCGGCACGGCGCTGATCGTCTCGGCCATGGCCAGCAGGATGTCCTCGAAATACGGCTGCAACTGCGCGCTGCCGAGGGCGAACATGGGCCGGTTGTCGGCATCCATGATCTGGATGCGCAGGCCGTCCTGGGTGATCTCGAACAGGATCTGATCCTTGAAGCGCCTGAGCTCCGGATTCTCGTTGACCTTGTTCTGCAGCTCCTGCAAGAGCAGGTCGAGGCGCTCGCGCTCGAGCTGCTCGGAGAGGGTTTCCACCTGCGCCGCATCGATCGGCGCGTCGTCGGTCTCGACGGGATGCTCCTGCACCTCGGGGTTGAGGGTCTTTTCCGGCGAGGGCGTCGGCGTGCCGCCCAGGTCGATCACGTAGGGGCTCGCGCTTTCGCTGAAACCGATCGGGTCCTGGAAGTAACCGGAGATGAGCTTCTTCTGCTCGGGCGTCGCCGAACCCATCAGCCACATCACCAGGAAGAACGCCATCATCGCCGTGGCGAAGTCGGCGAAGGCGATCTTCCAGGCGCCGCCGTGATGGCCGCCGGCGGTCTTCTTGACCCGCTTGACGATTATCGGTTGGGTGTTGTCCATGATCGGCTCTTAGCTGCCACGCATGGTTTGCTCGAGCTCGGCGAAGCTCGGGCGATGGGCGGGGAACAGCACCTTGCGCCCGAACTCGACGGCCAGGGTCGGCGGCATGCCGGAGGCCGACGCGACCAGCGTCGCCTTGATCGACTCGTAGACGTTCAACTCTTCCTTGGCGTCGTGCTCCAGCGCGCCGGCCAGCGGGCCGAAGAAGCCATAGGAGGCCAGGATGCCGAGGAAGGTACCGACCAGTGCGGTCGCGACCTTTTCGCCGATCTCGGCGTTGCTGGCATCGGCCAGGATGGACATGGTGATCACGATACCCAGCACCGCCGCGACGATACCCATCGCCGGCAAGCCGTCGGCGACCTTCGCCACCGCGTGGGCGGGGTGCTCGAGGTCTTCCTTGACGCTGCTCAGCTCCATGTCGAACAGGCCCTCCAGCTCGTGGGGCGCCATGTTGCCCGAGGCCATGATGCGCAGGTAATCGGCGGTGAAGGCCGTCATCCGCTGGTCCTTGAGCACGCTGGGGTACTTGCTGAAGATCGGGCTGGCGGCCGGGTCCTCGATGTCGGCCTCGATCGCCATCATCCCCTCGCGCCGGCTCTTGTTGAGGATTTCGTAAAGCATCCCCAGCACTTCGAGGTAGAACTTGTGGGTGAAACGCGAGCTGAACATGCTCAGCGACTTCTTCAGCACCACCATGGTGGTGCTGCCCGGGTTGGCCTGCAGGAAGCCGCCCAGTGCGGCGCCGCCGATGATCATGACCTCGAAGGGGTGGATCAGCGCGCCGATCTTCCCGCCGGAGAGTACGAACCCGCCGAGCACGCTGGCGATGACGACGATGATGCCAATGATTTTTGCCATAGAAAGGTACTTCTGAAACCTGTTTAAGCGGACCACCGAAACCCGGCGCACGACGACACGCCGCCTTCAACGACCGAGCAAGAGAGGCGGGTTGAAAGAATTATTCTGGTTATCGGAACTTTTGCGCCAGACTAAAGCCCATCCCGGCGAAAAACCAGTTTGGCTCCGCTCATCATGACCGACTCCATCCCCCCGCCTCGCTCGATTCCCGCCTGGATCAAGGTCCTCGACGACGTTCGTCTGCCAGCACTGGCGGGCTCTCACGCCCGCGTGCGCCATGCGCTCGGCGACAGCAGCCGCTCGCTGCGCGAGATCGCCGACCTGATCCAGGCAAGCCCGGTACTGGCGCTGAGCGTGTTGCGCGAAGCCAATCGCAGCGTCAACAGTTTGAGCGAAGCCGCCGAAAGCCTGGAAGTGGCCCTCAGCCGCATCGGTCTCAAGCGCACCGAGGCGTTGCTCGCACGCATCCCGGCGCTGGAGCCGGCAGAGATACCGAAGAGCCTGCGCCAGATCGTGGTCATCAGCCAGCACGCCAGCCAGCAGGCCAACGGCCTCTTCGCCGCCCGACTGGCCCGCCTCTGGCAGGACATCCACTGGGGCAGCCTGCTGTTCCTGTCCCCGGTGTGGACGCTGGTGGCCGCCTATCCGTCGCTGTTCGAAAGCTGGGAGCAACGCGTGCTGGTGGCGGGCGAACCGGCCGCCCGCGTCGAGCAGGAGCTGCTCGGCGTCAGCCTGCTCGAGCTGTGCCTGGCGATGGCCGAGCATTGGCGCCTGCCCGACTGGATCGCCCAGGGCTACCGCCTGCTGGGCGCCGATCGCCGATACCTGATCAAGGCTCTGCACATCGCGCGCGACAACGAGCATCCGCTGCACCAGCAGCAGATGCTCGACGACGATCCCGACCTGCGACGCTGGCTCACCCTGCCCAGCAACACCATCGTGCTGGCGAACGGACTGGCGCTGTCGGCGCATCACAGCTGGAGCGGCGGCCACAGCCTGCGCTGGCAGCGCCTGACCGGTCTCTACCTGCAACTGCCCCTGGCGGCGGTGCAGCAACTGGTCCACCAGCAGGCCGTGCAAAGCGCACGCCGCTATCCGATACCGGGCACCTGGCACCCCGCCCGGGGCCTGCTGCTGCCTTGGGACAGCCGCTTCCAGCAGCCCCTGGCAACGCCCAAACCCAAGGTTCCCGATGCCGACGCGATGGCGGCATGGCGCACCTGCTGCGCGCAGCTGCTGCGCGAACCGAGCGCCTTCAACAACGCCCTGCAACTGACCACCGTCGCCCGCCAGGCCTTCACCGCCGCCGGCATGCAGCGCGTGCTGCTGTTGCTGGCCGACCGCACGCAGAGTCGCCTGGTGGCGCAGCAGGCGGCGAATCTGGACGAGGCAGCCAGCGGGCTCACCCTCGATCCCGGACAAAGCCCGCTGTTGCGCAAGCTGCTGGAAAAACCCGCGCTGCTGCGCCTGAAACCGGATAACGCGACGCATTACTCGCCGCTGCTGCCCGGCGCCCTGAAGGAGCGCTTTTCGGCGCAGCACCTCCTGCTGCGCTCGATCGGCCTCAACGGTCGGGTCAACGTGCTGGTGGTGGCCGATCGGAACGGCGAGCCATTCGCCGATACCGCCCTGCAGGCCTTCGAGAAAACCGCGCAATGCGTGGAGCGCGCTTTAGCCAGTTTCAGCAAACGCGTACGCTGATCTTTTTCGCTACACTGCGCTTTTGGCGATTTTTCAGGGATTTGCCGTGTCCGCCTTCTCCAACCTGCCGCTGGTCATCGAACCGGCGGACCTCGCCGAGCGTCTCGACGCGCCAGAGCTCATCCTGGTCGACCTGACCAGCGCGGCCCGCTATGCCGAGGGGCACCTGCCGGGCGCCCGCTTCGTCGAGCCCAAGCAGACGCAGCTGGGCCAGCCGCCGGCGCCGGGGCTGTTGCCGCCCAAGGCACAGCTCGAAGCGCTGTTCGGCGCGCTCGGCCACCGCGCCGACGCCGTCTATGTCGTCTACGACGACGAGGGCGGCGGCTGGGCCGGACGCTTCGCCTGGCTGCTCGACGTCATCGGCCACCGCGCCTACCACTACCTCAACGGCGGCCTCACGGCCTGGATGGCCGAGCATCGCCCGCTCACCCGGGAGGTTCCGGCACCGGCCGGCGAACGCGTCGAGCTGGCGCTCGACAACACCCCTATCGCCACCCGGGAATACATCGAAAGCCGCCTGGGCGCCGACGACGTGGTGATCTGGGACGCACGCTCGCCGGGCGAATACCGCGGCGAGCGGGTGCTGGCCGCGCGCGCCGGGCACATCCCCGGGGCGATCAACTTCGAGTGGACCGCCGCGATGGACGGCGAGCGCGCACTGCGCATCCGCGAGAACATCGCCGAGCAGCTCGCCGCGCTGGGCATTACCCCGGACAAGGAAATCATCACCCATTGCCAGACGCACCACCGCTCGGGCCTGACCTACCTGGTCGCCAAGGCCCTGGGCTACCCGAGAGTCAAGGGCTATGCCGGCTCCTGGGGCGAATGGGGCAACCTGCCCGACACACCGATTCAATGAAAAGGCCTTCCATGAAAGACCGCTTGTTCGTCATCAGCCAGTACCTGCTCCCCCACCACCTGATCTCGCGCGCCGCCGGCTGCCTGGCCGAGTGCCGTCTGCCCTGGGTGAAGAACACCTTTATCAAGCTGTTCATCCGCCACTTCAACGTGGACATGCGTGAAGCCCTGATCGAGGAGCCGACCCGCTTCGAGCACTTCAATGCATTCTTCACCCGCGCCCTCAAGGATGGCGCACGCCCGCTCGACCCGACCCCGGGCGCCATCCTCAACCCGTGCGACGGCGCCATCAGCCAGCTCGGCGCCATCGAACAGGGCCGCATCTTCCAGGCCAAGGGCCACAGCTACAGCGTGATGGAGCTGCTGGGCGGCGACGCCGAACGCGCAGCGCCGTTCATGGGCGGCGACTTCGCCACCATCTACCTGTCGCCCAAGGATTACCACCGCGTACACATGCCGCTGGCCGGCACGCTGCGCGAGATGGTCTACGTTCCCGGCCGGATCTTCTCGGTCAACACGGTGACCACCGAAGGCGTGCCTGAACTGTTCGCCCGCAACGAACGGGTGGTCTGCCTGTTCGACACCGAGCGCGGCCCGATGGCCGTGGTGCTGGTCGGCGCCATGATCGTCGCCAGCGTCGAGACGGTCTGGGCAGGCCTGGTGACGCCGCCCAAGCGCAGCCTCAAGACGTTCCGCTACGACGAGACCGCGCGCGCGCCGATCCACCTGGAAAAAGGCGCGGAAATGGGCCGTTTCAAACTCGGATCGACGGTCATCCTCCTGTTCGGCCCCGAGCAGGTACGCTGGGCCGAAGGGCTCGCCGCCCTGACCCCGGTCGCCATGGGCGAAGGCCTGGGCCAGGTCAGGAGCCCCGGGTACGAGCCGCCGGTTGCCGACGCACCGACCTCGGACATCGAACCAGGACCGTGAAAGACACGACATGACCTGTAGTAGCTTATTGACATCATCTCGAGGCTGTCATCGCGCCGAGTAGCTGCTAGAGTCTAGAACCAATGAGCAGGCAGGCTGCACGCCGTGGAGTTTTCAAGTTTGGATAGACAGAGCCCTCATCTCCTGTTGCGCGTATCGACGCCCACCCGGCAGGCACTGTCTTTTTGCGAGCCGACCGCGCGACATGAAGCGCTGGATCGCCCAACTGCCCAAGGCCAACATCGGCGAGACCGCGCGCCTGCTGTACCAGGCGCTGCTCGAGTTCAATCAGCTGCTCACCCCTTCGGACAATCGGCTGCAACTGCTGGAGTTGCTTCGTCCGGAGGTAAACTTCGTCTGCAAGCAGCTGGAAAAGCACTTTCTCAACCAGCCCATCGTGCTCGACGAGCGTCCTCGCAAGGTCGCCAGCCTGTGCCAGGCGCTGCAGAACCACCTGGCCGTCGGCTACAAGCTGATCGTCGCGCGCATCGCCTCGACCCCGGCGCAACGCAAGGAGCGCCAGCCCCTGCTGACGATCGCCCTGCAGCGGGCGATGCACAGCCTTCGCGGCCCCCTGATCCGAGCCAATCAGCTGTACTGTCCGGTCCCCGACGGGCTGTGGCTGGAAATGCACCAGCTGTACGAAATCGCCTGCGAACGAGACGTCCACCGCAGCGTCGTGCGCGACGAGCTCGCCCACCACACCCAGGGGATGAGCGTCGAACAGAGCTATATCGTCGCCCTGCTCCTGGGCTGCGCGCGCTGCAACCAGATGCGCCAGCAGAGCATCGCGCGCCTGTCCGAGGTGCTCGAGCCCTGGAGTTCGCTGGTCGAACTCCGCGCGGCGAGCGACCCGCGCAGCCTGTTCGCCCTCTCGCCCCAGGTCGACGGGCCGCCGCGCTACCGTTCGCTCTTCCAGACCAGTGAATTGCCGAGCCTGCTGGGCATCGACCCCCAACCCTTGGTGGACGCCATCAAGCAGCGCCTGGACGACCCGGAGAAGCCCTCGCGGCTGCTGGTCCCCGACGGCGTCAGCGTCGACCTGCTGCAGCACCTAGGCGCGGCCTGGGGAGACATTTCCGAGCGCACCTTCCAGCGCACGCCGGGCCAGGGCCGGCTGACCCTCTGCATCGGCATGAGCGCGCTGCATTACTACCTGGCCGGAGAGCGTCCGTTCAGCGAGCTGCTCAAGAGCCCGGAAGCGCCGAAGGCCGCCACCTTCAAGCTGCAGAACGGCGCGCCGGACATCTGGGCCAACGCATTCGACGCCCAGAACTCCACCTGGGAAGGCGTGGTGCCCTACGAGGAAATCGAATTCGTCCGCCCCTCGGCAACCCCCGCGGACCAATCCACGTCGGCAAGCGGCGAAAGCGCCTTTGCCGTCTATCCGCTGCAAATCATCAACCACAGCCCCGGCGGTTACTGCCTGTCATGGCCGAAGGACGTGCCGAGCCAGCTCCAGGCCGGCGAACTGCTCGGCCTTCAGGACCCTGGCAGCCAGGGCTGGAGCGTCGCCGTGGTGCGCTGGATCCGGCAGGTACGGGGCGGCGGCACGCAGATGGGCATCGAGCTGATCGCCCCCCATGCCCAGCCGTGCGGCCTGCAACTGGTGCGCAAGGCCGAGCAGGGCAGCCACTACCTGCGCGCCTTGCTATTGCCCGAGATCAGCGCCATTTCGCGGCCGGCAACCCTGATCACCCCCCGCCTTCCGTTTCAGGAAGGCCACAAGGTGCAGATCAACCAGCTCGGCAACGAACACCGCGCCCTGCTCAGCCGGCGACAGACCAGCACGGGCAGCTACAGTCAGTTCGAATACCGCGTAGTCGGACAAGCCGAAGCCAGGCAGGAGAATCCGGTCACAGCGCGGCAGACCCACAAGCCTGCCGGGGAGGAAGATTTTGACTCGCTCTGGAAGTCACTGTAGATTCGGGGCCTCCCTTATTCCCGCCTGTTCGCGTTCGTTCGGCGCTATCTAAGCTGCTGTTGCCCATGTCCCTGGAAAAAAAAACCATCCGCCTGTTGATTCTCGAGGACTCGCAGAACGAAGCCGAGCGCCTGGTCAGCCTGTTCCGCAATGCCGGACGGGCCACCCGCGTGCATCGGCTGACTTCCAACGATGATCTGGCCGAGGCCTTGACGCAAACCTGGGACCTTCTGATCAGCGCCCCCGAAAGCGAAAACCTGCCCCCGAGCGACGCGCTCAACGCGATCCGCCGGCAGGCCAAGGACATTCCGTTCATCCAGCTGCTCGAGAGCAACGACACCGACCTGATCACCGAAGCGCTGATGCTCGGCGCCCAGGACGCGGTGCCCCAGGGCGAGGACGAGCGCCTGGTGCTGGTCGCCAATCGCGAGCTCAGCAACCTGGAGGAACGCCGTGCCCGCAGAGCGGCCGACGTCGCGCTGCGCGAGGCGGAGAAGCGTTGCCAGCTGCTGCTGGAAAGCTCGGTCGATGCGATCGCCTACGTTCACGACGGCATGCACATCTACGCCAACCGCGCCTACCTCGAACTGTTCGGATACGACGACGTCGAGGAACTGGAAGGCATGCCGATGATCGACCTGATCGCCTCTTGCGACCAGGTCAGCTTCAAGGACTTCCTGAAGAACTACCAGAGCCTCGAGGGCAGCGCCGAGCTGAGCTGTGGCGGCGTCCGCGCCGACGGCAGCAGCTTCAAGTCGCGCATGCATTTCTCGCCGGCCGCCTATGATGGCGAGCCCTGCATCCAGGTGGTGATCCGCGCGGAAGCCGACAACGCGGAGCTCGAAGAAAAGCTGCGCGAAATCAGCAGCCAGGACCTGGTCACCGGCCTGTACAACCGCAGCTATTTCCTGGAGCTGATGGACAACGCCGTGGAGCGTGCCGTCAACGCCGGTCAGAGTTCCTGCCTGGCCTACATCCGGGTCGATCGCTTCGCCAGCCTGGTGGCCGACATCGGCCTGGCGGACTCGGACCTGCTGCTGACCGATATCGCCAACATGCTGCGGGCGCATTTCGGCGAAAGCGCCCAACTGGCCCGCTTCGGCGATGACGTTTTCGCCGTGCTGCAGCACGGCGTGACGCCGCAACAGGCCGAACCCGAGCTGACCGCACTGCTGCGCAAGGTCGAAGGGCACCTGTTCGAAATCGGCGGACGCACCGTGCAGACCACCCTGACCATCGGCGTGGCCGGCCTCGACGAGAAGACCGCCAAGGCGCAGGAAGTCGTCGATCGCGCGCACCGCTGCGCAGACGAACTCAACGACGGGAACGCGCTGAAGGTCTACAACCCCGCCGACGAACTGGCCGCCGCCGCCAGCCGCGGGAACCTCGTGGCCATGGTTCAGCAGGCGCTCGAGAACAACCAGTTCCGCTTGCTGTTCCAGCCGGTGATCAGTCTGCGTGGCGACACGCACGAGCATTACGAAGTGCTGCTGCGCCTGTTGAGTCCGCAGGGCGAGGAAGTGCCGCCAGTGGACTTCCTCGCGGCCGCGAAGGATGCGGGCCTGGCGGAGAAAATCGACCGCTGGGTGCTGCTCAATTCGATCAAGCTTCTGTCCGAGCACCGCGCCAAGGGGCACAGCACGCGACTGTTCGTCCACCTGACCAGCGCCAGCGTCCAGGATCACACCCTGCTGCCATGGCTGAGCGTGGCCCTGAAGGCCGCCCGCCTGGCATCCGACTCGCTGGTGATCCAGCTCAGCGAACCCGATGCCATCGCCTACCTGAAGCAGGCCAAGGCCCTGACCCAGGGCCTTGCGCAACTGCACTGCAAGGCAGCCCTGAGCCAGTTCGGCTGCGCGCTGAATCCGTTCAATACCCTGAAGCACCTGAGCGTCGACTACGTGAAGGTCGATGGCTCCTTCACCCAGGACCTGTCGAAACCGGAAAGCCAGGAAGCGCTGAAAACCATGCTCACCACGCTGCACGAGCAGTCCAAGCTGAGCATCGTTCCCTATGTCGAAAGCGCCAGCGTGCTGGCGACGCTCTGGCAGGCGGGTGTCAACTACATCCAGGGCCACTACCTGCAGGGCCCCAGCCAGTCGATGGACTACGACTTCTCGTCCGGCGAGGAGTGACCCGCCGGGTCCCGCCTCGCCCCGAATCCGCCCGGTTGCTTGACCGGGATCATCCGTCGACCACACCACTGGACTAGAGTATCCGGACGCCTTCCCTTCGAAGAGGAGTCCGCACCATGGTCATGATGAAAGCCGCCGTGTTCGTCGAACCGGGCCGCATCGAGCTGCAGGACAAGCCGATCCCGGAGATCGGCCCCAACGACGCCCTGCTGCGCATCACCACTACCACCATCTGTGGCACCGACGTGCACATCCTCAAGGGCGAGTACCCCGTGGCCCCCGGCCTGACCATCGGCCACGAGCCGGTGGGCATCATCGAGAAACTCGGCAGCAACGTGCAGGGCTACCAGGAAGGCCAGCGCGTGATCGCCGGAGCGATCTGCCCGAGCTTCACCTCCTACGCCTGCCAGGACGGGCTCGCCTCGCAGGACGGCGGCTGCGCCTGCCATGGCTACAAGCCCATGGGTGGCTGGCGCTTCGGCAACACCATCGACGGCACCCAGGCCGACTACGTGCTGGTGCCCGACGCCCAGGCCAACCTGGCGCCGGTGCCGGACGGCCTGACCGACGAGCAGGTGCTGATGTGCCCGGACATCATGTCCACCGGCTTCGCCGGCGCCGAGGCGGCCAACATCAAGATCGGCGATATCGTGGTGATCTTCGCCCAGGGCCCGATCGGGCTCTGCGCCACCGCCGGCGCCAGGCTGCGCGGTGCCGGCACCATCATCGCGGTGGACGGCGTCGATGCCAGGCTCGATATCGCCCGGCAGATGGGCGCCGACGTCACCTTGAATTTCAGGAACGTGGATGTGGTCGACGAAGTGCTCAAGCTCACCGGCGGGCGCGGCGCGGATGCCTCGATCGAGGCGCTGGGATTGCAGTCGACCTTCGAAAGCGCGTTACGGGTGCTCAAGCCGGGCGGCACGCTGTCGAGCCTGGGCGTCTACTCCAGCGACCTGACCATCCCGCTGGGCGCCTTCCACGCCGGCCTCGGTGATCACAAGATCGTCACCTCGCTGTGCCCCGGCGGCAAGGAACGCATGCGTCGCCTGCTCAACGTGGTGGCCTCCGGCCGCGTCGACCTCGGCCCGCTGGTCACCCACCAATACGCTCTGAGCGACATCACCGATGCCTACGACCTGTTCGCCAATCAGCGCGATGGCGTGCTGAAGGTGGCGATAAAGCCGTAAATAAGCTGGAAGCTCATAGCCGAAAGCTGGAAGGAGAGCCTTGGACCGACACCGCCCAGCTTCCGGCTGCCTTTATTCCGTGCCATCCCGATCCCTGAAGCCCAACAGGTACAGGATTCCGTCGAGTCCCAGCGTCGAGATCGCCTGCTTGGCGGACTGCTTGACCAGCGGTTTGGCCCGGAACGCCACGCCCAGCCCGGCGATACCGAGCATCGGCAGGTCGTTGGCGCCGTCGCCCACCGCGATCGTCTGCTCCAGACGCAATCCTTCCCGCGCGGCGAGCTCGCGCAACAGGTCGGCCTTGCGCTGGGCATCGACGATCGGCTCCACCGCCACGCCGGTCAGGCAGCCATCCTCGATCTGCAACTCGTTGGCGAACACGTAATCGATGCCGAGCCGCGCCTGCAGCTGCTTGGCGAAGTAGGTGAAACCGCCGGAGAGGATCGCCGTCTTGTAACCGAGGCGCTTGAGCTCGGCAAACAGCACCTCGGCCCCCTCGGTCAGGCGCAGCGTCGCGCCGACCTCCTGGAGCGCCGACTCGGGCAGCCCTTTGAGTAGCGCCAGGCGCTCCTTGAAGCTCGAGCGGAAATCCAGCTCGCCGCGCATCGCCCGCTCGGTGATCTCCACCACCTGCGCACCGACCCCGGCGGCCTTGGCCAGCTCGTCGATGACTTCCGCTTCGATCAGGGTGGAGTCCATGTCGAACACCGCCAGCCGCCGGTTGCGGCGAAACACCGAGTCGCGCTGGAAGGCGATGTCGACGTTCAGCTCCTGGGCGACACTCAGGAACTCGGCGCGCAACGCCGCGGTATCGGCAGGCTCACCGCGCACCGAGAACTCGATGCAGCCCTTGCCCTGCTCGTCCGGCGTGTCGAGCGGCATGCGCCCGGAAAGCCGGTCGATATGGTCGATGTTCAGGTCGTACTTGGCCGTGATCGCACTGACCCGCTGCAGCTGCTCGGCGGTCACCTTGCGCGTCAGCAGCGTGACGATGTGGCGCGGCTTGCCCTGCCCGCCTACCCACTGCTGGTAATCCTCCTCGGAGACCGGCGTGAAACGCACCTGCTGGTCCAGCTTGTAGCCGGTGAACAGCACGTCCTTGAGGACCGACGAGGCACGCTCGGTGTCGGGAATCTCCACCAGGATGCCGAACGACAGGGTGTCATGGATGACCGCCTGGCCGATGTCGAGGATATTCACGCCACCCTGGGCGAGGACACCGGTGATCGCGGCCGTCAGTCCAGGCCGATCTTCCCCGGTGATGTTGATCAGGACGATTTCGCGCAAGGCGCAGCTCCCATGCCAAAAGTGGGCGGCATTCTACAACAGCTCCGCGGCCCGGTTGGGCGCGCGTGCACGCTCGAGGCCGCGCCATCGCGAGCCCTGGCGCCTTTTTGTCATCTTTGGACCGCCGACCTTCAGCCCATACACCGCTTTCCGTATACTGCTCGACAACTCCCTTCGAGAAAGAGCCGCGCTCTGTGAACCGGCCCCCATCCGTAAAACCCGACAATTTCTTCCTGCTGATCTATCGTGCCCTGCGTCAACGGCGGGTCCCGCTGGTGCTGCGCATTGCCAGCCATACCCTGTTGCTGGTGACCCTGGCGCTGATCGTCTACTCCTGGGTCATGGGCATGCAGTTCAAGCAGGCCATGGAGCAGCAGGCCGACGCGCTGGGCCAGAGCCTGATCACCCAGACCGCCGCCTCGGCCACGGAGCTGCTGGTGGCCAACGACATCCTCAGCCTCAACGTCCTGCTCAGCAATCTGGTGAGAAACCCCATGGTCGCCCATGCGGCCATCTACAGCGTGGGCGACAACCGGGTGCTGGCCGAGTCGGGCACGCGCCCCTCGCGCAACCTGCTCAACGACGACACCGGCATCTATTCCACGCCGATCACCTTCCAGGAAGTCATCGCCGGCGATCTGCGCATCACCCTCGACATGCAGCAGTTCCAGCAACCGATGACCATCAGCCTGCAGAGCATGGGACTGCTCAGCCTGATCCTGCTGGCGCTGACGCTGTACCTGAGCATGCGCCTGGGCCGGCAGATCTCCATGCCCCTGATGCAGCTGCGCGTGTGGGTGCGCGATCCGGACGACCCGGCCCCGGGTTCCGGCCGCCTGGATGAAATCGGCGACCTGGCGCGCCAGCTGCAGGCACGCCTGGTCCCGGAAAAGCCCGAACCCGAATACGAAGACGAGCCGGATTACGAAGACGACGAGCTGTACGACGGCGATGACTATGCCGACGAGGCCGAGGACGACGAGCCCTTGCGCGAAGCAGCCGAACCCTTCGAGGAAGACGAGCTGGACGTGGAAGTGGACTATCTCGACGAGCCCGAGCCACGCCGCGGCGTCCGCCACGCCCCGCTCGACGAGGACGAATTCGCCCCCTTCGATGAAGAGTTCGACGCGCCTGCCATTGCCGACAAGCCGGTCGCATCCAGGCCCCTGGCTCCACCGGTCCCGAGCAGGAGCGCGGTGCTGGCGGTGCAGCTCGGTGCCCAGGAACAACTGCGTCGGCTGCCGCGCAGCCAGCTGATGGACCTGCTGCAGCGCTACCGCGACTGCCTCGAGCAGGCCGCCACGCTCTACCAGGCCGAGCTGCAGACCCTCAATGACGGCAGCAGCCTGATGCTGTTCCACAGCCAGGACGACGAGGAAAACTACCTGACCCACGCGCTGTGTTGCGGGGAGCTGCTACGCGCCCTGGGCCATGCCTTGCAGATAGAGGTCGCCGACACCGGCATCACCCTGCAGCTGCAACTGGGACTGACGCTGGGCAACGACCTGGCCGACCTGAGCCAGGGCGAGCTGCTGCTCAGCGAACCGGCCCAGGCAGCCTTGGCCATGTCGCAGCACAGCCGCAACCTGCTGCTCGTCGAGCGCGCCATCGGGGACGATCCGCTGGTACGTCAGCGCGCGCGCATCCGTCCCATCGCCAGCCCGGAAGGCGCCTGCTGCGTCGAGCGCCTGCTGGAGCCCTACCCGGCCCTGCTCGAGCGCCAGCTGGCGCGCATGCACGAGCTGCGCAACCGCTAAGCGCTTCGACCGACGCCGTCGCTGGCTGGCAGCGAAACGAAAAACGCCCCGACTGGATCGGGGCGTTTTCGTTTCAAAGGTGTCCGAGCAGACGCTTCGTCAGAAGCGAAACACTTCCATTTCGGTACGGATGGTTTCGAGCGCGGGAATGCGGGGCGCGGCAGCCTCGGTACTGCGGCCGCTGTCCGCCTTGGGCTTGGCGGCGGTCCTGGGCTTTGCCCGGGGACCGGCGGCCACCGGCTCGATCGCACTGGCGAGCTGCTCGCCCAGACGCTGTAGCAGCAGGCTCTGCGCACGCACCTGATCGGCCGTGGACCCCTGATGCTCTTCCTGAAGGCGAACCAGACGGCTCGCCTGCTGCTTGCCATCCTTGTCCAGCAATTTCCACTGTGCCTCGAGCACCGCAGGTTGCTGCGGGCCGGAATCGAGTCGGGTAATCGCCAGTTCGACCTGGACGTCGGGCACGAAGCCCGAGGCCTCGCCAAGCGCCATGCGCTGGGTATCGAGTCGCCAGGCCAGCTGGCGCAACAACAACTGATCGACGCCCTGCCCGAGCGGTCCGGCCCAGCGGGCATCCGCGCCGACCGGGGCCAGGCTGCCGTCGGCACGGCGCTGGAGAATGTCCTCGCGCTGCAGGTAATCGGCCAGCTTGACCGGAGCCAGCAGCACCGCCGCACCGTCGGCCCGCTCCGGAAGCTCGACGACACCGTTGTCGAGCGAGTACAGGGGGACCGAATGGGGGCTCGCACAGCCGGCCAGTACCGAGGCCAGCAGCAGAGCGATGGGGTAACGCACCAGGTTCATCATCACATCCATAACAGCAGCCAGGGCGAACACATGGCGCGTCCGGCCCTGTGCGAATCATTGCCGCGAAGTGCTGGCGCCGCTTCGGGCCAGGCACATCGACCCTGCAGGTTGAAGGGCGTTATCTTCCGGGATAACGCCCGCCGACACCAGCACCTGATGTCAGTTCACCCGGGCCTTTTCGACAAGCAGCCCGTCGACCCGCTGAAAGCCGCGCGGCAGCTTGTTGCCACGACGGCCCCGCTCGCCCTGGTAATGCTCCAGATCCTCGGGCTTGAGCGACAGCGTGCGCTTGCCTGCCTGCAACACGAGGGTCGCGCCCGGCGGCAACACCGCAAGGTCGCTGACGTATTCTTCGCGACTGGCGACCCGGTCCCCCGGAACGCTGATGATCTTGTTGCCCTTGCCTTTGCCCAGCTGCGGCAGGTCGGCCACCTTGAACAACAGCAGGCGCCCTTCCGTCGTGACGGCCGCCAGCCAATCCTCATCCCGGCTCGAAAGCGGCCTCGGGGCCATCACTTTCGCCCCGGCAGGCAGGTTGAGCAGGGCCTTGCCCGCCTTGTTCTTGGCCTGCAGGTCCTCACCCTTGACGACGAAGCCATAGCCGGCGTCCGACGCGATCACGTACAGCGCCTCGTCATCGGGCAGCAGCACGCACTCGAAGCTGGCCCCCGGCGGAGGCGCGAGGCGCCCGGTCAGCGGCTCGCCCTGACCGCGCGCCGAAGGCAGGGAATGGGCGGGAAGCGAATAGCTTCGTCCGGTGGAGTCGATGAACACGGCGTATTGGTTCGAGCGCCCCGCGGCTGCCGCCTTGAAGCCGTCGCCGGCCTTGTAGGAAAGCCCCGTGGCATCGATGTCGTGACCCTTGGCGCAGCGCGCCCAGCCCTTCTCGGAAATCACCACGGTCACCGGCTCGGACGGCAGCAG
This sequence comes from Stutzerimonas nosocomialis, assembly GCF_005876855.1. Classification (GTDB taxonomy): domain Bacteria; phylum Pseudomonadota; class Gammaproteobacteria; order Pseudomonadales; family Pseudomonadaceae; genus Stutzerimonas; species Stutzerimonas nosocomialis. Next base: position 79,558 of record NZ_QLAE01000013.1, on the reverse strand, counting down.
CTCGTTCTCCGAGAGCGCACGGGCTTCGGCGCGCTCGACGATGGGCGAGCGGCGCTCGTCGCCGTAGGTCTCGGCGTCCTCGAGCAGCTCCTTGCGGACCAGCCTCTTGAGCTTGGCTTCGCTGCCGAGCAGGCTCAGCAGCCGGTCGCGCTCCTTGGTCAACTCGTCCTGCTCGCCGCGGATCTTCATCTCTTCCAGCCGCGCCAGCTGGCGCAGACGGGTGTCGAGGATGTAATCGGCCTGCAGCTCGGAGAGCTCGAAGCGCGCCATCAGCACCGGCTTGGGCTGGTCCTCGGTGCGGATGATGTGAATGACCTCGTCGAGGTTGAGGAAGGCGACCAGCAGGCCCTCCAACAGGTGCAGGCGCCTTTCCACCTTGTCCAGGCGGAACTGCAGGCGCCGGCGCACCGTGCCGATCCGGTAGACCAGCCACTCGCTGAGCAGCGTGCGCAGGTTCTTGACCTGCGGCTTGCCGTCGAGCCCGATGATGTTGATGTTCACCCGGTAGGTCGACTCGAGGTCGGTGGTGGCGAACAGGTGCTGCATCAGCTCGGCCGCATCGACACGATTGGAGCGCGGGATGATGACGATGCGGCAGGGGTTCTCGTGGTCCGACTCGTCGCGCAGGTCGGCGACCATCGGCAGCTTCTTGGCCTGCATCTGCGAGGCGATCTGCTCCAGCACCTTGGCGCCGGAAACCTGATGCGGCAGCGCGGTCACCACCACGTCGCCGTCCTCGACACGGTACACCGCGCGCATGCGCACCGAGCCGCGGCCGGTCTCGTAAACCTTCAGCAGGTCGGCGCGCGGCGTGATCACCTCGGCTTCGGTCGGAAAGTCCGGGCCCAGGATGTGTTCGCACAGTTGATCCACCGTGGCGCCCGGCTCGTCGAGCAATCGCACGCAGGCCGTGGCCACTTCGCGCAGGTTGTGCGGCGGCACGTCGGTGGCCATGCCCACCGCGATACCGGTGGTGCCGTTGAGCAACAGGTTGGGCAGGCGCGCCGGCAAGGTGGCGGGCTCTTCGAGCGTGCCGTCGAAGTTCGGCACCCAGTTGACGGTGCCCTGCCCCAACTCGCTGAGCAGCACTTCGGAATAGCGCGACAACCGCGCCTCGGTGTAGCGCATGGCGGCGAAGGACTTCGGATCGTCCGGCGCTCCCCAGTTGCCCTGGCCGTCGACCAGCGTGTAGCGATAACTGAACGGCTGCGCCATCAGCACCATGGCTTCGTAGCACGCCGAATCGCCATGGGGGTGGAACTTGCCGAGCACGTCGCCGACGGTACGTGCGGACTTCTTGTGCTTGGAGTCGGCGCCGAGCCCCAGCTCGCTCATGGCATAGATGATCCGCCGCTGGACGGGCTTGAGGCCGTCGCCGATGTGCGGCAGCGCGCGATCCATGATCACGTACATCGAATAGTTGAGATAAGCCTGCTCGGTGAAGTCGGCGAGCGAGCGACGCTCCACGCCTTCGAGGCTCAGGTCCAGGGTTTCGCTCATGGTCGTTCCGTGGCGTGTTGGCGCAGCACCAGGGTGCCGGCGCGCTGGGTGAATTCAAGCTGTCGCAGGGCGCTCATGCCGAGCAGCACCTGCTCGCCGGGAAAGCCCGGCACCACGAGGGCGCGCACGTCGTGCAGCACGATCTCGCCGAGGCTGAGGGTGCCGAGCACGGTGCGATAGCCGGTGGCCGGACCGTTGGCGGTCTGTACCTGCACCGGCCGGCCGTGTTCGAGATTCAGCCGCTCGGCAAGCCCCTGGGGCATGGCGACGTCGGTCGCCCCGGTGTCCAGCAGGAACACCACGTCTTCGCCGTTGATCTGTCCCGTCGCGACGAAATGGCCCTGGGCGTTGCCGGCCAGCTGCACCTCGATCTGGCCGCCCTCTATACGCGAGACGGGTTCGCGATTGGGGTTGTAGCGTCCCTGCTCCCAGTCGCCGAAGAACCGCGCGGCCAGCCAGAGCCCGATGCCCCAGGCGAGCACCAGCATCACCCGGCCGGCCCGGCGCCCGGCGGTCTGGCTCACCGGCGCGCGCTCCAGCCGCCCTTGGGCGCCGCGAAGCGCCAGACGATCGGCCGCGACTCACCGTCCTGGCGGGTCAGTTCGTTGTTGTCGAGGCCGATCCAGGCGCCATCGGCGTCGATCCAGAGCGACTCCACCGTGCTGTAGGGCGAATCGTACAGGCGGTGTTCCGCGGACGCGGTCTCGGCGAAGGACCAGCAGCGCTCGACCGCGCCCGTCGAGGCGGTGCGACGGCAGATACGCAGCGCAAAGCGCTCGAGGGTGAAGAGCTTGTCTTCGAAGAACGCCAGGCCGGAGAAGTCGCGCTGCAGCGACTGGCCTTCCAGCGGATGCGGTGGATTCTCCCGCCCACCCTCGGACATCAGCACGCAGCCACCGGTACAGATCCAGCGCGACTGCCTGCGATGGACCACCAGCAACCCGCGGCGCTCACGCTCGGCGGCAAGCCACATGCGGTCTCCGGCGGGGTCGACCGCGATTCCTTCGAACAGGGCGTTGAACTTGAGCAGCATGCCGCTGGCACGCGCCTGGCGCACCAGGCTGTCGGGCAGGGTCAGCCACTCGGCGGTTCCCGCGGGATTGAGCTTGAGCACGCTGGCATAGGCTTCGCTGACCAGATAGCGGTTGCCCAGGCTGTCGCAGCTCATGCCCTCGAAATCCATATGGCCGCCGCGCACCAGCCCCATCACCCAGCTGCGCACCCGCACGCCCCAGGGCAAACCGGTGTCCGGGGGCGGCGGAAGCTCGAAGGCCTCGGCTTCGGCGCGCCAGACGTCCTCGCGGGTATCGAAGCGGTAGACGATAGCGTCGTCGCGGTCCGAAACGCCCCAGAGCGCATCGCCACACCAGGCCATGCCCGACAGGTTGCCCTGCGCCATGCCCTCGATCGGGTGTTCGCTGAGCAACTCGAGCTCCGGGAGCGGCGGCTCCTGGGCCAGGGCCGGCATCGCCAGGAAGCAGGCCAGGCACAACCAGCGGCGGATCAAACCAGAACCTCGGCCAGGTCGCCCTTCGATTCGAGCCAGCTCTTGCGATCGCCGGCGCGCTTCTTGGCCAGCAGCATGTCCATCATCTCGGTGGTGCCTTCGAAATCGTCGAGGGTCAGCTGCACCAGGCGCCGGGTGTTCGGGTCCATGGTGGTCTCGCGCAGCTGCAGCGGATTCATCTCGCCCAGCCCCTTGAAGCGGGTGACCTGAGGCTTGCCGCGTTTCTTTTCGGCGACCAGACGATCGAGGATGCCATCGCGCTCGGCTTCGTCCAGCGCATAGTGGATCTCCTTGCCGAGGTCGATGCGATAGAGCGGCGGCATGGCCACATACACGTGCCCCGCATCGACCAGAGGCCGGAAATGCCGAACGAACAGCGCGCAGAGCAGCGTGGCGATGTGCAGACCGTCGGAGTCGGCGTCGGCAAGGATGCAGATCTTGCCGTAACGCAGCTGGGTCAGGTCGGTGGCGCCCGGGTCGACGCCGATGGCCACGGCAATGTCGTGGACCTCCTGGCTCGCGAGCACCTCGCCACCGTCCACTTCCCAGGTGTTCAGGATCTTGCCGCGCAGCGGCATGATCGCCTGGAATTCCTTGTCCCGCGCCTGCTTGGCGCTACCGCCGGCAGAGTCGCCCTCGACCAGGAACAGCTCCGAGCGCATCGGGTCCTGCCCGGCGCAATCGGCCAGCTTGCCGGGCAGGGCCGGCCCCTGGGTGATCTTCTTGCGCTCGACCTTCTTGCCGGCCTTCAGGCGGCGGCCAGCGTTGCTGATCGCCAGCTCGGCCAGCTGCATGCCGAGTTCGGGATGGGCGTTGAGCCACAGGCTGAAGGCATCCTTCACCACGCCGGACACGAACGCGGCGGCCTCGCGCGAGGACAGGCGCTCCTTGGTCTGGCCGGAAAACTGTGGCTCCTGCAATTTCATCGAGAGCACGAAGGCGATGCGCTCCCAGATGTCCTCAGGCGCCAGCTTCACTCCCCGCGGCAGCAGGCTGCGGAACTCGCAGAATTCGCGCATTGCATCGAGCAGGCCCTGGCGCAACCCGTTGACGTGGGTGCCACCCTGCGCCGTGGGAATCAGGTTGACGTAGCTTTCCTGCAGACTGTCGCCGCCCTCGGGCAGCCACAGCAGCGCCCAGTCCACGGCCTCGGTGTTGCCGGCCAGGCTGCCGATGAAGGGCTCGTCCGGCAGCCGCACGAATTCGGCCACCGCATCGACCAGGTAGGAGCGCAGGCCGTCCTCGTAGTGCCACTCGGTCTTCTCGCCGCTGGCCTCGTCCAGGAAGGTCACGCTGAGTCCGGGGCAGAGCACGGCCTTGGCCTTGAGCACATGCTTGAGCCGGCTGACGGAGAACTTCGGCGAGTCGAAATACTTAGGATCGGGCCAGAAATGCACGCTGGTCCCGGTGTTGCGCTTGCCCACGCTCCCGATGACTTCCAGGTCGCTGGCCTTGAAGCCGTCGGCGAAGGTCATCCGGTATTCGTTGCCGTCGCGCTTGACGCGCACCTCGACGCGGGTCGAGAGCGCGTTCACCACCGAGATCCCCACCCCGTGCAGACCGCCCGAGAACTGGTAGTTCTTGTTGGAGAACTTGCCGCCCGCGTGCAGCTTGGTGAGGATCAGCTCGACGCCGGGAACCCCTTCTTCGGGGTGGATATCCACCGGCATGCCACGGCCGTCGTCGATCACTTCCAGGGAGTTGTCCGCATGCAGGATCACCTGCACCGAGCGCGCGTGGCCGGCCAGCGCCTCGTCGACACTGTTGTCGATGACTTCCTGGGCCAGGTGATTGGGCCGCGAGGTGTCGGTGTACATGCCTGGGCGCTTGCGCACCGGATCGAGGCCGGAAAGAACCTCGATGGCTTCTGCGGTGTAAGACATGGGCGTCTCGTGCTGTCCTTATAGATCGGAAAAATCGACGTCGCGCCAACGCGCGGGGTCGAGGCCGGCAAATGCCAGCAGCGCTGGCAGCCGTTGGGCAAAGCCCTGGAAACCATGATCGCCGCCAGCCTGGATGCGCAGGGCGCAGCCTTCGTAGAAACGCTCGGCGTGACGGTAATCGAGGGTTTCGTCGGCCGTCTGCAGCCAGACCTGATAGCGCTGGGCGTCGGCCGGGGCGGGCACTTCCAGCTCGGCAAGCGCGGCGACGTGGTCCTCGGTAAGCATCCATACCTCGCCGCTGTAGAGGTTGGTCTGGGGCCCCAGGTAGCCATCGAACAGGCGATGCGGGTTGACCGCCGGATTGATCAGCAACGCCTTGAGCCCGTGGCGCTCGGCAAGGTGGGTCGCATAGTAGCCGCCGAGGGAGCTGCCGACCAGCACCGGGCGCCCTAGCTCGGCGATGATGCCCTCCAGCTGGGCGATCGCCTCGCGTGGATGATGAGGAAGCGCAGGTACCCGCAGCCGGTCCGACAGCCCCATGCGCTCGAACGCGGCGCTCAGCTGGCGGGCCTTCTGCGAGGCGGGAGAGCTGTTGAGGCCGTGAAGATAGAGAATGGACGAAGGATCGCGGGACATTCGGACTCGGCTTGCCTGGGGTAAAGGCGGAAGGCTACAAGCCCCGGCACGATGGCTGCAAGCGAACCCACCGGCCGGACTGACACGAGGTGTAACCGGGCAAGCGGCGCTGCGCGTCGGCCGCCATCCTCAGTATCCCTTGACGCTGTAATCCACCTTGAAATCGATGCCGCTGACGCGCGACACGCCGGTTTCGAGCTGCCCGTCGTCGTGCAGGCGCAACCAGCGGTAACCCGGCGAGCGCGTATCGACGAGGAAGTCGTCGCTGCCCGGGGCGAACTGGATGCCGGTCGACGGCGAGGCGAGCAGCCGCACGCCGTTGCGCCACTGATCGTATTCCTGGTGAATATGCCCCCAGAGCACGGCGCGGACCTGGGGGTAGCGGTCCAGCACCTCGAACAGGGCGCCGGCATTGCGCAACCCGATGGTATCCATCCAGCGGCTGCCGATTTCGACCGGATGATGATGGAAACTGACCAGATGGTGACGCTCGGGCGCCTCGCGCAGAGAGCGCTCGAGCAATTCGAGCTGCTCGTCGGCCAGATAGCCCGCCACCGCGCCCGGAATCTGGGAGTCGAGCATGATGATTCGCCAGCGGCCCAGATCCAGTACCGGATCCATCAGGTCGCTGTCCGCGACGACGGCGCGCATGGCATCGGCCTCGTCATGGTTGCCGGGATACCAGCGCACGGGCGCGGGAATGCGCGAAGTGAGGGCCTGGAAACGCAGGTAGGACGACACGGAGCCGTCCTGGGAAAGGTCGCCGCTGGCCAGGATCAGATCGATATCGTCCTGCTCGTCGAGCACCAGATCGATCACCCGATCCAGACTGTAGCCAGTATCCATACCCAACAGCTTGCCGCCCTGATCGGCGAACAGATGGCTGTCGGTCAGCTGCACCAGCAGCACCGAATCAGCAGCTGTTGTGGGGGTCGAACTCACCAAGACCCTTCTCCTCGGGACGTATTTCGCAGTGGAATTATGGTGCCATACGCGCCGCAGGGTAAGTGCAGGAAACGGGGCACCGATCACAGAAGTAGATTTGTAGTGGCAGTTAAAAAAAGCGTCATGAATACCGGGAAGACCGCATGCCAGTAGGCATTGGCGGCTGATGCAGAACCCTCGCGAGCGGAAGGTTCGAACGCCGTCGAACGACGGCCCGGCAGGCGCCCGGATGCTCTACATCACAGGCTCCAGCTCGTGACCGCATGCCAGGCAATGACCAAGCCACTCACCGAGAAAGAGATTGAGCTGCGCCTTCTCGTCAGGCTGATGCATATGCGCGTTGGGATAGGCATAGATGCCGCGAAACTGCCGCGCGTTCTGCGAACCGACCACTTCGGCCATGCGCGCGTCATGGTAGACACGCACGTCGAGGGTCGGCACCGGCAGCCAGCTCAGGCAATGCTCCTGGCGCACCTGAACCGTGGTGGTATAGGGGCAGGCCTCCAGCACTTCGAGCACCAGCACGCCCAGCAACCGGTCGCCCTGGCTGATCGCCACGCGACGCGCCTCCGACTGGCTGCGCATTTCCGGCAGCAGGCGCATGAGGCGGGCATAGTTGGCTTCGCAGGCCGCCTGCAACTCCAGCAGGTCGACCCGGTAGCGCTCGCGCACCAGTCTCATTTCCACATCCCGCGGACTTCGCTGCGGTTCAGCGCCAGCCACTGCAGCGCGATGATGCTCGCCGCATTGCTGATTCGCCCATCGCGTACCGCCTGCAGGGCGGCCTCCAGCGGCCAGACATGCACGCGAATGTCCTCGCCCTCTTCCTCGAGGCCGAACACACCGCCAGCACCTGCGCTGTCACAACGCCCGATGAACAGATGCACCTTCTCGTCGCTGCCGCCCGGCGAAGGGAAATACTGGGTCACGGGCCACAGCGCGCCGAGCTCGAGCCCGGCCTCCTCGACCGCTTCGCGGCGCGCCACTTCCTCGGGTTGCTCGTCCTTGTCGATCAGGCCGGCGACCAGCTCGATGAGCCAGGGGTTGTCCGCCTTGCCCAGGGCGCCTACGCGAAACTGCTCGATCAGCACCACTTCGTCACGCAGCGGATCGTAGGGCAGTACGCAGACCGCATCGTGTCGCACGAACAGTTCGCGATCGATCTCCGCACCCATCTGCCCGTTGAACAGGCGATGACGCAGATACAGACGCTCCAGCTTGTAAAAGCCCTGGAAGCATTGTTCCCGGCGGATGATCTCGACATCATCCCGCTCGGGCTTGAAGGTATCGATCATGGGTTCTCGCATTTCTGGTAGATGGTCGGCCGATAGCGGCACTCAAGCCTGTTGAGCTCATCCTAGCGCGCCTGTGCGCCAGCTGCAGCCCTAAACACCCTTTGTCCCCGCGGTACGCACCGACCCGCGCGACACAGCGAACTTCACGCCCTCGACAGGTTCGAATCGGCACCCATACAGGAGCTTTCACATCACGATGACATCACCGTTCACATGCAGAGCCCTCGCTCTGTCGGGACTTGTCCTGCTGCTCGGCGCCTGCCAGAGCCAGGCTCCCGACACACGGCAACCGCAGGTACAGGTTCGACAGGTCCTCTCCGAACAAAGGCCGCAAGGCTGCACCGCCGACAATTGTCCCCTAGTGAACGTCGATACGCTGCAGTTCGCCGACGAACCGGCATTGAACCAGCTGATCGACGCACGCCTGCGCGCCATGACCCGTTCGCGCCCGGACGACCAGATCCCGCCCACGCTCGATGCCTACCGGCAGCGCTTCCTGCAGGAAGCCGCCCCTGGCTGGGCCAGCTATCTGCAGGCCAAGGTGCGCGAGCAGCACGGCTCGATCCTGGTGATCGAGCTGTCCAGCTACCTGTTCGAAGGAGGCGCCCATGGCATGCCCGGGCGCGGCTTCATCAACTACGACCTCGAACAGGACCGCGAGCTGGTGCTCAGTGATCTGCTCGAGCCCGGCGCCAGCACCGACTTCTGGCGGCACGCCGAAAAGGCCCATTGGCGCTGGCTGGAAGAAAACGAGCACGCCCGCGACGCCGACTTCCTCGAACACTGGCCCTTCCAGCCGACCCCGCATGTCGCCCTGCTGAACGACCGCATCCTGCTCAAGTACGACGTGTACAGCATCGCGCCCTACTCCAGCGGTCATCCTGAACTGGAGATTCCCCTCGCCGATCTCAAGGGCATCCTGCGCCCGGAGTACCTGCACTGACGAAAAATCGGCTGCGCTCTGGCGCAGCCGATTCGCGGCAATCTGCAAAGCGTGCCGTTCAGTCGGCGGCAAGCATCCAGCGCAGGGTCTCTTCGAGCGGCGGCGTATCCCATTCGCCGAGCAGCGCGCGCAACCGCGAGGCATCGCCACTGAGGGTCTTCACCTCGTTGTCGCGCACGAACGCCGGATTCACCTCGATGCGGATCTCGTGCCCGGTAATCGCCTGGCACATCGATACCACTTCGCGAAGCGAATGCGTACGCCCGGAGCTGACGTTGACCGTCTGCCCCAACGGCCTGGTTTCGAGCAACCCGCGATAGGCCCGCACCACGGCGCGCACGTCGCTGAAGTCGCGCCAGACGTCGAGATTGCCCAACTCCATCGTCGGAGCCCGACGACGAAAATGGGAAACGATCTTGGGCAGCAGGAAATTCTCCGCCTGCCCCACGCCGGTGTAGTTGAAGGGCCGCGCGATCACGATCGGCAGCCGCGACATCCACAGCCTGGCCATGTATTCCATCGACAGCTTGCTCACCGCGTAGTCGTTGGCCGGCGCCGGCGCCGTGGTTTCGCTGAGCATGCCTTCGGACGCATTGCCGTAGACGTTGGCGCTACTGGCCAGGAGCACGCATTCCGGCGGTGTGCTCGCCGCGGCGAGCGCCTCCAGCAGATTGCGCGTCCCGATCAGGTTGACCTCGTAGAAACCGTTGGCGTCGCCGTGACCGACGAACGCCAGGGCCGCGAGGTGCACCACCACCTGGGGCTGCAGTTCCTTCATCAGCTCGCGCAGCGCGGCGGCATCGGTGAGGTCGGCCTGGAAGTAACCAGGCTCGCTCCCGGGCCGGCTGCCCAGCCCGATGACCTCATAGCCATGGGCAGCCAGCTCGGCCGCCATGTAGCGGCCGGTGAATCCATGCACGCCGGTGATCAACGCCCGCTTGGCGGAGTCCGCCATCAGAACGAGAATCCTGTCTCGTTACGACGCAGGTCGGCCTCGACCATCATGCGGCACAGCTCTTCGAGGCTGGTCTTGGGCTCCCAGCCCAGCTTCTCCTTGGCCTTGGCGGGGTTGCCGATCAGCAGCTCGACTTCGGCCGGGCGGTAGAACTTCGGATTGACCTTGACCAGCAGCTTGCCGGTCGAAGCGTCGAACGCCTGCTCCTGGTCGCCCTGCCCTTTCCACTCCAGATTCACGTCGATGGCCTTGAACGCCATGGAGACGAAATCGCGGACGGTTTCGGTGCGGTTGGTCGCCAGCACGAAGGTGTCAGGCTCGTCGGCCTGCAGCATGCGCCACATGCCCTCGACGTACTCCTTGGCAAAACCCCAGTCGCGCTTGGCGTCCATGTTGCCCAGCTCGAGCACGTCCTGCTTGCCGAGACGGATCTTGGCCACGGTGTCGGTGATCTTGCGGGTCACGAACTCACGGCCACGCAGGGGCGACTCGTGGTTGAAGAGGATGCCGCTGGTCCCGAAGATGTCGTAGGACTCGCGGTAGTTGATGGTCATCCAGTGCGCGTACAGCTTGGCCACGCCGTAGGGGCTGCGCGGATAGAACGGGGTGCTCTCGATCTGCGGGATGGCTTGCACCTTGCCGAACATCTCGGAGGTCGAGGCCTGGTAGAAGCGAACCTTAGGATTGACGATGCGGATCGCCTCGAGCAGGTTCACCGGGCCGATGCCGGTGATGTCGGCGGTGGTGAACGGTTGTTCGAAGGAGACGCCCACGAAGCTCTGCGCGGCGAGGTTGTAGACCTCGGTCGCCTCGGTGGTCTGCAGCAGACGGATGCTGGCGGAGAGATCGGTCAGGTCGTACTCGACCAGATGCAGGTTCGGGTTCTTGTCGATACCCAGCTCTTCGATACGCCAGAAATTGACCGAGCTGGTACGGCGATAGGTGCCATAGACGGTGTAGCCCTTCTCGAGCAGCAGTTGCGCCAGATAGGCACCGTCCTGACCTGTAATGCCGGTGATGATAGCTTTCATATGCATCCCTCTAGTTCCATCCAATGCCTGTCCAGGCGTCTATCAGTAATCGACGTCCACGGTACGAACACCGAGATCAGGCGCTCTGTACTGCCGGCAATACTCATCGCGTGAAGCTTGCTCGGAACGACGTATCCCGTCGGACGTTGATCGGACCTGAAAGGCGCGCAGAAGTTTTCACCGCCACGCGCCTTTTTTGATATCCGCCGCCCACGCGACCGCGTCCCAGAGGCCTTCACGCCACGGCCGTCACGCTGGACGGGGCATCGGGATGGGTTCCTCGGGACGCTGGTCACACCTGCCGGTAGATCACCGAACGGTCAGTACAACTAGCACGATAGGCAGGCACAACCGCAGCCACGACGCCCTATGCGCAACGGATAAGGCTCGAGACTTCTCGCTACCTGCAGGCTCGCAGCGGCTGTAACGCCGGAGAAATAGAGAAATGCAACGAATGGCGCGATTAACAATCAGAGCATCACGCACGCACTTGCTGCAGATAATCCTGAGCCACCTGCCTCAAGGCTTCGTCCACTCTGACAGGCGGTTCCCAGCCGAGCAGATCGCAGGTCTCACTCACATCGACCTGCAGCGAGCCGCACAGTCGCTGCACCACACTGCGCCGCCCCAGCAGCCCAGCGCCGGCTTCCAGCAGCCTGGCGGGCACCGGCAGCAGGCGGGCCGGGCGCCCCAGGGCCCGGCCGAGACGCCGTAGCAGCTCGCTGGTGGAAAGGTCCTCGCCATCGCTTACAAGAAAAATCTGCCCCGTCGCCTGCGGATGCGCGATACAGGTCCAGATCAGATCCACCAAGTTGTCCAGTGCTACCAGGCTGCGCCGGTTGTGAACGGCACCCAGCGGCAACGGGACGCCACGCGCTAGCCAGCGCGTCATGCTGAGGAAGTTCCCCTTGACGCCCGGCCCGTACACCAGCGGTGGACGAATAATCACCAATCCCATGCCTGTGCGGGCGGACAGCTCACGCAGGCCCTCCTCGGCCTCCAGCTTGGACAATCCGTATGAGTCGGCAGGCGCCGGTGGGTCGGTCGCCAGGAAAGGACGCTCGCCGCTCGACTCTCCATGGACCTTCACCGAGCTAAGGAAGATGAATCGCCGCACCCCAGCGGCGGCGGCTGACTCGGCTAGCCGCAGCGTGCCCTGAACATTCACGGCGCGGAAAGCGGTGAGCGGATCGGCCTCGGTCTCGCGCATCACATGTACGCGCGCCGCGCAGTGAACCACCACACCCACGCCATCCAGTAATGCCGACCAGTCAGTGGTGGCGCCAATCTCGTCGATCATCGGCCGACCTTCGACTGCAGAACGCACGGGCATCACCAGTTCGCCCAAGGGCCGGTCGGCCAGCACTTGCGCCAAGGCCGACCCAACGAAGCCGTTACTACCAGTCAGCAAAATTCGCATCTCGCTTCACTTCCGTTCAGACCGTTTCCGTGAATCGCTGTTGTCTGACAACGTTCGGCCTCGGCACCTCCGCTCAGTCATGTGACGCGGTGATACGAGACCGATGCATGGACCAATAGAGCAGACCGCCGCCGGCCAGGACAGACCCTGCGACTGACAGCCCCCACAATGACGCCATCAATGCAAGCCCGATGGGCGGCAACGGCAGCAGGGGAAACACTGCCAACGCCGCGACGACTAGCGCCCAGCAAGGGTGACGAGGAGTCGGTTGCAACGCGTTCAACTTCCAGGCCATGAGCAACGCGTCCGCCGTCACCCGCAGAGTCCACGCCCAGGCCGCACCGAGGATACCGAAGCGCTGCAGGGCAATGAACAGGACCGGCAGGTAAAGCAGGCATTCGAGCATGTGCAGCTTGGCCATCCAGCGGGCCTTTCCGTGGCTGAGCAGGCAGGTCTGAAAGATCTGCGCCAGGCTGTTTAGCAGCACGCCAGCAGCCAGGATGCGAAGCACCGGCGCGGCATGCTCGGCAAAAGAGGGGTTGATCCAGAAGCCCAGCAGCGGCTCGGCAAACAGTACAAGCGCTGCCACTACCGGCGTAACGAGCAACAACACCGAGCCACTGCCCAAGAACAGCAGGCGCACACTGGAGGTCCCCTCCTGCGCGTTGCGACTCATGTATGGGAACAGTACCCCGCTCAGCGCAGACGGCAGAATGAACAGCTTAGTGACGAATTCGTAGGGTGTCGTGTAATAGGCCAGGAAAGACGCATGTGGACTGGAGGCGATAAGGAAGCGATCCATATAGAGCATCAGGGCGCTGACCAGGTTCGACACGGTTAGCCAGCCGCCAAAACGAAGCATACGCCCGACCTCAACGCGATACTTGCGTAGGCTCAGGTCCCCCTTGGCTAGGTATTGGCGGCAAGCCCAGACCATAATCAGACTACCGGCCAGGCGCCCCAGCAGCATGATCGCCAAGATCGTGTCGAGCCGGGGGGAGGTGTCGAGTACCAGCAGCGGTCCGCCAAAGGTGGTCAGACCGAACAGCAGCCGGCCCAGGGAAACAATACCGAAACGGTGCATGCCCTCCAGGGCACCCCGCAGGCCACTCCCCAGGATGACGACGGGCACGCTGACCGCGATCAGCAGTAGGCTGCGGGCATATTCATCCGCCCCTAGCCCGAACCCCTGACGATCTAGCAGCGACGCCAACAGCACGATAAGCCCTGCCAGCAATGCACCCAGCACGAATAGCAGCACTAGCCCTAGCCGGACGATGGAGCGTATCCGCGTCAGGCGACCGCCGAGCTCCGCTACACGCTTGGTCAGTGCCCGGCTGATACCCAGGTCGAAGACGCTGACATAGCCGGTGATCGCCCACGCCAGGGTCAGTGCGCCGAAGCGCTCGGTCCCAAGCGCCTCAATGATCGGCGGCACGCTGAACAGCCCCACAAGCAGCGGGACCGCCAGCGACAGGATGCTCAGCAGGCTGTTACGCAGGATCATGCTTGCCTTTCGCAGCGGCGGGGACGTCGCGTTTCAGGAACGCCACAAGCAGGACCACTGCGGCCAGCAGCAGGACGGCATAGCCGGCGCTGGGATAGGTCAGTAGGGCGAGCCGGGCATGCAGCGTCGCCAGATCGAACAGACAGGCGCCGCTGTCGAAGGTATAGATCCGACTCGTCGCGGTCTTTACGGCGCACCCAGTGAACAGCGCAGCCTGCAGCCAGGCCAGCAGCGCCGCAAACCCGGCGGCATATAATAACCAGACACGACCGAGCCAACGGCTCGCCCACGGCAGCCAGGCCCTGAGCGCGCTCCAGCCTGCACCAAACAGCAGGCTCAGAGGCGCTATCAGGGTGTGCAAATACCAGCCAGGAGCGCCAGCCCCCACTCCCGTCGCGGCGATCCGCACCAGCAGATAGTAGACCAACCCGCCGGTGACTGCCCCAAACATCAGCCAGGCCAGCATCGGAAGCTCATGGTACGGCGAAGCGAACAGCCGGACCGAGCCGAGCAGGCACAGCACCAGTGGCGCCACGAGTGGCAACACCAGGAACACCGGCGGGTACGCACTGGATGTCGAACTGCCCCAGACGAAAGTCAGAGCGATGCCCAGTACTCCCTTTAAGACCTCGAAGGGATGGCCGAGAGCGGCTGTCCAAGAAGGCGTGTCGGTCAACTCGACCAGTCCGGTCAGCGAGCCCCGCTCCAACATGTTGTTTAGATACCAGGAGCCAGTGCAAGCAACGAAGAGCCCGCTGGCGAGCAGCGCACCATACAGCTGCCGGCGCCGGTCGATTGGCCCTGCGCGAAGGGCCAGCCACAGTAGCCAAGCCAACAGAGCCAGGGATAGCGGTAGGAAGGTCACTTTTACCAGCCCACCCAGACCGAGTAGCAGCCCCATCGCCAGATACCACGGCCAGGCGACCGGCGCGCTCACTCGCCGCACCGCCAGTGCCCAGACCAGCGACAGGATCAGCACTACCAGCGAATCGTTGCCGATCCGTGCAAATTCGGGAAAGAAGCCGGGAAACACTAGCGGCCAGGCCAGTGAAAACCACTGGAATCCATGTACGGAGTCTGGAAAAAAACGCTGTACGGCGCGCTCCGTGGCCATCAGCGAGATCACGAACCCGACGAAGGCGAGGCTCCAAGAGAACAACCTCAGTCCGAAGAGCTGCGCGGCCCATGAGAGACCCGCCGTCGCCTCGACGAGAGGGGCCAGCAACAGGTAATACCCCCAGGGATGTTGAGCCTGCCAATTGTCTCGCTCCCCCGCCTCGAAGCGACGAGGCTCGACGGGTGTGGAGTGAGGGAGGTCCCGGCCGTTCGGCCCATCGAACCACTGTCGATAGGTCAGCCCGCCGTTGTGGTCGAAAGGCGGCGTCGTGCTATACGGCCCTGGCGCAGAATTCAAGTAGGCTTCCACGTCTCGGGAAAGCCGCCCCTGCTTTAGGCTTGGAGCCGTCCCAGTGCTACCTAGCTGCTGCGCGTAGGCGTAGTGTGCGATTTCGTCGTAGCCTTCCCAAGGCGGCAACAGCGCTAGATAAGATGTACCCAGCAAATACAGCCCCGCAGCCCATAACAACCGGGACACCATTTATTAATGGTCCAACAATAAAGTCAGGTGCGATTTGACGTCCTGATTTACCCGAGCATAGCGAATCTGCAAGACTTCCAGCGAGGCCCCTCCCAGCAAGGCATACGCCTCCGGCGAGAGCCGCGGCCGGCCCCCCGGACGCACTACCAGCGGAAACACAACTCGATTATGGTAAGGCGCCAATCCCACCGGCAGTGGCGTTTCGGTGTCGATAGGTTTTAATGCGTAGCGCACCGCCTTACCCAACAGAGGTATTGCTTCGTAGCGATCATGCTGCGCGTAAGTTACCTCTAGCAACACCACTTGATGCGCCGTACCGAAAGGCTCGACGAGTGACGAGAGATCGATTTCCTGGGCGCCTGGTGGGACTTCGATTTCGCCTTCCCAGACATAGTCCGCATCGTGCCAAGCCGCATGACTGGCCTTACAAATAGCACCGGGACGTTCAAACCAGGCGATGCTCCCGTTAACAGGCTTGCGTTGCCAGATAAGACTGTAGGCTGTACGCCCCACCACCTCATAGTTGGCCAGCAGAAGTTGATAGAACTCCCAAGTCGTAGTCTGCAACCATCGTTCATAAGCGGTATACGAGGAACGCAAGGTGTGCACGTAAGTCGGGCGAACCTGAGCGAATCGCTCGACATAACGTTTGCGCGCATCGCTACCTAAGGCATGG
Organism: Stutzerimonas nosocomialis; assembly: GCF_005876855.1. Lineage (GTDB taxonomy): Bacteria > Pseudomonadota > Gammaproteobacteria > Pseudomonadales > Pseudomonadaceae > Stutzerimonas > Stutzerimonas nosocomialis. The sequence goes on along the minus strand of NZ_QLAE01000013.1, from coordinate 63,663 downwards.
ATGATGTAGTCGGTTTGCGCCGGATTAACCACCTCCGCCTGTAGGGCGAGGAATCCAGTGTAGGTGGACCATAGCGTCGGCTGCTCCCCCGGAGCACAAGGGTCTCCTTCCCAGCGAGCCACCTGACGCTTGTATGCGGCTAAAGGCGAATGACTATACTGTGAATAGGTACGGTCCCAAAGATAGCTCTCATAGTAATCATGCGTCCGCACCGCCGAATTGGATTTTTGCTCAATCTCATACAGGGCTCGGGCCGTGCCTTGGTAATCCGCCAGCTCGAACGACGGCAAGCTGAAGGCCATTTCGGCCGCCACCGTGAAGCGAACAGGGAAGCCATGGGTATAGGGCTCTAGCCGCTCGCCAGAGACGCAGAGGATGTTGCCGTGTATGGAAGTGACCTGTCGCTCTTCCGCTTCTCCGTCAAAGCGTACCACTCGATGACGCGTCACCCCGCGCAGCTTCCTGCTGTGCTCCACCATAAGACATCCACCCCTATCGTCAGGCAGAGCCACGCCGTTGCGCCAGAGACCAGAGATAGCGGAATAGTAGGGTGTTGGCGCCAAGCGGATCTCGCGACCACCGCGCCCGACATAGCGGAATTCGTACCGCTCGGCCGCATTTTTGGAAGTCATCAGTACATGAGATGGTGCCACCTGTGCCAACGTCTCGGACACACCGTTCACCGTGATCGAATCCCCCTGTTGCAACGACGAAGCCAACACCGACTCTGGCGCTCTTATTAGGAGGTAGCCAGTGGATGCAATTGGTTGCGGCCCGGCATCTAGGCGGCCCCCCATAAGAGGCGCGGGGGGGATGATCCGCGCAGCCACATCGAACAAGCCTTGATATTCCCGCCCCACCGGCAACACTCCGGAGTGGCGAGGTAGCAGAACGGTCTCCCGATAGTTTCGGTACAGATCTACCCCTGCCCAAGCCAGCCCTTGAAAACGGCCAGGGAACAGCATTACCACTAACACCAACACCCAAGCAAAAGGGGCGCGCCAGGCTTGCCAGCGGTCAACACCTATATGCTGACGCACAACGGCAAAAACCGATAGAAACAGAAATGCACTTGAAATGCGAAGCAATGCCTCGCTGTAGTGCGATGACACCATTCCTAAATTGGAAATGAGCGTCACGTAGCCGTATGCGAGCGCCATCAGCCAAATCTTGTTGGCTCGCCGTTCAACGGGCACACCAAGCAACGGCAGGCGCGCCAATGCCCACAAGGTTGCCAATCCTGCGACGAAAAATACTGTTAACGGCCGGCTAGTACCAGGCACCAAAAACAGATCAGAGAAGCGCTGGGCGAAGATGTTCGGATAGGCTCCGAAGTACCAGAACTGGTCGGAAGGTAGATCGCGCCAAGTGAAACGCAGCGCTGCCAGCGGTGTGCCGCCGCTAGCCACAAAGACCAGCAGCAAATAAAGCAGCACGGAAGCCACCACTAGCACCAGCACGTCGCGCAGACAAACCAGCAAACTTGAATGGCCGATTCGCAGGATCAGCAATCCGCCCGCGGATGCTAGGAACAAGGCAGCCCCCTGCTCAGTCGCCGCGACCATTGCCGCTGCGCTGGCCAATGCCAGCGGCATCACAATACGGGTTACCGAATGTGACTCCAGCATACCTCGCCTGTTCGCATAGAGCAGGTAGCCAAAAGCCAGCGCTGGTACTAATGTGCGCACCGCCAGTGACGAATAAGCATTGCCAAAAGGATCGGTCAGCCAGAAAAGTCCCAGCAGACGGGTCAAGACTACGTAGGCCACTGCCAGCACCAGAGCGGTCCGCCAGCGCTCGGAGCCGGCGAACAGGGCCAACACCGCTGCATAGCCAGCTAAGCCATTAAGAAAATAACGCGACATTTCCGATGCGAATAACGTTTCACCGAACAGCAAATACAGTGGGTAGTGCAGGTACGAAATTGCTAAGCCATGGAAAACATGAAAATCCTGTCCAGGCAACTCACCCGCAGCGATACGACGCATCGGGTTCAGGTGCTGAAATGCCCCATCTATAGGTATGCTATTAAAGAACAGGGATTTCCCAAGGCTAAAGACCAGCAGTAACAGCAGCATTAGCGTGATGAGCATCATGACAGCCACGCGGTCACTTCTGCAGAGCGCCGTGAGCTTACGAAGGTGCATGTGTATTAGACGTCCTTTTCACTTGGGTTGTAGCGCCCCATACAGGCGTTGGACAGCACTAAGAACACCTCGAGATTACCCTTGAGGCCGCTGATCTTGGTTGGCACCTCATCCTTCGGATAGCGTCGCGTGGTGGGCAACTCCTTGCAACAGTAGCCGAGCTTCGGCGCGCGATAGGAGAGATAGGCCAGGAGTTCGTACTTGACGAACACGTCGCGGAAGATCGATATCTGCGGATCGAGCAGCATCCTGCGACTGTAGCCTCGGTAGCCCTGGGTGGTGTCCGTCCACTTGAAGCCCGAAGCCAGGCTCAGCATCGGCGCATGGATGTACTTTATCGCCAGATTCCGCGATTTGGGCGTGTTCTCGGCAATCCCGCCCGGCACGAAGCGGGAGGCCTGGGCGAAGTCGACGCCCAGGCGCAGCGCGTCGATGAAGTCCCGGATGGTGTCGGGGTCGTCCTTGTTGTTGCCATCGATGGTCACGATGCCCTCGTAGCCCTGCTCCAAGACGAAGGCATAGGCGCAGCGCAGTTGGGCACTCAGCTTGCCCGGCCCGGTCTTCACCAGCAGGGCACGCACCCCTTTACCCTCCAACCAGTCGGTGGCCAGAGAACCATCGGTGCTGCCGCCATCGACGATGACAATGTCGGCAATGCCCGGGATAGCCAGATCTGCCATGCGGCTGATCAGGTTCCTGATCCGCTCGCCCTCGTTGATCACCGGGATCACCACACACCAGGGTTGCGTGCGGCCCTGCCAGAGGCGGGCCTCGTAGGTCGGCACTTGCCAGTGGGCGCGCACCTCGGGTGCGATGTCATGGATCATGTTCATTTCATTCATAGGTTCAGGCCGCCTTGGCTGTGATCAGCGCCACGCCGGCTATGACCAGCACGATGCCAGCCAGGGTCGTCCAGTGCAGGGTTTCCCTGAACAGGAACACCGAGAACAGGGCGACGGTCGCGACCGCACCGGAGGTTAGGATGGGGTGCGCCACGTTCAGCGGCAGCCGGGCAAGAGCTGCGGCATACAGCAAGAAGGCGCCGCCATAAAGCGCCAGTCCCAACCAGAACGGCCAGTTTGTCAGCGCGGCGAGGGGGTCGCGAAGAGAGGGGAACTGCCTCGGGGGCGTCATGGCCACCTTCACCAGCACGCTTGCCAGGGCATTGGAGAGAATCCCCAGCAGCAGAATCATCCATTTCATGTACTGGCCCTGCCGTCCTGGCGATAGTAAGAGACAGCGACTTGCAACGCGCGCTCGATCGACACGACGTGGGGTTCGTTCCGTGTCGCCACCATCTCGATGGTGACCAGATGGGAGGGCAGGCGCTCGGTCAGGGCGTGCGCCGCGCCGGCGTGATCGCAGCCGCCATCGCCCAGCGGCACCAGATTCGGCTCGCTGGCGTGCACGTGTCCAATATACGGAGCGCAGCACTCAACCACCTCGGCAGCATTCTCCTCATTGAGAGTGATCGCCCCGGTGTCTAGCTGCATGCGCACGGCCGGATGTTCGATCTGCTCGACCACCGCGAGCGTTTCCAGACTGCCGGTCATGAAATTGGCCCCGTAACAGGCCGGGTTGGGCTCTAGACAGATCATCACACCATGGCTTTGCGCGATGTCACCGAGCTGCCGGAAAAAGCGGGTGGATTTCTCCTTTACCTGCCGGTCGTCCAGTCCCGAACGGTCGCGATTCTTCGGCGAGCCGAACACCAGGCGCGTGGCGCCCAGTCCGCCGGCGATGCGACAGACGGCGCCCAGATGCGCGAGCATGGCCTGCTGCACCGATTGCTCGGCGAACAGGTTCAGCCCTGTGGTGCCGAACAGCAGCGCTTGCATCCCGGTGAGCTCGATGCCCCGCTCGCCCCACCAGGCCCGGACGCGGGCGATATCCTGGTCAGTGGCGCGAGCCGGCTCGGGAAAATACTTGCCCGGTGCGATATCGATGGCGTCGATTGCATATCGCTGGAGCAGAGCAACGATGGCCTCGTCTTCGTCCACTTCCCAGGCGATGTTGGAAATGGCCAGTCTCATTTGCCGTCCTCTGTCATTCGTGCAGGCGGCTCGGACTGGGCATAGGCCCGGATGGCTGACAAGGTCTCGCGGACGCTGTACTGGTAGCCCCCCAGACCTCCGAACAGAGCGGCATGGCAGCTTTGCATGTCGTAGCGGGCCGCCGCGCCATCCTTGACCTGCTCGAAGGGACGACCGAAGCCTTGCAGAGAGACATCGGCCACGCTGATCGGTGCGGCGGTCAGGTGCACCAGGCGCAGCCCGGCGTCGAGTGCGGTGCGAATATCCGCCCACAGGTTGACCATTGGATAGAACTGGAACACCCCGCGGCTATCGATGGCTTGCAGATTGTTGTCGTTGCGGAAGTCGTAGATGACGTTCTTGCGTAGTCCCGGCCCCACCAGCCCGGGCAGGCGCACAATCAGGTGATTCGGGAAATGATCCTCGACGAATCGCTCCAACAGCCGGCGGTTGAGTCCGTAGGCATGCAGCCCCTCCTCGTCCACCGGCGTGCGTTCGTCGACGTCCACTGCGGACTTGAACACATCCACCGTACTGATAAGGATGAAGCGCTCGCAGGTCATCCCCCGGAGGTGAGCGATCAGCGCCTCGATCTTCCGGCGATCGCCCTCGGGGTCGCGGTTGGCGATCCACTTCTGGGCCGGCGCCCCAGCGCAGACCACAGTGCCGAAAGCGTGCCCCTCGATCTCGGCGATATTTGTCGAGCGGTACAGGTGGTCGAAGCGGGTCTGCCGGAGCAGGGTACTCCCTACGAAACCGGTATAGCCTATCAGCGCGTCAGCCATTGGAACTCCTCAACATGAAACTGCCCCTGGTGGGTTCGAAAACCTCGGCATCGAGTTTTTCGAGAACGTCGTAGATATTGTCTATCTTGCCGCCGAGCACCGAATAGCAACCGGGCAGTTCGGCGTGCCGCTCGAACAGGATCGGCCGACCATCGTCGCCCTCGTTCTTGACCAGCACAGTCTTGACCTCAAACAGCGAATCGATATGCCAGGCGTCTAGCACCGCCGGCAGGTAGCGCCCAACATCCCGCACCATGCGGTCGACCCGGGAAGCCCGGGCGTACTGCTCGAGTCGCTGATAGGGATCGATGCCCCGCACGTCGTTCCAGTTCAGGTGCGGTGTGTAACGGACATGGGACAACGTATGAAGGCATCGCGCCGGGAACGGCATCATGGAAAAGAACGGCCCGTCCATCACCGTTACCCCAATATCACGTAGTGCAGGCGGCACCTGCATCAGCGGCATCTCGGTGATTTCCTGCTTGAGCCGGGTGCTGGTACCGGGGAAGTCTCCGCCGAACTGGTTCAGGCCACTGTAGGTGCAGTTGAAGACATAGCGGCTGGTGCAAGTGATGCCCTCCCCACGACGAGACTCGGCCTCGACCCGCAGCGAACTGCCGGCGCCCCTGAAAATGTTTGCGACCTGGACTTCGCAGCGGAGCTCTACGCCTAGATCGGACAGTTCGGCAAGCGCCCACTCCGCCAGCCTGGTGGTATCGAAGGCGTACTCCTGCACGATAAACACGTTCTCGATCAAACGAGATTCGAACAGCTCGCGCTGCGCCTTGTCGGCCGTTGCGATCGAAGCGCCGATGTCCCGACAGAAGCGCTCGAACTGCCGGGCGGTCACCTTGGAGTTACGCCGGGCGATAGCGTACAACTTGGTGAAGTCCTGCTTCACCGCTTGAGGCCAATCGCGCACGAAGCGGGGCAGATTGATCCGGCTGCGGTACGCCGTGGTGAAACTGCGTGGATAATGGTAGCCGTTGTGCACCCGCGCCTGGTTGTTATAGGAAGCATGCTGCAGTAGCGCCGCCTCGCGTTCGAACAAGACAATACGGCGTAGGCCGCGCTGCTTCGCCAGGTAGATGGCGATCGCCGCTCCGTAGAAGCCGCCGCCGATGATCACCGCATCGGCATCGTACTGCTCAGTGCCCATTGGCTACATACTCCGGAAAAGGGCGGGCCGCCTCAGCCTCTTCACCGCCCACTTCCTCGATATTGAGCTTCTCGCGCCGCGACATGTGAGCGCTCGTGAATTCCTGCCCTACATGATAGGGAGGCCCCTCGTTGGACAGGCTTGCCATATGCAAGATGTACTCACCGAGCACTAGCAGAACCATGGAGATCAGAAAGAACATACCAGACTGTTGCAACGACAGACTGACCCAACCGGGCGCGACATCCTCCTTCAGCAGGCCGACGAGCACCACATAGACCGAATAGACGAGGTTGGCCACAGCGCCAAACAGGGCCAGCGAGGTGACGATGCGCATCGGCGCCCGGGTGGTCGAGACCAGCAACCGCAGGCCCCGGTCCACGCTTTCGCCCAAGCGCTTGGTATGGCGAATCCGTGGTGAGGCGCTGTAGCTCAGATTCACCTTGATGAACCCGGCAGTAGCAGGCAGATAGCGGTATGCCAGGGCCGGCTGCGGGTGCTGCAGCATGAAGTTCACCACACGCTTGCTGAGCACCCGGTACTGCGGCGCTTCCTTGCTCAAGTGAATGCCGTTGAACCTCTTATAGAGACTGTCGAACACTGCGCTGGCTGCCTTGTAGGCAAGGCTACGCGCTGGCTTCTGGCGGTTGCAGGCAAACACCACGTCGGCGCCGCCGATAGAGTGCTCGAGCATCGAGGGCAGGAAGGCCACGTCGTCTACAAGCGGATCGATGACCACGACAAAATCGCCTAGGGCGTTTTCCATGCCGGCCCAGGAAGCGGTGTCGGCATCCACCTCTTTGGTCAGAGCATAGACCTGCAAGTTGGGCAGCCCGCCCTCATCGGTCAAGGCCTTGAGCCTAGCCAGCGAGTCATCCTCCGACGCATTGTCCACGATAATCAACTCGTAGTCCCTAACCAGCCCACCGAGCCCCTGCCCCAGACCTGCTACTAGCCCCTCGAGCACACTAGACTGATTTCGAACAGTAATGACGACCGACAGAAAGATGGGATGAATCACGGCACTGTTCCTTGAAGTATTGGACTGCCGAGCCAGCAATCACTCGACGTCCGGGGCATGCGGTCTGTGGTGATCGGGAGAATGATTAGATCTTCCTCATGCTGACCGCAACGACGAGCCCGATATTACCGAGGATGGTCTGACGATATAGACCGGCTTCCCAGAGCAGCCGCAGACGGGCGGCGAAACAGCTCTTGCGCGCAAGCACGAACTGGCAGAGCACGTCCCGATTTTCGGCGGTAAGCTGTGAGCGAAAATGTCGCAGCACGACTAGGTTGTTCTGATTCCAGTCGCGAAAGGTGCCGGACAACATCCTACGGATACGCAGCCAGCGATCCAACAGGCCGGTGTTGGAGCCAATAACGTTGCCTCCATGCTGCCGGTAGTCGATGGTTGGCTGAGCATCATAGAAGACTTGACCACCACAACCGCTGACCAGCAGATAGCAAAGCCAATCATGGGATACAACGGGCGCCGTCGACGGAACTGCCGCGAGCAGGTCGCGTGCTGACCTGTTCAGCAGCATGGTATTGGCGCCGGCCAGGCTTTGTACCAGCGCATTCTGGAAACTCGGCGTCCGGACGAACAGCGGCGAATAACCGATAAAATTACCCGATTCGTCGACCAGCCGTGTTCTGGAGCAATACATCGCCGGGCACTTGCCAGCCACCTGCGGAAGCCGTGCCAGAGCCCTCTCGAGCTTGTCCGGAAACCAGATATCGTCCTGATCGCTGAAGGCGAAAAAATCCGCTTCGATCTTTGAATTGCGCACCAACGAAAGAAAGTTTTGCGCAAAGCCAACCCGGGGGCCGTTGAGCAAGTGCACCCGATCCGAACCGAGCCGCTGCTGAAAACGCTCAATGATATGCGGCGTAGCATCCGATGACCCATCGTCAGAGATGTACAACGTCCAGTCGCGATGAGTTTGCCCGGCGATGGAGTTCAGCTGCTCTTCAAGAAACCGTCCCCCATTAAAGGTGGTGAGCAGGATTGCGACATGCAAGCCAGCCCCATCCCTTGTCAGAGCTCTTGGCGGATTCACATCGGAGAAACTCATGCAGAACTTACCTCGTGAACTCCATATTGATAGTCATTGCGTTACATCGCCCATAGGAAGGGCCTGCACAGCAGCTTGCAGAATCAGGCTTACCCTAGACCCAAAGAGAACGAGCTTTAACGCGACCGGTTCCGATACCTTCGGAGCCCTCCGTCAAGAAGTGCTTAGGCGTTCTGCTAACAGCTCTTAGACTGGAGCGGATATTGGAGGGCGGAAAGCCTAAAAAGTTTCCGCAAGTGGGCATTTATCGCCTTTGTGGTAGCGATAAACCGACCGGCATAGCCAACCGGGCACGTCGACAAATTACAAAACCAAACGAACGGTTTCGGATTCATCCGAGCTGAACGGTATCGACTGGCCTCGTCGATGGCCCTATGGACAACTCCCAGCCGGCGCTATCCGAGCTACTGCTTGCAGTCTCCCGTAACGAGATGGCCGGCTTGCGAAAAATCGACCCACTTCTTTGAGTCCAGATACCATCCCTGGTACTCATAGCAGATCACCGGACGTGCTGGATTCAGCTCGGCCAGATGATGCAAGCCAACCATTCGAGGCGATGTGCCGCTGTGCTTAGGGCCAAGCCCAGCTCGTTTGCAACTGCCGACCAATCTTGCGAGCACAGCGTTGTTCGGCGAGGCGTACCATCAAGACTTCGGACATAGCATGAGGCGCGTCGTCGCTTTGCCATGTCGCCGGAGGCCCGAGCAGCCTCCTCGGCACGCAAGCCCTGCTGGGCATGAACCAAAGGGCTGACCGTGAGGCGTGCTTGCTGCAGTCTCATCAGGGGATCATGAGAAGAACTGGTTGGTCGCATTCCAGATTGCGCAAATATCCGGAGGCAATCTGAGAAATCACAACCAGCAAGGTATTCATCCCAACAGCCTCGGTTATCGTTCATTTTGGAAGCCGACGGGACGCTTTGCGCCCCGCCCGCGACCAGAAGCTGCACATACAGCACATGCAGCGTTCGGGCCCGTTATACCTGCCGGTAGATCACCGAACCTTCGCCCTTGAAGCGCTCCGCCTGCTCGGCGAAGCCGGCCTCGATGGCCTTCTGCTCGTCGGTCAGGCCGTTTTCCGCGGCGTATTCGCGCACTTCCTGGGTGATCTTCATCGAGCAGAACTTCGGGCCGCACATGGAGCAGAAGTGCGCCACCTTGGCCGACTCCTTGGGCAGCGTCTCGTCGTGGAAGGCGCGCGCGGTGTCCGGGTCCAGGCCCAGGTTGAACTGGTCTTCCCAGCGGAACTCGAAACGCGCCTTGGACAGGGCGTTGTCGCGGATCTGCGCGCCCGGGTGGCCCTTGGCGAGGTCGGCGGCGTGGGCGGCGATCTTGTAGGTGATGATGCCGGTCTTCACGTCGTCCTTGTTCGGCAGGCCGAGGTGCTCCTTGGGCGTGACGTAGCAGAGCATGGCGCAGCCGAACCAGCCGATCATGGCGGCACCGATGCCGCTGGTGATGTGGTCGTAGCCGGGCGCGATGTCGGTGGTCAGCGGGCCGAGGGTGTAGAACGGCGCCTCGTCGCAGCATTCGAGCTGCTTGTCCATGTTCTCCTTGATCAGGTGCATCGGCACGTGGCCGGGGCCTTCGATCATGGTCTGCACGTCGTGCTTCCAGGCGATCTTGGTCAGCTCGCCCAGGGTCTCCAGTTCGCCGAACTGCGCGGCGTCATTGGCGTCGGCGACCGAGCCGGGACGCAGGCCGTCGCCCAGCGAGAAGCTGACGTCGTAGGCCTTCATGATTTCGCAGATGTCTTCGAAGTGGGTGTAGAGGAAGTTTTCCTGGTGATGGGCCAGGCACCACTTGGCCATGATCGAGCCGCCGCGCGAGACGATGCCGGTGACCCGCTTGGCGGTCAGCGGCACGTAACGCAGCAGCACGCCGGCGTGGATGGTGAAGTAGTCCACGCCCTGCTCCGCCTGCTCGATCAGGGTGTCGCGGAACAGCTCCCAGGTCAGGTCCTCGGCGACGCCGCCGACCTTTTCCAGCGCCTGGTAGATGGGTACCGTGCCGATCGGTACCGGCGAGTTGCGGATGATCCACTCGCGGGTCTCGTGGATGTGCTTGCCGGTGGACAGGTCCATCACCGTGTCCGAGCCCCAGCGGATGCCCCAGGTCAGCTTGGCCACTTCCTCCTCGATCGAGGAGCCCAGCGCGCTGTTGCCGATGTTGCCGTTGATCTTCACCAGGAAGTTGCGGCCGATGATCATCGGCTCCAGCTCGGTGTGGTTGATGTTGGCGGGGATGATCGCCCGGCCACGCGCCACTTCCTCGCGCACGAACTCCGGCGTGATTTCCTTGGGGATGGCCGCGCCAAAGCTCTGGCCCTTGTGCTGCGCATCGAGCAGGCCCGCTTCACGCGCTTCGGCGAGCTTCATGTTCTCGCGGATGGCGACGTACTCCATCTCGGCGGTGACGATGCCCTTGCGCGCGTAATGCATCTGGCTGACGTTCTGCCCGGCGCGGGCCCGGCGCGGGTTGCGCACATGGGCGAAGCGCATCGCCGACAGCTCGGCATCGTTGAGACGGCGCTGGCCGAACTCGGAGGACAGCCCCGGCAGCCTCTCGGTATCGCCGCGATCCTCGATCCAGGCGCTGCGCACGTCGGCCAGGCCCTGGCGGACGTCGATCTGCACGTTCGGGTCGGTATAGGGCCCGGAGGTGTCGTAGACGGTGACCGGTGGGTTGATCTCGCCGCCGAAGGCGGTGGGCGTCACGTCCAGGCTGATCTCGCGCATGGGCACGCGGATGTCGGGGCGCGAGCCCTGGACGTAGATTTTCTGCGAACGCGGGAAGGGCTGGATCGACTGCTGGTCGACCTGGGCGGACTGGCTAAGGTTTTGTTCTGCACGCATCAGGCTGGCTCCTCGAAAGTTGTCGGAGCGAACCTGAGCAGCACGGCGAAAAGGACACATCGGGCGCGCCGGAACTGGCGCCGAGAGAACCCGCCATAACGGGCGACGGGTACATCTTGTTCCCTACGCAGGCCTTAACCTGATCAGGTTCAACGGGATCCGGAACTTTCCGATCTCAGCCTTCGCTTCAAGGCACCCCGACAAGAACGGGTCGAGTCTAATCAAGAGTGGCCAGCATTGCCACGCGCCTGACCGGCAATTCACGCGCGAGACGGGCTGTCGCCCCCTCGACGTCCCGCATGGCGCGCCCCGAGACACTTCTTGACCCTCTATCGGACCCGGCATAGCCTTGCCGTCTCCCTTGCCCGCCTCATGGATAGATGCAATGTTGCGCAGATTCTCTCTGGCAATCGCGGTGGCCGCTGCGACCGGTGTCGCCAGCGCTCAGCAAACCGCGGCTCCACTTCCCCTTCGTACGGATCTGGTTAGCGTCTACCGCGAGGCGGTCGCCAACAACGCCGACCTCGCCGCCGCCCGTGCGCAGTTCAACGCCCTGCAGGAAGTGGTGCCCCAGGCACGCGCCGGCCTGCTGCCGCAGCTGAGCGCCGGGGCCGAGATCAGCAATACGCACACCGATGTCGACACCAGCATGGGCTCGCAGTCGATTTCGCGCAGCGGCAACGTCTACCAGGCCAGCCTGAGCCAGCCACTGTTCCGCGCCGATCGCTGGTTCGGACTCAGGGCCGCCGAAGCCACCAGCGAGCAGGCGGCGCTGGAATTCTCCATCGCCCAGCAGGACCTCATCCTGCAGAGCGCGCAAAGCTATTTCGCGGTGCTGCGCGCCCAGGACAACCTGGCCGCGGTCAAATCCGAGGAGGCGGCGTTCAGGCGTCAGCTGGACCAGGCCAACGAGCGCTTCGAGGTCGGCCTCTCGGACCGCACCGACATGCTCGAAGCCCAGGCCGGCTACGACACCGCACGCGCCAACCGGATGCTTGCCCAGCGCCAGGTCGACGACGCCTTCCAGGCGCTCTTCACCCTGACCAACCGGGAATACGTCGCCCTCGAAGGCATCGAACACAGCCTGCCGGTACTGGCGCCCGTCCCCAACGACGCCAAGGCCTGGGTGGACACCGCCGCCCGCCAGAACCTCAACCTGCAGGCGGTCAACCACGCCGTCACCGCCGCCGAGGAGACGCTGCGCCAGCGTCGCGCCGGACATGCCCCGACGGTCGATGCGGTGGCCTCCTATCGCCGTGGCGACAACGACAGCCTGGGCTTCACCAACACCGGTGTTTCGGCGGTGCCCGGCTACCCGCGCTACAACGGTGACGTCGAGCAGCGCACCATCGGCCTGCAGCTCAACATCCCCCTCTACAGTGGCGGCCTGACCACCTCGCAGTCGCGCGAAGCCTACTACCGTCTCGACCAGACCGAGCAGCAGCGCGAGAGCCTGCGCCGCCAGGTGGTGGAAAACACCCGCAACCTGCATCGGGCGGTGAACACCGACGTGGAACAGGTCCAGGCCCGCCGCCAGTCGATCGTCTCCAACCAGAGCGCGCTGGAAGCCACCGAAATCGGCTATCAGGTCGGCACCCGCAACATCGTCGATGTGCTCGACACCCAGCGTCGCCTGTTCGCCGCCGTGCGCGACTACAACAACGCGCGCTACGACTACATCCTCGACAACCTGCGGCTCAAGCAGGCGGCCGGCACGCTGAGCCCGGCGGACCTCGAGACGCTCGGCCAGTACCTCAAGCCGGACTACGACCCGGACACCGACTTCCTGCCGCCGGACCTGTCGCAGAACCTCGGCCGCCCGGCCAACCTGGATCGCTGACGAAAAAAGCCCGGCATTGCCGGGCTTTCTTTGCGGGCTGCAGAATCAAGGGCGCGCCAGGGCCGCACCGAGGATGTCCAGCAGGCGCCGCAACGCTCCCTGGTTGGCCCTGACCACCGAGAGCCCGGCCTCGCGCATCCGCGCCGCAGCCGCATCATCACTCCATAGGCGCAGCAGTTGCGCATGGAGCCCTTCGGCGTCTTCGACCTGCACCAGGGCACCACCTTCACGCAACCGCGCAGCGATTTCCTCGAAGTTGAACAGGTGCGGACCGCTGAGCACCGGCTTGCCCAGCGCCGCCGGCTCGAGCAGGTTGTGCCCGCCGTTGGGCACCAGGCTGCCGCCGACGAAGGCGAGATCCGCCAGCGCATAGAAATAGAGCAGCTCGCCCATGGTGTCTCCGAGCAGAACCTGGGTATCTGCACCGACCGGCTCGTCGAGCGATCGCCTGACCGTGGCGAACCCTTGCCTGCGCGCCAGCGCATGCACGTCGCCGAACCGCTCGGGATGACGCGGCACCAGAATCAGCAACGCGTCGGGACGATCCGCCAGGAGCTGGCGGTGAGCCGAAAGGACGACCTCGTCTTCCCCACGATGGGTACTGGCCGCGATCCACACCGGCCGCTCCCGCCATGCCTGCCGCTGCAGGGCAGCGCGCTCGCAGAGCTGCGGATCGATGGCCAGGTCGTACTTGATCGACCCGGTCACCTGCACCGCCTCCGCCCGCGCGCCCAGCGCCCGGAAACGCTCGGCCTCGGCCTCGGTCTGCACGGCGATGCAGGCCAGCTCGGCCAGCATCGGCGCGACGAGCCCGCCGAACCGCCCATAGCCACGGGCCGAACGCTCGGACAACCGCGCATTGGCCAGCACCACCGGAATGCCGCGTCGGGCGCACTGGTGGATGTGGTTGGGCCACAGTTCGGTCTCCATCACTACCGCCAGCTGCGGGCGCAGGCGATCGAGAAAGCGCGCCGCCGCCCAGGGCAGGTCGTAGGGCAGGTAGCAATGCTGGACGCTGTCGCCGAACAGCGCCCGAATGCGCTCGGAACCGGTGGGAGTCATGCAGGTGACGGTGATCGGCATCTGCGGATACCGCGCCATCAGCTCACGGATCATCGGCGCGGCGGCGATGCTTTCGCCAACCGAGACCGCATGCACCCAGATGCCGCCCTGGCGCAGGGGTGGCAGGCCCACGGCGAAGCGCTCGCCGACTCGGCGCGAATAGGCCGGAGCCCGCCAGGCGCGCCACAGCAGGCGCAACGCGATCAGCGGCAGGGCGAGGTGAAAAAGCAGCGTATAGAGGGGTCTGTTCATGGCCGCGCAGCTTAGCAAAAGGCGGCGGTGGCGCGGAGCGTACCGATGCGGGACGCGGCCAGCCATGCGCCGGACGTACGATCAATGCTAGCGTTGCCTGTCATTCTCGACGCGCAACCGCCCGCCTTCGCTCAAGGACTGCCCATGCCCGCCTACCTCTACCTCGCCTTGGCCATCGCCGCAGAAGTGATCGCCACCACCTCGATGAAAGCGCTCGACGGGTTCAACAAGCCGTTGCCGCTGGCGCTGGTCGTGTTCGGCTATTGCATTTCGTTCTGGATGCTGAGCCTCGTGGTCAAGAGCATCCCGGTGGGTATCGCCTATGCGATCTGGGCAGGCCTGGGCATCGTCCTGGTGAGCGTCGCCGCCTCGGTCCTCTACGCCCAGAAGCTCGACCTGCCGGCCGTGCTGGGGATGGTGCTGATCATCGCGGGCGTGGTGGTGATCCAGCTGTTTTCCAGCAGCACCGGGCACTGACCCGGCAGCGCCGCCGAAACCCGCCTGAACGGCGCGGGTTATACTGCCGCCCTGTTTCCAACGCGAGGCCGGACATGTCCACATCCCTGAGCACAGACGTACTGATCGTCGGCGGCGGCGTCGCCGGACTATGGCTCAATGCACGCCTGCGCCAGCAGGGCTATTCGACGGTACTGCTCGAGCGCGGCGCGCTGGGTGGCGGACAGAGCATCAAATCCCAGGGCATCATCCACGGCGGCACCAAGTATGCGCTGCACGGCGCGCTGACCGGCGCCTCCGAGGCCATCGCCGACATGCCCCGCCGCTGGCGCGAGGCGATCGCCGGCACCGGCGAACTCGATCTGGCCGGCGTACGCCTGCTGTCGGATGCGCATTACCTGTGGTCGCCCGGCACGCTGGCCGGCAACCTCACCAGCTTCTTCGCCAGCAAGGCGGTGCGTTCGCGCGTCGAACAGGTCAAGGGCGACGCGCTGCCCCCGGCGCTGCAGAATTCCCGCTTCAAGGGCAAGGTGTACCGCCTGAGCGAGCTGGTGCTCGACGTTCCCAGCCTGATCGCGCGCCTGGCGCAGCTGGCCGGTGACAGCCTGATGGCGGCCACGCGGATCGAGCCTCTGCACGAAGGCGCGGAACTCGTCGGGCTGACGGTCGACGGCATCGCGATAAGGGCCCAGCGCATCGTGCTCAACGCCGGCGCCGGCAATGCCGAGCTGCTCGCCTCGCTGGGGCTGGACCAACCCGCGATGCAGCGGCGACCGCTGCACATGGTCATCGTCAAGTCGGTCAACCTCAAGCCGCTGTACGCCCATTGCCTGGGGGGCGGCACCAAGCCGCGCGTCACGGTGACCAGCCATCCGGCGAGCGACGGCCGCTGGGTCTGGTACCTGGGCGGCGACCTTGCCGAGGCGGACGGCGTGGCGCGCGCGCCCGAAGCGCAGATCGAAGCCGCCAGGCGCGAGCTGGCGGACCTGGTGCCCTGGATCGACCTCAGCGATGCGCAGTGGGCCACGCTGCGGGTCGAGCGCGCCGAGCCGGCGCAATCGAACCAGGTCCGACCGGACAACGCCTTTCTCGCCGAACAGGGCCGCCTGCTGGTCGGCTGGCCGACCAAGCTCGCCCTCGCGCCGGACTTTTCCGACCGCGTCGAAGCCGCGCTCCGAAACGACGGCATCCACCCCCTGCCCCACGCGCCGCTTCCGACCCTGCCGCGTCCGCCGCTGGCCAGGCCCTTCTGGGAGGAGTTGCTACCGTGAAGACGCTGCATGACCTGCATCGCCCGTTGGGCAGCACCGGCCTTCGGGTGTCGCCGCTGGGCCTGGGCACCGTGAAGCTCGGGCGCGACCAGGGCGTCAAGTACCCCAACGGATTCACCATTCCCGACGACCAGCAGGCCCTCCGGCTGCTCGCCTGCGCCCGCGAACTGGGCATCAACCTGATCGACACCGCGCCGGCATACGGCACCAGCGAGGAGCGACTCGGCCCGCTGCTGCAGGGTCGGCGGAACGACTGGGTGCTGGTGAGCAAGGTCGGCGAGGAATTCGAGAACGGGCAGTCGCGCTTCGACTTTTCCGCCGCCCACACCCGCTATTCGGTCGAGCGCAGCCTCAAGCGCCTGAAAACCGACCGGATCGACCTGGTGCTGGTCCATTCCGACGGCAACGACCTGGCGATCCTCGAGCAATCCGACGTCTACCAGACGCTCGCCGACCTCAAGCGCGAGGGCAAGCTGCTGGCGTTCGGGTTCTCCGGCAAGACCGTCGAGGGTGGCCTGCTCGCTCTGCGCGAGGGCGACTGCGCGATGGTCACCTACAACCTGCAGGCGCGCGAGGAGAAAGCGGTGATCGACTACGCCGCCGCGCACGCCAAAGGCATCCTGGTGAAAAAGGCCCTGGCCAGCGGCCATGCGTGCCTTGCCAACGGCGAAGACCCGGTGAGGCGCAGCTTCGAACTGCTGTTCGGCGAGCCCGGTGTCGCCAGCGCCATCGTCGGAACCATCAACCTGCAACATCTGTCGGATAACGTCGCCAGCGTTGCGGCCGTATTAGATCAACAATCCTGAGCCGCTCGAGCGGCCACGCCCGACGCGAGAAGGAGCCCGAGATGCCGCGAGTCCTCATTCGAAAGAACCCTGCTTCCTTCAAGACCCTGCCCCTGAGCGTCGAGGCCAGCCCCGAAGGCCTGCGCTACCAGAGCCTGGGCACGCCGCTCAACTTCAGCCAGATGCTCGAACGACGTCGCCCGATCGACGTCGAGGATCCGGAGCGGTTCTCCGTCGAGCTGGCCAACCTGGGCGTTTCGGTTCGCCTGACCCTCGCGTGGCAGGGGCGCGAATACTGGATCCTGGTGCGCCAGCAACGCCTGGATCGCGGCGACGTCGTTCTCAAGCTGATATCCGGCTACGTTCCGGCCCATGAGCTCAACCTGCCACTGCTCACCGCCATCCAGGAAATCGCCGAGGAGTGCCTGCTCGAAACCAGCGACGGCTGGCTCGCCGGCCGCTTTGGCGATACCTGGCTGCCGACACCCTACGCCAACGCGCTGCGCTACCGCGAATCGGCCAATTTCAACCTGGGCTCGCTGTCGGGGTCGGCGCGGCCCGTGCAATGCGGCAGCATGACCCTGATGGAACGGCCGCGGGCCTATGTGCACCTGCCCACCGCCTCGCTGCAGCTGGTCTATGACATGCGCCTGGACCTGCCCAAGGACTGCAAGCAACTGAGCCTGTTTCATGTCGACGAGCGCATCGAGGACGACAAGCTGGTCGCCCGCCTGGAGCGCAGCAAGCCTGACCTCTACCTGATTCCGTTGCACGAAGGCCGCCCGACGGCGGAGCTGCTGACGTTGCGCAAGGGCATGCTGACACCGGCCAGTACCCGAGGCCTGTACCTTTCGGAGAGTTTCGCACCGCAGATCGGCTGGACCGTGCGCGAGGAGCGCGCCCGCTGGAAGGACTGGGTCAGCCAGCAGAACATCCAGCCACCGGTGCCGACGCGCGCCCGGCAGAACGCCAGCTGACGCGCTCGCGATACGTCAGCGGCTGCGGATCTTCTCGACGATGGCGGTCGTGGAGCTGTTCTCGACCAGCCCGAGCACCTTCACCGTGCCGCCATAGGCCTTGACCAGATCGGCACCGACCACCTGGTCGACCCCGTAGTCGCCCCCCTTGACCAGCACATCGGGCTTGACCTGCGCCAACAGGTTTTCCGGCGTGTCCTCGGGGAAACAGACCACCCAGTCCACCGCACCGAGCCCGGCCAGCACGGCCATGCGCCGGTCGACGGAGTTGATCGGCCGACCCGGGCCCTTCAGACGGCTGACCGAGCCGTCGTCGTTGACCGCGACCACCAGCCGATCGCCCTGCGCGCGCGCCTGCTCGAGATAGGTCACATGCCCGGCATGCAGGATGTCGAAGCAGCCGTTGGTGAAGACGATCTTCTCGCCCTGGGCGCGGGCATCCTCGATCACCGTCAGCAGCTGCTCGAACGTCATCACGCCCCGCTCCGAGCCCTCTTCACGCTGCACCGCGCGGCGCAGCTCCGGCGCGCTGATGCAGGCGGTCCCGAGCTTGCCGACCACGATCCCTGCCGCCAGGTTCGCCAGCGCCACCGCCTGGGGCAACGGCTCGCCCGCCGCGAGACTCGCCGCCAGGGTAGAAATCACCGTATCGCCGGCGCCGGTCACATCGAAGACTTCCCGAGCGCGCGCCGGCAGGTGCAGCTCCGGGCAACCGGGGCGCAGCAGGGTCATGCCATGCTCGCCGCGCGTGACCAGCAGCGCCTGCATGTCCAGCTGCTCGATCAGCGCAAGCCCCTTGGCGACGAGATCGGCCTCGTCGATGCAAGGCCCCACCACCGCCTCGAACTCCGCCAGGTTCGGCGTGATCAGCGTGGCGCCGCGATAGACCTCAAAGTTCTTGCCCTTGGGATCGGCCAGCACCGGAATGCCTTTCGCCCGCGCAGCCTGGATGAGGGCCTGATGATTCTTCAGCGCACCCTTGCCGTAATCCGACAACACCAGCACCTTGACCCCCGAAAGCAACGTTTCGGTCGAAGCCAACAGCTGTGCGGGATCGGTTTCGAAAGGCTCCTCGAAGTCCATCCGCAGCAATTGCTGGTGGCGGCTCATGACACGCAGCTTGACGATGGTCGGCTGGCGCTCGATCTGCTGGAAGTGCGCCTGGACACCTGCCGCAGCCAGACTGTCGGATAGGCTCTGCCCCGCTTCGTCGACGCCCGTCACGCCAACCAGCGATGCAGGCGCGCCGAGCGCCGCGATATTCAGTGCGACGTTGGCCGCGCCGCCCGGCCGGTCCTCGATCTGCTCGACACGCACCACCGGCACCGGCGCTTCCGGAGAAATCCGCGACGTACCGCCATGCCAGTAGCGGTCGAGCATGACGTCGCCCACCACCAGAACGGGCGCGCGATCGAAACGGGGCAGGGATAATTTCATGGGAACTCTCGGACGGGCGGAATCGATAATAATAACATGCCGCACAAAGACCTCTGCGCAGGCAGACTCGACTGGCCACCTCGACGGGGAAACACGCGCCGGTAAGCCGCATGGCATTCGAGCAGGCCTCTGCGGCATCATGTGCGCTTTGCAAGCAACGACTGGTCCCGCTTTGAACATACACCGCAAACTTACCGATGCAGAGCTGCAGCAGATGCTTGTGGGCGCTCGCATTCTGGAGAAGGACAGCTTCGGACCGAAAGTCTACGCACTGAACAATGGCGAGATCCTCAAGGTCTTTCGCCGCAAGCGTATGTTTTCATCAACCTTGCTTCGCCCGAGCTCACAACGCTTCCACGACAACGCCGTGGGGCTTTCCGCTCTCGGGATCCCGACCGTTACACCACTTGCATGCTATCGCCTCGACGATGCACGCCGCACGGCCGTCCGCTATCAGCCCTTGCCCGGAGAGACCCTGAGCGACAGGCTCAGACACTCTCCAGAGCAATGGCGAGACATACTCCCCCCGCTGGCGAGCTTCATCAACCAACTGCATGCACAGGGCGTTTACTTCCGATCGCTGCACGCGGGCAACATCGTGATCACTGCCAATGGTGAGTTCGGACTGATCGACGTGGCCGATATGCGACTGCGCCGCAGGCCCCTGTCGAAAGCGCTGATCAGGCGCAACCGCGAACATTTCGAAAAACATGCGCGCAAGGAACGGCTGCCGCTCGAGCCTGGAACACTTTGGGCCGCCTGCGAGCGAGCCCAGGCCACACGCCTGCCGGCCAGTTCTTAGGTTCGGCGGCGCCTAGCTTGAGTGCGAAGCAGAAAGACGCGGATGGCCGATCAGACAGGCAGGAAGAATGACCAGCAACCAGAGCTCGTCGGGATTGCCGACCAGCTTGGTTCCATCGAAATTCAAGCCGACCAGGGCCGTAGCGAGGTACAGCCCCCAGGGGTCTCGGCATAGCCAGGCACGCCTCAGCACAACGACTATCAACGCCACGAAGATGGCGAGCGCCACGACGCCACCGAAGACGCCGAGCGAAAGAAAGACGCTGTGCGGATGAGCGATTGGTTCACCATTGAGCAACAGCTGATCGGTTCGATGCTCGAGCCCGCAGCCCATCCACAGACCGCACGCGTACCACTCGTTCAGCATGATGTTCCAGAGATGGAGCCGCCCCGCGTCGGCGCGCTCGAACAGGCTGCCCACCTCGGGAAATGTCATACCCGCCCAGAGCGCGGCACCGCCTATTACCAGCAGGCTGCCCGCCAACCACAGCGAATCGCGAAGGCGGCGAAGCGAGAGATAGATTGACGCCAGCAACACGAATGCAGCCAACGCCACCAATCCGGAGCGGCTCTGCAGGACGTACCCCATGCAGAACAACGCCACCACAAACGCGAGCACCAACTCGATGAACTGGCGCGACCGAAGCCAGCCAGGCACCGCCAGGGCAAAGCAGCAGGCTATCCACATGCTCGTGTAGATCGGCCCGGTCATCCTCGAAGGTAGCCAGAGTACTCGTTCGCCCACCGCATAATGACCGGTCGCCCAATAGAACAGCGCTGAACCCGATACATAGCCGACAAGGATCCAGTACAGCCCTCTGGCGAACAGCGGATGACGCAACGGCTGAGGATCGATTAGACGGCTGACCGTGAGAACGAAAAGCCCGACATAGAGCAGATGCTTGTAGTGCTGGGCATCGCCCGACCAGATACCTACCACGGCGAACCATGCCAGCAGCAGCGCCCAAAGCAGCAGATCGGGAGATGTCTTGATTCCCGCCCCACGGTAACAAAGCAGCACCCCCAGCGACGGCAGCGCCAGCAGCGTGTAATACACGTTGTTGACCATCTTGGCCGTCGGCAATACCAGATAGCTGGCCACGAACACCAGCAGCGCCATGGTGAAGTATGCGGAACGGCGATCCGCCGCGAAAAATGACGCCAAGGCTTTCAATGGAGCCTCCAAGGGCAGGTCCGGGTGCGGACGGTCGACTACCTAGACAGAGCGAAACCCTTCGGACGTTACGCTCCACGCCGTGGCCTGCACTAGATCGGCCTGCGGTACCAGGCTTTCCGGCGCAAGGGTGGGCCAAACCTTCGACTTCCAGGTGATGAAGTGGAAGTACGGAAAGGAACGAGCGCCATCGAGATCGTTGGTCAATTCACCGTCGCGCCAGATCCAGCGTGAGGGGAAACCCGCCTCGCCGTTGTGCCAAACGATCCGCGCATTGGGCGTCGTGAAGGCCTCGACGAACTCACTGTTGCGACGCCACGGATTGAATCTGTCTGCCAATCGCCTCATCGGCTCGGGCCAGTTCTTGTGGCGGATGAACAGACGACTGAACGCCCCTTCGTCAAAGGCGTTGTGCTCATCGACCGTGAATTTCTGCCGCCATCCGGGCACCTGCTTGAAGGCTTCACGCATCTTCGTCGTGTTGCGCAATAGGCAGAGGTGACCAGAAACGCGCCGGTCATGGGTCGAGAGCAGGTCGAAGCGAGCCAGACGCTGCGGCGAAAAATAGGCTCTCAGATTGCCGTACACCAGATCGATGTCGCTAAAGCCCCAGAAATCGTAGCCGTCGAGTTCGTCAGCGTGGATGTAGCCAAGCGCCGGCTTGATGTCGCATAGCTTGTATGGATTGGATGGACGAAATTCGATTCCCAGCCGTTGCGACACCAGGTCACAGTAGCCCTCGAAGCTTATCGGCCGCAGGGCGACGTTGGCCGGCAGGTCGTCAGGAACGCCGCAATCAGAGAAGAATATCCACTGAATGTCAGGATTGGCTTCCACGCTTTTCAGGAAGAATGGCATCCAGAACGGCCATCGCCCGAAGTAGGGAATGAGAAATACGAGGCGCGGAGTGGACATGCTCACCATCCAAAGCGGTAGCGGAGTTTATCGAGCCAGTTGGGCGGCGGCACGGCCCGTAACGGCGGTTTCATCGCGTCCACCGCTGCCGCGCCGATCCGGTCGAAACTGTAGCGACTCTCGGCCAGGCGTTGTCCGCTGAGAGCGATCCGATCGGCCAGCCCGGAATCAGCCCGCAATATCGCAAGCTTCGCTGTCAGCTCGGACACCGTTTTGTAGAGCACAATGTTTTCCATGTCGACGAACCCGAGCGCCCGATTCTCCTCAGCACCTTGGTCGAACGCCAGCAGGACGCAGCCACAGGCCATGGCCTCGAAGTTCTTGATCATGTACTCGCCCATTCCCACGTCCGCGCTGACGAAGAAACGGATGCGATTGAGGGTCTCCAGATATTCCTCACCTGACTTGGTCCGGGCGACGACCAGATTTTCCGCTTTCGCCAGCTCATCCAGCAGCAGCTTGCGCCCTGCGTAAGCCTGGCTCTTGGTGCTTCCCAGAAAGCCGAGTTCGATATCGCGAGGAGCATCCAGGTTTCTCAGTAGCGCCTGGTCGTACCCTTTCGGCACGAAGACCGCGTCGAACCCTTCTTCCTGCAATCGCCGCGCGACGACTGCGCTGGATACCAGAATCCGGGCGCCGGGCAAGCGGCGGTAGTGCCTGCTGAACTTTCCCTTGTACTTGCAAGGGATGTAGTTCTGATAGGCATCGTGCTCGAGTATCACGAGATTGGGGATGTTGCGAATGAAGCCAGCCTGACGGATTTCCTGCTTGAAGCGCAGGAAGAAAACGATACGGTCATAACGGGAGACATCGACATGCTGCTTGAAGTAAAGCCGCAGGTTCGATTGCTGTTTCTTGTCGAGCCAGCGGATGTCGCAAATCGAATTGTCACCAATCGCCTGATAAAGCCGGTCCAGAATTGCACGCTGCTCGCTCTGAACCAAGAACAGGATTTTAAGCATTTAGTTTTTCAGTTCGTAGGCCGTTGTGGCGGCGAAGACGGTTGTCTGGAGCGATACGGCGACAGAACAGAAGCACTTGCACTCGGCACGGCAGTCACGTGAGAGCATCGCTCGCCTCTTCCGGCTTTTCATCGGCGAACTGACGCGAATGAAGCCTCGCGTAGTACCCACCCTGAGCCAACAGTTCGGCATGCGTACCCCGTTCGACGATCATGCCCTGATCCATCACCAGGATGAGGTCCGCCTTTTCGATGGTCGACAGTCTGTGGGCAATCACCAGGGTGGTACGACCTTTCATGGCCACATCGAGAGCGGCCTGAATGTGGCGCTCGGACTCGGTATCGAGAGCGGACGTTGCCTCGTCGAGGATGAGCACCGGCGCATCCTTCAGTAACGCCCTGGCAATCGCCAGCCGCTGACGCTGCCCACCGGACAGCAGCACGCCGTTCTCGCCGACCAGCGTTTCGAAGCCCTGAGGAAGGTTGTCTATGAATTCCACCGCATAGGCATCCTCCGCGGCCTTGCGGATGGCGCCCGGAGGCGCAGAAGCAAGATCCCCGTAGGCAATGTTGCCGGCTACGGTTGCATTGAACAGCGTGACTTGCTGGGTTACCAGGGCGATGTGCTTGCGCAGGTTGGCCAGCGTATAGCGCTCGACGTCCAGTCCATCGAGCAGGATTTCGCCTTCCTGATGCTGATAGAAACGAGGAATGAGGTTGGCCAGCGTCGATTTGCCGCTCCCCGAACGCCCCACCAAGGCGACCAGTTGCCCCGGTTCGACCGTGAAATTGATTCCCTTGAGGATCACCTTATCGGTGCCAGGGTAGGTGAAATTCAGATTGCGAACCTCCAGACGCCCCTGAGCACGCTCGCGCACTTCAGTGCCCCGATCGACCTCGGGCTCCTCATCCAGTTGCTCGAAGATGCTTTCAGCACCGGCGAGGCCTTTCTGGATGGTCGAGCTGACCTCCGAAAGCTGCCGAATCGGCTTGGGCAGCAGCCCCGCCGCAGTGATATAGGCCACCAGGTCTCCCACCGTTGCATCACCGCGCAGGAAGAGCACCAGGAACATCAGCAGCGCCATTGCGCTGTAGGTAACCAGCTGCAGCATCGGCGTATAGACTGCGGAAGTGCGGATCATTTTCAGCTGCTTGCGGGAGTTGTCCTCGCTCGCCTCGTAGAAGCGCTTGCTCTCATAACTCTCCCCGCCAAAGCTGCGAACCACCCGATAACCCTGAATCGTTTCCGAGGCCACGTGGGTGAGCTCGCCCATCGCACCCTGAATCTTGCGGCTCTGGCTACGGAAACGCCGGCTAGCCGCGTTCACCATCAGGGAAATGACTGGCAGGACCGCCACCATCACCAGGGTAAGTTTCCAGTTCATCCACAGCAGGTAACCGAACAGTGCGAGCACTGTAAGGCCCTCACGCACGATGACCTTGAGCGCGTCGGTCGCGGCGCCCGTCACCATGGTGACGTTGAAGGTGATCCGCGAGATCAGATGCCCCGAGGCATGGTTGTCGAAGTACCGGTTGGGCAGCCGGAGCAGGCTATCGAACAGCGCAAGGCGCAGATCCTGTACGAGCCCCAGGGATACGCGCGCCAGATAATAACCACCGAGAAACGAGCCGATTCCCTGCCACACCGTGATGAGAAGCAGCGCCAGCGGCACGCCATAGAGGAGCTGCATCTCTCCAAGCAGCGGCAACTGGGTCACGCTCTGTTCAGGCTGCGCCAAGCCGTCGACGAAATATTTCAGCAATCCCGCCATCATGGGCTGCGTCGAAGCGAAGATCACGTAGCCCACCATGCTCACGGCAAACATGAACCAATAGCGGCGCACATACGAAAGCAGCCGGATATACAGTTTCAGGCTGGACAAGCGGTCACTGGAGGACTCGGGCATAGATCGGGCAGCTCAAAAGATATGAGGCGGATTGTAGCATCTCGCCTGGAATGGACGCGGTGTATGCCCACCGCCAGGCAGGTGCCGAGACACCACAACGCAAGCGCCACCCTATTGCCCTGCAATATCCGTGGCGCGGCGCCGCTTACTTGGGTCGTTGCAGGCAGAAGTTCATCTTCGCATGCTCGGCGAACCACTCCTCGGCGAAGTCAGCGTTGCGATACTCCTCGAAGTACGGCCCGCCCACGGTCCAATGCACGTTGCGCACATCGGCCGGGGGCTCCAGGTATTCACCCACCAGCCAGTTCCAGCGAATATCCAGCTCACCGATCTCGTTGTCGTCGAGCCACTGGAAGCGATGCAGTTGCATGGCCGACGCTTCGCCCACGTAGGTATCGGTCACGACACGATTGGATGGATGCGCGCAGTCCCAGAGCACCACAGAGGACCAGTTCTTTCGAGGGTATTTGTATTGGACGGTATTGAGGTATTTCACATCGTCTCGCGGCTCATAGTCGTGCTTGACCACATACACCGCCTTACCAGGGTCGCGCTCGACCGCCTGCAGGATTTCCGCGATATCGGTACGCAGCATCATGTCACAGTCAAAGAAAACGGCGTAACCGGTGTAGTCGCTCAGATAGGGCGTAAGAAACCGGGTAAACGAGAACTCATTCGATTGCTTCGCGTCCCGCGGACGATCGTAGATGCCGGTCAGGTTCTTCAAGTTCACGGGAATCAGAGCGACCGGAATGGAGCTACGGGAAAGAATGGAATGCGCCATCACGTGCCAGGCCACGCTCTCGACCGGATCGTAGCCAATGAAAACCTTCAGTACAGAATCTCGCATACAAGCCTCAAACTACGCAGCAGGCGCCGCCAAAAAGCGCGACGGACAACGTTATCCGCCACAAAAAGGCGACAGGATAACGACTGAAGGCGCCCTTAGGCCACCCCTGCGCCACCGGCTTGCCCGAAGCCTTCCCAACGCAACCACAGCGGCCTCTATCGAGACGCACTGCGCTGTGACGTAATATTCTGCCCTCCCGCATCGAACGCTTCAGGCTCACGAAATACCCATGTACGACGTATACGCAAGAATCAAAAAACGATTACAGGGCGAGCGCCATGGCATCTACGACCTTTCCAAACCCATCGCAGCGATAATGGCCGGTATTCTTTATGACAAGCGGCCCAACCGGAAAAAGCTGAAGCGAGCCCGTAAGCTGTTGCTCTCGACGCCGAAATACTCCATGGCGCCAGAGCTTGTCGGCAACGTGTCCACCTGGTCAGTCGAAAGAGACGACCACAGGAGAAGTGCTGAAGATATCCAACGAATTTCCAAATACCAAGGACAAGGATTCCGCTTTGTACGCATCCGCGACTTGTCAGAAGACTCATATAAGAAGGTGGACATCTCTGCGCTTTGGTCGGCCGCTCGAATAGCGTGGCGCAGCCACGAAACACTGATAAATCGCGCGTTCATCTTCTGCGCCGCGACCTACGCGATCAAACATTTCAAGGTAATCGACAAAAAAGGGTTGACTCAGAAAATAACTCGACTGATCGCCTACAACAGTTCCAGTGTACCGGAATGCTTTCTGACAACGGCCTGCAGAGCGCATGGCATCGCGACCTTCTCGCTCCAACATGGCTTTTATTATGATCACGGCCAGAAGCCGCCACTCGCCGTGATCAACTATGAAAACGTAACGGCCCAGTACCTGTTGGTCTGGAGCGAGTTCTGCCGCGAACAGATTTCGGTGTTTCACCGCAGGCAAGGCATCGACATTGACTTCGAGATGCTGACGGCA
The DNA here is from genome assembly GCF_005876855.1 of Stutzerimonas nosocomialis. Classification (GTDB taxonomy): domain Bacteria; phylum Pseudomonadota; class Gammaproteobacteria; order Pseudomonadales; family Pseudomonadaceae; genus Stutzerimonas; species Stutzerimonas nosocomialis. The sequence continues at coordinate 36,955 of NZ_QLAE01000013.1, read as the reverse complement.
GGCTATCTGAAATATGGAACGGCTCGCCCGACACCGGCCATGCCAGCCGAAGCGAACGCTCGTCCGCATATCCTCTGCCTGCTTCCCGGCCCAAAGGACGAGCAGGGCTGCGTCGAATTGCTCGAGCTTTTATCCAAGCTTCCCGAGGATTACAGGATAACGGTACGCATGCACCCTTTCATGAGGGAGTCCAGACGGCTGCTCGACGTTTTGCCGCGCCAAGCCACATTGGACGAAGGCACTTACCTAGCCGATACCCTAAGCGCGCAACGCTTTACCGCTGCAGTAGGATTCAATACGACCAGCCTATTCGAAACTTTGATCGTCCAAGTGCCTTGTGCAATCTTCCTGGCGAGCACCAACAGCTTTCGAACGCCCGAAATACCTGAATTCCAAACGGTAGATGAGTTGATCGTCCTGCTGGCCAACCCAACCTCGCCAGCCGCATTGGCCGACTATCTCCTGGGAAGCGAAACCTTTCGCTACCCCGAGCTTATCAGCGCACCGGGTCCTGCCCTGCATCCCCTGGGCGAACGGAAACCCATTCACTGACCGCGGCGAGCGACGTATTCCGTAAAGGCAGTCATATCGGTTGAACAGAGCAACTTCGCTACGGACCGAATTTCCCGCTCGGGCCAGCTCCACCACTGCGATGCCAGCAAGGCGTCGCGGTGTTCGGCATCGAACCGCCACCGCATATGGCGCGCCGGATTGCCAGCCACAATGCTGTAAGGCTCCACGTCCCGGGTAACGATCGCGCCGGCTGCCACAACGGCGCCATGGCCAATGGTTATGCCAGAAAGCACCATGCATCCGGTGCACAACCAGACGTCACTCCCTATGATCACATCGCCTCGGGTACCGTTATAGTCAATGTGCGAAACCTCTTCGAACATGGCCGGGAAAGGAAACGAACTCAGCCAGTCAACGCGATGGTTGCCCCCCAAAAGGATTCGAACATCCGCAGCGATCGAGGTATAGCTTCCGATGCGGAGCGTGGAGCCGTCGCCGAAGTCGCGAACGTCAGGCACTCCGTAGCTGCCCTCTCCGATTTCGTAATCAGGGTAACGAAATCGGAACAAAGCCGGGCCCTGCTCAAAGCGGGACAAGTCCTCCTTAATCCGCTGCTTGATCTGCTTTTTCTTACGCCGCGAAAACCACCCCATGCCATTTCCTCTTAAGTCAGTTGCGCTTCATCGAGCGGCCAACCCGCCCGTCATCAAAGCGCCCGCGGATGTTTCCCATGTACCAGGCAACGCAACAACGACGGTGTATAGCGGATCAAATGACGACGCTTACCCAATAGCTGTCGCCCCATGTAGCGCAAGACCTTGAGCCTGGAGACGCCCTTGTAATGCAAGCGCAACAGAATCGCGACATAGAACTTTTCCAGGTCGCGAAAGACACTGATCTGCTCACTTTCCTGCTCCAGCTCCGACAGGGAGTGCTGCAGGTCACCGTAACAACCGGCCGCAACTGGATGCTTCTGCGCTAGCCGCTGAATACGCACAAAGAGCGAGACGTCGACGCCATACAATGCAAAGCGCTCGTCGAACGCTTTGCCCTCTTGTTCGGCCAATGCCGTCAGCAAACGACGAGACAACGCCATACCGGACGTTATGGTGACAAGACCCTGAGCATCCAGAGGCTGTTCGGTGAATACGGCCTGCTTATCTTGCTTGGGGTAATGGCAGACCTGCTGCCCCCATATGCGAGGGGCGAGCACATCGAGCGAAGGCTGGCTTTCCAAGGCCTGCCAATAAGATTCGGTGACTTCGGTGTCGTGGTCGAAAAAGACGAACCGTTCGGCATCCATCTGCACGATCCGGTTGTACACCATGCTCAACGGAAGATTGTCCGTCCGGTTTTCGATTGTGATGGACTTCCAGCGTGAAGCACTACGGAATGCTTCGATATCGGAAGCTTCAAGGAGGCTCGGGCCGTTGTTCCATACAACCAGAGAGCTGTGCTCTCTGAGCGCTTCAGGAAGACTGCGCTCCAGACTCACCAGCGTCGCACCTTCGGCCAAACGCTGGTTGTAAATGACGACAAGAACTATGTACTTCACTGACAGATCCCAAACAAAACTGTACTGCGGGTGCGCCGTATAACTTGCCTGTGTGGCATCAGGACGGCCTATTCTTTACCTGATCGGCGGAGGCAAGGCGCTGGTGAAAATATTCGAGCGCTGCCTGCTCATCGGCTCTGCTCGGCGGCCTGGGCAGGTCTCCCGGCCAGACTCCCGACCTGAAGGATTGCTCGAACGAGCCCCCATTCATATCCTGCAGAGCACCGTCCCACCAAGCCGTTCGACAGGCCTGGGAGTACGCGTCCTCAGGCAGCAGGCAACCATAGAAGATGGATCGTCCCTGCTTTTTGACCGCTTTGGAAAACGCCTTGAGCCGCCACTTGGCCCAAAGGCGCCACCAAGGCTTCGGACAGGGCTTGCTGCGCGGAACCTCTCGACTAAGGGGCACGAGGGATGGACGGTAAGCCTCGCCATGACGGGAAAAGAACAGGGCAAGCATCGCATGGAAGTAACGCTTGCTTCCGAAGTAATGATGGATGCAGCGGTTCGCCTCATGCACGGCCTTGCCGTGGAGCGCGAACGACAGGGCCACCTGTTCGACGATCGGGATTTCGGCGCAGAACGGGTGCCACTGGTCGATGAGCCCGATCGATTGCTGGAACAGGAATCCGTCATCACGCGTCAGGCCACAGACGCCACTGTTGTACATCCGCATGTCATCGGGAGGCATGGTTCCCTGGTCGGACAACGCGGCCCGTAACCCGATGAATTCTTTGAAGCCGGCCGTGGCACGCCACTCCCACTCCAAGCTGTCCATCAGATAATTACCGTCACCGATCTGATCGAACAACGGCCTGGGATCTGACGTGAAAAAGGTATCCGAGTCAACGAACAGGGTCTTGTCGGCGAGAGCCAGCCCAGCGGCCATTGCACACGCCTTCTTGCGATGCGTATAGCCATGTTCACCAGCCCAGCTCGACAGCTGCTCTGCTGAAAGCGCCTCGGTGACGACTGGCCAACCGTCGAAATCCTCGGGTCGGTCGGTCATCACCCGGATCACGATTGCATCGTCATCCAGGTATTCCAGCGCGGTGAGAATGCTGAACTTGGCCTCCCGTATATAGGTTGGGTGACCTCCATACAGGAAATACAGCAACTGCTTAGTCATCGCCATGCGGAGTGTCGGCCTCAAAATGTCTAGCGAGTGTACCGGGGAGCGCCACAGGGCTCGTGAACATACAGGTCGTCATGCCCCGCTGCCGCGGCTGCAACCGAACCCTCTCGCCCTCAAAGCAGCGAATCGGTGCTGAGCGGAGCGATCGGAAAAAAAACGCTCGAGCCGACTGGCGACGACTCCCGCTTGCACCGACTGTGTTCCCGCAGCGACTTCAATCAATTTCTGCGCCAGCGCCGCGGCGTCGCCGAATGGGAAGAGGCTTCCCGCCTCGCCTACCACCTCACGCCCACCGCCACAATCGCTGCAGATCACCGGCACACTGGCCGCCATCGCCTCGAGCAGCACCATGCCGAACGGCTCATGATCGGAAGTCAGCGCAAATACATCGAACGCCTTGAAATAGCGACGCGCCCGAGGCACCTGCCCCAGAAACACGACCCGCTTGGCAACCCCCTCGTCTGTAGCAAGCTGCTTGAGCTGCCCTTCCAGGCGGCCGGTACCGAGAATGGCCAGCAGGCTATCTTTAGGCAAATGCGGCAAGGCGCGTGCAAAACCGCGAATCAGCGTCGCCTGATCCTTGTCCGGGTGCAGGCGTCCGACATTACCGACGACCCAGGCATCGGCGGGCAAGCCCATCGTTTCGCGCGCTGCATTCCGCTCGACTTGCTGGCTCCGCACCGCCTCGATATCGATCCGGTTATAGAGAGTTTCAATTCGTTCAGCAGGCCAGCCAGGCAAGCAACGACGAATGTCGTCGCGCACGGCGTCCGAAACCCCCAGCAACCAGAGGCGCGGGCGAAACAGGTTGGCAAACATCTGCCGTGAGCGACGTGCGTAGTCGCCGAAGGCGTGATGAACGTTGATCACCGGCAAGCCGGTGCCGAGGAGCGCCACGTAGGCCGGTTTGGAGCGATGGGCGATGCAGAACGCGAAATCGCGGACCGCAGCTATCCGACGGATATCACGTATCGCTGCGAGCTTGAGCCCACGTACCGCCTTGCTGTCGTAACCAAGAAAGATCACCTCGTCCGAGGCCGAGCCCTGCTCAACCTCGGCATCCGGCGCGCCAGTCAGATAAACGGTCGTGACCTTGTATTCGCTACCGTCAAACAGCGCCGCGTACTGGCGGGCGCAATCGAGAAAGGGACCGTCATATCCATGGCAGAGCTGCAGGACGTGCCGCTCAGCGCTCATGCCAGTCCTTGCCGTCCTTCACCACCAGAATGTCTTCCATGATCAGATACTCCAGATCCGACCCATAGAACATGTTCAGCGCATCGGTCGGCGAGCAGATCATCGGCTCGCCACGGCGGTTGAGCGAGGTGTTCAGGGAAACACCGTTGCCGGTCAGTTTTTCCAGCTCGACCATCAGGTCGTACCAGCGCGGGTTGTATTGGCGCTCGAGAACTTGGGCGCGCGAGGTACCGTCCTCATGCACCACTTCCCCGACCCGCGTCTTCCATTCTTCGTTGACCTCGAAGGTAAAGGTCATGAACGGCGAAGGATGATCGACCTTGAGCATCTGCGGCGCCACGGTGTCGAGCATCGACGGGCAGAACGGCCTCCAGCGCTCGCGGAACTTGATCTGCTCGTTGATGCGATCGGCCACGCCCGGCACGCTCGGGCAACCGATGATCGAGCGCCCGCCCAGCGCGCGCGGCCCGAACTCCATGCGGCCCTGGAACCAGGCCACGGGATTGCCCTCGACCATGATCCTGGCGATGCGCTGCGGCATGTCGTCGATCTTCTGCCACTGCGGCTGGCTCGGATGGCGGGCGCAGGCGGCGATCACGTCCTCGTTGCTGTAGGACGGCCCCAGGTAGACGTGCTCCATCTTCTCCACCGGCACGCCGCGCTGGTGCGAGACGTAGGCGGCCGCACCCACGGCGGTTCCGGCGTCGCCGGAGGCGGGCTGCACGAACAGCTCTTTCACTTCGGGGCGCGCGATGATCTTCTGGTTCAACTTGACGTTGAGCGCGCAACCACCGGCGAACGCGATCTTGCCGGTCTCGCGGATGATGTCGCCCAGGTAGTAATCCATCATCTCCAGGGCGAGCTTCTCGAACAGAGCCTGCATGCTGGCGGCATAGTGGATGTAGGGGTCGTCGGCGATGTCGCCTTCACGCTTGGGTCCCAGCCACTCGATCAGCTTGGGCGAGAAGTAATAGCCCTTGCCCTTTTCCTTGTAGCGGCGAAAGCCGATGACGTTGGCGTATTCCGTATTGATGACCAGCTCGCCATCTTCGAACTTGGCCAGGCGCGAGAAATCGTATTTGCTCGCATCGCCGTAGGGCGCCATGCCCATGACCTTGAACTCGCCGTCGAGCATCTCGAAACCGAGGAATTCGGTAATGGCGCCGTACAAGCCGCCCAGCGAGTCCGGATCGTAAAATTCCTTGATCTTGTGGATGCGGCCGTTCTCGCCGTAGCCGAAGAAGGTCGTGGCGTATTCGCCCTTGCCGTCGATGCCGAGGATCGCGGTCTTTTCCTTGAAACCGGAGCAGTGATAGGCGCTCGAGGCGTGGGCCAGGTGATGCTCGACCGGCTCGATGCGGATCTTCTTCAGATCGAAGCCGAGCTGCTGCAGGCACCACTGGATGCGTTTGTGATAGCGCTTGTACCGCCGGTTCCCCATCAGAATCGCATCGAGCGCCCGATCCGGCGCATACCAGTAGCGCTTGGCATAGTGCCAGCGGGCCTTTTCGAAAATGCTGATCGGGGCAAACGGAATGGCGACGACATCAACGTCCGAAGGTTTGATACCGGCCTGTTCCAGGCAGAACTTGGCGGACTCGTAAGGCATGCGGTTCTTCGCGTGCTTGTCGCGCACGAAGCGCTCTTCTTCTGCAGCCGCGATCAACTTTCCGTCGATGTACAACGCTGCGGAAGGATCATGACTGAGGGCGCCGGAAAGGCCGAGAATCGTCAATGCCACAGGTAAGCCTCTTAACTCTGCCGCTTCAACTGGAAGCGGCGATTGGTGTTGATGTCATGGACGGACTGAGTCCACCGAACTCGCCTTCGGCAATTGCTCGTCCAACACGCGATACAAGCCGGACTCCGCAGGCCAGTTGCGCAGGAAGCGCGCCCGGTCCCTGGCGAAGGCGGGAGCGAAGCTGCCCGGGTCCGGATGCTGGCGCACCGCATCGAGGTCGATCAGCCAGAGCTGCCCGTCCCGCCAGAGCAGGTTGGTACCTTTGAGGTCGCCATGGCTGATTCGCTCCCGGATGAAACCAGCAAACAACGCACGAGCGGCTTGCAGCATAGGCTCAGGCAGCCCGCCGTCGAGATAGGGTGCGAAAGCCTCGATTATATCCTGCCCATCCAGGTATTCGGTAACCAGGTAGCTGCGCCCACGCAACCCCAGCCGTCGATGCTCGAGCATGCCCAGCGGCCGGGGCGTGGCGATACCGACGAAATTGAGCCGGTGCCCTTCTACCCAGCTGTGCCAGGCGCGAGTCGGCCGCCAGCAGCGGCGCAGCCAGTGCCCGACGCCCTTGAGGTTGTAGCGCTTGATCACCAGCGGGCGCCCCTCGCGCTCGACCAGCGCAACGGTGGCGCTGCCGCCCTGCTTGAGGGCGCGTCCTCCGGCGATGGCTTCATCGGCATCGTCCAGCAACCCGCTCAACAGCGGCACCTGGTCCCGACAGATGGCACGCAGCTCGCTCGCGCTGCGCCGCACGCTGAACAGCGTGCAGTCACGGCCCAGCTTCCCGAGAAAATCCTTGAGCCGCCACCGCCTGACCTTCGCGATCTCCTTGAGCAGCCCTTCCAGCGGCAAGGCATGCGTGCCATTGACCAGCAGGTAATGCACCACCAGCTCTTCCAGGTATGGCTCGAGCGTGGCGGGCAACTGCGCAAAAAATACGCCCAGGTTCTCCAGCACGCGCGCACGCTCGAGCGGCTGGCCTGGCGCCGAGGCCTGGATGCCACCACCGTCGATCAGCCATAGCCGCCCGTCCTGCTTGAGGAGGTTGTCCAGGTGCAGATCGCTCTGCCACAGGCCCCTGGCGTGCAGCGCAGCTATCGACTGCAGCGCCTCGCCGAGGATCGCCTGTTGCGGATCGGACAACGGCGCTTGTCGCTCGACGGCACGCCATGCCTCGCCGAGACTTTGCGCATCCTCGAGATAGTCGAACAGCAGCCAGCCACCCTCGCCGGAAACGGCACCACTGGCGAGCAGTTCAGGGGTGAGCAGCCCCTGCTGCGAAAGCCATCGGACACCGTCACGCTCGCGTCCAAGATGCCGCTCGGCCTTGCTGCCGACGAACAGCTTGGCGAGCACCGTTCGCCCCTGCCAGCGGGCCCGGGCGACATAACGCTGACCAGGCAGCACCCGCAGCCACTGCGTCAGTTCGAGGGGCTCGCCATCGAGCGAGAGCGTCAGCGGCAAGGCCGGTGAACGGCCAGCATGGCGCAGGTCAGCGAGCCTCACGCCCGAGCTCCTTTGTCCAGACTGCGCGCCGACATTCGCCCCAGCCAGGAGTCGAGCGCCGCGTCATCGGCACCGAGCCCCAGATAGGCCGCAAGCAGACCGCGCACGTCCCTTTCACGCCAGCCACGCGCGCGGCGTACCAGCGTCTCGATATCGCGCAGCCGGTCGCCGCGGCCGAAAAACAGCGGCCGGGTCTTCTCCAGATCGATCAGACAGGCGTCGAATCCATCGTCTTCCTGGCGTAGAAAGATGTGCTTGGGGTACAGGCAGCCATGCTTCTGGCCGGCCTCGTGCAGCCGCTGAGCCAGCCGACCGCACGCCTCGAGTATGGATTCTCGGGTGGCGTTTTCCAGTTCCCGCCAGCCCGACAGCCAATCGCTCAGGTCGCGCCAGCCGTCCAGCGCACGGGTCAGCAGGATCGCCCGCACCTCGCCTTCCTGCCGACGCTGCCCGAAAAACGCCGCCTGCAACGCGGGAATACCCCGGCGCCGGTACAGGAGGATATTGCGAAACTCGCGAGCGAACGTCGGCTCGCCAAAGGGGCTGAACAGCGAGCGCGCCAGGTAATTGGACTGCCGCTTGAGGTAGTAGGCCCGGCCTTCGACCTCGAGCCGATAAACGCCGCTCCAACCGCCGCGCCCGCGGTTGAGTTCGTCTACCGCGGGAAGCTCGAGCGCCCACAGGGAATCGAAGTCGGCGATGCCGTTGCGCTGCAGAACGTCGTGATCGTCGTCGGCGAAAAAATCCTTCATTCGCGGCCCTCGAAGAACGTGAGTATCTGCCGGATCATGGGGCGATCCGCCGGCGTCAGACAGGACTGCTGCCGATACTGAAGATAGAAGCGAAGACGCTGGGTACGCGACAGCCGGTACTTGGCCACCTTGTCCAGGCAGGCCAGGTCCTTGACGACGCGGTGGCGCAGGAACGGCCCCCACCAGAAATCGCCGGTGGGACAGTCGATGAGAAACAGCTGGTCCGCCTCGTTCACCAGCAGATTCCGCCATTTGAGATCGTTGTGGGCGAACCGGTGCTCGTGCAGGGCACGGGTCGCCTGGGCCAGCTGGCGGCTGATGTGATCGACCCAGGCCCGGTCGGACAACCGGGGGTCGCCGGCCTTGGCCATGGCTGCCATATCGGTGGTGTTCTCCACCTCCAGCGTCACCAGCGCGCCGCGGGCGAAGAAGCCATGGCGGCGCTCCAGCCCCCAGGCGACCATTGGCGCCACCGGGATGCCCAGACGCCCGAAATAGCGCAGATTCTGCCATTCCGCCTTGACCCGGGGCCTGCCGACGAAGCGGCGCAGCCCCTTGCCGGCCGCGTGATAGCGCTTGACGTAATAACGCTTCCCGTCGACCGTCACCCGGACCACTTCGGACAACGGATCACTGGCGATGCGCTCGCCTTCGAGGGCGAATACCGCATCGAGCGAGCGGAAAGCCGAGGCGACTGCCGGCGAGACATCCGGAACGACCTGCCATTGGCTCATTGCCCGGCATCCGGCGCATATTTGCGCATGTAGCGCGCCTGCAACTGCGCGCCCTTGCGGGCCAGACGCGCGAGCAGTGGCGCCTCGTCGCGCAGGACCTCGCGCAGGGGCTTGTGGAAATAACGGCGCAAGAAACGCAGGCGATCGCGATCGGTCAGGCCGATGTCCATCGCGGAAAAATAGAGGCCGGCCAGGTCCTTGTCACGCCAGCGCCGGGGCGTCGCGGCGCGCGTCTGGGCTCGATGCAGGTCGATCAGCGACAACCGGACGGCATCGGCCGTCACCGGCACGTCGGTATGCAGGAGGAAATGACAGATGTAGCAATCGCGATGGTTGACGCCGGCCCGGTGCATGGTCCCGGTCATGCGCGCTACTTCGTCGATCAGCGCCCATTTCAGCCGGGCAGGCGGCGGCTGTTGAGGCCAGTCGCGGCAGAAGTCTTCGAGACTGATGGTCGGCGCCAGCTCTTCGGTGATGATGAACGAATGCTGCGCCGCCGGATTGCTGCCCCGCTCGCCATAGGCCACCGCCGTCATGGTCGGCACACCGACCTGGTGCAGTCGATCGAGCGCCTGCCACTCCTGCCCCGCACCCAGCACCGGCGCCTTGGCGGTGAGCAGATTCTTGAGGATCTCTCCCCAGCCAACGCCACGGTGGATCTTGACGAAATAGCCGCGCCCCTCGACCTCGGTACGCAACGTGCGCCGCGCCTCGAGTTCACGGTAGACCTGCCCCTGCAATTGCTCGACCGCCTGGAACGGGTCGCGACCGGCCCACAGCGAGGCGAACGGCTCGCCGAGTTTCAGCTTCATCGGACACCTCCCCGGGCACATGCACCCGTGTCGAAGATTGCCGGACCCGCTCCAACCGCATCCTGCGGACGGACACTCACGAACGCGCCTCCAGAATCACATCGGCGGCCCGCTCCGGCATGCTGTAGAGATCGGTCCGGTCGGCATAGGCCAGCGCATTGCTCTGCCAGAGCGCGCGCTGTTCGTCGCTGGCGAGCATCTGCGCGAGCAGCGCGTTCAGGGTCTGCTGGTCGAAGGGGCTTGGCACCACGCGGCCGCAATCGGCTTCTTCGATGTAATGGGCATAGCCGCAGACGTCCGTCACCAGCACCGGCAGCCCCGCCACCAGCGCCTCGAGCAGCACGGTACCGGTGTTCTCGTTGTACGCCGGATGGATCAGCAGGTCGGCGCCGAGCAGGAAGCGCGGCACGTCGCTGCGTCCCTTGAGGAACACGACCTGCTCGGCGATGCCCAGCGCCGCGCTCTGCAGCTGAAAGGGCTTCGGATCGTCCTGGCCGATGACGAACAGCCGCGTGCGCTGCTTGAGCGCGCGCGGCAGTGCCGCCAGGGCCTTGAGGCTGCGGTCCAGGCCCTTGGTCTTGAAGCCCGAGCCGATCTGCACCAGCAGCAGCTGGTCGTCGTCCAGCCCGAACTCCGCACGGAAATCGGCGCGAACGGCCTCGGCATCGGGCGGCGCGCGGCGGTCCTGGGCAATGCCGGGGGGCAACAGGTGGAAGCGCTCGGCCGGCGTCCCGTAGTGCTTGACGAACAGCGGTTGCTGCACCTCGGAGATCATCAGGATCTCGGTCTTCGAACGGGGGTCGAAGACCGCTCGCTCATAGCGGGCGAAGTGCTTGTAACGACCCCAGCGGCGATAGAGCGGGTTGCGCAGCGTTTGCGCCTTGTCTTCGAAACAGGGATCGGCCGCGTAGTACACGTCCAGCCCGGGCATCTTGTTGAAGCCCACGACCCGATCGACCGGCCGCCTGGCCAGGTCGTCCTCGACCCAGGCCGTGAAGCGCTCGTTGCGGACATGGTTGAACAGCGCCTTCACGGGCGCGACGAGCACCTCGAAGCCTTCGGGCACGTCGCCTTCCCAGATCATCGTGTAGACACGAATGGCATGGCCACGGCGCTGGCACTCCAGCGCGATGCGCATGAAATCGCGCTGCAGACCGCCGAACGGGAAATATTTGTAGAGGATAAAGGCCAGTTGCATCAGACACTCTCCGGCTTCAGCAACAGCGTCTGAAGTTCATTGAAGACGCGCTCGGCACGGAGCTCGTCGAAACAGGGCTTTTCCCGATCGCCGCTGCCGGCGTTCGGGCCGCTGGCACACAGATGGACCTGGGAGCGCCCATAGGCGCCCACCCGCCCGGGCAGCGTCGGGCCGTAGAGCGATACCGTCGGCACGTCGAGCGCCGCCGCCAGATGCCCAAGCCCGGTGTCCACCGCCACGCAGCCTCTCGCGCCGGCGATCTGCCCGGCGACGCCGGCCAGGTTCAGGCGGGGCAACACCGACACCCGGGAAAGCCCCTCGGCGATTCGCTCGGCGCGGGCTCGCTCGACCTCGTTGCCCCACGGCAGGCGGATCGCCCAGCCATCGGCGCTCAGGCGCTCGGCCAGCTCACGCCAATAGGGCTCGGGCCAGTGCTTGCTCGGCCAGGTGGTGCCATGCAGGAACACCAGATAAGGCTCGCCGCTGCCCAGTTGCAGCCGTGCCCGGTCCAGCCCGTAGTCACCGAGACCGGCCGGTACCGGATATCCCAGTGCCTGGGCGACCAGCTGGCGGACCCGCTCCAGCGCGTGCTGCTCGCGCGGCACGGCATAGCGGCGGTCATAGAAACGCGACGCCAGCGGCTCGCGCGCCGAATGCCGGTCGAGTCCGGCGACGTCGGCGTCGGCATAGCGCGTCAGCAGGGCGCTCTTGAGCAGGCCCTGGGCATCGATCACCAGATCGTACTTGCGCTCGCGAAGGCTCGCCTTGAAGCGGGCCCACTCGCCGCTGCGCAGCGTTTGCAGCGGATGCTTGCGCCAGCGCCGGATCGCCACGGGAATGACTCGGTCGACCGCCGGATGCCAGCTCGGAATCTCGGCGAAACCCTCCTCCACCACCCAGTCGAAGCGCACGTCGCCCAGGGCACGCAACGCATCGGTCAGCGCCGGTAGCGTATGGATGACATCGCCCAGCGAGGAAGTCTTGACCAGCAGAACACGCACTCAGCGGACCTCGACCGGCTGCGGGACCAGGCGATCGAGCGCCTCGACCACCGGCCTCGGCTTGAGCTCGCGCATGCAGTTGTTGTGGCCGAAGCGGCAGGTGCGTTCGAAGCAGGGGCTGCAGTCGAGCCCGAGCCGCACCACTTCGACCTGCTGCGACAGCGGCGGTGTAAACGCCGGCGAGGTGGAGCCGTAGACCGCGACCAGCGGCCTGGCGACTGCCGCAGCCACGTGCATCAACCCCGAATCGTTGGAGACCACCGCCTCGGCGCAGGACAGCAGGTCGATCGCCTCGGCCAGGCTGGTCTCGCCCGACAGGTTGATCGCCTCTTCCCGCAAACCCGGTATCAGGCGCGCCCGGATGTCTTCGCCGACCTCGCGGTCGTTCTTCGAGCCGAACAGCCAGACCTGCCAGCCCTGCCTAATCTTCAGCTCGGCGACCTTGGCGAAGTGCTCCGCGGGCCAGCGCTTGGATTCACCGAACTCCGCCCCCGGGCACAGCGCCAGCGCCGGGCGATCGAGACTCAATTCGAACTTGGCCAGCGCCGCCTCGCGGCTCTGCGCCTCGATGCGCAGCGCAGGCTGGGGATAAGGCTCGGGAAGCGTGGCGCCCGGCTCGAAGGCGAGAGCCATGAACCGCTCGATCATCAGCGGATAGCGCGCCTTGTCCAGCTTGCGGATGTCATTGAGCAGGCCGAAACGCATCTCGCCGCGCCAGCCGGTCCGCTTGGGTATGCCGGCAAAGAACGGCACCAGCGCCGACTTCAGCGAGTTGGGCAGCACGATGGCCTGGTCGTAACGGCCGCGCAGCCCCTGAGCGATCCTGCGGCGCGTGGCCATTTCCAGCGCACCGTGGCCGACCGGGAAGCTCAGCGCTTCACGCACCTCGGGCATCCGCTCGAGGATCGGACGGCTCCATTCCGGCGCCAGCACGTCGATCTGGCACTCGCCATGGCGCTGTTTCAGGCAGGCGAACAGGGTCTGCGCCATCACCATGTCGCCGACCCAGCTGGGACCTATGATCAGAATATTCATCAGCTCGAAGCCTTCAGCTTCCGGCTTACCTGACCAACGTCCGCCATTCGGCGTGCGCCGCGGTCTGGCCGGTGACCAGATCGAAATAGGCCTTCTGCAGTTTCTCGGTCACCGGGCCACGGCGACCGGGGCCGATCAGGCGGCCGTCGACTTCGCGGATCGGCGTCACTTCGGCGGCGGTGCCGGTGAAGAAGGCCTCGTCGGCGATGTACACCTCGTCGCGGGTGAGGCGCTTCTCGACCACCTTCAGGCCCAGCTCTTCGGCCAGCGTCAGCACGGTGCCGCGGGTGATGCCGTTGAGGCAGGCGGTCACCTCGGGGGTGTAGATGACGCCGTCCTTGATGATGAAGATGTTCTCGCCCGAACCCTCGGCCACGTAACCCTCGGGATCGAGCATCAGGGCTTCGTCGGCGCCGCCGGAAATCGCTTCCTGCAGGGCCAGCATCGAGTTGATGTAGGCGCCGTTGGACTTGGCGCGGGTCATCGAGATGTTGACGTGATGGCGGGTGAAGGAGCTGGTGCGGACCTTGATGCCCTGGGTCAGGGCCTCTTCGCCCATGTAGGCGCCCCAGTGCCAGGCGGCGACGATCAGGTGGACCTTCAGCCCGGTGGCGCGCAGGCCCATGCCTTCGGATCCGTAAAACACCATCGGACGGATGTAGGCGGTTTCCAGGTTGTTCTCGCGCACCGCGGCGCGAGTCGCCTCGTTGACCTCGTCCTTGGTGAACGGGATCTTCATGTTCATGATGTGCGCGGAATCGAACAGGCGGTCGGTGTGCGCCTGCAGGCGGAAGATGGCGGTGCCATCGGGGGTGTTGTAGGCACGTACGCCTTCGAAAACGCCCATCCCGTAGTGCAGGGTGTGGGTCAGTACGTGGGTGGTCGCCTCACGCCATTGAACCAGTTCGCCGTCATACCAGATCACGCCATCACGGTCGGACATCGACATCGTTGCCAGCTCCTCGAAATTCGCTACGTAGGTTGCAAGGTTGCGGCGGGGCTAGCTGAGCCCCAGCTCGCGCCAGATGCGCATGACCGCCTGGCGTTCTTCACGGAATTGGTCCGCACTCACCTCGCCGGGCAGCTTCTGCAACGACAGGCGGTGCGCTGCGGCGCGATAGGCCTTGTAGGCCTCCTGCAGCAGACCGACCTCGCCCGCGGGCATCAGCCCGGCCTGCTGGAGGCCATCGAGGATGCGGATGTTATCGGTGTAGCGCAGCAGCTCGGGGTGCCCATGCGACCACGCCAAAGCCGCGTATTGCACCATAAATTCGATATCCACGATACCACCGGCGTCCTGCTTGAGGTCGAAGCTGGCCTGCGGATCGAAGGCGTTGTCGCCAAGGCCGGCCTGGGTTCGCCGCGTCCCGAGGCTGTCGCGCATCTTGGCGCGCATCTCGCTGACCTCGCTGCGCAGCCGGGCCAGATCGCGCTCGCGGCTGAGCACCGCGACGCGCACCTGCTCGAAATCGGTCGCCAGCCGCGGGCAACCCACCAGCACCCGGGCACGCACCAGCGCCTGATGTTCCCAGGTCCAGGCCTCGTCGCTCTGGTAGCGCTCGAAGGCCTTCAGCGAACTCACCAGCAACCCGGCGGCACCCGACGGGCGCAGCCGCATGTCGACCTCGTACAGCTGGCCGCTGACGGTCTGCGTGGTCAGCAAATGGATGATCCGCTGGCCCAGCCGGGTGAAGAACTGCGCCCCATCGATCGGCTTGGCGCCATCGGTCTCGGCATTGGGGTCGCCGTCGTGGACGAACACCAGGTCCAGGTCCGACCCGTGGCCCAGTTCCAGGCCGCCGACCTTGCCGTAACCGACGGTGACGAACGCCGGATCGCAGAGCGAACCGTCGCTGCGCGTCGGCTGGCCGTGGCGGGCCACCGTATGGCGCCAGGCCAGCGCGAAGACCTCTTCGAGAATCGCCTCGGCAAGCCAGGTGAGGTAGTCGCTGACCTTCATCAGCGGCAGGGTGCCGGCGATTTCGGAGGCGGCCACCCGCAGCCGGTGGGCCAGCTTGAAATGCCGCAGCGCCTCCATCTGCTGCTCCAGGTCGTCTTCCGGAATCCGCATCAGCCGCTCGCGCAGTTCGGCGGCGAGCTCCGGCGCCTGTGGCGGGCTGTAGAGCCTGCCGGCGTTGAGCAGCTCGTCGAGCAGGACCGGAAAACGGGCGATCTGCTCGGCGATCCACGGACTGCCCGCACAGAGCTCCAGCAACCGCTGCAACGCACCCGGGTTCTCGGTCAGCAGGACGAGGTAGGCCGAGCGCCGCGCCACGGCTTCGATCAGCGGCAGCACCCGCTCGAGCACCAGGTCCGGGTCCTCGTGCTCCACCGCCTGCGCCAGCAGCCTCGGAATGAAGCTGTCCAGCCGCTCGCGCCCGAGCCGCTGCATGGTGCGCACCTGGCTGCCGCTGCGCAGCGCGCCGAGTCGCTCGCAGGCGCCCTGCGGATTGGCGAACCCCGCCTCGGCCAACTGGCGGCAGGCGAACTCCTCGTCCCAGTGCTCCTGCCACAACGGCAGCCACTCCAGCCCGGCCAAGGGTTGGCCCTGCCCCGCCTCATCCTCGTCCGGATCGGCGATGACATTGGCGAAGTGCCGGGCGACGCGCTCGCGCCAGTACCGCAGCCGTTCGTGGAACGCCTCCCAGCTGTCGAAGCCGAGCATGAAGGCCACCCGCGTACGGTCCGGCTCCCCGTCCGGCAGCATCTGCGTCTGGCGATCGCCAATCGCCTGCAGGGCATGCTCGGAATAGCGCAGGAACTCGTACCCCTCGCGCAGCTCGGCGACCGCCTCGGCCGGCAGATAGCCCTGGCTCTCCAGGGTGGCCAGCACCGTCAGCAACGGGCGCTGCTGCAGGCTCAGGTCGCGGCCGCCGTGGATCAGCTGGAACGACTGGGCGATGAATTCGACCTCGCGAATCCCGCCGGCACCGAGCTTGATGTTCTCGGTCATGCCCTTGCGCCGGACCTCCTGCTGGATCAGCTGCTTCATGCTGCGCATCGCGTCGATCGCCGAGAAGTCCAGGTAGCGGCGATAGACGAAGGGCCGCAGCATCGCCAGCAGCTCGCCACCCGCGCGCTGGTCGCCGCCGACCACCCGCGCCTTGATCATCGCGTAGCGCTCCCAGTCGCGGCCCTGATCCTGGTAGTACTGTTCCAGCGCATTGAAACTGAGCACCAGCGCACCGGCCGAGCCATAGGGGCGCAGCCGCATGTCGACACGGAAGACGAAACCGTCGACGGTGATGGCATCGAGCGCCTTGATCAGACGCTGCCCCAGGCGGATGAAGAACTGCTGGTTGTCCAGCGAGCGCTTGACCCCCTCGGTCTCCCCGCCTTCCGGGTAACCGAAGATCAGGTCGATGTCGGACGACAGGTTGAGCTCGTGGGCACCGAGCTTGCCCATGCCGAGGATGACCATGTGCAGGGGCGCGCCGCTATGGCGCCCCACGGGCGTGCCGAACTGCTCGCAATGGCGCGGATAGATCCACTGGTAGGCCAGGTCGATGCACGCATCGGCAAGATCCGACAGGTCGCGACAGGTCTCGGCCAGCGCCGCCTGACGCGTCACGTCGCGCCAGATGATGCGCACCTGTTGACGGTTGCGGAATCGTCGCAGGACCTGGGCCAGGGCTTCCTCGTCGGCGCAGGCCTCCAGCTGCGCGGCCAGGCTCCGGCGCAGCTCCCCCTCGGCCATCGGGCGCTCGAGCAGCCCGCTTTCGGCCAGCTCCAGCAACATTTCGCGATCTCGGCTAACCTGATCGACGACGAATTCACTGGCGGCGGCAATCCGCCTGAAGGCATCGCGCCTGTCCGAAGGCCATGCAGCGAATCGGTCCGCGGCTTCCGACGGACAGCCCTCGCCAGGGAGGAACAACCCTTCGGCACGACTGACAAAACCCAGAAGCGGGGCCGGCACTGCTACCTGCGAAGGCAGACTCATGAAAATTTCCTTCAGGCCTTGGGCAAGCGTTCGAGGACCAAGCGAAGCGGCGCAGGACGCGGCTTTGCGGCCCGATCCGGGTGACTGGAGAAGGGCGCGAAGGACCCCGCAGCTGTAGTTTCACTACCGGTGTTTGTGCCCCGGGGGCTGAACATGCCGTCCGATTTGTAGTAAAACTACAGAGCCCGGTCATAGCCGGCACTCATCCAAAAAATAAACGCGCCCGCTCAAAAAGCGAGCCGCGACGTAGGCGACCGATTCTGGAAGCCTTTCCGCCCTGGAGCAAGCCATGCAAGACCTTGATCCCGTCGAAACCCAGGAATGGCTGGATGCCCTCGACTCCGTCATCGATCGAGAAGGTGAAGACCGAGCCCACTATCTGCTGACCCGGATGGGCGAACTGGCCACCCGTAGCGGAACACCGCTCCCCTACGCGATCACCACGCCTTACCGCAACACCATCCCGGTCACCCGCGAAGCGCGCATGCCCGGCGACCTGTTCATGGAACGTCGCATCCGCTCGCTGGTCCGCTGGAACGCCCTGGCGATGGTGATGCGCGCCAACCTGAAAGACCCGGACCTGGGTGGCCACATCTCCACCTTCGCTTCCAGCGCCACGCTGTATGACATCGGTTTCAACTACTTCTTCCAGGCGCCGACCGAAGAGCACGGCGGCGACCTGATCTACTACCAGGGCCACGCATCGCCCGGCATCTATGCCCGCGCCTTCCTCGAAGGCCGCCTGACCGAAGAGCAGATGCTCAACTTCCGCCAGGAAGTCGATGGCAACGGCCTGTCGAGCTACCCGCATCCGCACCTGATGCCGGACTTCTGGCAGTTCCCGACCGTCTCCATGGGCCTGGGTCCGATCCAGGCGATCTACCAGGCGCGCTTCATGAAGTACCTGGAGAACCGCGGTTTCATCCCGGCCGGCAAGCAGCGCGTCTGGTGCTTCATCGGCGACGGCGAGTGCGACGAGCCGGAAACCCTCGGCGCCATCTCCCTGGCCGGTCGCGAGAACCTCGACAACCTGATCTTCGTCATCAACTGCAACCTGCAGCGCCTCGATGGCCCGGTTCGCGGCAACAGCAAGATCATCCAGGAGCTCGAAGGCGTCTTCAAAGGCGCCAACTGGAACGTCAACAAGGTCATCTGGGGCCGCATGTGGGACCCGCTGTTCGCCGAAGACGACGACGGCCGCATGCAGCGCCGGATGGACGAGGCGATCGACGGCGAGTACCAGAACTACAAGGCCAAAGACGGCGCCTACGTGCGCAAGCACTTCTTCGGTGCCGATCCGGAGCTGCTCAAGCGCGTCGAGAAGCTGTCCGACGAGGAAGTCTGGAAGCTCAACCGTGGCGGCCACGACCCGTACAAGGTATACGCGGCCTACCATCAGGCGGTGAACCACAAGGGCCAGCCGACCGTGATCCTGGCCAAGACCATCAAGGGGTACGGCACCGGTGCCGGTGAGGCGAAGAACATCGCCCACAACACCAAGAAGGTCGATATCGACAGCCTGAAGAAATTCCGCGACCGCTTCGACATCCCGGTCAACGATTCGCAGCTCGAAGAGCTGCCGTTCTTCCGTCCGGCCGAAGACAGCGCGGAAATGAAGTACCTGCGCAAGTGCCGCGAGAAACTCGGCGGGCACCTGCCGCAGCGTCGTCCGAAGAGCTTCAGCATCCCGACGCCTCCGCTGGAAACCCTCAAGGCCGTGCTCGACGGCTCGGGCGAGCGTGAAATCTCCACCACCATGGCGTTCGGCCGCATCCTCTCGCAACTGGTCAAGGACAAGGACCTGGGCAAGCGCATCGTGCCGATCCTGGCCGACGAGGCGCGCACCTTCGGCATGGAAGGCATGTTCCGCCAGCTGGGCATCTACTCCCCGGTAGGTCAGCTGTACGAGCCGGTCGACCGCGACCAGGTGATGTACTACCGCGAAGAGCGCGACGGCCAGATCCTCCAGGAAGGCCTCAACGAAGCCGGTGCCTTCTCGTCGTTCATCGCCGCGGGCACCGCCTACAGCAACTACAACCAGCCGATGCTGCCGGTCTACATCTTCTATTCGATGTTCGGCTTCCAGCGTATCGGCGACCTGGCCTGGGCGGCGGGCGATGCCCAGACCCGCGGCTTCCTGCTGGGCGGCACCTCCGGGCGCACCACGCTCAACGGCGAAGGCCTTCAGCACGAGGACGGCCACAGCCATATCCTCGCCAGCACCATCCCGAACTGCCGCAGCTACGACCCCACCTACGGCTACGAGCTGGCGGTGATCATGCACCACGGCATGCATCAGATGATGGAGAAGCAGGAAAGCGTCTACTACTACATCACCGTGATGAACGAGAACTACCAGCAGCCCGCCATGCCGGCCGGCGTGGAAGACGGCATCATCAAGGGCATGTACCTGCTCGAGGAAGCCAAGGGCGACTTCAAGCATCGCGTGCAGCTGCTGGGCAGCGGCACCATCCTGCTGGAAGTGCGCGCCGCGGTGGAAATGCTCGCCCAGTTCGGCGTCGGCGCCGATGTGTGGAGCGTCACCAGCTTCAACGAACTGCGCCGTGACGGCCTGGCCGTGGACCGCTGGAACCGCCTGCACCCGACCGAGGAGCCACGCAAGACCTACGTCGAGCAGTGCCTGGAAGGCCGCGAAGGCCCGGTGGTCGCCTCGACCGACTACATGAAGCTGTTCGCCGACCAGATCCGCCAGTGGGTTCCATCCAAGGAATACCAGGTGCTGGGCACCGACGGCTATGGTCGCAGCGACACGCGCAAGAAGCTGCGCGACTTCTTCGAAGTCGATCGTCGCTGGGTCACCCTCGCCGCGCTGCAAGCACTCGCCGATCGAGGCGCCATCGAACGCAAGGTCGTGGCTGACGCCATCACCCAGTTCGGTATCGACCCCGAGAAGCGCAATCCGCTGGATTGCTGATTGCCGCGAGCGAACAGGAGAACATTATTGTGAGTGAAACCATTCGCGTACCCGATATCGGCAGTGGCGAAGGCGAGGTCATCGAGCTGATGGTCAAGGTCGGCGACACCGTCGAGGCCGAGCAGAGCCTGCTGACGCTGGAGTCGGACAAGGCCAGCATGGAGATCCCCGCGCCCAAGGCCGGCAAGATCACCGCGCTGCACATCAAGCTGGGCGACAGCCTGAAGACCGGCGACCTGCTGCTGGACATGGAAAGCGCCGACGGCGAGGCAAGCGAGGGCAAGCCCGAAGCCGCCGAGCCTGCCGGAGCCGCCACCGGCGGTCCGGCCGACGAAGCCGAAGCCCCGACGTCCCCTGGTGACGAGAACCCGTCCGCCTCGGCCGAGGAAGGCGAGTCCCAGGAAATCAAGGTTCCGGACATCGGCTCGTCCGGCAAGGCGAGCGTGATCGAAATTTCGGTCAAGCCCGGCGATACCATCGCCGCCGAGCAGTCACTGATCACCCTGGAGTCCGACAAGGCCAGCATGGAGATCCCCTCTCCCGCCGCGGGCGTGGTCGAGAGCGTCTCGGTCAAGGTCGGCGACGAAGTCGGCACCGGCGATCTGATCCTCGTGCTCAAGGGCGCGACCCAGGCCAAGCCGAAGCAGGCGGCCAGCGCACCGGCGCAAAAGAGCCAGCCCAAGGAGCAGCCCGAGCAAGCCGCCGCCGAACAACCGGCAGGCGACAGCACCGAGGACATCCGGATTCCGGACATCGGCTCCAGCGGCACCGCCAATGTCATCGAGGTCATGGTCAAGGCAGGCGACAAGGTCGAAGCCGACCAGTCGCTGATCACCCTCGAGTCCGACAAGGCCAGCATGGAGATTCCGGCACCCAAGGCCGGCACCGTCGAAAGCGTGTCGATCAAGGTGGGTGACGAAGCCAAGACCGGCGACCTGATCCTGACCCTGAAAGTCGCCGGCGCCGCAGCGCCTGCCAAGGCCGCGGCCAAGGCAGACGACAAGGCTCCGGCCGCAGCACCCCAGCAGTCGGTCGCACCGAACAAGCAGGGCGTGCCGGAAGCCAAGGCATCGGCAGCGCCAGCCCCGGCCGCGACGCCGAGCGCAGACGGCAAGAAAATCCACGCAGGCCCGGCGGTTCGCATGCTGGCCCGCGAGTTCGGCGTCGAGCTGAGCCAGGTCAACGGCAGCGGTCCGAAAGGCCGGATTCTCAAGGAAGACGTACAGAGCTACGTCAAGGCCATGATGCAGCAGGCCAAGAGCGCACCGGCAGCCGCCGCGGGCGCCAGTGGCGGCGCGGGCATCCCGCCGATCCCGACCGTGGACTTCAGCAAGTTCGGCGAAGTCGAAGAAGTCGCCATGACCCGCCTGATGCAGGTGGGCGCGGCCAACCTGCATCGCAGCTGGCTGAACGTGCCCCACGTGACCCAGTTCGACCAGGCCGACATCACCGAGCTCGAAGCCTTCCGCGTCGCCCAGAAGGCCGTGGCGGAAAAGGCCGGCGTCAAGCTGACCGTCCTGCCGCTGCTGCTCAAGGCCTGCGCGCATCTGCTCAAGGAACTGCCGGACTTCAACAGTTCGCTGGCCCCGAGCGGCAAGGCACTGATCCGCAAGAAATACGTGCACCTGGGCTTTGCGGTCGACACCCCCGATGGCCTGCTGGTACCGGTGATCAGGAACGTCGACCAGAAGAGCCTGCTGCAGCTGGCCGCCGAAGCCGCGGAGCTGGCCGAGAAGGCCCGCACCAAGAAGCTTTCGCCGGATGCCATGCAGGGCGCCTGCTTCACCATCTCCAGCCTCGGGCACATCGGTGGCACCGGCTTCACGCCGATCGTCAATGCGCCGGAAGTGGCGATCCTCGGCGTCAGCAAGGCGACCATGCAGCCCGTATGGGACGGCAAGGCCTTCCAGCCCAAGCTGATGCTGCCGCTGTCGCTGTCCTACGATCACCGGGTGATCAACGGCGCCGCCGCGGCGCGCTTCACCAAACGCCTGGGCGAGCTGCTGGCGGACATCCGCACGATGCTGCTGTGAGTTGAATCAGCGTCACTTGCCCCGCCAATTGGCGGGGCTTTTTTTTTGCGCGACGGAGCAGGTCGAAAAGCATCGCCACGCCTGACGGCGCAGCGCGGGGCTCAGCCCTTCTGCAGGTTGCGGATCAGGAACGACAGCGCCTTGGCCAGTTCCTCGGCGCCCTTGGGGTCGCGCAGCAGCGTCAGCATCGGACTGCCATCGGCGGGGCTGCCGACCACGCAGACCAGCCCCTGCGCGGGGCACTGATAGTGAAGATAAGGATCGACGCCGTAGACCGACAGCGTACGGTTGTTGACCGCCACCGTTCCGTTCTGGTGGCGGATTTCCTCGCGAATCCGAAGCTCCCCCGGCCCGCCGACGCTCAGCTGGTAGTTCAGGTCGTGGGGGTCGGGCTGACCGACCTGGTAGGCGGCCCGCAGCGCGTAGGTGTTGAGCAGATCGTTGCTGTGTGCGAGCAGGGCATCACGCTCGTTCTCGGTGAGGTACAGCCCCTTGATCTGAGCCAGGTAGCGAGCCGGCTCGTCGGACCCTAAAGAGCCCTGGTTCTGCGCCGAAACAGTAGGAACGCACACGCAGAAAAGCGGGATGAGCAGTAACTTGGAGAGCTGGCTTGTCAGTCCTCTTCGCATGATGCACCCTTGCTAAGGTTTAATATTATTGGGCCATCAGCCCGATGCGGTCAGCCTACTGGAAGCGATCCGTTCGATGATAATACATACCGATGCCGCCAGCCGTACGGCGACCGAGGTTGTGACGCAGTTGCCAGTGCCGTCCAGGCTGGGAATGCTGCGCTTCGAACGCCTGAACGAGCCCAGCTGGGCGCTGCTTTTTCTCGACCCGATGTGCGAACGCCGATTCGGCCTGGCGGCGGCCGAACTCTGCTCGCTGATCGGCTCGCCTTACGCCAGCCTGATGGAGCCGGAGGTCCGGCACCAGCGCCACGACGATATCCAGAAACAGCTGGCCGACGAGCCCTACTACCAGGTGAGCTACCGCCTGCACACGCCCTGCGGCGTACTGAACATGCTGGAGATCGGCGAGCCCTATCAGCAACATGGACGGCCGCTGCTACGCGGCTACCTGCTGGCCACCGACCCGGCGCAAGACGCTTGCGACCATGAACTGCAGGCCCAGAACGCCCGCCTGCGCGCCTCGCTGGGGCTGTATCAGCATGCCCAGCAGGAACACCTGCAGCACCTGGTCAGGTCGCATGCCCAGCATGCGCTGATCGCCCAGCTGGCGCGCCACCGCTACAGCTCCGGCAACCCGTCCCTGGAGGCCGCCCAGCTCATCAGCCAGGCGGCCTGCGAGGTGTACAACCTGTCGTCGGCCAGCATCTGGCTGCTCAAGGACGACCAGCTGGCGCCGGTCGCCCGCTATTGCGGTGAAGACGATGGCCAGGCGCTGCCGCCGGCCATCGACACCCGGCTGTGCCCCCGTTACCTCGAAGCCCTGCACAGCGACCGCGCGATCGATGCCGGCGATGCCCGCCACGACGTGCGCATCCGCGAGCTGACCGGCCAGCACCTGGCCACGGAGGTGGTGTCCCGGCTGGATGCGGCCATCCGTATCGGCGGCGAACTGGTGGGCATGCTCTGCCTCGAGCAGTTTGGCACGGCGCGAACCTGGCAGAGCGACGAGATCGCCTTTGCCGGCGAGCTGGCGGACCAGTACGCGCAGGTGCTCGCCAACCAGCAGCGCCTGAGCGCCACCCACGCGCTGCACCTGTTCAAGCGGGCCGTGGAGCAGAGCGCCAGCGCCTTCATCCTGGTCGACCGCGACGGCCTGGTGGAATATGCCAACCCGAGCTTCACCGCCATCACCCAGTACGGCCTCGAGGAAGTCCAGGGCCGCCACCTGTCCGACATCCCGGCGTTCGAGAACCTGAGCGAACTGCTGTTCGACGCCAAATCGGTGCTGGCGAGCAACAACAGCTGGCAGGGGGAATTCCGCAGCCGGCGCAAGAACATGGAGCCCTACTGGGGCCAGCTGTCGATCTCCAAGGTATTCGGCGAGAACGGCGAGCTCACCCACTACATCGGCATCTACGAAGACGTCACCCAGGGCAAGCTCGCCCAGCAGCACATCGAACGCCTGGCCTATACCGACAACCTCACCAGCCTCGGCAACCGCCCCTACTTCATCCGCAGCCTGGAAGAACGTTTCGTCAGCGAGCCCCCGCCGCGGTTGTCGCTGATGCTGGTCGACATCGACAACTTCAAGCGGATCAACGACACCCTCGGCCACCAGACCGGCGACAAACTGCTGACCAGCCTCGCCCGCCGACTGCGTAACAGCATGAGCCGCGACACCGTACTGGCACGCTTCGCCAGCAACGAGTTCGCGATCCTTCTCGACGACATGGACGTGGAGGGCGGGCAGCGCCTGGCCGCCGACGTCCTGCGCACGCTCGACAAGCCGCTGTTCGTCGACGGCCAGCTGATCAGCGTGAGCGGCTCGGTAGGCCTGGCCTGCGCCCCGCTCCACGGGCGGGACCCGCAAACCCTGATGAAGCATGCCGGCCTCGCCCTGCACAAGGCCAAGGCCAACGGCAAGCACCAGGTGCAGGTGTTCACCGAGACCCTCAACGCCGAAGCCAATTACAAACTGTTCGTGGAGAACAACCTGCGCCGCGCGCTGACCCAGAACGAGCTGGAAGTCTTCTATCAGCCCAAGCTGAGCCTGCGCACCGGCAGGCTGCAGGGCATGGAAGCCTTGCTGCGCTGGCGTCACCCGGAAAAGGGCATGATCCAGCCGGACCAGTTCATCAGCGTGGCCGAGGAAACCGGGCTGATCATCCCGATCGGCAAATGGGTCGTCCGCCAGGCCTGCCGGATGAGCCTGCAGCTGTCGGCCCTGGGCCTGGGCAACCTGCCGGTGGCCATCAACGTCTCGCCCAAGCAGTTCTCCGACCCGGAGCTGCTGACCTCGATCGCCGCGATCCTGGCCGAGGAGCAGATCGCCCCGGCGCTGCTCGAACTCGAACTGACCGAAAGCCTGCTGCTCGACGCCACCGAGGACACCCGCCAGCAGTTGCTCGGCCTCAAGGCGCTGGGGCTGACCCTGGCGATGGACGACTTCGGCACCGGCTACTCGTCGCTGAGCTACCTGAAGAAATTTCCCATCGACGTGATCAAGATCGATCGCAGCTTCATCAAGGACATCCCCGACAGCCAGGACGACATGGAAATCACCTCCGCGGTGATCGCCATGGCCCACAACCTCAAGCTCAAGGTGGTCGCCGAGGGCATCGAGACGGCCTCGCAGCTGGCCTTCCTGCGGCGCCACCGCTGCGATATCGGCCAGGGTTTCCTGTTCGACAAGGCGATTTCGGGCCGCGACCTGGTCGAGCGGCTGCGCCATTACCGGCTACGCGCCTGACCTGCGGCACGCCTTGACGCTTCTATCCACGCGCGCACTCTTGTAGCGTAGGGGCTTTCCCCTGCCGACAATCGAGGTCGTCCATGGTCCTGCGATCGCAAATCCTGGTTGATAAACAAGCGCTGCCGAGCGCCGAGCAGGCCCTTCCTGGCCGCTCGACGCCCATGCCGGTGCCCGAAACCCACTACGTCAATGGCAATGCCCTGCAAGCGCCCTTCCCCGCCGGACTGCAGCAGGCCGTCTTCGGCATGGGCTGTTTCTGGGGCGTGGAGCGCCTGTTCTGGCAACAGCCCGGCGTCTGGACCACCGCGGCCGGTTATGCCGGCGGCCTGACGCCCAACCCGACCTACGAGGAAGTCTGCTCCGGTCTGACCGGGCACACCGAGGTGGTGCTGGTGGTGTTCGATCCGGCGCAGACCAGCTACGAAGCGCTGCTCAAACTGTTCTGGGAAGCCCACAACCCGACCCAGGGCATGCGCCAGGGCAACGACCTGGGCACCCAGTACCGCTCGGCGATCTACTGCTTCGACGACGAGCAAAAGGCGGCGGCAGAAGCCAGCCGCGAGGCCTTCCAGGCCGAGCTCGCGCGTGCCGGCCACGGCGGGATCACCACGGAGATCGCCGACGCGCCGACGTTCTACTACGCCGAGGCCTACCACCAGCAATACCTGGCGAAAAACCCCAACGGCTATTGCGGCCTGGGCGGCACCGGCGTCTGCCTGCCGCCGCAACTCGCCGGCGCGCCGGCCTGAGGTTCACAGGCACTACGCAGCGCAGACAGCAGTTGGATTCCGGCGCACAATAGCCGGTTTCCAACTGCCTGCGAACATCCCCCATGGCAACCGCCGACCTGCGCAAGGGCTACCTCCTGGGCCTTGCCGCCTACCTGATCTGGGGCCTGTTCCCGCTCTACTTCAAACTGCTCACCGTTTTCGATCCGATGCTCATCGTCACCCAGCGGGCGATCTGGTCGGCGCTGTTCGGCGCGCTGGCGCTGTGGATCTGGAAACATCCCGGCTGGTGGCGGGAACTGCTCGCGCATCCCAGGCGCATCGCCGTGCTGGCGGTGAGCGGCCTGCTGATCGCCAGCAACTGGCTGATCTACGTCTGGGCGGTGAACAACGACCATATGGTCGAGGCCAGCCTCGGCTACTACATCAATCCGCTGGTCAACGTGCTGCTGGGCCTGGTGCTGCTGCGCGAGCGGCTGCGCCCGCTGCAGTGGCTGGCGGTCGCCCTCGCCGCGCTGGGCGTGGCGCAGCAGGTGTTCACCCTCGGCCAGCTACCCTGGGTGTCGATGGCGCTGGCCCTGACCTTCAGCGTCTACGGCTTGCTGCGCAAGCAGGCGCCGGTGGCCGCGCTGCCGGGCCTGGTGGTGGAGACGTGGCTGCTGCTGCCCGTGGCGCTGGCCTGGCTGGCGTTCTCGGGCCACCCCGAATACGCCGAGCCCGCGCAATGGCAGCGGGTGGAGGCGCTCTGGCTGGTCGCCGCCGGGCCGGTGACGCTGATCCCGCTGCTGTGCTTCAACGCCGCCGCACGGCATCTGCCCTATTCCACCCTCGGGTTCCTGCAGTACATCGCACCGACCCTGATCCTGATCCTGGCGGTGCAGGTGTTCCATGAGCCCTTCCCCGCCGACAAACTGCTCGCCTTCGCCTTCATCTGGGCCGGCTTGCTGGTGTACAGCTTCGACACCTGGCGCCTGCTGCGCCGGCGGCGCGCCTGATCACTCGGTCGGCTGCAGCTCCAGCTCGACCATCAGGTCGTCGGCGAGCGTTTCCAGGCGCGCCTGCAGCTGTTCCAGCGACAGCTGCGGCGGCACCGCCAGCCGCGCCTCGGCATGGAACAGCAGCTCGCTGCTCATCGGCGCCGGCAACACGTCGGTGTCCAGGCTTTCGACGTTGACGCCCTGCTCGGCCAGCACGCGGCTGATGTCGCGCACGATGCCCGGGCGGTCATTGCCCACCAGCCGCAGCCCGATCGCCTGCCAGCCGCTCTGCGGCTCGTTGCCGCTGGGCGCCAGCAGCACGCGGATGCCCTGACCGCTGAGCCCCTCGAGGGCCGCGACCAGCGGCGCGGGATCATCGCCCGGCACCGCCACCCGCAGGATACCGGCGAACTGCCCGGCCATTCGCGACATGCGGCTTTCCAGCCAGTTGCCGCCCTGTCCGGCGATGCAGTCGGCGATGCGCCCGACCAGCCCGGGCTGGTCCTCGGCAATGATGGTCAGTACCAAGTGATTCATGAAGGCTCCTCGCAGGTGGTCGATACGGTTGTGACGGCGCAGGTGCGCCCGCCGGATGCCCTGATTAAAGCACCCGCGCCGGCGTCATGCTATTTGCCCGGACGTTCATGTAGTATTCGCCGCCGAGCACTACAAAAACCCGCTGATTGCCCGCCGGGCGCTGATAGCACGCCCGGCTCGACGTCGTATGTGCGACGTTCGGGGGCCGTCGGCGTACACATTCCAGGCTGAACAAGAGTGAGGCAAGCAATGACTGAGCGCGTTCAAATCGGTGGGCTGCAGGTCGCCAGGGTTCTTTACGACTTCGTCAACGACGAAGCGATCCCCGGCACCGGCATCGAGCAGCAGGCCTTCTGGCAGGGCGCCGCGGCGGTCATTCACGACCTCGCCCCGAAGAACCGCGCGCTGCTGGCCAAACGCGACGCGCTGCAGGCGCAGATCGACGCCTGGCACCAGGCACGCACCGGCCAGGCGCACGATCCGGTGGCCTACAAGGCCTTCCTGGAGGACATCGGCTACCTGCTGCCGCAGCCTGAGGACTTCCAGGCCGGCACCCTGAACGTGGACGAGGAGATCGCGCGCATGGCCGGCCCGCAGCTGGTGGTGCCGATCATGAACGCGCGCTTCGCCTTGAACGCCGCCAACGCCCGCTGGGGCTCGCTGTACGACGCGCTGTACGGCACCGACGCCATCTCCGAAGAGGGCGGCGCGAGCAAGGGGCCGGGCTACAACGATGTCCGCGGTGCCCGGGTCATCGCCTTCGCGCGCAACTTCCTGGACCAGGCCGCACCACTGGAAAGCGGCTCCCATGCCGACGCCCGCGGCTATCGCATCGAGGGCGACCGGCTGGTGGTCGACCTGCCGGCCGGTGCCACCTCACTCCGGGATCGGACCCAATTGTCCGGCTACCAGGGCGATCACACCGCGCCGCAGGCGATCCTGCTCACGCACAACGGCCTGCACTTCGAGATCCAGATCGATTCCGACAGCCCGATCGGGCAGACCGATGCGGCCGGCGTGAAGGACATCCTCATGGAGTCCGCGCTGACCACCATCATGGACTGCGAAGACTCCATCGCCGCCGTCGATGCCGACGACAAGACGCTGGTCTACCGCAACTGGCTGGGCCTGATGAAGGGCGACCTGGCCGAATCGGTGAGCAAGGGCGGCAGCCGGTTCACCCGCACCATGAACCCCGACCGCGTCTACACCCGCCCCGACGGCAGCGAACTCACCCTGCACGGCCGCTCGCTGCTGTTCATCCGCAACGTCGGCCACCTGATGACCAACGACGCGATTCTCGACCAGGATGGTAACGAAGCGCCGGAAGGCATCCTCGACGGGCTCTTCACCAGCCTGATCGCGTTGCACAACCTCAAGGGCAACACCAGCCGCACCAACTCGCGTACCGGTTCGGTCTACATCGTCAAGCCGAAGATGCACGGCCCCGAAGAGGTCGCCTTCGCCACCGAGCTGTTCGGTCGCGTGGAAGACGTCCTGGGCATGGCGCGCAATACGCTGAAGATCGGCATCATGGACGAGGAACGCCGCACCACGGTCAACCTCAAGGCCTGTATCGCCCAGGCGCGCGATCGCGTCGTGTTCATCAACACCGGCTTCCTCGACCGCACCGGCGACGAAATCCACACCTCGATGGAGGCCGGCCCGATGGTGCGCAAGGCGGCGATGAAGGGCGAGAAATGGATAGCCGCCTACGAGAACAACAACGTCGACGTCGGCCTCGCCTGTGGGCTGCAGGGCCGCGCCCAGATCGGCAAGGGCATGTGGGCCATGCCCGACCTGATGGCCGCGATGCTCGAGCAGAAGATCGGCCACCCCATGAGCGGCGCCAACACCGCCTGGGTACCCTCGCCCACCGCCGCGACGCTGCACGCCCTGCACTACCACCAGGTCGACGTCTTCGCCCGCCAGGCCGAACTCGCCACGCGCGCCAAGGCCTCGCTGGACGACATCCTCACGCTGCCGCTGGCCACCGATTTGCACTGGAGCGCGCAGGAGATCCAGAACGAACTGGACAACAACGCACAGGGCATCCTCGGCTACGTGGTGCGCTGGGTCGAACAGGGCATCGGCTGCTCCAAGGTGCCGGACATCAACGACGTCGGCCTGATGGAAGACCGCGCCACCCTGCGCATCTCCAGCCAGCACATGGCCAACTGGCTGCGCCACGGCGTGGTGACCGAGGCTCAGGTGCGCGAAAGCCTCGAGCGGATGGCCGCCGTGGTCGACCGGCAGAACGCGGGCGATCCGCTGTATCGCCCGATGGCGCCGAATTTCGACGACAGCGTCGCCTTCCAGGCCGCGGTCGAACTGGTACTCGAAGGTGCCCGCCAACCCAACGGCTACACCGAGCCGGTCCTGCACCGCCGCCGCCGCGAGTTCAAGGTCCGGCAGCGCACGTAATACGCCGCCACGAGCATAGAACGCCTCCGCAAGGGGGCGTTTCTCGTTCCGCAGGGGAAAAGAACCGCTGGCAGCGACCGATCCGCATCGTTCGCGGTCTTCACTAGACTTACGTCCAATGGGCGGCCTGCGAGGCCCTCGCCAAGATCAAGAACAAAAAACGGAACAGCCAGCCATGAGCAAAGCCGATGCCTTCGCCGAGGCGGGGAAAACTGCAGTGCTGCAGAACATCCACGGCACCATGGAATTCCTGCGTCGATACCCGCCGTTCAACCAGATGGAAAGCGCCCACCTGGCGTTTCTGGTGGAGAATTGCCAGCTGCGCTTCTACAGCGCCGGGGAGTCGATCATCAAACCCGACGACGGCCCGGTCGAGCACTTCTATATCGTCAAGCAGGGGCGCGTGCATGGCGAGCGGCCGCATTCGGCAAGGCGCGGGACGGAGACCACCTTCGAGATCACCGCGGGCGAATGCTTTCCGATGGCCGCGCTGATCGGCGAGCGCGCGACCCGTACCGAACACCTGGCCGCCGACGACACCTTCTGCCTGCTGCTCAACAAGCCTGCGTTCATCAAGCTCTTCGCCCTCTCCGGGCCGCTGCGCGATTTCGCCCTGCGCGGCGTCAGCAGCCTGCTCGAGCAGGTCAACCAGCAGGTGCAGCTGCGCGCGGTGGAAAGCCTCGGCGCGCAGTATTCGCTCGACACCCGCCTCGGCAGCCTGGCCCTGCAGAAGCCGGTGTCCTGTCCGCCTTCGACGCCGCTCAACGAAGCGGTGCGGACCATGCACGAGCAGCATGTCGGCAGCATCGTCATCGTCGACGACGAGCGCCGGCCGCTGGGCATCTTCACCCTGCGCGACCTGCGCCGGGTCATTGCCGATGGCGCCTGTGACCTCGGCCAGGCCATCGAGGAGCTGATGACACAGGAGCCCTTCCACCTGCCGCCGGACGCCACGGCCTTCGACGCGGCGATCGCCATGACCGAGCGCCATATCGCCCACGTCTGCGTGGTCAGCGACGGCAAGCTGCGAGGGGTGGTCTCCGAGCGGGACCTGTTCTCCCTGCAGCGCGTGGACCTCGTGCACATGGCGCGGACCATCCGCAATGCGTCGCGGGTGCAGACGCTGGCGGCCATGCGCAGCGACATTCGCCAGCTGGTAGACAACATGCTGGCACACGGCGCCTCGTCGACCCAGATCACCCACATCATCACCCTGCTCAACGACCACACCGTCTGCCGCGTGATCGAGCTGGCGATCGAGGAGCTGGGCGACCCCGGCGTGCCCTTCACCTGGCTCTGCTTCGGCAGTGAAGGGCGGCGCGAGCAGACACTGCACACCGACCAGGACAACGGCATCCTGTTCGAGGCCGAGGATGCCGCCGAAGCGGCCAGCATCCGCGGTCGGCTGCTGCCCCTGGCCGAACGCATCAACCACGACCTGGCCACCTGCGGCTTCACCCTGTGCAAGGGCAACATCATGGCGGGCAATCCGCAGCTGTGCCTGTCCCGGCTGGAATGGGGCAAGCGCTTCAGGACCTTCGTGCGCGAGTCGACGCCGGAAAACCTGCTCGGCTGCACCATCTACTTCGACCTGCGCTCCGTGTGGGGCCCGCCCGACGGCTGCGAGCAGCTTCGCCACGCCCTGCTCGAGGAAATCCAGAGCAACAGCCTATTCCAGCGCATGCTGGCCGAAACCGCGCTGCGCCACCGCCCGCCGGTGGGCCGCTTCCGCGACTTCGTGGTGGCGCGCAAGGGGGCCGAAAAGGACACCCTGGACCTGAAGGTGCAGGGCCTGACGCCCTTCGTCGACGGCGCGCGGCTGCTCGCCCTGAGCCACGGGATCGGCGCGACCAATACCCTCGAGCGCCTGCGCCTGCTGGTCGACGCCAAGGTGATCGACGCCAAGGACGGCGCCGCCTATGAGGAGGCCTACCACTTCATCCAGCAGACCCGGATGCAGGAACACCAGAACCAGGCGCGGCTGGGCCAGCCCTACTCCAACCGCCTGGACCCGGACAACCTCAACCACCTGGATCGGCGCATCCTGCGCGAATCCTTCCGCCAGGCCCAGCGCCTGCAGAGCAGCCTCGCCCTGCGTTATC
Source organism: Stutzerimonas nosocomialis (assembly GCF_005876855.1). Lineage (GTDB taxonomy): Bacteria > Pseudomonadota > Gammaproteobacteria > Pseudomonadales > Pseudomonadaceae > Stutzerimonas > Stutzerimonas nosocomialis. The sequence continues at coordinate 4,719 of NZ_QLAE01000013.1, read as the reverse complement.
AGCTATGAATTTTCCCTGGTTCAACAAGCCGCAGCAGAAGGCGCTGGATGCCGAGCAGCAACGCCGGCTGGCGGAGCTGCCGGAGCCCGACCCGCTGGACGAACGCCCGCTGCGCCAGCAGCGCCTGGTGGTGCTCGATCTGGAAACCAGCGGCCTGAACGTCAAGCGCGACCAGGTGCTGTCGATCGGCGCGGTGGTCATCGAGGACGGCGGCATCGACCTGGGCGAGCAGTTCGAGCGGACCCTCTATCGCCCCGGCCACAAGGTCAGCGAAAGCGTGCTCATCCACGGTATCGCCCCGAGCGCCCTGGCCCTGGGCAGCGAGCCGGCCGATGCGCTGCTGGACTTCATGGCCTTCGTCGGCACCAGCCCCCTGCTCGCCTTTCACGCCGGCTTCGACCGGCAGATGCTTGCCCGCGCGCTGAAACAGACGCTGGGTTACCGGCTGCGCCATCCCTTCCTCGACGTGGCCGAGCTGGCCCCGATGCTCTGCCCGGACGATCGCCCCCGCAACGGCGGTCTGGACGACTGGGCGAAGCGCTTCGACCTGCAGGTCCAGCAGCGCCACCACGCCAGCGCCGACGCCCTGGTGACCGCCGAGCTGGCCCTGATCCTGTTCAGCCGCGCGCGGCGGCAGGGGTTGGATAGCCCGGCGGCGCTGGCTGAAAGCCTCGCCGGCTGGCGCCGCCGGCAGAAGGCTCGCATAGGCTGAGGCAGCGTTACTGCCAGCCCATTCGCTCCGAAGCGCCACCGTCTGGAACGGCCGGTACAAAGCCCTCGGCGACACGGCGGAGCCAGATCGAAACAATGTTGCGAATCGTTATCACCATGCCTATAGTTGCGGCCTTACACCCTGCCGCTCGACGCCGATCGGCAGCGCTTTCCATCACTGGACCACGCCACAGGCCTCCCAATGCCCAGCATCCATCCGTCGCGTCTTTCGGGTCACGGTTTCGCCCTTCTGCCTCTCTGCCTGGCCATCAGCCTTGCCGCCGCTCCGGCCATGGCGCAGCAGGCACCTGCCAATGCGCCAGCGTCGAGCGAGCCAGTCGAGTTGTCCGACACCACCGTGGTCGCCGCCGACGCCTCGGCAGGCGGTCTGACCCAGCCCTACGCGGGCGAGCAGGTCGCACGCGGCGGTCGGGTGGGGATTCTCGGCAACCAGGACTACATGGATACGCCGTTCACCTCGACGGCCTATACCTCGCAGCTGATCCAGGATCAGCAGGCGCGCAGCGTGTCGGACATCATGCAGAACGATCCGTCGGTTCGTGTGGCGCGCGGCTTCGGCAACATGCAGGAGCTGTATGTCGTCCGCGGTTTCCCGCTCTTCTCGGACGATATTTCCTACAACGGCCTGTATGGCCTGCTGCCACGCCAGTACGTGGCCGCCGAATTCATCGAGCGGGCGGAAGTCTTCCGTGGCGCCAGCGCCTTCCTCAACGGCGCAGCGCCTGGTAGCACCGGCATGGGCGGCATGATCAACCTGCTGCCCAAGCGAGCGCCCAACGAACCGCTGACCCGCCTGACCCTGGGCGCGGAAAATGGAGGTCAAGGCGTCGCGGCGGCCGACATAGGCCGCCGCTTCGGCGAGGACGATCGCTTCGGCGTGCGTCTGAATGCAGCCAAGCATGACGGCGACACCACGGTCGACGATGAAAGCCGCACGCTCGATATGTTCGCCCTCGGTCTGGACTACCAGGGTGACAATTTCCGCCTGTCCGCCGACATCGGTCACCAATACCACTTCCTCGATACCCCTCGCCCGAGCGTGACGCCCGTAGGCGTCGTCCCCAGCGCACCGGATGCCAAGGACAACTTCGCCCAACCCTGGACTTATTCGAAGGAGAAGCAGACATTCGGCACCTTCCGCGCCGAGTACGATTTCTCCAACTCGATGACGGGCTGGCTGGCCGCCGGCGTACGCGATGGAGAGGAAAGGAATCGACTGGCAGGCCCAAGCTATGCCGGCCCAGGCGCCACCACGTTCTCGCGCTTCGACAACAGCCGGGAGGACAAGGTGTCGACGGGGGAAATCGGGCTGCGCGGTATGGCTCTGACGGGCACGGTCAGCCATCAATGGGTCGTGTCGGCCGCCACGTTCCATTCGGAAGAACGCAACGCCTGGGCCATGTCGGGGAACTTCGCCGGGGATCTGTACGACCCGTTCGACGCAGCCCTTGCGCCGATCACCTTCAGCGGTGGCTCCATGTCCGATCCCAAGCGTTCTCAGCGAATTCAGACCCAGAGCCTGGCCATCGCCGACACCCTCGGTTTCCTCGATGACCGCCTGCTGGTGACCCTCGGAGCCCGCCGTCAGGGCATCGAAACCAGGAACTACAATAACGACACCGGCAATCGCACCTCGAAAGACAACCGCTATGAAACCACCCCGGTCGCGGGCGTGGTCTACAAGCTGACCGACGAGCTTTCGGCCTATGCGAACTACATCGAGGGCCTGGCCAGAGGCGACACTGCGCCTGGCACCACCACGCTTCCCGATGGAACGATCGTGCCTGTGGAGAACGCCGGTCAGTCACTGGAACCGCATGTCGCCAAGCAGACCGAAGTCGGCCTCAAGTACGACGGCGGAATCCTGGGCGGCAGCCTCGCGGTCTTCAACACCGAGAGGCCGTTCGGTGTTCTCTCCGACCGCGTCTTCCGCGAAGGCGGCGAGCAGCGCAATCGAGGTATCGAGCTGAGCATGTTTGGCGAGCCCGTTTACGGCGTGCGCGTCCTGGGTGGCCTGACATTGCTCGACAGCGAACTGACCAAAACGCAGGACGGCCTTGATGAAGGCAACCACGCCATAGGCGTACCGCGCACCCAGGCCAATATCGGCGGCGAATGGGACGTACCAGGATTACCGGGACTGACCTTGACCAGCCGGGTCGTCTATACCAGCAGCCAGTACGTGAATACTGCCAATGACCTGGAAATCCCGTCCTGGACCCGACTGGACCTCGGCGCACGCTACCGGATGACCATCGAAGATCGTGACGTCACCCTGCGCGCACGCCTGGATAATGCCACCGGCCGCGATTACTGGGCCTCCACGGGAGGCTATCCGGGCTCCAACTACCTCGTCCTCGGCGCGCCACGCACCCTCTCCGTGAGCGCAACGATCGACTTCTGATCCCCGCACCGAGCCGACACCCAGGGCCGCTCAAGACGAGCGGCCCTTTATTTTGGATAGTCATGAAAAGCACCACCATCCGCCGCTGGTCATTCGTCCACACCTGGACCAGCCTGATCTGCACCCTGTTCATGCTGTTGCTGGCCGTGACCGGCCTGCCGCTGATCTTCCACCATGAGCTCGAGCACCTGCTCGGCGAGGCACCGCAGCTTCGCGAGATGCCGGCAGGCACGCCGCACCTGAGCCTGCAGCAGCTGGTCCAGGCCGCCGAGCGGCAGCGCCCGGGCGAGGTCATGCAGTACATGGGCTGGGACGAGGACGACCCGAACGGTGTCGTCGCGATCATGGCGGCGACCGCCGCGACCGAGCCGAACTCGTCGCACACCTTCATGCTCGACGCCCGCACCGGGGAAGCCGTGGCGATGCCGGCCGCCAACGGCGGGCTGCTGATGTTCTTCCTGCGCATGCACGTGGACATGTTCGCCGGGCTGCCCGGCAAGCTGCTGCTGGCCTTCATGGGCATTCTCTTCGTCGTCGCGATCGTCTCGGGGGTGGTGCTCTATGCACCCTTCATGCGGCGGCTGGATTTCGCCCAGGTACGTCACGAGAAATCCACCCGCACCCGCTGGCTCGACCTGCACAACCTGATCGGCATCGTCACGCTCAGCTGGGCCTGCGTGGTGGGCGTGACCGGCGTGATCAGCGCCACCGCCGACCTGCTGATCGCGGCCTGGCGCAACGAGTCGCTGATGGAAATGGTCGCGCCCTACCGCGATCTGCCCCCGCCGGAGCACCTCGCATCCCAGGACAGGCTGTTGCAGATCGCCAGCGAGGCGGTGCCCGGCATGGAGACGGATTTCATCGCCTTCCCCGGGACCCGCTTCTCCAGCGAGCACCACTATGCGGTATTCATGAAAGGCAACACGCACCTGATCTCGCACCTGTCGATGCCGGTGCTGATCGACGCCCAGACCCTCGAGGTCACCGCCGTCGGCGAGCGCCCCTGGTACATGGACGCACTGGCGCTGTCCTCGCCGCTGCATTTCGGCGACTACGGCGGGCGGCCGATGCAGATCCTGTGGGCGGTGCTCGACGTGCTGACCATCGTCGTGCTGGTCAGCGGTCTCTACCTCTGGTGGGCTCGCCGGCGCAACGCCGCCGTCGGCCGCGCGGTGCTGCAATGAGCTGGCGCCGTTCGACCTTCCTGTTGCCCACGCTGATCGCCCTGCTGAGCGCGTTCGGCCTGTTCGCCGCCCTGCTCGGCGACGGCGCGTGGGACGCGCCGGCCTGGCTCGGGCTGGGCATTCCCGCCGTGCTGGGGAGCTGGCCGCTGTTGAGGCGTACCAAGCGTCACCGCTGACCGGAAGCCTGTGGCGGTTGCCGGCCAGCCGCTGTGCGAGGCTGACGCCGGCGCGGTGTTCTTCTTCACGCGGCATACAGGGGCCCGATCACTGTCGCCGCGGCGCGCGCCCCTTATACTGCCGGCCGAAAAACCCACCAGCCCCATCGAGAGTTTTCGTGTCCCGCGCCTTTCCCCTTGCCTCACGTGCCTGGCTGCTCATCCTTTTGGCGCTCTGTCTCTG
>NZ_QLAE01000012.1 GCF_005876855.1 Stutzerimonas nosocomialis | reverse complement strand
TCGCTGCCTTCGGGCAGCACGATGCGCTTGTTCGCCGCCTGGGCGCGCTTGACCAGCTGGTAGCGGAACGCCGGCGGCGAAAGGCGCAGCTCGCGGGGGCTGCCGCAACGCTGCTTGAGCCAGTCGTGCTCGATATGGCTGGCGACGAACTCGGTCACCTTCTCGGCGCGCTCGCGGTCGTCGATCGGGATTTCCTTGTTCAACCGGTTGAGGTTGGTCGCGGTGTCGTAAGAGCCGGTCGAGACCGTCAGCACCGGCAGGCCGCTCTGCAGCGCGCCCTTGCAGAGTTCCATGATCCGCGGATCGGGCGTGAAGTCGCTGCACAGCAGCAGCCCGGCCAGCGGCACGCCGTTCATGGCCGCCAGGCTCGAGGCGAGGATGATGTCGTCGCGATCGCCTGGCGTGACGACCAGCACGTCGGGCTTGAGCAGTTGCACGGTGTTGGGCACGGCGCGGGCGCACAGCACGATCTTGCCGACGCGGCGCTGCTCGTATTCGCCGGCATTGAGCACCCGGGCGCCGAGCAGGTCGGCGATGTCGCGGGTGCGCGGCGCGTTGAGCTCGTCCGCCCAGGGGATGCAGCCGATCAGCCGGAAGTAACCGCTGTCGAGCATCGGCGCGTGGCGCTTGAGGCGCTGGACGAAGTCGTCCATCCCCGCTTCGTGGCGCACCTTGTTGAGAATCACGCCGAGCACCTTCGGGTCCTTCGGCCCGCCGAACTGCTGGGCCTGGATCTCGATGCGCCCGTAGAGCTCGCCGAGGGTTTCGCTTTCCGGCGCGCTGACCAGGATCACGTCGGCATCCAGGCTCTTGGCCAGGTGCTGATTGACACGCGCGGCATAACTGGCCTGGCGGGTCGGCACCATGCCCTCGACGATCACCACGTCCTTGTCCTGAGCGGCCTGCTGGAACAGGCTGACGATCTCCTCGAGCAGCTCGTCGACGTGGCCGTCGCCGAGCATGCGCTCCACCTTGGCCAGGCCGAGCGGCTTGGGTGGCGTCAGGCCGTGGGTGCGGGCGATCAGCTCGGTGGAGCGTTCCGGCCCTTCGTCGCCCGCATGCGGCTGGGCGATGGGCTTGAAGAAGCCGACCTTCAGGCCGTTGCGTTCGAGCGCGCGAACCAGGCCGAGGCTGATGGAGGTCAGGCCGACGCCGAAACCGGTCGGCGAGATGAAGAAGGTGTGCATCCGGTTCTCCTTTGAGAGCGAAGCGGGCAGGGCGCGGCGACCGCGCAGGTGTGCCGCGCGTGCGCGAATCAGGCGTCCAGCAGGCCCAGGGTGTCGAGGGCGATCTGCCGTTCTTCGTTGGTCGGTACCACCAGCACCCGTGGGCGGCCGTAGGCCTGGATGAACCCGGACACGCCGCGGATGCAGCGCGCATTGGCCTCGCTGTCCAGCTCCAGGTTGAACAGGCGCAGGTGCTCGACGATCTTGCGCCGGATCAGGGGCGAGTTCTCGCCGATTCCGCCGGTGAAGATCAGGCCGTCCAGCTGGGACAGGGCGCAAGCCATGGCGGCCAGCGACTTGGCGACGCGGTAGCAGAACACTTCGATCGCCAGCGTCGCGCCGGCATGCCCCTGTTCGCGCGCCTGTTCCAGGGTGCGCATGTCGTTGGACAGGCCGGACAGGCCTTTGACGCCGCTGTCGTTGTTCAGCATCCGGTCGATCTGCTCGAGGCTCCAGCCCAGCGCTCTGGCCAGGTGGCTGTGCAGGTTGGGGTCGACGTCGCCGCTGCGGGTGCCCATCGCCACGCCTTCCAGCGGCGTCAGGCCCATGCTGGTGTCGCGGCTCTGGCCGTTGACGATGGCGCAGGTGGAACAGCCGTTACCGAGGTGCGCGCTGAGCCAGCTGCTGTCGCCCACGGCCAGGTTGGCCATGCTGGCGGCGCGATGGCTGACGAAGCGGTGGCTGGTGCCGTGGAAGCCGTAGCGCCGCACGCCGTGCTGCCGATAGAGGTGGTCGGGCAGGGCGTAGCGGAAGGCGTGCTCGGGCAGCGTCTGGTGGAAGGCGGTGTCGAAAACCGCGACGTGCGGCAGGCTGGGGAACAGCTTCATCGCCGCTTCGATGCCCTGCAGGTTGGCCGGGTTGTGCAGCGGCGCCAGGGGAGCGGTCGCGGAGATCGCCGACAGCACCTTGTGGTCGATCCGCGTCGCCTGGGTGAAGAATTCCCCGCCATGCACGACCCGATGGCCGATGCCGTGGAGCTGGCCGCCGGCCACCGAATTGACCATCGGCAACAACTGCGAAAGGGCGGCGCGATGATCGGCGTTGGGGATCAGCATGCTGTCCTTTTCGCCGCTGCTGCGCTGCCAGTGCAGTACCGCGTCGGCGGTACCGAGCCGCTCGGCCAGCCCGCTCAGGGGAAATTGCGAATGGGCTTCGTTGACCAGCGCGAACTTGATCGAAGAGCTGCCACAGTTGACCACCAGAATGTTGCGTGCAGACATCGAGACTCCTTCATGTTGTATCGCTGCCCTTGGCGCACCAGCCACAGGGGAACGGCTTGCCGAGCCTGGCTCGACGCTGTTCGGGATCGAGCACCCAGGCACGCGATTGCCAGGGGGGCTGGTGTCGCAGGTGCTGCGTATGGCCGCACGACAAGACTGCCACCCAATGCAGGTCTTCGTCCTGACGAAAATCAATCAGATACGAAATCGCGGGCATGGCCTTTCCCGTTCATCCGGCCTCGATTCGCAATACTCGCGGGCCGCGGTTAAACTTTGGCATTCACAATTCTCAAGCAAAGGTCCTATCCCATGCTGATCGCCGCCAACAAGGCTGTCTCCATCGACTATACCCTCACCAACGATGCCGGTGAGGTAATCGACAGCTCTTCCGGCGGTGCGCCGCTGGTCTACCTGCACGGAGCAGGCAACATCATCGCCGGCCTCGAGAAGGCCCTGGAAGGCAAGCAGAGCGGCGACCACGTACAGGTCGCGATCGAACCCGAGGATGCCTACGGGGAATACAGCGCCGAGCTGGTCGCGACCCTGAGCCGCGCCATGTTCGAAGGCGTCGACGAGCTCGAGGTCGGCATGCAGTTCCACGCCTCCGGTCCGGACGGCAGCATGCAGATCGTCACCATCCGCGACGTCGAAGGCGACGACGTGACGGTCGACGGCAACCACCCGCTGGCCGGCCAGCGCCTGAACTTCGACGTCAAGATCGTCGACGTGCGCGAAGCCAGCGAAGAGGAAATTGCCCATGGTCACATCCATGGCGAAGGTGGTCATCATCACTGAGGTCGGCTGACGCTGATCCCTGTGTGACCCTTGGACATGGTTGACAGTGCCCGGCCCCGGTCGGCTAGCGTTAAGGAGGCGTTCCGGTGCTGCCGGAGCGCCTTTGTCCTCTGTAGGAGTTGAAAATGAGTGCGTTCCACGAGTTGAAGCTGCCGGCTCTGGGAGGTGGGGAGCTGCCGCTCGCGCCCTTCAAGGAAAAGGTGACCCTGGTCGTCAACGTCGCATCGCAATGCGGCCTGACCCCGCAATACGCCGGCCTGGTGAAGTTGCAGCAGGACTACGGCGACCGCGGCTTCAGCGTACTCGGCGTGCCCTGCAACCAGTTCGCCGCTCAGGAGCCTGGCTCCGACGAAGATATCCAGGGCTTCTGCCGCGCCACCTATGGCGTCAGCTTTCCGCTGACCGGCAAGCTCGAGGTCAACGGCCCGCAACGTCACCCGATGTACCGCCTGCTGGCGGGCGAGGGCGCCGATTTCCCGGGCGACATCAGCTGGAATTTCGAAAAGTTTCTGGTCGGCAAGGACGGCCGAGTCCTGGCGCGCTTCTCCCCGCGCACCACGCCGGACGATCCGGCGCTGATCCAGGCCATCGAAAAAGCCCTCGGCGACTGAACCCGCTCTTGCCCGGCCGGTTGCGCGCCGGGCACCGTTTTCCCCTTGCCGCTCCATCTCCCTCACGGTTGGCTGCCGATAAGCATCGCTGATGATGCTGGGTATCCGAGACGACCGGTCATATTCTCGGCGCCATGAACAGCCGATCCCGCTCCGACAAGCATGCACTGATCCTCGCCAGGGGCGCGCAGGTGATGACCCGGCGTGGCTATCACGGCACCGGCGTGCTGGAGATCGTGCAGGCGGCGGGCGTGCCGAAGGGCTCGTTCTACCACTACTTCGCCAGCAAGGAAGACTTCGCCCTGCAGGCGCTCGATCATCTCTATCGGCCGCGGTTGCAGCGCTACGAGCGTGCCCTGACCGATACCCGGCTGCCGCCGACGCAGCGCATCCTCGATTACTACCGCGACCTGGTGGCGCACTTCGCCCGCCAGCCGACCCCCGAGTACCACTGTTTCATCGGCAGCCTGAGCTTCGAGATGGCCGAGCTGTGCCGGCCGATCGGCCTGCGGGTCGAAGCGATACTCGAACGCTCGGTCACGCTGCTGGCGGACTGCCTGGAAGCGGCACGCGAGGCGGGCGAGATCGACGCCGAGGTGGAATGCCGCTCGCTGGCCGAATTCATCGGCAATGCCTGGGAAGGTGCCCTGATGCGGATGAAGGTCGGTGGCCGGGTGGCGCCGCTGGAAAGTTTCCTCGGTCAGCTGGAGCAGCTTCTGCGCCATCGCTGACCTTTCTCTTTTTTCCGGTTCGCTAGACGACCGGTCATTTCAACTGCATGGAGTTGCCCTCGATGACCGCTGCACAGTCCCTGTTCCAACCCTTTCGCCTCGGCTCGCTGACCGTTCCGACCCGCGTCGTGATGGCGCCGATGACCCGTTCCTTCTCGCCGGGCGGCGTGCCGAACCAGGCCGTGGTGGAGTACTACCGGCGCCGCGCGGCGGCGGGCGTCGGCCTGATCGTCACCGAAGGCACCACGGTGGGGCATCCCGCGGCCAACGGGTATCCCAACGTCCCGCGTTTCTATGGCGAGGACGCCCTGGCGGGCTGGAAGCAGGTGGTCGAGGCGGTGCATGCCGAGGGCGGCACCATCGTTCCGCAGCTGTGGCACGTGGGCAACGTGCGCCGGCTCGGTACCGAACCGGATGCGAGCGTGCCGGCCTACGGGCCAATGGAGAAGCGCAAGAACGACACGCTGCTGGTCCATGGCATGACCAGGGACGATATCGCCGAGGTCATCGCCGCGTTCGCCCAGGCCGCCCGGGACGCCAAGGCGATCGGCATGGATGGCGTCGAGATCCACGGCGCCCACGGCTACCTGATCGACCAGTTCTTCTGGGAGGGCAGCAACCAGCGCACCGACGAGTACGGCGGCAGCCTGGCCAACCGTTCGCGCTTCGCCATCGAGCTGATCCAGGCGGTGCGCGAGGCGGTGGGTCCCGATTACCCGATCATCTTCCGCTTCTCGCAGTGGAAGCAGCAGGACTACAGCGCGCGCCTGGTGCAGAGCGCCGAGGAGCTGGGGGAGTTCCTCAAGCCCCTGTCCGACGCCGGAGTGGACATTTTCCACTGCTCGACCCGGCGGTTCTGGATTCCCGAATTCGAAGGTTCGGAGCTGAACCTGGCCGGCTGGACCCGCAAGCTCACCGGCAAGCCCACCATCACCGTCGGCAGCGTTGGGCTGGACGGCAGCGAGTTCACCCAGTTCTTCGGCAAGACCGACGAGGTGGCCCAGCCGGCCAGCATCGAGAACCTGCTGCAGCGCCTGGATGACCAGGAGTTCGACCTGGTCGCCGTGGGCCGCGCGCTGATCGTCGATCCGGAATGGGCGGCCAAGGTGCGGGACGGACGCATGCAGGACATCCTGCCGTTCAGCCGCGAGTCGCTGGCCACCCTGGCCTGACGCACGACGGCTCGACCCGCCGGGCTGCGTGAGCCGCCCGGCGGATCAGTCGCGCCGGACCAGGGAATTCCCGCCGCCCTCGCGCACCCAGAGCACGGTCGCACCGGCCACCGCGGCCGGCATGATCAGGAGGTTCACCACCGGGATCAGCAGCGCGGCGTAGGTCACCGCACCGAAGCTCAGGCTCTGCCAGCGCCGCTGGCGCAGCCAGGCCATCATGTCGTTCCAGCTCATCTTGTGGTTGTCGGCGGGGTAGTCGATGTACTGCACGGCCATCATCCAGATGCCGAACAGCAGCCACAGCGGCGCAGCCACCAGGTTCACCACCGGAATGAACGACAGGATCACCAGTACCAGGGCGCGTGGCGCGAAGTAGGCCAGCTTGCGCAGCTCGCGGCCGATGGTGCGGGGCAGCAGGGCGAACAGCTCGCGCCAGCTGAACGGCGGGAAGTCGTCCTCGCCACGCACGACGACTTCGACCTTTTCGGCAAGAAAGCCGTTGAATGGCGAGGCGATGATGTTGGCGAACAGCGTGAAGGTGAAAAACACCATCAGCAGCACCAGCGCCACGAACAGTGGCCAGATCAGGTATTGGAGGAAGCTGAGCCAGTCCGGCAGGCTGGGCATGAAGGCATCCACCCAGCCGCCGAAGCGGCTGATGGCGAAGTAGATCAGGCTGGCGAAGACCAGCAGGTTCGCGGTCAGTGGCAGTACCACGAAGAGCCTCAGGCCGGGGCTGAGGACCAGTCGCAGGCCCTCGCGCAGGTACTGCGGGCCGGAAAGTGCAGCGGGCATGGGGGAACCTCCAGCGAACGAATGCGGCGACCTTACCGGCTTTGCCGGGCGGGTAAAAGCGCTCTGCCCGGACGATAGCCATTGCCTATGCCATGGATCGAATTCCTGAATTTCTGTGAACTGTGTGGCAGGCGTAGAGTTCGCGCCACTGGTTTCCCGAGGGTCATCCGCTCCATCAAGCCTTCCCCAAGTGCTGGGATGACCCTTTTTTATTCTCGCCGACAGGCAAGGAGTCCCCATGGCAGATCGTCACGCCCGACTGATCATTCTCGGCTCCGGGCCAGCCGGCTACAGCGCCGCGGTCTATGCCGCGCGCGCCAACCTCAAGCCGCTGCTCATCACCGGCATGCAGATGGGCGGCCAACTGACCACGACCACGGAAGTGGACAACTGGCCAGGCGACCCCCACGGCCTGACCGGTCCCGACCTGATGCAGCGCATGCAGGCCCATGCCGAGCGCTTCGAGACCGAAATCGTCTTCGATCACATCAATGCCGTGGACCTGGCCGGCAAGCCGTTCACCCTGATCGGTGACAGCGCCCGCTACAGCTGCGACGCCCTGATCATCGCCACCGGGGCGAGCGCGCGCTACCTGGGCCTGCCTTCGGAAGAAGCCTTCATGGGCCGCGGGGTCTCGGCATGTGCCACCTGCGACGGGTTCTTCTACCGCAACCGGGAGGTCGCGGTGGTCGGTGGCGGCAACACCGCCGTCGAAGAAGCCCTGTACCTGGCCAACATCGCCAGCCGGGTGACCCTGGTGCATCGTCGCGACAGTTTCCGTGCCGAGAAGATTCTTCAGGACAAGCTCCGCGAGCGAGTCGCCGAAGGCAAGATCGTGCTCAGGCTCGATCGTGAGGTCGACGAGGTGCTGGGCAACGAGATGGGCGTGACCGGCGTGCAGTTGCGCGGGCGCGAGGGGCAGGTCGAGCGGCTCGATGTCGACGGTCTGTTCGTCGCCATCGGGCATACGCCCAACACGGCGCTGTTCGAGGGGCAGCTGGCGCTGAAGGAGGGTTATATCGTCATTCATGGCGGGCGTGACGGCAATGCCACCGCCACCAGCGTGCCGGGCGTGTTCGCCGCTGGTGATGTCGCCGACCACGTCTACCGCCAGGCGATCACTTCGGCAGGTGCCGGCTGCATGGCGGCGCTGGACGTCGAGCGCTATCTCGACGGGATCTAGCTCCCGCTTCGCAATCCGACGGCCCGCGCATGCGGGCCGTTTTCGTTCAGGCCGGCTTGTGCGTGAGTGGCAGGCTCTCGAAACGCACGCCGGCCAGGCCGGTCTGCATCAGCGCACGGATATTGCGGTGGTCTTCGCCGTTCGGCGTCGCCAGCACGGCCTGGTAATGCTCGGCGAACGCCAGCAGCGCTTCTTCGGTGGAGAAGCCTTCGAGCAGGGCGAGCCCCAGGGTCTTGCACGAGCCCACGTTCTCACCCGCCGCGTTTTCCACATCGCCATTGGCGAAGCCGCTCGGCTGGTAAAGGTAGTGGTCGTCGATGAAGGCGAGGGTATCGCTGAACCTGTGGCTGCTGCCGTGCAGGCTGGCGCGGAACGCCGTCAGTGCTTCGCTCATTTCTGCCCCTTGTCGAATGCGGCCTGCTGCTCGGCGGTCGCTTCCTTCTGGTAGCGGTGCTTCCACTCTTCGTACGGCATGCCGTAGATCTCTTCGCGGGCCTGGTCGTAGCTGACTTCCAGGTCCATGTCTTCGGCAGCGGCCTTGTACCACTTGGACAGGCAGTTGCGGCAGAAGCCGGCCAGGTTCATCAGGTCGATGTTCTGCACGTCGGGGCGACTGCGCAGGTGCTGCACGAGGCGGCGGAAGGCGGCGGCTTCGAGTTCGAGGCGTTCTTGATCGTTCATGGTTCGGTCTCGGCGTGGCAGAGGTGGCCGCGATGATAACGCCAGCTCCGAGCGCCGGGCCAGCGTCCGCGCCTGGCGGATGGGCGGAACTTCCTGGCCCGCCTGCCGCCGGATAGACAGGTGGCTTACCCACGCAGTGCGGGCCCGAGAGAGGACACGGCGAACATGACGACGATGAGAGACAAGGTGGTGGTGGTGACCGGCGCGTCGGCGGGAGTCGGCCGGGCGACGGCGCTGGAATTCGCGCGCCAGGGCGCCCGCCTGGCATTGCTGGCGCGAGGCGAGGAAGGGCTGCAGGGTGCCCGGCGGGAAATCGAAGCGCTCGGCGGCAGCGCGTTGACGATTCGCGTGGACGTGGCCGATCCGGCCCAGGTCGACGCGGCCACCGAGCGGATCGAAGCCGAACTCGGCCCGATCGACATCTGGGTGAACAACGCGATGGTCACGATCCTCGCGCCGGTCCACCAGATCAGCGCCGAGGAGTATCGCCGGGTCACCGAGGTCAGTTACCTGGGGACCGTGCACGGCACCTGTGCCGCACTCAGGCGCATGCGGGCGCGCAATCGGGGCACCATCGTGCAGGTCGGCTCGGCGCTGGCCTACCGCGCCATTCCCCTGCAGTCGGCCTACTGCGCCGCCAAGTTCGCGGTGCGCGGCTTTACCGATGCCCTGCGGGTCGAACTCAGGCACGACCGCAGCCGGGTGCATGTCACCATGGTGCAGCTGGCGGCCTTCAATACGCCGCAATTCGACTGGGCCCGCACGCGGCTGCCGAAACGGCCGCAGCCGGTGCCGCCGATCTTCCAGCCGGAAATCGCTGCGCGCGGTATCGTCTGGGCCGCCGGGCAGCGCCGTCGCGAAGTCTGGCTGGGCTTTCCCGCAGTCAAGACGATTCTTGGAAACGGTCTGTTTCCCTGGCTGGCTGACCGGGTGCTGGTGCGGCAGGGCTACAGCGGCCAGCAGACCGAGCGGCCGGTGGCGGAGGATCGGCCGGACAATCTGTTCGAGCCGGTGCCGCGGGACATGGGCAGCCATGGCCGTTTCGATGCCGAGGCCAAGACGCACAGCGTCCAGGTGTGGGCGAGCATGCATCGCCGGGGCCTGGCGCTGGGTGCGCTGGCCCTGGCTGGCGGGGCGTTGGTGGCGGGTCTGCTCAGTCGCGGTGGCCGGCCAGGGTGATCGAGACCGACTCGGCAAAGCGCAGCGCGTGGGGCTTGTCGACTTCGACCTCGGCGTAGCGCACCGAGGGGTGGGCCATCACCAGGTCGAGAATCTCCTGGGTCAGGCGCTCCAGCAGGGCGAAGCGGTTGCTCTCGACATGGGCGATGATCGCCTTGGTCAGGGTGCGGTAGTTCAGGGCCTGCTCGATGGCGTTGTCGCGCACGGCGTCTCTGGCCGGATAGATCACCGTGAGGTTGATCAGCACGTCCTGCTTGTTGAGGATTTCCTCCTCCTTGATGCCGATGTAGGTGCGCAGCCTGAGGTCTTTGACGCGGATGCGCGCCATGGCGGGTTCCAGTCGGGGCATGTCGTTACTCCAATCAAGCAGGGGCGGTCAGATCAGGTGTCGACCGCCGTTGACCGGCAGCAGGGTGCCGGTGACGTAAGGGTTGTCCAGCAGGTAGCGCAGGCTCTGGTAGATCACCTCGGCGCCCGGTTCGATGCCCAGCGCGGACTTGGCCAGTGCCTTGCGGCGATAGGCCTCGTCGTCGCCCTCGTTGAACTGGATCAGCGCCGGCGCGATGCCATTGACCTTCACCGCCGGCGCCAGGCGCGCCGCGAACGACAGCGTGAGGCTTTCCAGACCGGCCTTGCTGGCCACGTAGGCGGTGTGCCGGGCGCTGCCCTTGCGGGTGACATCGTCGCTGATGTGGACGATGTCCGCCGGGCCGCCGTGGCGCAGCAGGTCGCTGCAGTGCAGGTTGATGAGGTAGGGCGCGAGCATGTGCACCTGGAACATCTGGCGAAACGCCTCGGCTTCCTGGCCCGGCGTGTCCGGGTGCCAGAGCGAGGCGTTGTGCACGATCGCACGCAACTGCCCGGTGGTGGCCTTGAGGGCATCGATGAAGGCGAGGATGCCGCCCTCGTCGCTGAAGTCCCCGTGCAGCGTGATCGCGCCGCGTGAGCGCAGCCGTTGCAGGCTGGGGCGCTCCTGGCGATAGCTGACGATCACCGGCTGGCCGTCGTCGAGCAGTCGCTCGGCGCAATGCAGGCCGATGCGCTGGGCCGCTCCGGTGATGAGAATCGGTGGCGTGTCTGGCTTCATGGCGGCTACTGCAAACGAGATGGAGTCAGGCGGGCATCGTCGGTCGCCGCGACGCCCCGGAGGGGCGCGTTGCCGCGGCGCGAGCGGGTGCTGAGCGGGGAGCTTACACCAGATCGAGCGGCATTTCGGGTTGCAGTTCCGGGTGCAGGCGGCGGTGCTGCCTGAAGAGGTAGCGGCGGATGCGCTCGGCGTCCTTTTGCTCGGGATAGTCGACCTCATAGGCGGTCATGCGCTCATCGACGTCGCGCACCCGTCGCGCCTCCAGCGGCAGGGTGTCGCCGCCGGGCAGTGCCAGGCGAAGCTGGAAATAATCCGGGGTGTTGCGCTTGCGGCTGGTGTCGACCAGCAGGCCGCTCGGCGACAGCTCGTGCACGCTCAGGCTGCTCCTGCCGCCGTCGGCTTCCAGCAGCGGCAGCGGCTTGTCAGGATGGAAGCGCCAGGCACGCAGCACCGGGCCGCGCTCGTAGATGATCGGTGCGGCCATCTTCAACTGCAGTACATGGAATTCGTCCTTGGCCAGCTGCAGCGGAAAGGACATGCAGAAATCGTCGAACTGGGCATCGAAGGTCAGCGTCGAGTGCTGCGCCAGTTTCAGGAGCGTCTCGTTGGACTGTGGGCCACCGTCGACCTTGAAG
Source organism: Stutzerimonas nosocomialis (assembly GCF_005876855.1). GTDB lineage: Bacteria > Pseudomonadota > Gammaproteobacteria > Pseudomonadales > Pseudomonadaceae > Stutzerimonas > Stutzerimonas nosocomialis. The sequence goes on along the minus strand of NZ_QLAE01000012.1, from coordinate 117,311 downwards.
GCATGGGTATTCGACGACTGCCCCACGGTGGGCGGGCTCATCAGGCTGTTGATGTACTCCAGCTCGTCGCTGGAGAGAATGCTGTCGTCGGCCATCGGGATTATCCCTCTCGGGGGATGCTGAACCGGGCGTTGCGGGCGCCGGGCGGGCCGTCCCGTCGCGGGATCGGGGCCATGTGATTCGGACGGCGCTATGACCCCGCTGCCGTCGATTGGTTCCGCCAAAAACACGTCCGGTCGAGACCGCCGGTCAGCCGGCGCGGCGTTCGGCATGCTCTCGGCCGAAGCGCGCGATGGGGCATAATCGCGGCTTTCAATGGAGCGACATCATGAAGATCGCGATTTTCTCGGGCTCGGTCTACGGCACAGCCGAAGACGTGGCCCTGCATGCAGGGGAGCGGCTGCGAGCGGCCGGCTTCGAGGTCTGGCACGACCCGCGGGCGCAGCTGCCGCAGATCCTGGCGTTCGGCCCCGACGCGCTGCTGGCGGTGACGTCCACCACCGGCATGGGTGAGCTGCCCGACAATCTGCTGCCCCTGTATTGCGCCATTCGCGACCAGTTCCCGGTCTGGCAAGGCTTGCCCTGCGCCGTCATCGCGCTGGGCGACGCCAGTTATGGCGATACCTTCTGCGGCGGCGGCGAGCAGATGCGCGAGCTGTTCGCGGAGCTGGGCATGCGCGAGGTGCTGGAGATGCTGCGCCTGGACGCCAGCGAGACGGTCACCCCGCAGACCGACGCCGAGCCCTGGCTCGATCGCCTCGCGGCCGCGCTGCGGGCTTAGCGCCCCTGTCCCGGTGGGCCACTGTGCTGGCTGACAACGCAACTGGGCGAGTGTGCCGGGCACGCTAGACTCAGCCTTCGTCAGAACAACAACAGATGAGGTGCACCGTGACGGCTCTACATACGCTTCCCGCCGTGAGAGATCACGTCAGCCCGGCCGAGTGGCAGACCCGTGTCGACCTGGCGGCCTGTTATCGACTGGTGGCCCTGCATGGGTGGGATGACCTCATCTTCACCCACATCTCGGCGCGGATTCCCGATAGCGATCATTTCCTGATCAACCCCTACGGGATGATGTTTCACGAAATCACCGCCTCGAGCCTGGTGAAGATCGATCTGGCCGGCAACAAGCTGATGGACAGCCCCTACGACATCAACCCCGCCGGCTATACGATCCACAGTGCGGTACACGAGGTTCGCCACGACGTGGCGTGCGTGATGCACACCCACACCGCTGCCGGTGTCGCGGTGTCGGCACAGCGCCAGGGATTGCTGCCGATCAGCCAGCAGGCGCTGTTCGTGCTGGCCAGCCTTTCCCACCACGGCTACGAAGGCGTGGCGCTCAATCACGACGAAAAGGCGCGGTTGCAGGCCGATCTCGGCCGCACCGGCTTCATGCTGCTGCACAACCACGGTCTGCTGACCTGCGGGCGCAGCATCGCCGATACCTTCCTGATGATGTTCACCTTCCAGCGTGCCTGCGAGATCCAGGTGATGGCGCAGTCCGGCGGCGCCGAGCTGATCCCCATTCCCCAGCAGATCCTCGACGGCGCCAAGGCGATGGCCGCCGCGGTGACCAAGACGTCCCAGGGCATGGGCGGCGCGCTCGCGTGGCCAGCGCTGTTGCGCAAGCTCGATCTGCAGAGCCCCGGATACGACGCCTGAGGCTCAGCGGCGCGCCGCGAAGGCCTGCAGCTCGGGATAGAAGTGGCGGAAATCTTCGCTGAGCGGCGCGTAAAGGCGTTCGAGTTCCTCCAGGCTGCCGTCCAGCGCCTGTGGCCGCGACAGGCGCCGGCTCATGCCGGCGATCACCTGCTCGAGCACGCCGAATTCGCGGTAGCTGCCGAGCCAGTCCTGTGCGGCCATGCGGGGCGCGATCTGCGCCAGTGCGCCGGGCAACTCGGGTTCGTCCTGCAATACCCGATAGACACGCCGGGTGAAGGCGTCGAGGGGCTCTTCGGCATAGTCGTGCCAGTTCGCCGCGAGGCAATGGTCGAAGAACAGGTCGACGAGAATGCCGGCCAGGCGCCGGCGTTCGGCTGGAAAGCGTGCCTTGGCCATCAGCACGCGCGGATGGCTGTCGGTGAAGAGGTCGATCTGGCGGTGCAGGCGAATGCCGGCCTCGATGTCGGCCGGCCAGCGTCCCTGCAGCGGACCCTTGACGAAGTCGCCGTACAGGCTGCCGAGCAGATCGGCCGGACGCGGGCCGCCCAGGTGAAGGTGCGCGAGGTAGTTCATCGCCCAAGCTTAACCCAGACGCTGCCCCGGCTGGCGCCGCCGTCGTCGGTCAGGCGGCGGCCCTTTCGATCTCGGCGCTGCCGTAGAGCGCTTCGGCGATCGCCGCGTGACTCAGGCGCGCCAGGCTGTTGCGGTTGAGGCCCGTGGTCTCGATGGGCGTGAGCAGCTGGATTTCCACGTCGGCCTCCTCGTCGCGAAGCAGCCGCAACAGGTGGGAGAGGAGATCGTCGTCGCCGACGAAGGGCGTCAGCCGGTCGGGTTCGCCCTTGCGGCGATAGCGCAGCGCGACCGGCTGCAGCGGCACGCCGGCATCGATGGCGCATGACAGCAGGCGGGCATGGAAGGTGCGCAGGGCAGTGCCATCGGTGGTGGTGCCCTCGGGGAAGATCAGCAACGGGCGCCCGGCCTGCAGATGGTCGCCCAGCAGTTGCCGGACCTCGGCACTGTCGCCTGCGCCCCGGCGGATGAACAGGGTGCCGGCCTGCTGGGCGAGCCAGCCGATCACGGGCCAGCGGCGCACCTCCGATTTGGACAGGAACGACAGGGGCGTCAGGCTGCCCAGAAGCGCGATGTCCGTCCAGGACAGATGGTTGGCGAGCCACAGCATCGGTCGGTCCGGCAGTTCGCCGCGCACCTGAACGCGAAATGGCAGCGTCGCCGTCAGGCGGTCGAGGAACAGGCGGGTCAGTTGCTGCCGGTAGGCGGGGTCGTCACGGCCCAGGCGCCGGCGCAGTGAAACCCAGCAGGCCATGGCCAGGCCCTGGGCGATGACCGCGGCGAGGCGCAGCAGTCGGCGATACAGGCGTAGCCGCGTCATCTCACACCGCCGCCTTGAAGTGGCGCGCATAGCGCGGGCAGAGTTCGTCGCGCTTGAGCAGGATGAACACGTCGGCGACCTGGAAGTCCGGGTCCCAGCACGGCTCGCCGCAGATTTTCGCGCCCAGGCGCATGTAGGCCTTGAGCAGCGGCGGCATCTCCGAGATCAGGTTGCCGGGCAGATCCAGCGGCGGCAGCGGGTTCTTCGGCTCGGCCCGCACGTGCTCGGTGCACAGGTAGCGTTCGCGCAGCCGCTGCATGATGGCCTGCGCCTGGATGCCGCCGTCCTGCATGGGAATGCTGGCGCAGCCCATCAGGTAGCGATAACCGCCGCGGTTGAGCGCCTCGGCCAGTTCACCCCAGAGCACGGCGATGGTCGCGCCATTGCGGTAATCGGGATCGACGCAGGTGCGACCGATTTCGAGGATCGGGCCGTCCAGGTGCGCCAGCCCGTGCAGGCTGAATTCCTGCTCGCTGTAGAAGCTGCCCAGCCCGCGTGCGGCGACGTGGTCGAGCAGGCGAGTGGTGGCCACCAAGGCTCCGGAGTCCAGATCGCGAACGCCGATGTGCTCGCAATGGGGATCGTAGTCATCCATGTCCAGGCCGAATTCCTCGCCTTTCAGGCGCGCCGCGAATTCCTGGCTGAACACGCGGTAGCGCAGGGCCTGGGCCTCGCGCAGGGCATGCGGGCCGACCAGGCGCTCCGCTTGCAGTCGACGATGTGCCAGGGTGCGGGTCGATACGATCGCGGTCATGCTGTGTCTCCTGAGGTCGCCGCAAGCGGCGTGACGGCCAGCCCGCCCAGCCTGGGTTGGCGGTCGGGTTGGCAGGCTCAGGCTAGGTAGCGGTGGTGTCAGGCAGGTGACGAAGGGATGATGCTTGGATGACAGCCGTGGCGGCCGTGCACGGCGTCGCGATCGGCCTCGCGGCAAGGGGTTGCGCCCTGCAGGGGCGATGCCTCGACGGCGTTCGAATCGGGCCTGATACGCGCCCGGGGGCTGGAACTCTGGCCGGCTTCCCAAGCCTATATCTGGGCGTGCGAGACCCGATTCGGCCTGGCGGCTCGGCATCCTCGCACCGCGGCGGCGCGTGGCTGTCGCGAACGAACCTTCGCAAAGGGATTTCATGAAGCAGCAGAGCAAGCCCGATGCCGAACGTGGCGGTAGCGGTGTTCCGCGTATCCGCCGATCGTCGTCGTCCCCTGAACAACGCAACCCCGTCAGGTGCATGCATCGGCGTCCCGCCGTCTCTGGCCGGGGGCGCCTGTGCTGAGGCTGGCGGGCGGGGTGTTTCCATGGCGCGATGGCAACCGCTTCCGGTTGCTGCTCGACGGGCCGATCTTCTTTCCGGTCATGCTGGAGGCCATCGGTACGGCGCGCCGCACCATCGACCTCGAGTTCTATCTGGTCGAGGACGGCCGCTGCGCCGATCGGCTGGTCGATGCGCTGGTCGAGGCGGCCGGGCGCGGTGTGGCGATACGCTGCCTGTTCGATGGCTTCGGCTGTCTCAAGCTGGGGCAGAAACCGCGCGACCGGCTGGCTCAGGCCGGCATCGACCTGCGCATCTACAACCCTCTGTCGCTGCGCCTGCGCTTTCGCAACCTGCACCGCGATCACCGCAAGATCCTCCTGATCGACGGTCGCGTCGGCTATGTCGGGGGTGCCGGCATCACCGACGAGTTCTGGGACCCCGAGAACCCGGACCAACATTGGCACGAAGCGATGGCGGAAATCAGCGGCCCGTTGCTGACGGACTGGCAACGCCTGTTCGAGGCGCAGTGGGTGCATTGCCTGAAGCGGCGCATCTGGCAATTGCCGGTGCCGGTCCGGCCGCCGCGGATTCCGCCCAGCCCGATGGCGACCGAGGGCATGGGGCGCGTGGCCTACGCGGCCGCGCGCCAGCACCGGGACGTGCTGCACAGCCTGCTGCGCAATATCCGCCTGGCCAAGGACAGGATCTGGCTGGCGACTCCGTATTTTCTGCCGACCGGCAAGGTCCGCCGCGCGCTGATCCGCGCGGCCCGCCGCGGCGTCGACGTGCGCCTGCTGCTGACCAGTCGCAACACCGACCATCCGCCGGTGCGCTACGCCGGGCAGCGCTACTACCCGCGCCTGCTGAGAGCCGGCGTGCGGATCTTCGAATATCAGCCACACTTCCTGCACCTGAAGATGGTGCTGGTGGACGACTGGGTCAGCGTCGGCTCCTGCAATTTCGATCACTGGAACCTGCGCTGGAACCTGGAAGCCAACCTCGAGGTGATCGACCCGGGGTTCGCCCGCGAGGCGGCCCTGAGCTTCGAGCAGGATTTCCAGCAGAGCCTGGAGATCGACATGGCGCAGTGGAGGCATCGGCCGCTGTTCACCCGCCTGCATCAGCGCCTGTGGGGCACGCTCGACAAGCTGCTGGTCAATGTTTTCAACCGCAGCGGCTGAGCCTCGGCCGCCCTTGCCTTTTCATCGGAGGACATGCACATGGCCGCGAAAAAGATCCTGATGCTGGTGGGAGATTACGTCGAAGACTACGAGACCATGGTGCCGTTCCAGGCGCTGCAGATGGTCGGGCACAGCGTCCATGCCGTCTGCCCGGACAAGAAGGCCGGTGAGTCGGTGCGTACCGCCATCCACGACTTCGAGGGCGAGCAGACCTACAGCGAGAAGCCCGGTCACCGCTTCGCGCTCAATTTCGACTTCGACCAGGTGCGTGCCGAGGAATATGACGCGCTGGTGATTCCCGGCGGTCGCGCCCCGGAGTACCTGCGGCTGAATGACGAGGTGCTGGCGCTGGTCCGGGCCTTCGCCGATGCGCGCAAGCCGATCGCGGCGGTGTGCCACGGCGCTCAGCTGCTGGCCGCGGCGGGTGTGCTTCAAGGGCGTGCCTGCAGCGCCTATCCGGCCTGTGCTCCCGAGGTGAAGCTGGCCGGCGGCGAGTTCATCGACCTTCCGGTGGATCAGGCGCATACCGAGGGCAACCTGGTCACGGCGCCGGCCTGGCCCGCGCATCCGGCCTGGCTGGCGGCGTTCCTCAGGCTGCTCGGCACCGAGATCCGCCCCTGAGCCAATGGCTGCGGCGGCTTTGCCCGGCGCAGCCGCTCCACTATGCTGTCGACCCTTCATCGACCGAGGCGAGGCTCACAGTGCCTGATTCTTCCCATGACCCGCTGCACGGCGTAACGCTCGAAGCCATGCTCGTCGAGCTTCAGGCCCGTTACGGGTGGGATGGCCTTGCCAAGCGAATCGACATTCGCTGCTTCAAGAGCGAGCCGAGCATCAAGTCCAGCCTGACCTTCCTGCGGCGCACGCCCTGGGCGAGGGAAAAGGTCGAGGCGTTGTTCGTGCGGATGCGCCAGTCGCGCTGACCAGGCGGCGCGCATAAAAAAGCCCGGCACAGGCCGGGCTTTTTTAGCGTACGCAGCGGTTACTGCACTTCCACCGCCAGGCTTTCGGCGATCTTCTTGTTCCAGATCGCGGGGCCTGTGATGTGTACCGATTCGCCCTGGGTGTCCACGGCGACCGTGACCGGCATGTCCTTGACCTCGAATTCGTAGATCGCTTCCATGCCCAGCTCGGGGAATGCCAGCGTCCTGGAACCCTTGATCGCCTGCGACACCAGGTAGGCGGCGCCGCCCACGGCCATCAGGTAGACCGCCTTGTTGTCGCGAATCGCGTCGATGGCGATCGGGCCACGCTCGGACTTGCCGATCATGCCGAGCAGGCCGGTGCTTTCCAGGATCTGGCGGGTGAACTTGTCCATCCGCGTCGCGGTGGTGGGACCGGCCGGGCCTACCACTTCGTCGCCGACCGGGTCGACCGGGCCGACGTAATAGATGAAGCGACCCTTGAGGTCCACCGGCAGCTGCTCGCCCTTGTTGAGCATGTCCACCATGCGCTTGTGGGCTGCGTCGCGGCCGGTGAGCATCTTGCCGTTGAGCAGCAGGGTCTCGCCCGGTTTCCAGGCCTGCACTTCTTCCGGCGTGATGGTGTCCAGGTTGACACGGCGCGCGGACGGGCCGGCTTCCCAGACGATATCCGGGTAGGCGTCCAGCGGCGGCGCTTCCAGCGCGGCGGGGCCGGAGCCGTCGAGGATGAAGTGCGCGTGGCGGGTGGCGGCGCAGTTGGGGATCATGCACACCGGCAAGGAGGCGGCGTGGGTCGGGTAGTCCATGATCTTGACGTCGAGTACCGTCGTCAGGCCGCCCAGCCCCTGGGCACCGATGCCGAGCTGGTTGACCTTCTCGAACAGTTCCAGGCGCAGCTCTTCGATGCGGTTCTGCGGGCCGCGCGCCTTGAGCTCATGGATGTCGATCGGCTCCATCAGCACTTCCTTGGCCATCACCGCGGCCTTCTCGGCGGTGCCGCCGATGCCGATGCCGAGCATGCCCGGCGGGCACCAGCCGGCGCCCATGGTCGGCACGGTCTTCAGTACCCAGTCGACGATCGAGTCGGACGGGTTGAGCATGGCCATCTTCGACTTGTTTTCCGAGCCGCCGCCCTTGGCCGCCACGTCGACCTCCACGGTATTGCCGGGCACGATGGAGTAGTGGATGACCGCGGGAGTGTTGTCCTTGGTGTTCTTACGGGAACCCGCCGGGTCGGCGAGGATCGAAGCTCGAAGCACGTTCTCCGGCAGGTTGTAGGCGCGACGCACGCCTTCGTTGATCATGTCGTCCAGGCTCATGGTGGCACCGTCCCAGCGGACGTCCATGCCGACCTTGACGAAGACGGTGACGATGCCGGTGTCCTGGCAGATCGGGCGGTGGCCGGTGGCGCACATGCGCGAGTTGATCAGGATCTGCGCCATGGAATCGCGTGCAGCCGGAGACTCTTCACGCAGGTAGGCTTCGTGCATGGCCTGAATGAAGTCGATGGGGTGGTAATAGGAAATGAACTGTAGGGCATCGGCGACGCTTTGAATCAGGTCGTCTTGCTTGATCACGGTCATGCTGCGCGTCCTCTAGGGGGGCGGGAACAACCGAGGCGCGCCGAGCCAGGCAGCTGGCGCGCTCTCGCAGGAAAAACGCGCGGCAGTATAGCGCGCTGCATTGAATGGACACAGCCGCAGGAGAGAAGGGATGCGTACTAGGCTTTCGTCGGGCTTTGACGTAAATTGCCATCAAAATGATATCGCGGGACGGACCCCATGGGCGTGATGCGTGACGAGGGGGCTCAACAGGCGCTGCAGCTATTGCTGCTCAAGCGCTTCGGCATGGCCGCCGGGACCTATGCGCTGGCCTTGCTGCTGACCTGGCTGACCGTGGTCGGCGGGTTCTACCAGGCGCCGGCCAGCTCGGCGGTGGCCAGCGGCGCGATGATCGTTGGCAGTCAACTGATCTTCCTCTATTTCTTTCGCAGCGGGCACAACCTGCGCTTCGAGGACCCGAGCCTGACCGAACCCCAGGTGCTGGTCGGGCTGCTCTGGCTGACCTATTTCCTCGCGCATCTGGGCGAGGCCCGGGGCTCGCTGATCGTCCTCTACATCCTGGTGCTGCTGTTCGCCGCGTTCAGCCTCAAGCCCCTGGTCTTCGTCCGTTGCGCCGCCCTCGCGTTCTGCAGCTATGCCGGGCTCAACCTGTGGGATTACTTCAACCGGCGGCTGGTGCAGCCTGAGCTGGCCTTGCTGGAGGCCTGCGTGCTGCTGGTGATGCTGGTGTGGATGAGCCTCTTCGTCAGCTACCTGTACCGGATGCGCCAGCGGATGCGGCAGCGGCGTATCGCCCTGCAGGCGCACCAGGAGACGCTGCGCGGCATGATGCGTCAGCTCGAGGACCTGGCGTCCACCGACGAGCTGACCGGGCTGTTCAACCGGCGGCATTTCATCAAACTGGCCGAGATCGATATCAGGCGCCTTCGCCCGGGGCATCGCTCGGGGCTGGCGCTGATCGACCTGGATCACTTCAAGCGCATCAACGACGTGCATGGTCACGCCAGTGGCGACCTGGTGCTGCAGTGCTTCGCCAGCATCGCCCGGGGCTGCCTGCGAGAAGGCGACATCCTGGCCCGCTACGGTGGCGAAGAGTTCGTCCTGCTGCTGCCGGACACCGGGCCGGAGGCCTTCAAGGCGTGCTGCGAGCGCCTGCGCGAAGCCTTTGCCACGGTGGAGGTGCCGGGCACCGCCGTCGACACTTCGCAGCTGAGCCTGTCGGTGGGCATGACCCTGCTGAGCGCGGACGACGACCTGGAGGCGGCCCTGCAACGTGCCGACGAGGCGCTGTACGAGGCCAAGCGCAGCGGACGCAATCGTTGCCACCCGTCCTGGGCGCAGGGCGATGCCTGAGCTGTGCTGCGCCGGGCAGTGCTGGACGGTCGAAGCCGGCGCTAATCTGCTCGATGCGCTCAACCTCGCCGGCTACCGCGTTCCCTATAGCTGCCGCGCCGGCAGTTGCCACGCCTGCCTGGTGCTTTGCACCGAAGGCGAGCCCGAGGACGCCAGGCCAGACGCCTTGCCACCCGAGCAGCGCGCGGCGGGCTGGCGCCTGGCGTGCCAGTGCCGGGTCCGTGAGCGCCTGACGGTCAGGGTCTACGATCCCGAACGAGAGGGCATCCCGGCCAGCGTGCACTCGCTGGACTGGCCCGCCAGCGGCATCGCCCGGCTGCGCCTGCAGCCCCGACGGCCCTTTCGCTACGACGCCGGCCAGCATGTCCTGCTCTGGGCCACGCAGGACGTCGCCCGGCCGTATTCGCTGGCCAGTCTTCCGGTCGAGGACGCCTGGCTGGAATTTCATATCGATTGCCGCAAACCCGGCCTCTTCGCCGACAGGATGCGTCGCCTCGCGCCGGGCGACACCTTGCGCCTGGGCAACCTGCATGGCGGGGCGCTGCACTACGACCCGTTGTGGGACGGCCAGCCGTTGCTCCTGCTGGCCAGCGGAACGGGGCTCGCGCCGCTGTGGGCGATCCTGCGCGAGGCGCTGCGCCAGGGGCACGGGGCGCCGATCCGGCTGGTTCATCTGGGCAGCGGCTATATGGACGAGGCGCTGCAGGCGCTGGCCCGGCAGCACCCGCAGGTGGACCTGGAGCGGATCGAGGAAGGGCAGGGCCGGCAATGGCTCGCCGCCCTGCAGCCGGCGTCGCGGCGCACCATCGCATTGCTCTGCGGTGGGGATGACTTCGTCCAGGCGGCCACGCGGCGCCTGTTCATGGCCGGCTTGCCGCGTGGGCAGATATTCAGCGACACCTTCGTGTCGGCCACGCACGACGCATAAAAAAGCGGAGGGGCCGGGAGCCGCTCCGCTTGGTACCGCCAGATCGATCAGACCAGCGCTTCGCCGACGTGCAACAGCTTCATGCTGTTGGTGCCGCCGATGGTGTGGTAGCTGTCGCCCTTGGTCAGGATCACCCAGTCGCCCGGCTGCACGAGGCCGCGCTGCAGCAGCTCGTTCACCGCGGCCTGGCTGACGCTCTCGCTGCGCTCGAGGGATGGATCGAACGGGATGGTGTACACGCCGCGGAACAGCGCCACCCGTGCCTGGGTTTCGCGGTTCGGCGCGAAGGCATAGATAGGCACCGACGACCGGATGCGCGACATGATCAGCGGGGTGAAGCCGCTCTCGGTCAGGCTGATGATGGCCTTGACGCCGGGGAAGTGGTTGGCCGTGTACATCGCCGCGAGCGCGATGCTTTCGTCGCAACGGTCGAAGCTGTGGCCCAGGCGGTGGCTCGACTTCTGGCTGGTGGGATGCTTCTCGGCGCCGAGGCAGACCCGGGCCATGGCCTTGACCGCTTCGACCGGATAGGCACCGGCGGCGCTTTCGGCAGAGAGCATCACCGCGTCGGTGTAGTCGAGCACGGCGTTGGCCACGTCGGAGACTTCGGCGCGGGTCGGCATCGGGTTGGAAATCATCGACTCCATCATCTGGGTCGCGGTGATCACCGCCTTGTTGTAGCGGCGCGCGTGCAGAATGATCTTCTTCTGGATGCCAACCAGCTCCGCATCGCCGACCTCGACGCCCAGGTCGCCGCGGGCGACCATGACCGCATCGCTGGCGCGAATCAGGCCGTCGAGCGCCTCGTCGTCGGCCACCGCCTCGGCCCGCTCGATCTTGGCGACCAGCCAGGCCGTGCCACCGGCTTCGTCACGCAGGCGGCGCGCCAGTTCCATGTCGGCAGCGTCGCGCGGGAAGGACACGGCCAGGTAGTCGAGTTCCATTTCCGCCGCCAGCTTGATGTCGGCCTTGTCCTTGGCGGTCAGGGCCGGAGCGGTCAGGCCGCCGCCGCGACGGTTGATGCCCTTGTGGTCCGACAGCGGGCCGCCGATCAGGACCTTGCAGTGCAGCTCGTCGGCGGTCTTGTGCTCGACGCACATCACCACGCGGCCGTCGTCGAGCAGCAGCTCGTCGTTGACCGAGCAGTCGTTGATCAGGTCCGGGTAGTCGATGCCCACCACTTCCTGGGTACCGGCGTCACGCGGGTGGGTAACGGAGAAGCGGAACAGGTCGCCTTCCTTGAGTTCGATGCGCTTGTTGGCGAATTTGGCGATGCGGATCTTCGGGCCTTGCAGGTCGCCGAGCAGCGCCACGTAGCGCCCGTGCTTGGCAGCGATGTCGCGGATCAGGCGTGCCCGGGCCTTGTGCTCGTCCGGCGTGCCGTGGGAAAAGTTGAGGCGTGCGACATTGAGCCCGGCGAGGATCAGTTGCTCGATCACTTCCGGGGAGTTGCTGGCGGGGCCGAGGGTGGCGACGATTTTGGTACGACGCGAGGTCATGCAAAGACTCCTTGTTCTGGCTGGTCTGGAGGCTACTACGCGCTGAGGCTGTAGTCATCGTTGCGCGGCACTACTCTTTGCAGGGCACCTTTGGCATGGCCGCCGCCGGGCAGAGGCGGCTGGAGATTCCGTCCGGCCGGTCGATAACGTCCTCAACGGAGGATCCCCATGCGCACTTTCATTCTGATTACCCTGGCCGTTCTGGCCACCGGCTGCAGCACCCGGAGTTCCCTCGACCGGCACTTGGACGAGGCCTACCAGTATTACGAGCGGGGCGATTGCGACAAGACGATGCTCTCGCTGTCCCAGGCCGAGCGCCGCAGCCGGGCGCGCAGCTACGTGCAGCCGGAAATATCGCTGTTGCGTGGCCAGTGCCTGGAGCGGCAGGGCCTGTTCGTCGATGCGGCGCAGACATACCAGTTCATCATTAGCCGTTATCCGGCCAGCGAGTACGCGTTCCGCTCGCGCGCCAGGCTGGAGACGTTGCGACAGTTGGGGCATTATCAGCCAAGCGAGACGGCGAAGACCCTTCCGGTCAAGCCTTAGGTTGCTCGCGGTCCAAACCAGGGAGAGGTCTGTGCGAGCGTTGTTGTGGATGGCGTTGGCGTTTCCGCTGGTGGCATCGGCGCAGATCTACCGCTGGACCGACGCACAGGGACGCGTGCAGTTCGGCCAGACGCCGCCGGCCGGCGCCGAGCGGGTAGAGGTCAGGCCACAGGTCATGGAGCGGGACGAGGCGGTGCAGGAGCGGCTGCAGCGGACCGAGCGTCTGTTCGAGGCCCGTCGGCAGGAACAGCAGGCCGCCGGGGAGAAGGCGCAGAGGGCTCGGGCCGAGCGTGACGAGCATTGTCGACGTCTTCGCCACGAGCTTGCGCAGCTGGCCGATGGCGGACGTTTCTTCCGCACCGACGAGCGGGGCGAGCGGCAGTACTACAGCGAGACTCAGGTCGAGTCTGCGCGGCACTATTTGGCAGGCAGGATCAGCCGGGACTGCGGCGGCTGACTGGCCGTAAAGCAATGCAGCAGCCATACTGGCAGCAGGTGGGGGAGGTCTGACATGCTCAACCAACGGCGTATCGAACGACACCAGTTGCCCTATTACCTCAAGGTTTTCAACCGTATCACCGACAAGCCGATGGGGTTCATCGGCAACCTGTCGGAGAAGGGGCTGATGCTCATCAGCCCCTATCCCATGCTGGTCAACGCGCGATTCGACATGCGCCTGAAAATCCCCGGCCAGGGTGGGCGCCTTCGCTACGTGGACTTTTCCGCGACCTGCCAATGGACGCACGAAGACGTGACGCCGGGCAGCTTCGACTCGGGCTTCGCCCTGATCGCGCCGTCGGCCGAATTCGTCGGCATGATCAACGCGCTGCGGCATTACTTCAGTTTCCAGCCATTCGTGCCGAGCGGCAGCGGTTCGCCGAGCCCGGCGTGGCGCGAGGGCGACGGCTACATGGAAACCGATCGGGTCGGCTCCGACCCGGCGCGTTGAGCGCCGGCAAGGTTCAGAGCGTGCCGGCCTTCTTCCAGGCCAGGTAGCGGGCGACGATCTCGGGTCCAAGCTCGGCAGGGCGGACGTCCAGAACCGGTACGCCATGGGCCGTCAGCCGCTCGTGCAGGGCGTTGCGTGCATTGAGGTAGTCGACCGTGCCGCAATAGGCGAGCGCCTGATCGTATCCCTCGACCGGCGTGTGGCGCAGCCGATCGAGCACCTCTTCCCTCAGGCTGACCACCAGTACGCGATGCTGGCGGGACAGGCGGCGCACCGCGGTCAGCAGGTGTGCATCGTCGTCGTCCCTGAGATTGCTCAGCAGTATCACGAGGGCGCGTCGGCGCTGGCGCGCCAGTACATCGTCCACGGCGGTGGCGAAGTCCGACGCGAGCGTGCTGCTGTGCAGGTCGTACAGAGCATTGAGCAGTGTGCTCAGGTGCGCCGCCCCCTTGGCCGGGGCGACGAAGCGCGGCTGCTGCGTGGCGAAGGCCGAAATGCCAACCGCATCCCCCTGGCGCAGGGCGACGTGGCTGAGCAGCAGGCAGGCATCGAGGGCGTGGTCGAAATGCGAGCGCTCGGCGTCCTGGCTGCGCATCCTGCGGCCGCCATCGAGCATGAACAGGATCTGCTGATCGCGTTCGTCCTGGTATTCGCGGGCGATCGGCGTGCGTTTGCGCGCCGTGGCCTTCCAGTCGATCTGACGGAGCGTGTCACCGTCGCGGAATTCGCGCAGTTGATGGAATTCCATCCCGAGGCCGCGGCGAGGCTGCTGCCGGACGCCGAGCTGGCTGAGCCAGTTGTCCACCGCAGTGAGTTGCGCACCGTGCAGCCTGGCGAAATCGGGGTAGACCCGCGTCTGGGCGGGCAGCGCAAGGAGCCGCCGCATCCGCCAGAGGCCCAGTGGGCTCGGCAGGCGGATCTCGCAGGTCTGGAAAGAGAAATGACCCCGGGCGGCAGGGCGGAGGAAGTAGCCGAGTTCCCCGCGTTCTCCGGGTCGCAGCGTGATCCGCTGCGGCAGCCCTTCGACCGCCATCCCCGACGGTGCATGATCGAACACCTCGAGGGTGATCGGTTGCGCGAAGCGATGCTGGAACGCCAGGCGCACCTCGCTGCTGCGACCGAGCGGCAGGTTGCCTGCCAGGCTTCGCGTCGGTTCGGGCGTCGGCAAGCGACGCAACCGGAGCGCGTCGAGCGCGGCAACGGCCAGCGTCGCGAGCAGCAGACCCCACCACAGGCTGTCCAGCACCCCGGGCAGGGCGACGCCGAGGGCGGGCAATGCGCCGAGCAGAACGGCGAGCAGCAGCAGAGCGGCCGTCAGGAGGATCAGCCGGCGGGTGGGATTCATCGCGCTGGCGTCCGGATCACAGGCGAGGCGCCGGAATCTGGTCGAGCAGCTGGCGCAGCACCTGGTCGGTCGAGAGCCCCTCGATATCCAGCTCCGGCGACAGCCGCACGCGATGGCGCAGCACGGGCAGGGCGCAGGCCTTGATGTCGTCCGGCGTGACGAACTCGCCGCCGCGCAGCAGGGCCCGGGCCCGCCCGCCGCGCACCAGCGCGATGGATGCCCGCGGGCCTGCGCCGAGGGTGAGCCCGGGCCAGGAGCGGGTGGCCCTCGCCAGGCGCACGGCATATTCGAGCACCTGCTCGTCGATGGGCAGGTCGGCGGCGATCTTCTGCAGCGCGAGGACGTCGCGGGCCTGCAACAGGCTGCGCAGCGGGGTGACCTCCAGCATGTCGCCCTTGGCCGAGCGCGTCACCTGGCGGACCAGGGTCATCTCTTCGTCGGCCTGCGGGTAGTCCATGCGCAGCATCAGCATGAAGCGGTCGAGCTCGGCCTCGGGCAGCGGATAGGTCCCTTCCTGCTCGATGGGGTTCTGCGTGGCCATCACCAGGAAGGGTTGCGGAACGGCCAGGGCACGTCCTTCGAGGGTGATCTGGCGCTCCTGCATGACTTCCAGCAGGGCGGCCTGCGTCTTCGCCGGCGCCCGGTTGATCTCGTCCGCGAGCAGCAGGTTGGTGAATGCCGGCCCCTTGCGCAGCTTGAACTGCTCGCTCTGCAGGTCATAGACCGCATGGCCGGTGACATCGCTGGGCATCAGGTCGGGGGTGAACTGGATGCGCGCGAACTCGCCGCCGAAACAGCGCGCCAAGGCGCGGATGAGCAGTGTCTTGCCGAGGCCCGGTACCCCTTCGATGAGCACGTGGCCACCGGCGATGAGCGCGGTGAGTACGCCTTCGACGACTTCGTTCTGACCGATCAGGGCCTTGTGCAGCTCCTGCTCGAGAACCTGGGCGAGCTGGCTGGCGCGTGCACGCTGGCTACTGGGCGTCGCCGCCGGCGGTGTACTGGCGGTCGGTTCGGGTGTCTGTTCGCTCATAGGGCATTCCTGAGGTTTTGCAGGTGGGCGACCTGGCGGGTGAAGTCGAGGGGGCGGATACGTTCGGCGGGCAGCGGCCGCATCGCCTGGCTGATGGCGTTGACCGGCAGCCTGCTCAGCCGGCCGAGCACCTGCCATTGTTCGGCGACCGGGAGGCGTTCGAAACCGGGGTGTCGGTGGCGCGCGCGTCGCTGGATATCCTTTTGCAGACCCAGCAGCAGACGCTGCGGCCCGCTGCGGCGCAGCAGGAAGTCCGCGGTCCCGCGAAGGTGCTCCTGCAACTGGCGGCGTGCGGGGCTCGGCGGAATCTGGATCGGGCCCTGGCGCTGCGCGTGATGCCAGAGCAGCAGGGCGAGCATCAGCAGCAGGGCTGTCAGTGCCTCCGGGAAATGCTCGAGCAGCAGCCGGGCGAGACTCTCGTGATCGGCACGGTAGATCAGGGTCACGGCGCTGTCCTGGGTCAGGTACCAGAGCAGCCAGGCATGGTCGTACTGGCCGATCTTGCGGTTCTGCCAGATCCAGGCGTCGGTCAGCACCGTCACCAGGCCATCGCCATGCTGCAACTGAAGCATGTGGGTGGCCGCGGCGCTGTTGGCCCAGGCATGTGCGCGATTGCCGGCGTCGTAGAGGTGATAGGCGGTGTCGAAGGCGACGTAGGCGGGCGCCTGTTCGTTCTCCAGATACAGCTTGGTCAGTTCGGGATAGGGCTCGGCAGCCTCGGGGTCGTCCACCTTGCCGGCATCTTCGGCTGACAGTTCATCGGTCTCGTACTGCTCGAGCTCCAGGCTGTCGAGCAACAGGTCGCCGCTCCTGCCGTCGTCTTCGTCCCACAGGCGCTCGGCGACGAAGACCAGGTGACCGCCGCTTGCGGCCCATTCGAGCAGTTGGCGCGACTGACGCGGGCTCATGCGGCTGCGGTCGCCGAGCAGCAACAGGGTGTTGCCGGGGCCGGTCAGGCCCCGGACGGCTTCCAGGTCGTCATTGCGCCGGGTGGCTATGCCCCGTTCACGCAGAAAGGCTTCGGCGGCGAGATAGGGGTTGGCCCTGGCCTCGGGCGCCGGGCCGTGCTCGATGATCTCCTCGTAGGGCTGCAGCCGCCCTTGCAGGTAGTAACCCAGCAGGGCCACCAGCACGGCGGCCGCCAGCGCGAGTGTCAGCTTGATCCGCACGGTCATGGCGCGCTATCCCGCGTCGCATGGCTTGTTCCGAACAGGTCGCGCCAGGTGCCGCACAGCTGGTCCCTGACCGAGGCGGCGGGCATGTGATGGCCGTACGCCGCGTTCTGCCAGTGCAGGGTCAATAGCCGGGCGAAATCATGCAGCGGCGGTTGCTCCAGCGCTCGTATCCGGGCGATCACCTCGCCTTCGGTATCGGCGTCTTTCAGCGGCAGGCGATGGACCTGCACCAGGTGGCTGAGCAGTGCGCGATAGAGCAGGCCAAGGGCCTCGCGCGGGTTCTCGGCCCACAGGCGTTCGGCCTCGCCGGCGACATCCGTGGGCAGGCTTTTGGGGGCGAGTTCCAGGCCGAAGCGTTGCGTGGGCGTTTCCGGCGGCGGGCGTTGAGCCAGGCCCAGGCGTGAGCCGAATACCTGCAGCCAGGTGCGATACCGCCAGCAGAGCAGGAAGAAGCCGGCGATCACGGCGGCCCAGAGCACCGCTTCGAGGACCTGGGCGACGACGTCCAGGCTCTTCCACAGGTCGGCCAGGCGGGAGAAGGCGTCGAGCAGGCCCTTGCCGCTGTCCCTGCCGTCCGCGTCCTGCGCCGGGTCGCCGAACCGCCAGCGCGTAACGGTCTCCCGGTGCTCGAAGGGCGGGTTGTCGAGGATCTTCTGGATCTGCTCGCTGGCGGCCTTGCTGGTCAGCGGCTGGCTGAGCAGGCGCTCGGCTTTCGGGCTCTCCTCGCTGGCGAGCTCGGCGTCTTGGGTGGCGGCCGGTTGTTGCGCGAGGGCCTCTCCCGTCGGCAGGGCAGTCCACAGGCCGATCGCGATCAGCAACGCCGGTACCACCCCGGCCAGGCGCCGCTGCAGGCGTCTGAAGCCCAGTTCGATGTCCCAGCCTTCCAGAATAGTGCGTCGATTGAGGTAGAGGCTGAAGCCGCAGGCCACGTAGATCGGCTCCCAGACGACGAGCACCAGCACGTACAGCAGGTTGCTCAGGTGCTCGAGCCAGAGCCATTGCTGATCGTCGCCGAGCAGGTCGCTCCAGCTCCAGTTGTCCATCAGCTGGGCGGGCAGCATGACATAGAGCGCCGCGAGCAGGCCCAGCCAGAGGGCGGTCTCCAGGTGCATGCCGACGATGGTCAGCCAGGTGGCGGTGCCGCTGCCCTGCTGGGCCAGCACGGCGAGACGCTGACGCCTGGCCCGGCCGGACAGCCCCTCGAGCTGGATGACCGGTAGGTCGAAGCTGCGGGTCGTGCTGAAGCGGCGCCAGGTGATGCTGGCCAGCCACTGGCTGCGCAGGGCGGACGGCAGGGCCGCGAGGCTTTGCCTGAGCGTCGGCGTGTCGCCGAACAGGGCACGGGAAAGGATCAGCAGCGGCAGGCGCTCGTAGAGCGGCTTGAGCCACCAGAACAGCACGAACGCGACCCCCGGGTATTGCCAGAACAGCAGGCTGAGCGCCGTGAACACCGGCAGGGTCAGCAACGCCCAGCTGAGCATCAGGAGCGGGGCGTGCCGCCGTGCCAGCAGGGTGCCGAGGTCGAGCGCCTCCCAGGTGCTACGCGGGCGGATCGCCATGGTCGCATCACTCAGGCGCATGCGAGCTCCGGCCGGCCAGCGACAGGTAGAGCCCGACCAGTGCCCAGAGGGCCGCGCCGACCAGGTATTTGATGGTCGTCGAGGTATAGGTCATCGACGACCAGTAGGCCTCGACGAAGGCGGCGATGAGAAGAAGGACCACCGCGCCGGCGATGAGCCCGATGGCCCGTTTCGCCGCCATGCGCAGGGCCTCGCCCCGGCTGTGTCGCCCCGGCGCGATCAGCGCCCAGCCCAGCTTCAACCCCGCCGCTCCGGCGAGGGTGATGGCGGTCAGCTCGAACGCGCCATGGCCGATCACGAACGACCAGAAGGGCTGGTGATAGCCGATTTCGGTCAGGTGTCCGGCGATCGCGCCGATGGTGAGGCCGTTGAACAGCAGGAAGAACAGCGTGCCGATGCCGAAAAGCAGGCCGCTGGCGAAGGTCTGAAAGGCGATGCCGATGTTGTTCATGATGTAGTAGCCGAACATCAGCCAGTCATCGCCCGAGCCCCGCTCGGAAAAACGGCCGAGACGGCTCGCATCCGGGTCGTACATCGATTCCATCTGGCTCACCTGGTCGGCGCCCATCAGGCTGTACACCAGGTCGGGGAAGAGATAGACCAGCACGCCCATCAGCACCAGGCTGCCGTAGAACAGCAGGCTGGCGGCCAGCAGTGCGCGCCACTCGTGGCGTACCAGGCGCGGGAATCCACTCAGGACGAATCCGAGCAGGTCTGCCAATAAATGGCTTCGGTGACGGTAGAACTGCTGGTGCCCGCGCATCGCCAGCTGCCTGAGTTGGTCGATCAGGTAGCTGCTGTAGCCGCGCGATTCGGCCAGTGCCAGGTGCTGGCAGATGCGACGGTAGGCGGCGGGGAAGTCATCCACCGGCTGGCTGGGCTTGCGGCCGCGCTCGAGCAGTTCGAGCTGCGCCGAAAAGCGCTGCCACTCCTGCTGATGACGGGCTTCGAACAGACTCTGTTTCATGTCGGGCCCAGCAAGCCGCGGGCGATCGCCTGGATGCGCGCTTCGCTCTGTTCCGGCGCCACCTGCAGGGGCCCGGCCAGTATCGCTGCCAGCTCCTGGCGCCTGGGGGCGGACAGCCCGGCCTGGCGCTCGGCGTAGCTCATCAGCACGCGCTGCTCATCGATCGACAGGGGGACGGGGGTGTGCATGGCCTCGATCTCCGGCAGTGGTGGCCGGCTCGGCGGCTGCTCGCGGTACACCACCAGGGTTCCGGCCGCCAGGTCGCCGAGGCGTTTGAAGGACGGGTGCGCCAGGCAACTGAGGGCACCGAGGAAATAGCCGAAGGGCAGCAGATCGACGAAGCGCAGCAGATTGCGCGTCAGGGAGGCGGGCCAGCCGACGGGCGTGCCGTCGTCGTGCACCACGCGCAGCCCCATCCACTGCTTGCCGGGCGTGCGGCCCTGGTTCAGGACTTCGAACAGCACCATGTACCACCATTGCACGAGGAACAGCATGATGGCGCCGAGCCCCATGCCGAACTTCCCCATCAGGGTCAGCAGCAGGGCGAGGACGCCGAGGATCGCACCCCGTATGGCCAGATCCAGGGCGAAGGCGAGCGCGCGAGGAACCAGCCCGGCGGGGCGCAGCACCAGATCGATCCCTTCGGGTGTCTCGATCCTGTGGCTGTTGTCCAGTGGCGCTGGAAGGGAAGAACTGGCGGGTGACAAAGAGTGGACTCGTTCGGCGGCGTCGAGCAAAGCCAGATGCTATGCGGCACCGCGGCGGGAATCAATTGAAGACTGGCCAAAGGCCGCTTGCAGGATGTCGCCGCCGGGCTGGGCGGCGCAATGGGCCGGTGACGCGTTCGGCACCGGTGGAAGTCGGCGTCGTCGGTGTCCGCGGCTGGGGTAGACTCGCGGCAACGCATGGAAGGATCGATCACGTGACGCCGACTATCTTCTGGTACGACTACGAAACCACCGGCATTTCGCCGCGCTGCGACCGCCCGCTGCAGGTCGCCGGCATACGTACCAACGAGGCGCTGGAGGAGGTCGGCGAGCCCCTGAATCTGTACTGTCGGCCGAGCGACGACATCCTGCCCCATCCCGCCGCCTGCCTGGTGACCGGCATCACCCCGGCGACGCTCGAGCGCCAGGGGCTGTGCGAGGCGCACTTCATGACGCGTCTGCACGCCGAACTGGCGCAGCCGGGTACCTGTACCGCCGGCTACAACAGCATCCGCTTCGACGATGAAGTCACGCGCCATGGCCTGTACCGCACCTTCTTCGACCCCTATGCCCGGGAGTGGCAGGGCGGCAACAGCCGCTGGGACCTCATCGATCTGGTGAGGGCCGCCTATGCCCTGCGCCCGGAGGGGCTGGTCTGGCCGCAAGACGACGGCCGGGTGAGTCTGAAGCTGGAGCGCCTGAGCGTGGCCAATGGCCTGGAGCACCTGCAGGCGCACGATGCCTTGTCCGACGTGCGCGCGACCATCGCGCTGGCTCGCCTGGTCCGTGACCGGCAACCGCGCCTGTACGACTACCTGTATCGGCTCAGGCGCAAGCAGCAGGTACTCGAGCAGATCCAGCTGCTCAAACCCTTCGTGCATGTGTCCGGGCGCTTTTCGGCGGCGCGGCATTTCCTCTCCGTCGTGCTGCCGCTCGCCTGGCATCCGGTCAACCGCAATGCGCTGATCGTCTGCGATCTGCAGGCCGACCCCTCGCCGCTGTGGCGCGAGTCGGCCCAGACCTTGCGCAAGCGGCTCTATACCCGCCGCGATGAACTGGGGGACGAGCTGCCGGTACCGCTGAAACTGATCCATGTGAATCGCTGCCCGGTGATCGCGCCCATGGGCGTGCTGCGCCAGGAAGACATCCAGCGGCTGGAATTGGATGTCGATGGCTGCCATCGCAACGCCGAGTCGCTGCGTGCGCATCAGCCGGACTGGCAGGACAGGCTCGAGGAAATCTACCGGGAAGACCCCGTGCCCGGCCCCGACGATACCGAACAACTGCTGTACGACGGTTTCATTGGTGATCGTGACCGCAGGCTGTGCGAACGGGTGCGCAATGCGCAGCCTCATGAACTCGCAGGCCAATGGGGCTTCGCCGATCCGCGGTTGGCGGAGCTGCTGTTCCGTTACCGGGCGCGAAACTTCCCGGAGTCGCTGAGTGCAGAAGAAAGGCAGCAGTGGTGGGCGTTCTGCAGGCGACGCTTGAGCGAGCCGGAGTGTGGCGCGCCGAACACCCTGGAGCGCTTCGAGGCGCAGGCCGGTCAGTTGCTGGAGGGGGCGAGCGCGGATCAGGCCAACCTGCTGCGCCAATGGCAGGCGCACGCCGAGCAGCTGCGCATTCGCTACGGTTTGTAAGTAAAACGCCGGTTCTCCCGGTTATTCAAAAGTGCTCTTTCGAATAACCGGGAGAACCGGCGTTTGGTGTCGCGGTGACCTCGAGCGTTCACAAACCGCTCAGCTGATAAATGACCGATGGGTCATGACCGTGAGTCGGCTGGCGCTCCGAGATTTGTGCTACTTGCTCAGCCCAGCAGGGTCGACCAACCTTCGACGGTATCTGCGCCCCACTTGGCCTTCCACTCTTTCAAGGTCTTGTGGTTGCCGCCTTTGGTTTCGATGACTTCACCGGAGTGCGGGTTCTTATACTGCTTTACGCGACGAGCGCGCTTGCTTGGCGCTGGAGCCTTGGCAGTGCGGTTGTTAGTGCGAGTGTTCTTCGCCTCGGGATCGAGCAGGGCGATAATGTCGCGCAGCGATTTCTGGTACTGGCCCATCAGCTCCCGCAGCTTGCCCTCGAACTCAAGTTCCTTTTGCAGCTTGTCATCCTGCGACATGTTTTTCAGGCGCTCCTGAAGTTCCTTGATGGCTTCTTCGGTAGCGCGGTATTCGTTGATAAGCGACATGTGGGCTTCCCTGATATGAGGATAAGGTTAAGGTTGTCCGTAATGGTAATCACGCAAATGCGGCAAGTAAATATAGCTTGGTAAATTACCGTTGTCGTATTGCGGATTTAAGTTGCGGCGTTTTTCCGGTGCCGACGAGTCTCGGACAACTTATTTATTGATTTGTCTTGCCGCGACAGGTGCCGTTTTGCTGGCTTATGCCGAGGCATTAGCGCGAAACGGCGATGGCTGCGATTTTACCCCTTGGGATAGAATGCGCGCCTCACGAACCGCGGAGTTACCTTAGATGCGTACTTTCAGGCTGGTCATTGCCTGCCCGGATGGCGTTGGCATCGTCGCCAAGGTCAGTAATTTTCTCGCCACCTACAACGGATGGATTACCGAGGCGAGTCATCATTCCGACAGCCAGAGTGGCTGGTTCTTCATGCGTCATGAAATCCGTGCCGATTCATTGCCTTTCGACCTGGACGGATTCCGCCAGGCCTTTGCTCCCATCGCCCGGGAGTTCTCGATGGAGTGGCGCATCAGCGATTCGGAGCAGCGCAAGCGGGTGGTGCTGATGGCGAGCCGCGAATCCCATTGCCTGGCGGACCTGCTGCATCGCTGGCACAGCGGCGAACTCGATTGCGATATCCCCTGCGTGATCGCCAACCACGACGCGCTGCGCAGCATGGTCGAGTGGCACGGAATTCCCTATTTCCACGTTCCGGTCGAGGCAGGGCGCAAGGAAGAGGCCTTTGCCGAAGTATCGCGTCTGGTCCGGGCCCATGAGGCCGACGTGATCGTGCTGGCGCGTTACATGCAGATCCTGCCGCCCGATCTGTGCCAGCAGTTCGCTCAGCAGGTGATCAACATCCACCACAGCTTCCTGCCGTCGTTCGTGGGTGCCAAGCCCTATCATCAGGCCTCGCTCAGAGGCGTGAAACTCATCGGCGCGACCTGCCACTACGTCACCGAAGAATTGGATGCCGGGCCGATCATCGAGCAGGATGTCGTGCGAGTGACGCACCGGGACAGCATCGAAGACATGGTCCGGTTGGGCAAGGACGTCGAAAAGATGGTGTTGTCACGCGGGCTGCGTTATCACCTCGAGGACCGCGTTCTCGTACACGACAACAAAACTGTCGTATTCAATTAAGCATGAGCACTCCCTGGGACAAAGCGACGAGCAAGGCGCCACCGACTATCGGTGAAGGCTGTGTTCGTCGTTATGATCCCGAAGAACTCGGCGAGCATCACGGCACGGAGTTTCCGGAGGCGGAGCAGTTATGGCGACGCTTGCAGGAAAAAGCCACCGAAGAGCGGGACTCGGCGGATAAGACGCCGTCGAAGGACGCTTGAGGGCAGACGGCGAAGGAGTGCCGTTCAACTTCCACGGTCAGTGCGCTGCGCCAATGCGGTGCAATTAGCCGTGCACTTCAAAGGGACTTGTCTTCGGACTCGTTCTGCAGTTTCTCCCGCTCCAGTTTCTGCAGTTCTTCCTTGAATGCCTGGTCCTGGACGCTGGCTTTCTTGCGCCAGGGTTTGCGTTCGGGCTCAACTTGGGCGGCGTAGGTGGTGATCTCTCCGCCATAGATAGTCTTGTATCGCTGCGCCTGGCGTTCGAGTTCGATGCGCAGTTCATCTTTGGTCACGTTCGGTCTTTCGCTCTTTCAGGAGTTGATCTGCTCTGTGCAGGGTGGCGTATTGAAAGCAGATTGTTTGTGGGTTTCAAGATAAAACTGTTTGTCACGACGACCGGGACGACGCAGAGAGGAAGTAGGTCGCTGCTGCAGTGTGCTCCGGTGCACGGCGTGAATTATGGCGGCATCGATGCACTTGCACGCGTTCGACTGCCCATAAAAAAGCCCCCTGCCTTACGGGAGGGGGCTTTTCGGAGCTCGTCGTTTAACGGGCTACATTGGCTTCGACGTCGCCTTCGGCGCGGCCGTACACGTCATCGAGGCGCTCGATGTCGTCCTCGCCGAGGTAGCTGCCCGACTGGACTTCGATGATTTCCAGCGGGATCTTGCCCGGGTTGGCCAGGCGGTGAACCGAGGTCACCGGAATGTAGGTGGACTGGTTCTCGGTCAGCAGGAAGGTCTTGTCGTTGCAGGTGACCTGCGCGGTACCGGATACGACGATCCAGTGCTCGGCGCGGTGGTGGTGCATCTGCAGCGACAGGCTGGCGCCCGGGTTGACGCAGATCCGCTTGACCTGGAAGCGACCGCCCATGTCCACCGAGTCGTACCAGCCCCAGGGGCGGTAAACGGCGCAGTGGTTGTGGGTCTCGGAACGTTCCTTGGCGTCGAGGGCGTTGACCAGCTTCTTGACGTCCTGGACCTTGTCCTTGTGCGCCACCATCAGGGCGTCCTTGGTTTCCACCACGACCACGTCGTCCATGCCCAGCACGGTGACCAGCTTGCCGTTGCTGTGGATCAGGCTGTTATGGGTGTCCATTGCGACGACGTCGCCCTTGACCACGTTGCCGTTCTCGTCCTTGGCGTGAACGTCCCAGATCGAGGACCAGGAGCCGACGTCGCTCCAGCCTGCCGACATCGGTACGACGCAGGCCAGCTGGGTCTTTTCCATCACGGCGTAGTCGATCGAGTTGTCTGGGCAGCAGGCGAAGGTGGCCGGGTCGATGAGAACTTCTTCACCGTTGTGCAGGCTGCGTTCGAGCGCGGCCCAGCAGGTGTCGTAGATGTCCGGATCGTGCTGCTTGAGCTCGTCGAGGAAGACGCTGGCGCGGAACAGGAACATGCCGCTGTTCCAGAAATAGTCGCCCGACTCGACGAACTGCTGGGCGCGCGCTTCGTCGGGCTTTTCAACGAACTGCATGACGCGATTGACGCCGTTGGGCAGGCCGTCGCGCTCGGAAAGGTCGCACTTGATGTAGCCGAAACCGGTCTCGGGGCGGGTCGCCGGGATGCCGAACAGCACCAGCTTGCCACGCTCGGCGGCGTTGGTGGCCAGGGCGAGCGAGCGCTGGAAGGCTTTCTGGTCTTCGATGACGTGGTCGGCGGGGAGGACCAGCAGGAGTTCGTCGCGACCCTGCTCGATGAGCTTCATGGCGGAGATGGCGATGGCCGGCGCGGTGTTGCGGCCGAAGGGCTCGAGCATCAGGCTCTGCACCGACAGCTTGCGGTTCTGCAGCTGCTCCTTGACGATGAAGCGGTGTTCCTTGTTGCACACCAGTACGGGTTGCTGCATGCCTTCGAACGCGAGGCGCTCGACGGTCTGCTGGAACAGGCTCTGTTCGCCGGTCAGTGCCAGGAACTGCTTCGGAAACTGTTTGCGGGACAGAGGCCAAAGCCGGGAACCGCTACCACCTGAAAGAATAACCGGGATCATGTGTGTTCTCCTGAATCGATTCGTTTGAAGTCTTTTCTTGTCCGATTAGCGCAGCGCAAGGCCGCGTTGATGCGTCGCTCTTTTTTGAGCTATCAGGTTCCACGGGCCGCGGAGTAGCGTTCCACGACTGAAAAGCCAAGGCGTGCCCGACGAGGCGCGAGCCCCAGGCAGCCAATGTTTCTTCTCGCCCTGCCGGCGAGTGGGGTGATGTGAGCGACCTGGCCGATGCCGGTGCTCCTGTTGGTTCTATCCACTGAACAGGGCGAGCGCAGTACCTCGCCACGACAGTTCGACTGACCGGCAAAGAACTGCTTTGCCGTGGATAGTCCGCGCACGAAAGGATCAGTCGTATCCAACGAGCGTCGAGACGCCGACTTGCCATCGCAAGCGGAGTGCCCAAAATTCCGGAGCCGCGGGGTGATCGCGTCGTGATCGCTGCCGGCGGCTGAAGCGGGCAATGCCTGTCGCGCTTCGGTTCGGAATGTAAAACACGATTGTTCGATGACCCGGGGCACATTCATGTGCGACGTCCCTTTCCAATCTGGAATTGTCGGTACGCGCTTATGATGCTGGTGCCCCGGGATAGTTCCCGGGCATTCGCTTTTGCGCCAAAAGGCCATGGGGCGCGCGCGCTCGTTCCGGCGTCGCGGCAGTTGCCGTCCGGTATGCAAAAGCAGGCTGGGTTTCGCGAGGGGGACGGGGCGGCGAGAACGACCGCCCCGGAGGGAGACGGAAGGGGAGGCGGTCAGTCCGCCGGTTCGTCACGGAGGAACACCAGACGGTCCTCGGTCGAGCGCTCTTCGCTGAAGCGGTAGCCCTGGTCGTCGAACGTCTTGAGCTGCTCGACGTCACGTATCCGGTGCTTGATCACATGGCGGGCCATCAGGCCGCGTGCCTTCTTGGCGTAGAAGCTGATGATCTTGTAGTCGCCGTTTTTCAGGTCGCGAAACTCGGTCTCTATCACGCGGGCGGCGAGCGCCTTTCGTTTGACGGCGGAGAAGTATTCGTTCGACGCCAGGTTGAGCAGGACATCGTCGCCCTGTTCGCGCAGGGCTTCGTTCAGCCATTCGCTGATGCGTTCGCCCCAGAAGGCGTAGAGATCCTTGCCGCGGACGTTGGAGAGCTTGGTGCCCATCTCCAGCCGGTAGGGCTGCATCAGGTCCAGCGGACGCAGGACGCCATAGAGCCCCGAGAGCATGCGCAGGTGCTTCTGCGCGAAGTCGAAGTCCTCTTCGCTGAAGTCCTGGGCGGCCAGTCCCGTATAGACGTCGCCCTTGAAGGCCAGGATCGCCTGGCGTGCGTTCTCCGGTGTGAACTGCCGGTCCCAGCTGCCATAACGCGCCACGTTGAGCGACGCGAGCTTGTCGGACAGGTGCATCAGTTCGGCGATGTCCTGGGGCGAAAGCTCGCGAAGCTCATCGATCAGCACCTGGGCGTGCTCCAGGTGCTGCGGTTGGGTGTGGCGTCGGGTGGCAGGGGGCGTCTCGTAATCGAGGGTCTTGGCGGGGGATATCACCATCAACATCTGCGGTCTCCATCAAATGGTGCCGATTCTAGGCGTGATGGGTCTTGCGGCTCCAGCTATCGGCGCGATTGACCGGCGCGGCGCTTGACCTTCCCCCTGCGGCAAGGAGCAAGCTGTGTCGAGTTACGAGGAGAGCGCCGATGACCGATTGCAACCACTCCCACTGGCATCCTTCGCATGATTACCGGCCCTTGGAGCGCCAATCCGAGCGCCAGGCCTGGCTCGTGGTGGCCCTGACCGGAGCGACGATGATCCTGGAGATCGGGGCGGGCTACCTGTTCAACTCGATGGCGTTGCTGGCCGACGGCTGGCACATGGCATCGCACATGGTGGCGATCGGTCTGGCGGCACTGGCCTACGCGCTGGCCAGGCGCTATGCCGGTGATCGCCGCTTTGCCTTCGGCACCTGGAAGATCGAGGTGCTGGCCGGGTTTGCCAGTGCCCTGCTGCTGGTCGTGGTGGCGGTGCTGATGCTCGGCGAATCGATCTGGCGGTTCTGGTCGCCTGCGCAGATCGCTTACGACGAGGCGCTCTGGGTGGCGGTGATCGGTCTGCTGGTCAACCTCTGGTCCGCGTGGCTGCTGCGTGACCGCCATGAGCACGGACATGCCCACGCTCACGGAGATCATGGCGAGGGCCGCCGGCACGGACATGGCAAGGACCTCAACCGTCAGGCCGCCTTCGTGCATGTGCTGACCGATGGGCTGACCTCGGTGGCGGCGATCGTCGCCTTGCTCGGGGTGAAGTATTACGGCTGGAACTGGCTGGACCCGCTGATGGGCGTGCTCGGCGCGCTGGTGATCGGGGTATGGGCCAAGGGCCTGCTGCTCGAGACCGCCAAGGCGCTGC
Source organism: Stutzerimonas nosocomialis (assembly GCF_005876855.1). Taxonomy (GTDB): domain Bacteria; phylum Pseudomonadota; class Gammaproteobacteria; order Pseudomonadales; family Pseudomonadaceae; genus Stutzerimonas; species Stutzerimonas nosocomialis. Next base: position 89,363 of record NZ_QLAE01000012.1, on the reverse strand, counting down.
TCGATCGGGAAATGGACGATCCGCTGGCGGCGAGGGTTCGGCATGCGCTCGAGCAGCTGCCCGATACCGAAGTGGTGGACCTGCACCTGTGGCGGGTGGGGCGGGCGCAGTACGGCTGTATCCTCAGTGTCGTCACCCACGGGGATCGTTCGGCGGACGATTACAAGGCGGCGTTGCAGGGCTTTGCCGAGGTCGTCCACGCCACCGTGGAGGTCAATCGCTGCGCGCTTTCGAGCGATTGCACAGGGCCCGGACTCGGGACTCTAGCGCGCTGAGCGCGAGGGCGCCAAGCGTATTTCGTCGTGCCGAAAAAAAAGCCCCCTCGGGTCGAAAAAGCCTTTCGCCGGTCATGATTTTTACGGTATTACCAGAGCCAGACCGCCGAAACCTGCGACACAGGTGGCGGCCTCGGGATGCTCCGAACCCACTGGCTCCCCAAGTCCGCTCACCTTGCGCATGGCGGTTCGTATGCGACGGAGCGACGTCTGCTCCGCGCTCGGCCAGACGAGAAAGGTGACCCGCGTATGGATGATTACGGCAGACCCCGCGCTACGCAGCCCACGCTCTACGTGCTCGACACCAATGTGCTGATTCACGATCCCAACGCGTTGCTGAACTTTCAGGAGCACCACGTCGCGGTACCCATGACCGTTCTCGAGGAGCTGGACCAGCTCAAGACCGGCAAGCACACGGTGGCCGCCGAATGCCGCCAGGCGATTCGTCTGATCGACAAGGTGCTCGGCGAGGCGACGCCCGAGGAAGTGGAAATGGGGGTGCCGATCCAGCGCGGCGCGAGCGGGCCGTGCGGTTGCCTGTCCATTCTGATGAGCAAGCGCGCCGAGCCGGTCACCTGGCTCCCCGAAGACCTCAACGACAACAAGATCATCAACCAGGTGGTCGAGTTGAAGGCCCGCCGCGGTGGCACGCCGGTGGTGCTGGTCACCAAGGACATCAACATGCGCCTCAAGGCGCGGGCCTGCGGCGTGGCCGCCGAGGATTACCACACCGACCAGCTGGTGGACGACATCGGCCAGCTGTCGCGCGGCTACCACGACATGAGCGGCTCCTTCTGGGACCGCGTCAGCAAGGTCGAGACCCGCCAGGACCACGGCCGGACCTGGCACCGGGTGCAGCTGACCGACAACCTGCCCGCCGTGCACGTGAACGAGTTCATCCTCGACGAGCAGGGCTTCGTCGGCTGGGTGAAGGGCATCAAGGCCGACGAGCTGCTGATTCTCGATCTTCATCAGGAGCCTTTGCTGCATCAGGAAGCCTGGGGGCTGCGGCCGCGTGACATCTACCAGGCGCTGGCGCTTTTCGCGCTGCTCGATCCGGACATCCACCTGGTCAATCTGTCGGGGGCGGCCGGCTCGGGCAAGACGATCCTGGCCCTGGCCGCGGCGATCGAGCAGAGCATGGTGAGCAAGCGCTACCGGCGGATCATCGCGACGCGCAGCGTCCAGGGGCTCGACGAGGACATCGGCTTCCTGCCCGGCACCGAGGCGGAAAAGATGGAGCCCTGGCTCGGCGCCATCACCGACAATCTCGAGGCCCTGCACATGGAGGACGAGAGCACCCATGGCAGCGTCGATTACATCCTCAGCAAGGTGCCGCTGCAGTTCAAATCGCTCAACTACATCCGCGGACGCAGCTTCCAGCAGAGCCTGATCCTGATCGACGAGTGCCAGAACCTGACTCCGCACCAGATGAAGACCATCATCACCCGTGCCGGTAGCGGCTCCAAGGTCGTGTGCCTGGGCAACCTGGCGCAGATCGACACGCCTTATCTGTCCGCCACCAGTTCGGGGCTCACCTACCTGACCGAACGTTTCAAGGACTTTCCCCACGGCGTCCATATCACCCTGCAGGGCGTCCCTCGCTCGGTGCTGGCCGAATACGCCGAAGCCCACATGTAGCGACATCAGGGCCCGGAATGAAGCCGTCCTGCCGGTATACAATGGGCGGCGTTCATTCCCGGAGTACCTCTTATGCTTACCCACCTGGATTCGCAGGGCCGCGCCAACATGGTCGACGTCACCGAAAAGGCGGTGACCTCCCGCGAGGCGACGGCCGAAGCGCTGGTGCGCATGCAGCCCGACACCTTGCGCATGATCGAGGAGGGCGGCCATCCCAAGGGCGACGTGTTCGCCGTCGCGCGTATCGCCGGGATCCAGGCCGCGAAGAAAACCCACGAGCTGATCCCGCTGTGCCATCCCTTGCTACTGACCAGCATCAAGGTCGAGCTCGACGCGCTGGGCGAAGATCGGGTACGCATCGTCGCGCGCTGCAAGCTGGCGGGGCAGACGGGCGTCGAGATGGAGGCGCTGACGGCGGCAAGCGTCGCGGCACTCACCCTTTACGACATGTGCAAGGCGGTGGATCGCGGGATGGTCATCGAAGGCGTCAGGCTGCTGGAAAAACGCGGCGGCAAGAGTGGTCACTGGGAGGTGCCGGAATGATTCGCGTGCAGTACTTTGCCCGCTACCGCGAAGCGCTCGGGCTCGATGGGGAGCAACTGAGCTGGGAGCCCACCCTGGCCAGCCTCGATGCGCTTCGCCAGTTTCTGCTGGCGCGCGGCGGCGTCTGGTCGCTGATGGCCGAGCCGAACCTGATGTGCGCGCGCAACCAGGAGCTCTGCTCGCTGGACGAGCCGCTCGAGGACGGCGACGAGGTCGCCTTCTTTCCAACCGTAACGGGAGGCTGAATGGCCGTTCGGGTGCAACAGCAGCAGTTCGATCCAGGCGTCGAAGTGAACGCCCTGCACTCGGCCAATCTGGGTGTGGGCGCGGTCGCCAGTTTCGTCGGCTACGTGCGGGACTTCAACGACGGCCATGAGGTGTCCGGCCTGTTTCTCGAGCATGCGCCCGGCATGACCGAGCATGCGCTGGAAAAGATCGCCACCGAGGCCCGCGAGCGGTGGCCGCTGCTGGCGCTGGAGATCCTGCACCGGGTCGGGCGTCTCGAGCCGGGTGATCCGATCGTGTTCGTCGGCGCCGCCAGTGCCCACCGCGATGCGGCATTCGATGCCTGCCGCTTCGTGATGGACTATCTCAAGACCCGCGCGCCGTTCTGGAAGAAGGAAGACACGCCCGAGGGCGCGCGCTGGGTGGAAGGTCGCGCGAGCGACGAGGCCGCCGCCCAGGGCTGGTCGTCGCAGGGCTGATCAGCCGAAGGTGATGTACACCTTGTAGAGCAACGACGAGAGCATGCAGACGACGCCCAGGCTCAGCAGGCCGACGCCCCACTCCTTGTCCCGGCAATTGAAGCCCACGCCGAACAGCAGGAAGCCGGCGACGATCAGCAGTAGCATCCAATGGAAGGTATCCATCCGAATTCTCCTCTGGCCCGGATTCGATACCTGAAACTATAGACGGCCGTTGCGATGAGGGTCTGATCTGGGTCATGCCCGGTCGATGCAGCATGAAAAAAGGCGAAGCCTTCGCTTCGCCTTTTGCGTACCGGTCACCGCGTGCGCGGTACGGGCTTGAGCAGCGTGTCGGGGGGCATTTCGCAGTGGATCTTGCGGCCGAGCAGCTCCTCGATCGGGGGCAGGGCGAAGGCGTCGTCTTCACCGGCGAAGCTGATCGAGGTACCGCTGGTGCCGGCCCGCCCGGTCCGTCCGATGCGGTGAACGTAGTCGTCCGGATCTTCCGGCAGGGTGAAGTTGATCACGTGGCTGATGCCGTCGACATGGATTCCGCGCCCGGCGACGTCGGTGGCCACCAGAACGCGAATCTTGCCCTCGCGAAACCCTTCCAGCACCTTGATGCGCTTGTGCTGGGGAACGTCCCCGGACATCTGCGCCGCGCTGATGCCGTCGCGGGTCAGGCGTTCCTCGATGCGGCGTACCTCGTCCTTGCGGTTGGCGAAGACCATGACCCGCTCCCAGTCGTTCTGGCTGACGAGGTTGTACAGCAGCTTGTACTTGTCGCTGCTGGCCACGGCATAGACATGCTGTTCGACCGTGTCGCTGGCGACGTTCTCCGGCTCGATTTCGACGATCGCCGGGTTCACCGTCCACTGTTTGGCCAGGTTCATCACGTCTTCGGTGAAGGTGGCCGAGAACAGGAGCGTCTGGCGCTCGCCCTTCATGGGCGTCTGGCGAATGATCTGGCGTACCTGCGGGATGAAGCCCATGTCCAGCATCCGGTCGGCTTCGTCCAGGACCATCACCTCGACCATGTCCAGGTGCACCTCGCCGCGCTGGTTGAAGTCCAGCAGGCGTCCGGGCGTGGCCACCAGGATGTCGCAGTAGCGTGATTCGAGCTGCTTGAGCTGCTTGTCGAAGTCCATTCCGCCCACGAAGCTCATGACGTTCAGGCCGCTGTACTTGGTCAGGGCCAGCGCGTCCTTGGCGATCTGCACCACCAGTTCGCGGGTCGGCGCGATGATCAGCGCGCGCGGCTCACCCATGTAGCGCTCTTTGGGTGGTGGCGTCTGCTGCAGCTGGCTGATGATCGAAATGAGGAAGGCCGCGGTCTTGCCGGTGCCGGTCTGGGCGCGGCCGATGGCGTCGCGGCCCTTGAGCGTGTAACCCAGCACCTGGGCCTGGATCGGCGTGCAATAGGGAAAGCCCAGGTCCTGAATCGCGTGCATCAGCTCCGGTGTCAGGTCGAAGTCGTGAAAGCGAGTCTTGCCTTCGACCGGCTCGACCTGGAAGTCCTCCAGCTTCCACGCGGGCACCGGCGGTTTGACGGGCTTGGCGTGGGTGGGCTTGCTGGACGGTCGCGGTGCGCGCGATTCGGCGGCGGGTTCGCTTTGCGGGCGGCTCGGGGGCGTTGCGGCCGTGGCCTGACTGTCGTCTTGGCGGGTGCGAACTGCTGGCTCGGCGGACTGCTCGGGCGAGCCCTTGGCGAAGATGTTCTTGAGTGCTTTGAGCACGGTCTTCTCGTCATTGATTGATAAGGTCACCGCTCAGTGTAATGCAAGACGCAGGCAGGGCGAAGCCCGCGCCGAGCTTGGCTTGCGGCGCGACCTTCGGTGCGTGAGCGGAGCCGGGCAGGCTCAACTGCAGAGGCAGTTGCGGCCTTGCTGCTTGGCCTTGTAAAGCGCCTTGTCGGCGCGTCCGATCAAGCTTTGCAGACTGTCCTTCGGACGCATGGGAGCAAGCCCGATGGAGACGGTGACGCCGGGCAGCATGCCGACCGGCGAATAGAAGTTGCCGATCTGCTCGAGGCTGGTGCGCAGGCGTTCACCGATCGAGCGCGCTTCCTCCATGCTCAGCTCGGGCAGCAGGATGACGAATTCTTCGCCGCCGTAGCGGGTGAGGCTGTCCTTCGGGCGCAGCTGGTTGCGCAACGTATGGGCGACCAGGCACAGCGCATAGTCGCCGGCGAGGTGCCCGTGCTGATCGTTGTAGGCCTTGAAGTGGTCGACGTCGAGCATGAGCATGCTCAGCGGCTGTTCGTTGAAGGCACAGCGCGTGCTTTCGCGTTCATACACGTGGTCGAGCCAGCGCCGGTTGAAGGCCCCGGTCAGGGTGTCGATCTTCGCGTTCTGCTCGCTGTCGATGATGATCCGGTTGCCCTGGCGCACGCGTTCGCAGAGCAGTTGCACCAGGTTCTGCATCAGGGCCGGCGAGTGTGTGAGCAGCGGCAGGGTGCGATTGTGCAGGCGCAGCAAGAGGGTCGGCTGGCGCGCCACGACATAGGCCGAGGGCGCGTGGTTGTCGACGAAGCTGATTTCCCCCACGCAATCGTTAACGCCAAGGCTGCGTACCGGCTGGCTGTCGAGCGAATCGAGGTAGACCTCCAGTTCGCCACAGAGGATCAGATAAAGGTAGTTGTTGCGCTTGAACGGCGTGAGCAGTATCTCGCCCGGCTCGAGCTCGCATGCCTGGAATTCCGGGAGCAGCGGTTTGAGGCTGGCCGGGTTGACGTTGTGCATCAGTCGCATCTGCATCAGTTGCTGCAGGTTCTCTTGCCAGAAAACCGCCTTCATCGCACACGCGCATCCAGCTGCTTTACCCGGATCGTACACATCGCGAACTGCTCTCCTCGTATGGATGGTCTGTTTCGACTCCCGTCGAGCCGAGCGGTGCTCGGCCTGGGAGCGAAAAGCAGAACCAGTCCGCTTTTTGGCGCTAGCGTAACGGCGTTGCGATTCTCATGTATGCGTTTGGTCACAAATCCGAAGCGGGACGGCTTGCGGGTTCATCCGTTATTGGAACCAAGCCTCTTTTCCAGCCAGTCACCGATGTCGTTTATCTCCTCGATCACCACTTCGTGGGCCATCGGGTAGTCCTGCCAGGTCACCGGCACACCCGCTGCCTTGAGTTGCTCATAGGCGGTCCGGCCCATCTGAGGACGCACCACATCGTCGCGAGTACCGTGCAGGCAGAGCACCGGCAGGGCGCGCTGGCTCGGTGAGAGCGACAGCTCGTCGACGAAGGTCGGTGCGTAGGTCGACAGGGCGATCACGCCGCCGAGGGCGTCGGGCCAGCGCAGGAAGGCGGTGTGCAGCACGACGGCGCCGCCCTGGGAGAAGCCGGCGAGTATCACCCGGCGAGGATCGATGCCCTTGTCGCGTTGTTCTTCGATCAGGCTCATGACCCGCTCGGCCGAGGCCTCCAGCTGCCCCTGGTCGATGGCCCTGGCCGGGCTCATCGCGAGGATGTCGTACCAGCTGGGCATCTGCCAGCCGCCATTGATGGTGACCGCCTGGGTCGGCGCCTGGGGGAGCACGAAGCGCGTGGAGGCGAGTCGTTGCTGAAGCATCTGGGCGACCGGCTGGAAATCGGTGCGGTCTGCGCCAAGGCCGTGCAGCCAGATGACGCAGCTGTCTGCGGGCGAGGTGGGTTCTACGATCAGGGCGTCGTTCATGGTGGCTCCAACTTGGGGCGCTCGAAAAAATGTGCGCTTCGAAATAGGGCGTTCGGGTGGGAAGGTGACAGCGGGTCGCGGAACAGTAGCGCCCGATTTCCCCTTTTGCCATGCCCGGGCAACGAATGGGACGGGCCGGACATCGTTCCGGGAGCGCCTCCCGCTAATGGCGCTCTGCTATTTCGCAGCGTTTCGCGGCTTCGCTTGCGGATTTACAAATCTGCTTGTGCTACCGGCCTGCACTGGTACGCCGCTTGCTTTGTCCTGATGGGGCTGCGAGGAGTTCATGGCGGTAACGCCGAACCGGTGCAGGTAGGCGGAGCCCCGATGTGGGTATCCCAACTTTTGATCGTTTCGGCCCATCGTTCGATGAGCGAGAAGGGCGTCGGTGGCCGACCAAAGATTTGGCCAGTAGACTCCCGGCTAGTTTTGCTTCCGCCCGTTTCGCTTCGAGACGTGCCTGCCTCACAAGGGCGAGGGAGCAGGACCGGAACTCCGCACAATAAGAGCAACTGGAGGTTTTGATGAAGATGATGAAATCCACCCTGGCTGTCGTGATCGCTGCAGCTGCGCTGAGCGTCACCGGTATTGCCAACGCCGGGGCCACCCTGGATGCGGTGAAGAAGAAGGGTTTCGTTCAATGCGGTATCAGCGACGGCCTTCCGGGCTTTTCCTATGCTGATGCCAAGGGGGAGTACAAGGGGATCGACGTCGACGTTTGCCGCGCAGTCGCTGCCGCGGTATTCGGCGACGCCAGCAAGGTCCGGTACAGCGCACTGACCGCCAAGGAGCGCTTCACCGCGCTGCAGTCGGGCGAAGTCGACGTGCTGTCGCGCAACACCACCTGGACCAGTTCGCGTGACGCGGCCATGGGCCTGAATTTCACCGGCGTCACCTACTATGACGGCCAGGGCTTCCTGGTGAACAAGGAGCTCGGTGTCTCCAGCGCCAAGGAACTCGACGGCGCCACGGTCTGCATCCAGGCCGGCACCACCACCGAACTCAACCTCTCCGACTACTTCCGCGCCAACAGCCTCAAGTACACCCCCATCACCTACGACACCTCCGACGAAAGCGCCAAGTCGCTGGAGTCCGGTCGTTGTGACGTGCTGACGTCCGACCAGTCGCAGCTGTATGCCCAGCGCATCAAGCTGGCCGACCCGGACGCCTACGTGGTGCTGCCGGAAGTCATCTCCAAGGAGCCCCTCGGCCCGGCTGTACGCCAGGGTGACGAGGAGTGGTTCGACATCGTGCGCTGGTCGCTGTTCGCGATGATCAACGCCGAAGAGCTTGGCCTCACCGCGGCCAACGTCGAAGAAATGGCCAAGACCACCAAGAACCCCGACGTGGCGCGTCTGCTCGGTGCCGAGGGTGAATATGGCAAGGATCTGAAGCTTCCCAAGGACTGGGCGGTGCAGATCGTCAAGCAGGTGGGCAACTACGGCGAAGTCTTCGACCGCAACGTCGGCGCCGGCAGCGAGCTGAAGATCGAGCGCGGTCTCAATGCTCTCTGGAACAATGGTGGTCTGCAGTACGCACCGCCCGTGCGTTGACCGTCCCGGCCGCTGCCAACGGCGGCCGTGTTTCCGTTTTGGCTTAACGTTTCCGGCACACCTCCGTGTGCCGGTCGCGTTTCGTGAGGCTTTTTAATGCGAACCACCAGTAAAGCCACGCCGTCCGCGGGGTCGTACATGCGCGATCCCAAGGTCCGTGCCTGGCTGTTCCAGATCATCGCCGTCGCCGCCGTTGTCGGCATCGGCTGGTACCTTTTTCACAACACTCAGACAAACCTGGCGAATCGGGGGATCACGTCAGGGTTCGGTTTCCTCAATAATTCCGCGGGATTCGGCATTCCGCAGCACCTGATCGACTACACCGAAAGCGACAGTTACGCTCGGGTGTTCTGGGTCGGCCTGCTGAACACGCTGCTGGTCAGTGTCGTGGGCATCGTGCTGGCGACCATCCTCGGCTTCATCCTCGGGGTCGCGCGGCTCTCGCCCAACTGGCTGATCCGCAAGCTCGCCACCGTCTACATCGAAACCTTCCGCAACATCCCACCGCTTCTGCAGATCTTCTTCTTCTATTTCGCCGTGCTGGCGCCGTTGCCGGGGCCGCGGGACAGCATCTCGCTGTGGGACACGTTCTTCCTGAACAATCGCGGCCTGCAGATGCCCGCGCCGCTCGCGGCCGAGGGCATGTGGCCGTTTCTGATCGCGCTGCTGGTGGCCATCGTCGCGGCGTTCGCCGTGCAGCGCTGGGCACGTCTGCGGCGGCATGCGACGGGTGAGCGCTTCCCGGTCCTGTGGACGGCCCTGGGGCTGCTGATCGGCCTGCCGCTGCTGGCGGTGCTGGTGTTCGGCGCGCCGTTCCACTGGCAGGTGCCGGAGCTGCAGCGCTTCAACATCCGCGGCGGCTGGGTGGTCATTCCGGAGCTGGTGTCCATCGTCCTGGCGCTGTCGATCTATACCGCGGCCTTCATTGGCGAGACCGTGCGCGCGGGCATCCAGGCGGTCAGCCATGGGCAAACCGAGGCAGCTGGTTCGCTGGGCCTGCGCCCGGGTCAGATCCTGCGTCTGGTGATCGTGCCGCAGGCCATGCGGGTGATCATTCCGCCGCTGACCAGCCAGTACCTCAACCTGGCGAAGAACTCGTCGCTCGCGGCCGCCATCGGCTACCCCGACATGGTCTCGCTGTTCGCCGGCACGGTGCTCAACCAGACCGGTCAGGCGATCGAAACCATGGCGATCACCATGAGCGTCTACCTGGCCATCAGCATCAGCATCTCGATCCTGATGAACTGGTACAACAAGCGCATCGCGCTTATCGAGCGGTGAGGATAGGCCCGTGACTACTCATATCTTCAAACCTGACCTGCCGGCGCCGAGCAGAAGCGTCGGCATCGTCGGCTGGATGCGCGCCAACCTGTTCTCCAGCTGGTTCAACACCCTGATGACCCTGGCCGGGCTCTACCTGCTCTGGGTGATCGTTCCGCCGTTGCTCAACTGGGCCTTCATCCAGGCCGACTGGACGGGTGAAACCCGTTCCGACTGCTCGCGTGAAGGTGCCTGCTGGGTGTTCATCCAGAGCCGCTTCGCCCAGTTCATGTACGGGTTCTACCCGCCGGAGCTACGCTGGCGCGTCGACCTGGCCGCGATACTGGCAATCGTGGGCGCGATCCCGCTGTTCCTGAAGAACACGCCCCACAAGGCGCGTTTCGGCATCGGCTACCTGATCGCCTATCCGCTGGTTGCCTACTGGCTCATGCACGGCGGGTTCTTCGGCCTGGAGACGGTGCCGACCAGCCAGTGGGGCGGGCTGATGCTGACCATCATCATCGCCGCGGTCGGCATCGCCGGCGCCTTGCCGCTGGGGATCCTGCTGGCGCTCGGGCGTCGCTCCGACATGCCGGCGATCCGGGTGATCTGCGTGACCTTCATCGAGTTCTGGCGGGGCGTTCCGCTGATCACGGTGCTGTTCATGTCGTCGGTCATGCTGCCGCTGTTCCTGCCTGAAGGCATGAGCCTCGACAAGCTGATGCGCGCGATGGTGATGATCATCTTCTTCGAGGCGGCCTACATCGCCGAAGTCGTGCGTGGCGGTCTGCAGGCGATTCCAAAGGGGCAGTACGAGGCGGCCGCGGCGATGGGCCTGGGCTACTGGCGCAGCATGATGCTGGTGATCCTGCCGCAGGCGCTCAAGCTGGTCATCCCGGGCATCGTCAACACCTTCATCTCGCTGTTCAAGGACACCAGTCTGGTGATCATCATCGGCCTGTTCGACTTCCTCAACAGCATCAAGCGCGCGACGGCCGACCCGGCCTGGCTGGGCATGTCCACCGAGGGCTATGTCTTCGCCGCATTCGTCTACTGGATTTTCTGTTTCGGCATGTCCCGCTACTCCATGCATCTGGAGCACAAGCTGGACCGGGGCCACAAGCGTTAGGAGTGAACATGAACGATACGAACAAGCAGCCCGCCGGCGCCGATCAGCTGATGATCCAGATGGAAGGGGTGCACAAGTGGTACGGCCAGTTCCACGTGCTCAAGGACATCAACCTGAATGTCACCCAGGGGGAGCGCATCGTCCTCTGCGGACCATCCGGCTCGGGCAAGTCGACCACCATCCGTTGCCTCAACCGGCTCGAAGAGCACCAGCAGGGGCGGATCATCGTCGACGGTCACGAGCTGACCAACGACCTCAAGCAGATCGAGACCATTCGCAGCGAAGTGGGCATGGTTTTCCAGCACTTCAATCTGTTTCCCCACCTGACCGTGCTGCAGAACTGCACGCTGGCGCCCATGTGGGTGCGCAAGATGCCCAAGCGGCAGGCCGAGGAAATCGCCATGCATTACCTCGAGCGCGTGCGCATTCCCGAGCAGGCCAACAAGTACCCCGGCCAGCTTTCCGGTGGTCAGCAGCAGCGCGTGGCGATCGCCCGCGCGCTGTGCATGAAGCCCAAGATCATGCTGTTCGACGAGCCGACCTCGGCCCTCGATCCGGAAATGGTCAAGGAAGTGCTGGACACCATGATCGGGCTCGCCCAGGACGGCATGACCATGCTCTGCGTGACCCACGAGATGGGCTTCGCGCGCACCGTGGCCAACCGGGTGATCTTCATGGACAAGGGCGAGATCGTCGAGCAGGCGGCTCCGGAGAAGTTCTTCACCAATCCGGAAAACGAGCGTACCCAGCTGTTCCTCAGCCAGATCCTGCACTGAGGTCCGGTTGCTGACCGGTGGTGCGCAACGCACCGCCGGGCGTTACGACGGAGGATGGGTGTCTGCCCGTCCTCCGTTCGTTCGAGGGGTCGCGAAAAATTTGCGATCAGCCGCCGACATCCGGTTCCGCGCTTAGCCTCGCGCCGCCTGATGAGCTAGAATGCACGCCCTCTACGCTCCCCCCTTCGAGGCTGTTCCGACGATGTTGATCCTGCGCGGCGCTCCTGCACTCTCCGCCTTCCGTCACGGCAAGCTCCTGGCGCAACTGACCGAAAAGGTCGCTGCCGTGAGCGGCGTTTATGCCGAGTTCGCCCATTTTGCCGAGGTATCCGGTGCCCTAGGGGCGGATGAGCAGCAGGTGCTGGCTCGCCTGCTCGAGTACGGCCCGAGCGTGCCGGTCCAGGAGCCGTCCGGCCGCCTGTTTCTGGTGATCCCGCGCTTTGGCACCATTTCGCCCTGGTCCAGCAAGGCCAGCGACATCGCCCGCAACTGCGGCCTGAGCAAGATCCAGCGCCTGGAGCGGGGCATCGCCTACTACGTGACCGGCGAGCTGTCCGACGCCGACGCGGCGCTGATCGCAGCCATGCTGCACGACCGCATGACCCAGCTGGTCCTGGAGCGCTTCGAGGATGCGTCGACGCTGTTCAGCCATGCCCAGCCCAAGCCGTTGACCGCCGTGGACGTGCTGGCCGGAGGCCGCGCCGCGCTGGAACGTGCCAACGCCGACCTCGGCCTGGCACTGGCCGATGACGAAATCGACTACCTGGTCAAGAGCTTCGGCGAGCTGGGGCGCAACCCGCACGACATCGAACTGATGATGTTCGCCCAGGCGAACTCCGAGCACTGCCGTCACAAGATCTTCAATGCCAGCTGGGACATCGATGGCGAAAGCCAGGAAAAATCCCTGTTCGGCATGATCAAGAACACCTACCAGATGCACAGCGAAGGTGTGCTCTCGGCCTACAAGGACAACGCCGCGGTCATCGTCGGCAACGTGGCCGGGCGCTTCTACCCCAACCCCGAGAGTGGCGAGTACGCGGCGAGCCAGGAGCCCGTGCACATCCTCATGAAGGTGGAAACGCACAACCACCCGACGGCCATCGCCCCGTTCCCGGGCGCCTCGACCGGCTCCGGCGGCGAGATTCGCGACGAAGGCGCGACCGGACGCGGCGCCAAGCCGAAGGCCGGCCTGACCGGCTTCACGGTGTCCAACCTGAACATCCCCGGGTTCCTGCAGCCCTGGGAAAAGCCCTACGGCAAGCCCGAGCGCATCGTCACCGCGCTGGACATCATGATCGAGGGGCCGCTGGGCGGCGCCGCGTTCAACAACGAATTCGGCCGTCCGGCGCTCACCGGTTACTTCCGTACCTTCGAGCAGGCGGTGCAGACCCCGCGGGGCGAGGAAGTCCGCGGCTACCACAAGCCCATCATGCTGGCGGGCGGCATGGGCAACATCCGCGAGGAGCACGTGCAGAAGGGCGAGATTTCGGTCGGCGCCAAGCTCATCGTGCTCGGTGGCCCGGCCATGCTCATCGGCCTGGGTGGCGGCGCCGCGTCGTCGATGGCGACCGGCACCAGCTCGGCCGACCTCGATTTCGCCTCGGTGCAGCGCGACAACCCCGAGATGGAACGTCGCTGCCAGGAAGTGATCGACCGTTGCTGGCAGCTCGGCGAGCGCAACCCGATCAAGTTCATTCATGACGTCGGCGCCGGCGGTCTTTCCAATGCCTTCCCGGAACTGGTCAACGATGGCGGGCGCGGCGGGCGCTTCGAACTGCGCAACATCCCGAACGACGAGCCGGGGATGGCACCGCACGAGATCTGGTGCAACGAATCCCAGGAGCGCTACGTGCTTGCCGTCGATGCCGGCGACTTCGAGCGTTTCAAGGCCATCTGCGAACGCGAGCGCTGCCCGTTCGCGGTGGTCGGCGAGGCGACCGAGGAGCCTCGCCTGACGGTGTCGGACAGCCATTTCGGCAACAAGCCGGTGGACATGCCGCTCAACGTACTGCTGGGCAAGGCCCCGCGCATGCACCGCAGTGCCAGCCGCGAAGGCGCGCTGGGCGATGACTTCGAGCCGTCGGGCGTCGAGCTCACCGAGGCCGTCGGGCGCGTGCTGCACCATCCGGCGGTGGCCAGCAAAAGCTTCCTGATCACCATCGGCGACCGCAGCATCACTGGCCAGGTGGCCCGTGACCAGATGGTCGGCCCGTGGCAGGTGCCGGTCGCCGACTGCGCGGTGACCGCCACCAGTTTCGACGTCTACACCGGTGAGGCGATGGCCATGGGCGAGCGCACGCCGCTCGCGCTGCTCGACGCACCGGCCTCGGGCCGCATGGCCATCGGCGAGACGCTGACCAACCTGGCCGCCGCGCCGATCGCCAAGCTCGGCGACATCAAGCTGTCCGCCAACTGGATGGCCGCCGCCGGCCACCCCGGCGAGGACGCGCGCCTGTACGACACCGTGCGCGCCGTGGGCATGGAGCTGTGCCCTGAGCTCGGCATCACGATCCCGGTCGGCAAGGATTCGATGTCCATGAAGACCCGCTGGTCCGACGAAGGCGTGGACAAGAGCGTGACCTCGCCGCTGTCGCTGATCGTTTCGGGCTTCGCGCCGGTGACCGACGTGCGCCGGACGCTGACGCCGCAGCTGCGCCTGGACAAGGGCGAGACCGACCTCATTCTCATCGACCTTGGACGCGGCCAGAACCGCATGGGCGGCTCGATCCTGGCGCAGGTGTACGGCCAGCTGGGTCGCCACGCGCCGGATGTCGACGATGCCGAGGACCTGAAGGCCTTTTTCGCCGTCGTGCAGGGCCTGAACGCCGATGGCCTGCTGCTGGCTTATCACGACCGTTCCGACGGTGGCCTGCTGACCACCGCGCTGGAAATGGCCTTCGCCGGCCATTGCGGCCTGGACCTGAACCTCGACGGCATCGCCCAGGACGCCGCGGAGATCCCGGCGATCCTGTTCAACGAAGAGCTCGGTGCGCTGATCCAGGTGCGTCAGGACGATACCGAAGTGATCCTGGCGCAGTTCAGCGCGGCCGGGCTCGGCGACTGCGTCAGCGTCATCGGCCGGCCGATCAACAACGGCCGGGTGGTGGTCCGCTACAGCGGCGAGGATGTCTTCACCGGTGATCGTCGCCTGCTGCAGCGCCAGTGGGCCGAGACCAGCTACCAGGTCCAGCGGCTGCGCGACAACGCCGAGTGCGCCGACGAAGAGTTCGACCTGCTGCTCGACGAGGAAAACCCCGGCCTGCACGCCAAGCTCAGCTTCGACGTGAACCAGGACATCGCGGCGCCCTACATCAAGAAGGGCGTTAGGCCGAAGGTCGCGATCCTGCGCGAGCAGGGCGTCAACGGCCAGTCCGAGATGGCGGCCGCCTTCGATCGTGCCGGCTTCGCCTCGGTCGACGTGCACATGAGCGACATCCTCGCCGGGCGCATCGAACTCGACGCCTTCAAGGGGTTGGTCGCCTGCGGCGGCTTCTCCTATGGCGACGTGCTCGGCGCCGGCGAAGGCTGGGCCAAGTCGATTCTGTTCAACAGCCGTGCGCGCGAGGCGTTCAGCGGCTTCTTCGAGCGCAGCGACAGTTTCGCGCTGGGTGTCTGCAACGGCTGCCAGATGCTCTCCAACCTCCACGAACTGGTGCCTGGCAGCGAGTTCTGGCCGCACTTCGTGCGCAACCGCTCCGAGCAGTTCGAGGCGCGGGTCGCGATGGTGCAGGTGCAGGATTCGCCGTCCATCTTCCTGCAGGGCATGGCCGGTTCCCGTTTGCCGATCGCCATCGCCCATGGCGAAGGCCACGCCGAGTTCGAGAGCGAGGAGGCACTGCTCGAGGCCGATCTGTCGGGCTGTGTCGCCATGCGTCTGGTCGACAACCACGGCAAGGTCACGGAACGCTATCCTGCCAACCCCAGCGGCTCGCCACGTGGCATCACGGGCCTGAGCAGCCGGGACGGGCGGGTGACCATCATGATGCCGCATCCGGAGCGGGTGTTCCGGGCGGTGACCAACTCGTGGCGTCCGGACGACTGGCAAGAGGATGGCGGCTGGATGCGGATGTTCCGTAACGCCCGCGTCTGGGTGGATTGATCGGTTCCGGGGCTGGCTTGACGCCGGCCCCGGGCCTGCACCGACCGGAGCAGGAAGCATCGGCCAGGCAAGGTAGCCAGACGCTGTCCGGGGAATTGATTACTGGCGGCTTAACTGTCACTGTGTGGCGGTTTGCCATCGCTTCGGGACGGCCTGTCGAGACGCGCCGCCCGGGCTGTATTCGCGCGGAGACCCTGATGTACAAGCTGTGTTTCTATGTGCCGGAAAAGCACCTGGACGAAGTCAAGAAGGCCGTATTCGCGGCCGGCGGCGGTCGCGTCGGCGCTTACGACAGTTGCTGTTGGCAGAGCCTCGGCCAGGGGCAGTTCAGGCCGCTTGCCGGCAGCCAGCCTTATGTTGGCGAAGTCGGCAAGGTCGAGCAGGTTGCCGAGTGGAAGGTCGAGCTGGTGGTGTCCGACGAGCTCATCCACGATTCGGTGAAGGCCCTGAAAAAGGCCCATCCCTACGAGACGCCGGCCTTCGAAGTCTGGCGGCTGTCGGACATGCAGTTCTGAGTTCGCGCAGGGCCGCGCTGCGTGGCCCTGCCGCGAGTCACGGTCTGATTTCGATCAGGGTCCCGTCCGGGACCCGACTCCACAAGTCCCGCATGTCATCGTTCTTCAGCGCAATGCAGCCCTCGGTCCAGTCCAGGGTATGGAAGAACCATTCCGGATACTCCTCGTCCACTGGCGTGCCGTGCAGCATGATCATGTTGCCCGGCTTCACGCCCTGCGCCCGTGCGCGTTCGCTGTCGCGCGCGTTGGGGTAGGAGATATGCATCGCCAGGTTGTACTTGTCGCTGATCTTGCGCCAGTTGATCCAGTAGAAGCCCTCGGGCGTGCGCAGGTCGCCTTCGCGTTCCTTGGCGCCGACCGGTTGCTTGCCCAGCGAGACGCGATAGCTCTTGAGCGTCTCATTGCGACTGATCAGGTGGAGCTTGCGCTCCGACTTGATCACCAGCACCTTGTCGATGGGCTTTTCGGTCGAGGTGGGCGGCGGACTGGCGAGGGAGAGAGTCGCGAGGCTGAAACAGAAAACAGCGAACAACCAGCGCATCGAAGGAGCTTCCACTTACTGCATCAGACCGGTCTTGGCGTGCCGACCCGCATGGGGGCGAGCGACTCGTTGCGAACCGGGAAGGTCTGCTGTTCCCGGTCGGCGAAGAAGCATTCTAGGGTACGACCCACGGTCGGAAAAGCGAGCGCTGACCAGGGGATGTCCCGTTGGTGAAACAGAGCGACTTCCAGGCTCTCGCTGCCGGGGCTGAAGGCGAGATCGACGAGCTCGGCGCGAAAGAACATGTACACCTGGCTGATGTGCGGCAGGTCGAACAACGTGTAGAGCTGCAGGCCCCTGACCCTGGCGCAGGCTTCTTCGAGGGTTTCGCGTTCCGCGGCCTGCTGGGTCGTCTCGCCGTTCTCCATGAAGCCGGCGGGCAGGGTCCAGTAGCCCCGGCGAGGTTCTATCGCGCGGCGGCAAAGCAGCACGCGATCCTCCCAGACCGGCAGGCAGCCGGCGACGATGCGCGGGTTCTGGTAGTGAATGGTGCTGCAGCTGCCGCAAACGAAGCGCGGGCGGTTGTCGCCTTCCGGGATGAGCTCGGCCACCGGGCTGCCACATTGATTGCAGAATTTCATACCGGCTCCTCGTCCAAGTTGGCTAATCTTGGCTTGGGCACACCGATGCGGCAAGACGCCAATCGACCTCGGGTTGCGAGCCTTGGGCGCGCTGGCCGTTTCGTGCCATGATGCCGAGCGAAGAAAAAAGACGAGAAATTCGATGCTGGACCACATTCTCCAGAGGGTGCGCGATTACTCGCCGCGTCTGATGGAGCCCGAAGTAGACCTGCCCGAAGCCGCGGTACTGATGCCCATCACCCGTGTGGAGGAGCCTGAGCTGGTGCTGACGCTGCGTGCCAGCGGGTTGTCCACCCACGGCGGCGAGGTGGCGTTCCCCGGTGGACGGCGTGACCCGGAAGACCGCGACCTGGTGCACACCGCCTTGCGCGAAGCCCAGGAGGAGGTCGGGCTGGCCCCCGGCATGGTCGAAGTCATCGGTCCGCTCAGCAGCCTGGTGTCGCGCTACGGCATCCACGTCACGCCCTATGTCGGGCTGGTGCCGGATTACGTGGAGTATCGGCCCAACGACGCCGAGATCGCCGCCGTGTTCTCGGTGCCGCTGGAGTTCTTCCGCCAGGACCCGCGAGAAGTCACGCACCGCATCGATTACCGCGGGCAGAGCTGGTATGTGCCGTCGTACCAGTATGGCGAATACCGCATCTGGGGCCTCACGGCGATCATGATCGTCGAGCTTGTCAATCTGGTCTATGACGCCGGCATCGAGCTGCACCGCCCCTCCGATTCGTTTCGCGACCTCGGCGGCCGATGACCGCCCGCGCGCATCCCGGAAGCACAGCCACAGCATGAGGTGAGTGATGAAATACCGTTTGGGTGATTCCCGTGTCGATGCCGACCCGCAAAGCTGGGTCGCGCCGAATGCCACGCTGGTGGGCAAGATTCGCCTGGAGGCGGGCGCCAGCGTGTGGTTCAACGCGGTGCTGCGCGGCGACAACGAGCTCATCCACATCGGGCCGAACAGCAACGTGCAGGACGGCAGCGTGATCCATACCGACATGGGCTATCCGCTGACCCTCGGGACGGGCGTCACCATCGGCCACAAGGTGATGCTGCATGGCTGTACGGTGGGGGATTACAGCCTGATCGGGATCAACGCCGTGGTGCTCAACGGCGCGAAGATCGGCAAGTACTGCATCATCGGCGCCAACAGCCTGATCCCCGAAGGCAAGGAGATACCCGACGGCTCGCTGGTGGTCGGCTCGCCCGGCAAGGTGGTGCGCGAACTGACCGAGGCGCAGCGCAAGATGCTCGAGGCCAGCGCGGCGCACTACGTGCACAACGCCCAGCGCTACGCGCGCGATCTGCAGGAGCAGGACGATTGAGCGAGGCGCGTCCCGAAAAACCCGTCGCCTCGCCGTGCGTGAGCATCTGCGCCCTGGACGATGAGGATGTCTGCGGAGGCTGTCAGCGCACAGCCGAAGAGATCACCCGCTGGGGTCGCATGGACAACGCCGAGCGCCGTCAGGTGCTCGTGCGCTGCCACGAGCGCGCCCGTGCAGCCGGCATATTGCTATAACCCTGAGGAACCCCATGTCTCGTATTGGTACTCCGCTGTCCAACAGCGCCACGCGCGTCCTGCTTTGCGGCAGCGGCGAACTCGGCAAGGAACTGGTCATCGAGCTGCAGCGGCTTGGCGTCGAGGTGATTGCCGTCGATCGTTATGACAAGGCGCCCGCCATGCAGGTCGCCCACCGCAGCCACGTGATCGACATGCTCGACGGAGAGGCGCTGCGGCGCGTCATCGAACAGGAGCGGCCGCACTATATCGTGCCCGAGATCGAGGCGATCGCCACGGCGACGCTGGTCGAGCTGGAGTCCGAGGGCTTCACCGTGATCCCGACAGCCCGGGCGGCGCGTCTGACGATGAACCGTGAGGGTATTCGCCGTCTGGCCGCGGAGGAACTGGGGTTGCCGACCTCGCCGTACCGCTTCGCCGACTCGCTGGAGCAATGCCGTGGCGCGACCGCCGAACTCGGTTTTCCCTGCCTGATCAAGCCGGTGATGAGTTCATCCGGCAAGGGGCAGTCGGTGCTCAGGAGCGCCGACGATGTCGAGGCCGCCTGGAACTATGCCCAGGCCGGCGGCCGTGCCGGGCAGGGGCGCGTCATCGTCGAGGGCTTCATCGACTTCGATTATGAAATCACCCTGCTGACCGTGCGGCACGCGGGCGGCACCACCTTCTGCGAACCGGTCGGGCATCGCCAGGAAAAGGGCGACTACCAGGAGTCCTGGCAGCCGCAGGCGATGAGCGAGGCGGCTCGCGCGGAGGCCGAGCGCATTGCCCTGGCGGTTACCGAGGGGTTGGGTGGGCGCGGTATCTTCGGCGTGGAGCTGTTCGTCAAGGGCGATCAGGTGTGGTTCTGCGAGGTGTCGCCGCGTCCGCACGACACGGGTCTGGTCACCCTGATTTCACAGGATCTGTCCGAATTCGCCCTGCATGCCCGGGCGATCCTCGGCTTGCCGATTCCGGCGATTCGTCAGTTCGGCCCGGCGGCGTCGGCGGTCATTCTGGTCGAAGGTGAGTCGGACCGGGTCAGCTTCGGCAGCCTCGATGCCGCCTTGAGCGAGGCCGACACCGCCTTGCGCCTGTTCGGCAAGCCCCAGGTCAGTGGCCAGCGACGCATGGGCGTGGCCCTGGCCCGCGACGAATCCATCGAGGCCGCCCGTGCCAAGGCGCTGCGTTCGGCGCAGGCGGTCAAGGTAGAACTCTAGCGGGGCCTGGGTGCCGGTCGAAGCGATGCCTGCCGCCGTGGCGGGCATCCTTGCGGTCAGGGCGACTCTTCGTCTTCCCTGGTCGGCTCGGGCAGCGCCCAGGCGCGAACGCTTTTGACCCGGTTGTCGGAGGCCTGAAGGATCTCCAGGCGATAACGGCCGACCTGCAGGCAGACGCCACTGTCGGGGATGTGCTCGAGGGCTTCGGTGATCAGGCCGTTGACGGTCTTGGGACCGTCGACGGGCAGCTGCCAGCCGAGCGCCCGGTTGATTTCCCGCAGATAGGCGGCGCCATCGATCACGTGGGTGCCGTCTTCCTGCGGATGGATGTCCGGGCTGAGCAGGGTGTCCTGGTTGCTGAATTCCCCGACGATCTCTTCGAGGATGTCCTCCAGGGTCACGATGCCCAGCACTTCGCCGTATTCGTCGACGACGATGCCGATCCGACGCTTCTGCTTCTGGAAGTTGAGCAGCTGGGTCGATAGCGGCGTGTTCTCCGGCACGAAGTAGGGCTCGTTGCAGGCGGCGCGCAGGTTGTCCTTGGTCAGCTGGTCGTGGCTCAGCAGGCGGGCGATCTTGCGCATGTGCACGATGCCCTCGATGTGGTTGATGTCCTTGCGGAACACCGGGATGCGCGTGTGCGGGGTGGTCCGGAGCTGGGCGACGATGGTCTCGAGGTCGTCCTCGAGGTCGATCCCGGTCACCTCGTGGCGGGGGATCATGATGTCGTCCACCCGCACCTTTTCCAGGTCGAGGATGCCGAGCAGCATGTTCTGTCGGTTCAATGGCAGGTCTGCGCCGGATTCACGCACCACGCTGCGCAGTTCCTCCGTGGACAGGCTGTCGGTGGCCTTGCTCGCCGGGTCGACGCCGAGCATCCTCAGCAGCCCATTGCTGATCCAGCCCAGTGCCAGCACCAGGGGATAGAACACCTTCTGCAGCATCAGCAGGGGCAGGCTGAAGGGATAGGCGACCTTCTCGGGGCGCAGCGCGGCCAGGGTCTTGGGCGTGATCTCGCCGAAGATCAGCAGGAACAGGGTCAGGCCGATGGTGGCGATGGCGATGCCGGCCTCGCCCCACAGCCGCACGGCCAGCACCGTGGCGATGGACGAGGCGAGGATGTTGACGAAGTTGTTGCCGACCAGAATGGTGCCCAGCAGGCGATCGGGGCGCGCCAGAAGGTCGCTGACACGCTTGGCTGCGCGATGTCCTTCCTTGGCCTGATGGCGCAGGCGGTAGCGGTTGAGGCTGAGCATGCCGGTCTCGGAGCTCGAAAAGAACGCCGAGCACAGCAGCAGGAAGATCAGAACGCCAACCAGGACGCCGGGATGGATGTTTTCCACGTAACGATCTGCCTCAGATGTGCAGGATGAATTCGCGGACGAGCTTGCTGCCGAAGTAGGCCAGCATCAGCAGGCAAAAGCCGGCCAGCGTCCAGCGAATGGCCTTGTGGCCCCGCCAGCCGAGGCGATGGCGGCCCCAGAGCAGAAGGCCGAAGACCACCCAGGCGACGACCGACAGAAGCGTCTTGTGTACCAGGTGCTGGGCGAACAGGTCGTCGAGGAACATCCAGCCGGAGACCAGCGACGCCGATAGCAGCAGCCAGCCGGCCCAGAGAAAACCGAACAGCAGGCTTTCCATCGTCTGCAGCGGCGGGAAGTTCTTGATCAGGCCGGACGGGTGCTTGTGCTTGAGGTGATGATCTTGCAGCAGCAACAGCAGGGCCTGGAACACGGCGATGGTCAGCAGGCCGTAGGCGAGTATCGATAGCAGGATGTGCGCCAGTATGCCGGGCTGCTCGATGATCGCCGGCACGGTGCCCGAGGGGGCGAACTCGGCAAACAGAACGGTCAGGCAGCCCAGCGGAAACAGCAACAGCAGGAGGTTCTCCACCGGCATGCGGTACAGCGCCATCAGGATGAGCAGGATCACGGCGGCCGCGATCAGGCTGGAGGCGGTGAAGAAGTCCAGATGAAGGCCGGCCGGTGTCAGCAGCTGCATGGCTAGGCTCACACCGTGGGCGAGCAATGCGAGCAGCCCCAGGCCGAGCAGCAGGCGTTTGTCCGGCATGGCGCGCTGCGTCAGTCGCAGGCCTTGGTAGCCAGTGGCGCCAGCGTAAAGGAGGGCGGCAGCGAGGCTGGGTAGCAGAGGGTGCATAGATCCGGGAGCGAGCTGGAAAGGCGCTGAGTGTGGCACAAAGACCAGGGCTGCAAAAGCAGGCGCGCGGCCGGGGCTTGACGAAAACCGTGACGGGCGGGGTACCGGCTGGCGCCTTCCCGCTTCTATAATCGCGCCCTCACCACATCCAGCGTGGAATGGCTCATGTTTGAAAACCTTACCGACCGTCTTTCCCAGACCCTGCGCCATGTCACCGGCAAGGCGAAGCTGACCGAAGACAACATCAAGGACACCCTGCGCGAAGTGCGCATGGCGCTGCTCGAAGCCGACGTCGCCCTGCCGGTGGTCAAGGACTTCGTCAACCGGGTCAAGGATCGCGCGGTCGGCACCGAGGTCTCGAAGAGCCTGACGCCGGGTCAGGCGTTCGTGAAGATCGTGCGCGCCGAGCTCGAAGAGCTGATGGGCGCCGCCAACGAAGACCTGGCCCTGAACGTCTCGCCCCCGGCGGTGGTGCTGATGGCCGGCCTGCAGGGTGCGGGCAAGACCACCACGGTCGGCAAGCTGGCGCGCTTTCTCAAGGAGCGCAAGAAGAAGACGGTGCTGGTGGTTTCCGCCGACGTCTATCGCCCGGCGGCGATCAAGCAGCTGGAAACCCTGGCGGCCGAAGTGGGCGTGACCTTCTTCCCGTCCGATACCAGCCAGAAGCCGGTGGACATCGCCCAGGCGGCGATCCGCGAGGCCAAGCTCAAATTCATCGATGTCGTGCTGGTCGATACCGCGGGTCGCCTGGCGATCGATAGCGAGATGATGGCCGAGATCCAGGCTGTCCATGGCGCGATCAAGCCGGCCGAGACGCTGTTCGTGGTCGATGCGATGACCGGTCAGGATGCGGCCAATACCGCCAAGGCCTTCGGCGATGCGCTGCCGCTCACCGGCGTGGTGCTGACCAAGGTCGACGGTGATGCGCGCGGCGGTGCCGCGCTTTCGGTGCGCTCGATCACCGGCAAGCCGATCAAGTTTCTCGGCATGGGCGAGAAGAGCGACGCGCTCGAGCCTTTCCATCCGGACCGCATCGCTTCGCGCATCCTCGGCATGGGCGATGTGCTCAGTCTCATCGAGCAGGCCGAACAGACGCTCGATCGCGAAAAGGCGGAAAAGCTCACCAAGAAGCTTAAGAAGGGCAAGGGCTTCGATCTCGAGGACTTTCGCGACCAGCTCCAGCAGATGAAGAACATGGGCGGTCTCGGCGGCCTGATGGACAAGCTGCCCTCCATTGGCGGCATGAACCTTTCGCAGATGGGCAATGCCCAGGGCGCGGCGGAAAAGCAGTTCAGGCAGATGGAGGCGATCATCAACTCGATGACCCCTGCCGAGCGGCGCAATCCGGACATCATCAGTGGCTCGCGCAAGCGGCGCATCGCCTTGGGTTCCGGCACCCAGGTGCAGGACATCGGCCGGCTGATCAAGCAGCACAAGCAGATGCAGAAGATGATGAAGAAGGTCACCGCCAAGGGCGGCATGAGCAAGATGATGCGCGGCATGGGCGGTATGTTCCCAGGCGGCGGCATGCCCAAGTTCTAGTCCGCCCGGCAGGCACTTCGGCGCCGGCCGCTGAAACCATTTGCAATCCTGCCGTTTATCCTTAGAATATGCGGCCTTTCGGGCCTAGGGCCCGTGTAACCAGATTCGCAGCACCGACTACAGGAACGATGTTCACATGGTAACCATTCGTCTCGCTCGTGGCGGCTCCAAGAAGCGCCCTTTCTACCACCTGACCGTGACCAACAGCCGCAACGCGCGCGATGGTCGTTTCGTTGAGCGTATCGGCTTCTTCAACCCGATCGCCTCGGGTGCGGAAGTGAAGCTCTCGGTCGACCAGGAGCGTGCCAGCTACTGGCTGAGCCAGGGCGCACAGCCGTCTGAGCGCGTTGCTCAGCTGCTCAAGGAAGCTGCCAAGGCCGCTGCCTGATCCTATGAGCGCCACGCCTGCCCCGGCCGACGATCTGATCGTTCTCGGCAAGATCGTTTCGGTGCATGGTGTGCGCGGTGAGGTGAAGGTGTATTCCTTCACCGATCCCATTGAAAACCTGCTCGATTATCGCAACTGGACGCTGAGGCGAGGTGGCGAGGTCAAGCAGGTGGTCATGACCTCGGGCAGGCTGCAGAACAAGGTCCTGGTGGCCAAGCTGAAGGGGCTGGATGATCGCGAGGTCGCGCGTAGCTACGCGGATTTCGAGATCTGCGTTCCTCGCAGCGAGCTGCCGGCCCTGGCTGGCGACGAGTATTACTGGTTCCAGCTCCAGGGGCTGAAGGTCGTCAACCAGGAAGGGCAGTGGCTCGGCGTGGTGGACCATCTTCTCGAGACCGGTGCGAACGACGTGCTGGTGGTCAAGCCGGTCGACGGTAGCCTGGACGATCGCGAACGCTTGCTGCCCTATACCGAGCAGTGCGTGCTGAAGGTCGATCTGGCTGCCGGGCTGATGCAGGTCGACTGGGATGCGGACTTCTGAGCGGCGTGGCGACCTTGCGCGTTGAAGTCATCACCCTGTTTCCGGACATGTTCGCGGCCATCAGCGACTGGGGGATCACCAGTCGTGCGGTAAAGCAGGGGTTGCTCCAGCTGACGTGCTGGAATCCCCGCAGCTATACCGAGGATCGGCACCAGACGGTGGACGACCGCCCCTTCGGCGGTGGCCCGGGAATGGTGATGAAGATCGCTCCGCTGGAGCGCGCTCTGGCCGATGCCAGGCTCGCGGCAGGGGAGAAGGCGAAGGTCATCTACCTGTCGCCGCAGGGACGTCAGCTCAAGCAGGCGGACGTCCGAGAAATGGCGAAGGGGGAGGCTCTGATCCTCATCGCCGGTCGGTACGAAGGTATCGACGAGCGCTTCATCGAAGCGCACGTGGACGAAGAATGGTCGGTTGGCGATTACGTGTTGTCCGGTGGCGAGCTGCCGGCCATGGTGCTGATCGATGCCGTGACCCGCTTGCTTCCCGGAGCGCTGGGTCATGCTGATTCGGCCGAGGAGGACTCGTTTACCGACGGCCTGCTCGACTGCCCGCACTACACCCGACCCGAGGTGTATGCGGATAAGCGTGTTCCTGAGGTGCTGCTCAGCGGCAACCACGAACACATCCGGCGCTGGCGTTTGCAGCAGTCCCTCGGAAGGACCTGGGAACGCCGCGCTGATCTTCTGGATAGCCGCTCGCTTTCTGGAGAAGAACAGAAGCTGCTGGCGGAATACATCCGTCAGCGGGACGATAGTTAACGTATCGATGGCGTACCCGAGACGGTCCGCCTTAGGAGCACACAGCATGACCAACAAGATCATCCAGCAGCTCGAAGCCGAGCAGATGACCAAGGAAATCCCGCCGTTCGCCCCGGGCGACACCGTGATCGTTCAGGTGAAGGTGAAGGAAGGCGACCGTCAGCGCCTGCAGGCCTTCGAAGGCGTGGTGATCGGCAAGCGCAACCGCGGTCTGAACAGCGCGTTCACCGTTCGCAAGATCTCCAACGGTGTGGGCGTGGAGCGTACCTTCCAGTCCTACAGCCCGCTGGTCGACAGCGTCAGCGTCAAGCGCCGCGGCGATGTCCGCAAGGCCAAGCTGTACTACCTTCGCGAGCTGTCCGGCAAGGCCGCACGCATCAAGGAAAAGCTGTCCTGAGGACAGCGGTTCCATCGAAAAAGCAGCCTTCGGGCTGCTTTTTTGCATTCAGGGGATCGCTGACCGGGCGGTCCGCGGTATCTGCCTGCGTGCAGCGTAGAACAATCACAACAACCGTCGCCGTGGCAGCCCACTCCCGTAGTCGTAGAGCGTGGCATGACCTCCAGAGAACTCGAAATCCAGCGTCGCACGCAGCTGTCCGAGACGCGTGTCACCAAGGCGGTGTTTCCGCCCACCACCAATCATCACAACACCCTGTTTGGCGGGACCGCCCTGGCCTGGATGGACGAGGTGTCCTTCATCACCGCGACGCGTTTCTGCCGCCTGCCGCTGGTGACGGTTTCCACTGACCGTATCGACTTCAACCATCCGATTCCGGCGGGTTCGATCGTCGAGCTGATCGGACGGGTGGTCAAAGTGGGCAACACCAGCCTCAAGGTTTCGGTCGAGGTGTTCGTCGAGAGCATGAGCGCCGACGGTCGCGAGAAAGCGATCGAGGGGACCTTCAGTTTCGTCGCCATCAATGAAGAGCAGCGGCCGGTACCGGTCTTGCCTGGCCTGGTCGAGTGAGGCGCTGGCGCTTTCGCGCGCGGCTGTGGAAGACTGGGCGCCCTCGTTCGAAATCCGATAGCCCATGAGCCTTCGCGAAGACCCCCTGATCGATCAGTTCCTCGATGCCCTCTGGCTCGAAAAGGGCCTGGCCGAGAATACCCGCGAGGCCTATCGCACGGATCTGGGGCTGTTCCACGGCTGGCTGCACGAGCGTGGCGTCGCGCTGGAGGGGGCCGGGCGGGAGATCATTCTCGATCACCTGGCCTGGCGCCTCGGCCAGGGTTACCAGGCGCGCTCCACCGCGCGATTTCTGTCCGGGTTGCGCGGTTTCTACCGCTACCTCTTGCGGGAGGGGCGGATCGACCAGGACCCGACGCTTCGCGTGGAAATGCCCCGGCTGGGTCGGCCGTTGCCCAAGACCCTTTCCGAGGCCGATGTCGAGGCGTTGCTGGCGGCGCCGGATACCGGCGAGCCGTTGGGGCTGCGCGACCGTGCGATGCTCGAGGTTCTCTACGCATGCGGATTGCGGGTAACCGAACTGATCAGCCTGACGCTCGAACAGGTCAGTCTGCGTCAGGGTGTGCTGCGCACCTTCGGCAAGGGCAACAAGGAGCGCCTGGTGCCGATGGGGGACGAGGCGATGCACTGGATCGAGCGCTACCTGCGCGAGGCGCGAGGCGAACTGCTGTCGGGAAAGGCGAGCGATGTGCTGTTTCCCAGCCAGCGCGGCGATCAGATGACTCGCCAGACCTTCTGGCATCGAATCAAGCTGCATGCGACGGTGGCCGGGATCGGCAAATCGATTTCGCCGCATACCCTGCGCCATGCTTTCGCGACCCACCTGCTCAATCACGGGGCCGACCTGCGCACCGTGCAGATGCTGCTCGGCCATAGCGACCTGTCCACCACCCAGATCTACACCCATATCGCACGTGCCCGCCTGCAGGAGCTGCACGCGCGGCATCATCCGCGCGGCTGACCGTTGTGCGCTGCCCGGCAACGGGCCGCATGCCCGCTGTGGTAGGCTGGCTCACTTTTTCCACGCCGCTGTCAGGAGATTTCAGTTCATGCGCGTGATTCGTTTGTTCGCTGCGATGGCCCTCGGTCTGTCCGGTTCCCTGGCTCTTGCGGCCGACCCCGACCAGGCCATCCGCCGATCGCTGCAAGCCCTGCAGCCCGACCTGCCGATCCAGGCCATCGCCGAGAGCCCCATGCCTGGCGTCTACCAGGTTCAGCTGACGGGCGGGCGGCAGCTGTATGCCAGCGCCGACGGCCAGTTCCTGATCCAGGGTTACCTGTTCCAGTTCAAGGACGGGCAGGCGGTCAACCTCACCGAGGAGGCCCAGGCCAGCGCTGTCGCCAAGGAAATCAACGCCGTGCCGGCGAGCGAAATGGTGGTGTTCGCGCCTGAAAAGCCGAAGACCCACATCACCGTGTTCACCGATACCGATTGCGGCTATTGCCAGAAGCTGCACAGCGAAGTGAAAGAGCTCAATCGCCGCGGCGTCGAGGTTCGCTACATGGCCTTCCCGCGTCAGGGTCTCAACAGCGCGGGCGCCAAGACCCTCACCAATGTCTGGTGCGCCAAGGATCGCCAGGCTGCGATGGACAAGGCCAAGGCCCGCGAGAAGGTGGCCGATGCCAGTTGCGACAATCCCGTGGCCAAGCAATTCGCGATGGGGCAGATGATGGGCGTGCAGGGGACTCCTGCCATCGTCCTGGCTGACGGACACATGATCCCAGGCTACCAGCCAGCGCCGCAACTGGCCGAGATCGCCCTCCAGGCCGGCCAGTAAGCCGCATCGCCGCCGGTCCGGAAGACCCCGTCGGCCGGCGGCGTGCCGAAACTTGGCTTAGCCTTCCTCGCTCAGAGCTGTAACACGAGCGAGGAGGTCACCATGAAGCTGGAAGGTTCCTGTCATTGCCGCGCGGTGCGCTTCAGCGTCGAATCCGCGCAGCCCTACCCCTTCATGCGCTGCTACTGTTCCATCTGCCGCAAGACGGCGGGTGGCGGCGGTTATGCCATCAACCTGGGGGCCGACAACAGGACCCTGCAGGTCGAAGGGCGCAATCATCTGGGCGTCTACCGGGCGCGAATGGTGGACGACGGCGACGGCAAGGCAAGCGTCAGCGACGGCCAGCGGCATTTCTGCAAGCAGTGCGGCAGTGCGCTCTGGCTCTGGGATCCGAACTGGCCGGATCTGGTCCACCCGCATGCCTCGGTGATCGATACGCCGCTTCCGGTCCCGCCGGAACATACCCACCTGATGCTGGGTTCGAAGGCCGCCTGGGTGGAGCCGCAGGTCATGGCCAACGACAAGACCTTCGATGAGTATCCCGACGAATCCCTGGCGCAGTGGCACGAGCGACTTGGGCTTTCCTGCTAAGCGCCGCAGCGCCTGCCGCTCCCCGCGCCGATTGACTAAAACCCCCATGCTTCGTAATGTGCGGCTCTTTTGTTCGGTCGGCGCGCCGACCGTTTCGTTGGCATGGGGAGTTCAGCTTGAAACCGGTGAAAGTTGGCATCTGTGGGCTGGGTAACGTCGGTGGCGGTACCTTCAATGTGCTCAAACGCAACGCCGAGGAGATTGCCCGCCGTGCCGGGCGCGGAATCGAGGTTGCACAGATTGCTACCCGCCGGCCGAACCCCAAGTGCGACACCGGCTCCACTCCCACCTGCAGCGACGTGTTCGAGGTGGTCGATAATCCGGAAATCGATATCGTCGTCGAGCTGATCGGCGGCTACACCGTCGCCCGCGAGGTGGTGCTCAAGGCCATCGCCAACGGCAAGCACGTGGTGACCGCCAACAAGGCGCTGATCGCCGTCCACGGCAACGAGATCTTCGCCCGTGCCCGGGAGCAGGGCGTGATCGTGGCGTTCGAGGCGTCGGTGGCCGGTGGCATCCCGGTCATCAAGGCGATCCGTGAGGGGCTTGCCGCCAACCAGATCAACTGGCTCGCCGGGATCATCAACGGCACGGGCAACTTCATCCTGACCGAAATGCGCGAGAAGGGCCGTACCTTCGAGGACGTGCTCAAGGAAGCCCAGGCGCTGGGTTATGCCGAGGCCGATCCGACGTTCGACGTCGAAGGCATCGACGCGGCCCACAAGCTGACCATCCTGGCTTCTATCGCCTTCGGTATCCCGCTGCAGTTCGACAAGGCCTACACCGAGGGGATTTCCCGCCTGGCCACGGCCGACGTGAATTATGCCGAGGCGCTGGGCTATCGCATCAAGCACCTGGGCGTCGCGCGCCGCACCGCCGCGGGCATCGAGCTTCGCGTGCATCCGACGCTCATCCCCGCCGACCGCCTCATCGCCAACGTCAACGGCGTCATGAACGCGGTGATGGTCAATGGCGATGCCGTGGGCTCGACCCTTTATTACGGCGCCGGCGCCGGCATGGAGCCGACGGCCTCGGCCGTGGTCGCCGACCTGGTGGATGTGGCGCGGGCGCTGACCACCGATCCGAACAACCGCGTCCCTCACCTGGCCTTCCAGCCCGACGCGCTGTCGGATCACCCGATCCTGCCGATCGGCGCCTGCGAAAGCGCCTATTACCTGCGCATCCAGGCCAAGGACCATCCGGGCGTTCTCGCCCAGGTCGCGACCATTCTGTCCGAGCGCGGGATCAACATAGAGTCGATCATGCAGAAGGAAGTCGAGGAACACGATGGGCTGGTGCCGGTGATCCTGGTCACCCATCGGGTGGTCGAGCAGCGCATCGACGATGCGATCGCCGCCCTCGAGGCGCTGGACGATGTGGTTGGCAGCGTCGTGCGGATTCGCGTCGAACAACTGAACTAACTGGAGCTGGAAGCTGGGACGGATCGCTCTGGCTTCAGGCCCAAACCGAAGGTTTTGAATACATGCGCTACATCAGCACCCGCGGCCAGGCATCGGCCCTGAATTTCGAAGACGTCCTGCTCGCTGGCCTGGCCAGCGACGGCGGTCTCTACGTGCCGGAAAACCTGCCGCGCTTCACCCAGGAAGAAATCGCATCCTGGGCCGGCCTGCCCTATCACGAGCTGGCATTCCGGGTGATGCGCCCATTCGTGGCCGGCAGCATCCCGGATGCCGATTTCAAGCGGATTCTGGAAGAGACCTACGCGACCGGCGAAGGTGGCGTGTTCGCCCACGGCGCCGTGGCGCCGCTGCGTCAGCTGGATGCCAACGAATGGGTGCTCGAGCTGTTCCACGGCCCGACCCTGGCGTTCAAGGACTTCGCCCTGCAACTGCTCGGCCGCCTGCTGGACTACGTGCTGGCCAAGCGTGGCGAGCGGGTGGTGATCATGGGCGCCACATCCGGCGACACCGGCTCGGCCGCCATCGAGGGCTGCCGCCGCTGCGAGAACGTCGACATCTTCATCCTGCACCCGCACAACCGCGTGTCCGAAGTGCAGCGCCGCCAGATGACGACCATTCTCGGCGAGAACATCCACAACATCGCCATCGAAGGCAACTTCGACGATTGCCAGGAGATGGTCAAGGCGAGCTTCGCCGACCAGGGTTTTCTCAAGAGCACACGCCTGGTCGCGGTCAACTCGATCAACTGGGCGCGGATCATGGCCCAGATCGTCTATTACTTCCATGCGGCGCTGCAGCTGGGTGGCCCGGCGCGCTCGGTCGCGTTCTCGGTGCCTACCGGCAATTTCGGCGATATCTTCGCCGGCTACCTGGCGCGCAACATGGGCCTGCCGATCAGCCAACTGATCGTCGCGACCAACCGCAACGACATCCTGCACCGCTTCATGAGCGGCAACCGCTACGACAAGGACACGCTGCACGCCAGCCTGTCGCCGTCGATGGACATCATGGTGTCCTCCAACTTCGAGCGCCTGCTGTTCGACCTGCACGGGCGCAACGGTGCGGCGGTGGCCGAGCTGCTCAACGGCTTCCGTGCCAGCGGCAAGCTGGCCGTCGAGGAAGATCGCTGGACCGAAGCGCGTCGCCTGTTCGATTCGCTGGCGGTGGACGATGCGCAAACCTGCGCGACCATCGCCGAGGTCTTCAAGGCCAGCGGCGAGCTGCTCGACCCGCACACCGCGATCGGCGTGCGCGCGGCGCGTGAATGCCGGCGCAACCTGGCCACGCCTATGGTGATCCTGGGTACCGCGCACCCGGTGAAATTCCCCGATGCGGTCACCCAGGCGGGTGTCGGCAAGGCGCTGGAGCTGCCGGCGCATCTGTCGGACCTGTTCCAGCGCGCGGAGCGCTGCACCGTGCTGCCGAACGCGCTGGAAGCGGTACAGGCGTTCGTCAGCCAGCACGGCAACCGCGGCAAGCCACTCTGACGGACGGCGAGCCGGCGCAACAGGGTGTCCTTTAGCCAGGGCAGCGGGCGAGTACAGGGCTTTTTTCTCGCAACGAAGCCGGGAAAAGCTCGCCGTTGCCTGAGGCTTCAATGAGCGCCTCTAAAAGCTGGCGCGCCTGCGACCGATCTGCTCGCGGCCTCGCGGCGATACCCCTTGGAATCACTTGCGGCCGGCGCGGTTAGGTCAGGGGCTGGCTTAAGCTCCCGTTCAGAAAATTCGCGGTGTGGCGGGCGCCCGGTCCGTTATGGTTATGCAGATCATTCTTTGCCTGCATCGCATATCCCGAGCCCTGCTCGCTTCGCCCTGATTCACTTCGTCGCGCTGGCGCTGCTCTTCATTCGCGGGGCGCTCGTCTGACACCGCGCAAAGAGCTCAGTCGGGATTGACCACGCCGGCAAGGTTGACCGCCCCGATCTTCTGACCGAGATGCCCGCGAAGGATGTCGCCCAGGCGCTTGCCGTCGCGTGCGCGCAGCGCTTCGATCATTTCCTCGTGATCGTTCACTGCCTTGCGCCAGAAGGCATCGCTCATTTCCATGGTGTAGCGAATTCTTTTGATCCGCTGGCTGAGGTTGTTGTACATCTCCAGCAGGATGGCGTTGCGCGAGGCCAGAAGGATGCACTCGTGGATCTGCCGGTTGGCCTCGAAATAGGCCTGCAGCTCCTTGCGCTGGTAGTGCCCGAGCATCTGTTGGTGCAGGTCGCAGATCCGCGCGAACTCCTCGTCCGTCAGGTGGCGGCAGGCGGTTTCGCCGGCCAAACCCTCCAGAGCACCCATGACGTCGTAGGTGTGTTCGACGTCGCTCAGCGTCAGGCGGCTCACCCGCGCCCCGCGATTCGGCAGGATCTCCACCAGCCCCTCGGACGTCAGCACCTTGAGGGCTTCACGAAGCGGCGTCCTGGAAATACCGAATTTCTCACACAGCTGCTTTTCCGAGATTTTCTCCCCGGCGATCAGCGCACCGTGTTCGATCAGTTCGCGGATTCGGTTGGCCGCTTCCTGGTAGAGAATCCTGTGCTGAATCTTGTCCAACGACTTCTCCTGCGCGGGTAGCGTCATTTCGGCACCTCCGGTAGGTCGGCAACATTGCCGCCTGGCCACGCTGTGCTAGCTTTTGAATTAAGAATACAAATTAGCTCGAAAGTGCGATCTACGCGAAGCCGGACCGAATAACAGCGTTTCGCCTGTTTTCCGGTAAGCCAGTAGCGGAGTTTACGGAGTGCCTTCGCAGCCGCGAAAGCACTCCGTCCGATCCGATACACCCTGAGGAGAAATGACATGGCTGGCAAGGTTTACCGTTCGAGCGTGGCGATTTCACGGGCCCAGGCCCGACGCATCCTGGATGCGGCGTTCGCCGAGGCGAGGGCGAAGGACATGGAACCGCTGACCGCCTTCGTCATGGACGGCGGCGGCAACCTCATCGCTGCCGAGCGCGAGGACGGTTGCGCCCCGCTGCGTTTCGCGGTTGCCAGAGGCAAGGCCTTTGCCGCGCTGGGCAACGGCGTCGCCAGCCGCACGGTCGGCGAACGCAACGAAGCGCGTCCGGCCTTTCTCGCCGCGGTGGCCGCCGCGTCCGATGGTCGCTTCATTCCGGTGCCCGGCGGCGTGCTGATTCTCGACGGCAACGAAGAGGTCATCGGCGCGGTGGGTGTCAGCGGCGCTTCCTCGGACGAGGACGAGCAGGCCGCGATCAGCGGAATCGAAGCGGCAGGATTCAAGGCCGGCATCGTGCCGGCTTGATACGACGCGGGGCGCTGCCGACCGGTCCTCTCTCTCGGCCCGCGCCTCGATGCCACGGATGGATGGTCGTCGTCGGCGACTCTATTCCCCATACGCCGGGCTCTTGTCCCGGCCGTGCAGGCCCTAACAGAGCGTGCCGGCCGCTGCATGTCTATTCAGTCACCAACGGCAGTCCGGCTGCGCGAATGCCCATTGCCCTAGGGGACAGCTCCTTTCAAGACCCTTCACGGACCGCCCGAAATTTCTTCGATTCCTTTCTGGCGCCTCTCGAAAAGCTGAACTAAGGTCTGAACGGGATGATGAATAATGAATTCATTTTTCCTTGAAGCCTTGGTTGCTGTCCGCAATGCGAACTACCGGGCTCCAGCACGCCGCCTGCCGGCGATGCGCGTCGGGCCACCCACATGGTTTCCGACGGTGATTGCAGTACCACCTCAATAAAAACAACAGTGGAGGTCAGCATGAAAATCCTGAAGACGGCATTGGTCGCATCCCTGCTAGGTCTTGCCGCAGCGTCGGCACAGGCGGCCGAGAGACAGATCAAATTCGGGCACGTCGGTGGCCCGGGTTCGCTGTTCGAAATCTCGGCCAACGAGTTCGCGCGCATCGCCAACGAAAAGCTCGAAGGCAAGGCCAAGGTCATCATCTACGGGTCCAGCCAGCTCGGCGACGACTCGCAGATGCTCAACAAGCTCAAGCTCGGCTCGCTCGACCTGGCGCTGCCCTCGACAGTGATGAGCAGCGTGGCGCCGGCGTTCTCATTGTTCGAAATGCCCTACCTGATCAGCGATCGCGAGCACATGAAGCGTGTCCGCGACGGGCTGGTTCGCGACGAGCTGTACAAGGCCGCTGAAGGCAAGGGCTACAAGATCATCGGGGTCTGGGAGAACGGTGTTCGGCAGATCACCAACAACGCCCGGCCCATCGTCGTGCCGAGCGATCTGAAAGGCCTGAAGCTGAGGACGCCGAACGGCATCTGGCGCGTCGAAATGTTCAAAAGCTACGGTGCCAACCCGGCTCCGATGGCGCTCTCCGAAGCCTTCGTGGCGCTGCAGACCGGTGCGATGGACGGCCAGGAAAACCCGCTGGTGCAGAGCTATTCGCAGCGCTTCCACGAGGTCCAGAAGTACCTCTCCATGTCCAACCATGTCTACACCCCCGCCTTCGTCGTCGCCGGCGCGAGCTGGAAGCGCTTCCCCGAGGACGTGAGGCAGGCGCTGAGCGAAGCCGCCCAGCAGGTCGAGGCTTACGCCTTGGAGCAGGGCAAGGCGCTCGACGACAGCCTGGTGAAGAAGATGGAAGAGGCCGGCATGGAGGTGAACGAGGTCGACCAGCAGGCCTTCATCGATGGCTCCGCCGCGATCTACGCCAAGTTCGCCAAGGAGGTCGAAGGCGGCCAGGCGATGCTCGACAAGGTGAAACAGCTCCGCCAGATGTGACCCCCACCTGCCTGCGCATGACCGCACCGAGGTCCGGTGCGGCGATGCCCCATAGATCGGAGAGAGCTGATGAATTCCGTCGCTGCTTTCAGAAAGGGTTTTTCCAAGTTTCTCGAAGTCATCGTGGTGCTCAACGTCGTGGCGCTGGCCCTGGTGATCACCATCGGGTTCGCCTCGCGGCTGGCCGGCTCGCCGTTCAGCTGGTACGACGAAGTGGCCTCCGTCGGGCTGGCCTGGCTCACCTATTACGGCGCGGCGCTGGCCGCCGCCAAGGGTGCGCATATCGGCTGCCCGAGCGTGGTGAACTACTTCTCCCCGAGGCTGCGCCTGCCGATCGCGCTGGTCGCCGAGGCGATCACCATCGGCTTCTTCGTGCTGCTGGCCTGGACCGGCACTCAGGTGGTTCTGATCCTGGAAGGTTCGACGCTGGTCAGCCTGACCAGCGTGTCGCTGCAACTGACCCAGTCCGTGCTGCCGATCGGTTCCGCGCTATTCATCATCGCCGAGCTGCTGCGGTTGCCGGAAGTGATCGAGAGTGCCAGGGGCGACGGATTCGTCGATCACGAACTCGAAGAAGCCGGCATCAAGCTCGCCAAGGCGTGAGTGGCCGAAATGCATAACGAACGTCCGTCGCGGCGCTCGGGAGAGAACAAGAAATGACCATCCTATACATGTTCCTTGGCTTGATATTCCTGATACTCATCAACGTCCCGGTGGCCATCGCGCTGGGTGTGGTCGGTGCGGTGGCGATTTTCATGAGTTACGGCGCACTGGCGCTTCCCAACATCGGGATGGTCATGTACGACGGCACCACCAGCTTCCCGCTGATCGCCATCCCGCTGTTCATCCTCGCCGGCGCCATCATGAACGCCTCGAGCATCTCCCGGCGCCTGATCGACCTGGCCTCGGCCATGCTGGGCTTCATCAAGGGCGGCTTGTCGATGGTCACCATCGGCGCCTCGATCTTCTTCGCCGAAATCTCCGGTTCGGCGGTGGCGGGCGTCTCGGCCATCGGCAGCATCATGAT
The DNA here is from genome assembly GCF_005876855.1 of Stutzerimonas nosocomialis. Classification (GTDB taxonomy): domain Bacteria; phylum Pseudomonadota; class Gammaproteobacteria; order Pseudomonadales; family Pseudomonadaceae; genus Stutzerimonas; species Stutzerimonas nosocomialis. Next base: position 53,519 of record NZ_QLAE01000012.1, on the reverse strand, counting down.
CCCGGCGATGAAGAAGAAGGGCTACTCGAAGGAGTTTTCCGCGGCGCTGTCCTCCTCGGCAGCGAGCCTGGCGATCATCCTGCCGCCGTCGATCCCGATGATTCTCTACGCGGTGATGTCGGGCGAATCGGTGGTGAAGATGTTCGTCGCCGGCGTCTTCCCGGGGCTGCTCGGGGCGCTGGGCCTGGCTGCGATGTGCTACTACCTGGCCAAGAAGCACAATTTTCCGTCCGAAGGCGAGTTCCGCGCGAAGAAACTCTGGGAGGCGTTCAAGGGCTCGATCTGGGCATTGTCGATCCCGGTCATCATCCTGGGCGGTATTTTCGGAGGGGTGGTGACCGCCACCGAAGGCGCGGCCCTGGCGGTGGTGGTGGCGATCTTCATCAGCGCTGTCATCTACCGCGAGTTCACCCTGAAGACTTTCTACAAGGCCTGCCTCGATGCGGGCATCCAGACCGCGGTGGTGATGCTGCTGGTGGCCAGTTCCGCGGTGGTGGGGCTGTATCTGACCGAAACGCAACTGCCGCAGCAACTGGCCAGCCAGATCAGCGAGTGGACCAGCAACAAGTACGTGATCCTGGCGCTGCTCAACATCATCTTCCTCATCCTCGGCATGTTCCTGCACTCGGCGGCGGCGATCATCCTGGTGGTGCCCATCGTCCTGCCGCTGGTGCTGGCGGTCGGCATCGACCCGATCCACTTCGGCCTGATCGTCACGCTGAACCTGGCCATCGGCCAGCAGACGCCGCCGGTGGCCAGCGTGCTGATCGCTTCCTGCTCGATCGCCAAGGCCGACATCTGGGCCACCACCCGCACCAACCTGTGGTTCCTCGGCGTGCTGACCCTGATCCTGCTGATCAACACCTACGTGCCGGCCGTCGCCATGGCGTTGGTGAACCTGGTCTACGGCACATGACGGAGGAGGCAAGCATGACTGACACGACTCAGGGGCAGGTAGCCTGCCGGATCGAGCAGGGGGTCGCCTGGATTGGCTTCGACCGGCCGGAAAGCCGAAACGCGATGACCTGGAGCATGTACGACAGTCTGGACCGGCTCCGCCAGGAGGTGGACGACAACCCCGAGGTGGTCGCGGTGGTGTTCCACGGCTGCGGCGGCAAGGCCTTCGTCGCCGGCACCGACATCGCCCAGTTCGCCGACTTCGAGGGCGGCGAGGCGGGCGTGGCCTACGAGCGGCGCATCGACAGCGTGATCGCCGGGCTGGAGAACATGCGCAAGCCCACCCTGGCGCTGCTCGAGGGGTTCTGCGTCGGCGGCGGCGCGGCCATCGCCCTGGCCTGCGACTTCCGCTACTGCACGCCGTCGCTGAAGTTCGGCGTGCCGATCGCGCAGACGCTGGGCAACTGCCTGTCGGTGACCAATGTCTCGCGACTGATGGACCTGCTCGGCGTCGCGCGGACCAAGGAGGTGCTGATGGCCGCCCGGCTGATCGAGGCGCCGGAAGCGGCGGCGGTCGGCCTGGTCGGCGAGGTCTTCGCGGCGGACAGCATCCACCAGGAGGTCGCCCGCAAGGCGCAGGCGTTCGCCCGGCGCGCGCCGCTCACCGTGCAGGCCACCAAGGCCACCATCAACCGGGTGCTGGCGCACCGCCGGGCCTCGGCCGATGCCAGCGACGACTGGATACGCGCCTGCTACGGCAGCCGCGATTTCAAGACGGCCGTCGGCCATTTCGCCAGCAAGACGCCGTTCGATTGGACCGGCCAGTAGTCACGCGCCCGCTCTGGAGAAACCCAATGCTTCCATTGAACAACGTGAAAATCCTCGATATCTCGCAGATCATGGCCGGCCCGTACTGCACCATGGTGCTGGGCGATCTCGGCGCCGAGGTGATCAAGGTCGAGAAGGCCAACGGCGGCGACGACAGCCGGCAGATGGGCCCCTACGTCAACGGCGAGTCGACCTGCTTCTTCCAGATCAACCGGAACAAGAAGAGCATCTCGCTGAACCTCAAGGACCCGCGCGCCCGCGAGGTGTTCTACCGGCTCGCCGCCGACGCCGACGTGATCGTGGAGAACTACCGGCCGGGCGTGACCCAGTCGCTGGAGATCGACTACGAGACGATCCGCCGGATCAACCCCGGCATCATCTACTGCTCCATCTCCGGCTACGGCCAGACCGGGCCCTACAGCAACAAGGGTGGCTTCGACCTGGTCGCCCAGGGCATGACCGGGCTGATGTCGATGACCGGCGAGCCGGGCAAGCGTCCGCTGAAGACCGGCATCGCGGTGTACGACATCGGCGCCGGCATCACCGCCATCTATTCGATCCTCGCGGCCTACATCCACAAGCAGAACACCGGGGAAGGGCAGCACGTCGACATCGCCATCGCCGAGTGCGGGCTGCCCTGGTTCAGCTGGGAAGCGGCCGCCTATTTCGCCGAGGGAACCGTGCCCAAGCCCACCGGTTCGCGCCATCGGGTGTCGGCACCGTACCAGGCGGTCAAGGCTGCGGACGGCTACATGATGCTCGGCTGCGCGAACCAGAGAACCTGGGAGCGCTTCTGCCGCGACGTGATCGGCCGCGAGGACCTGCTCGCCGACGAGCGCTTCGTCACCAACAGCGACCGCGGGCGCAACGTCGAGGTGCTGGAGACGCTGCTCGAGGAGATCCTGGTGCGGCAGCCCATGAAGCACTGGCTCGAGCGCTGTGACACGGCTGGGGTGCCGGCCGGGCCGATCAATGACTTCGCTCAGGCCATGCACGACGAGCATTACCTGGCGCGGGACATGGTCAAGCAGGTCAGCCATCCGGTGATCGGCGAGATGAAGACGATCGGCTTCCCGACCAAGTTCTCCCGGACCCCCTTGCAGATCCGTTACCCGGCGCCGCTGTTCGCCCAGCACACGGACGAGGTGCTGCAGGGCATCGGCATGAGCGACGACGAGATTCAGAGCCTGCGCAGCGAAGGCTGCGTCCGTTGAATCCGCGTTTTTGCTGATTTTCATTGCATGCAAAACGCAAAAAACAAAAAGAACAAAGAAGGAGAGCCGCCATGTTGAAACTCGATTTCCATCCCTCCGGTCGCCATTTCCTCCAGATCCCCGGCCCGTCGCCGGTGCCGGATCGCATCCTGCGCGCCATGAGCCTGCCGACCATCGACCACCGCGGCCCGGAGTTCGGCGCGCTGGGGCTGGAAGTGCTGCGCAAGGTCCGCGAGGTGTTCAAGACCCAGCAGTCGGTGGTCATCTACCCGGCCTCCGGTACCGGCGCCTGGGAAGCGGCGCTGGTCAACACCCTCTCGCCGGGCGACCGGGTGCTGATGTTCGAGACTGGCCATTTCGCCACCCTGTGGGAAAAGATGGCGCGCCGGCTGGGGCTCGAGCCCGAGTTCCTCGGCCTGCCGGGGTACGAGGGCTGGCGCAACGGGGTGCAGGCCGACATGATCGAGCGGCGCCTGAAGGAGGACAGCAACCACGAGATCAAGGCGGTCTGCGTGGTGCACAACGAAACCTCCACCGGCGTGACCAGCGACATCGCCGCCGTGCGCCGTGCGCTCGACGAGGCGCGGCACCCGGCGCTGCTGCTGGTGGACACCATCTCGGGCCTGGCCTGCGCCGACTACCAGCACGATGGCTGGGGCGTCGACGTGACCATCTCCGGCTCGCAGAAGGGCCTGATGCTGCCGCCGGGCATCAGCTTCAACGCCGTCTCCGCCAAGGCCGTCGAGGCCAGCCGCCGCGCGCAGCTGCCGAAGAGCTTCTGGGCCTGGGACGAGATCCTGGAGATGAACAAGAGCGGCTACTGGCCGTATACCCCCAACACCAACCTGCTGTACGGCCTGAACGAGGCGCTGGACATGCTCCTCGATGAGGGGCTGGAGCAGGTGTTCGCCCGCCACCAGCGCTGGGCGGCCGGCGTGCGCACCGCAGTCGAATGCTGGGGGCTGGAAGTGCAGTGCCAGGACCCGAGCGTCTACTCGCCGGTGCTGACCGGCGTGGTGATGCCCGAGGGCATCGACGCCGACGCCGTTCGCAGCCTGATCTACAAGCGCTTCGACCTGTCGCTGGGCACCGGGCTTGGCAAGGCCAAGGGCAAGATGTTCCGCATCGGCCATTTGGGCGACTGTAACGACCTGACGCTGATCGCCACCCTCGGCGGCTGCGAGGCCGGCCTCAAGCTGTCCGGGGCGAAGCTCCAGGGCAGCGGCGTGCTCGCGGCCCTGGACTATTTCGCGGCGCATCCGCTGGCTACCGCCAGCTGATGTCTTCCCCGACGGCAGAACAGGAGGTCGAGATGACTTCGTTGAGCGGATCAGGTTTACAGACGAGCAAGGTGCCGGCGGCCCGGGTGACCGAGCTGGCGGCGAGACTGCAACGCGAGATCGCCGGGGAGGTGCTGTTCGATGCCGCGTCGCGCGGCCGCTATTCGACCGATGCCTCGATCTACCAGGTGATGCCGGTGGGCGTCGTCATTCCCCGGCACCAGGATGACCTCCAGGTCGCGCTGGACATTGCCCGCGAGGCCCGTGTGCCGCTGCTGGCGCGCGGCGGCGGCACCAGCCAGTGCGGGCAGACCGTGGGCGACGCGCTGGTGGTGGACACCAGCCGCTGGCTGAACCAGGTGGTCGAGTTCGACCTCGAGGCGCGCACCGTGGTGGTCGAGCCGGGCATGGTGCTCGACGACCTCAATCGCTGGCTCAAGCCGCACGGCCTGTGGTTCCCGGTGGACGTTTCGACGTCGGCCCAGTGCACCATCGGCGGCATGGCCGGTAACAACTCCTGCGGCTCGCGCTCGATCCACTACGGCAACATGGTGCACAACGTGCTCGGCATCGAGGCGTTGCTGGCGGACGGCAGCCAGGGCTACTTCGGTTTTCTGCACGAACTGCCGGCGAACGAGCGGATGCGCGAGATCACCCGCCAGGTGCAGCGCATCGCCGAACGCGAGCAGCCGAACATCCAGGAGCATTTCCCCAAGGTGCTGCGACGGGTCGGCGGCTACAACCTCGACCTGTTCGACTGCCAGAACCCGAGGCCCTACGACCCGGACGGGCAGATCAACCTGGCGCACCTGCTGGTCGGCTCCGAGGGCACGCTCGGCGTGACCCGGCGGATCAAGCTGCGGCTCTCGCCGCTGCCGCGTCACAAGGTGCTGGGGGTGGTGAATTTCCCCGGCTTCTACCAGTCGATGGACATGACCCAGCACATCGTCAAACTCGACCCTACCGCGGTCGAGCTGGTAGACCGCACCATGATCGAGCTGTCGCTGGAGAATCCCGCCTTCCGCCCGGTGATCGAGAAGGCCCTGATCGGCCAGCCGGATGCGCTGCTGCTGGTCGAGTTCGCCGGCGAGGACGCCGGTGAGCTGCGTCGGCAGCTGGACCGCCTGAGCGAGCTGATGGCCGACCTCGGGCTGCCGGGCAGCGTGGTCAGCATGATCGAGGGCGCCGAGCAGACGGCGCTGTGGAATGTGCGCAAGGCCGGCCTGAACATCATGATGAGCATGAAGGGCGACGGTAAGCCGGTGTCTTTCATCGAGGACTGCGCGGTGCCGCTGGAGCACCTCGCCGAATATACCGCCAAGCTCACCGAGGTGTTCCACAAGCACGGCACCGAGGGTACCTGGTACGCCCACGCCAGCGTCGGCACCCTGCACGTGCGGCCGATCCTCGACATGCGTCGCGACGGTTCGGACAAGATGCGCGCCATCGCCGAGGAGGCGTCTGAACTGGTGCGCGCGTACAAGGGGGCGTTTTCCGGCGAGCACGGCGATGGCATCTGTCGCGGCGAGTGGGTGGCCTGGCAGTTCGGCCCACAGCTCAACGCCGCGTTCAAGGAGATCAAGCAACTGTTCGACCCGGACAACCTGCTCAACCCCGGCAAGATCGTCGACACGCCGCGAATGGACGATCACAGCTACTTCCGCTTCCCTCGGACCTACCAGCCGATGCCGGTCACGCCGGTGCTGGACTGGTCGGATTGGGACGTGCTGCGTGACCCGTTGACCGGCGAGCAGAGCGCGCCGGGCAGCGCCGGCGACCCCACCGGCGGGCTGATCAAGGCCGTGGAGATGTGCAACAACAATGGCCACTGCCGCAAGTTCGACGCCGGCACCATGTGCCCGAGCTACCGCGCCACGCGCAACGAGCAGCACCTGACCCGCGGGCGCGCCAACACCCTGCGCCTGGCGCTGTCCGGGCAGCTTGGCAGCGAAGGGCTGGCCAGCGAGGACGTGAAGGCAGCACTGGATCTGTGCGTGTCCTGCAAGGGCTGCAAGCGCGAATGTCCGACCGGCGTCGACATGGCGAAGATGAAGATCGAGGCGCGCGCTGCCTGGGCCAGCAGACATGCCATTCCGCTACGCGAACGGCTGATTGCCGAGATGCCGCGCTATGCGCCCTATGCACGCCATCTGGCCGGCGCGGTGGCGGCGGTCGAGCGGGTACCGTTGCTGTCGCGCTGGGTCAAGCGCCGGTTGGGCCTGGCCGACCAGCGCGCGCTGCCGAGCTTCGTTGGCGACTTTCTGGCCGAGGCCAGCGGCACGGAGAGCGCGACGCAGACGCGGGACGTGCTGCTGTTCGTCGACACCTTCAACAACTACATGGAACCGGAAAACGCACGGGCCGCGCGGCGGGTGCTGGAGGCGGCCGGCTATCGGGTGCACTTCAACCAGGCGCCGGGCCAGCGCCCGCTCTGCTGCGGTCGCACCTACCTCGCCTCCGGGCAGGTGGAGAAGGCCAAGGCCGAGGCAAAACGCGCGCTGGACCACCTGCTGCCGTTCGTCGAGCGCGGCGTCGCCATCGTCGGCCTGGAGCCTTCGTGCCTGCTGACCATGCGCGACGAGTTCCTGCGCTACGGCTACGGCGAGCAGGCGGTGGCGCTGTCGAAGGCCTCCTTCCTGTTCGAGGAGTTCCTGCTGCGCGAGCACCAGGCCGGTCACCTGCGGCTCGACCTCAAGCCGCTGGCCGAAACCCGGGCGCTGCTCCACGGGCATTGCCATCAGAAGGCGTTCGACGCGCTGCGCCCAGTGGAGCAGGTGCTGCGCTGGATACCGCAGCTGGAGGTCAGGACGGTCGAGACCTCGTGCTGCGGCATGGCCGGCAGCTTCGGCTACGAGCGCGAGCACTACGAGGCGTCGATGCAGATGGGTGAGCTGGCGCTGCTGCCGGCGGTACGCAAGGCGGAGGCGGATGACCTGGTGGTGGCCGACGGCACCAGCTGCCGACACCAGATCCACGACGGGGCCCAGAGAACAGCGTTGCACGTGGCGAGGGTGCTGGAGCGGGCGCTGGCCTGAGGCGGGGCTTGGGTGCCGTCCCGTTCGCGGTCAGGACTGCGTCCGCGGGGCAGACGGCATCGGGCCACTTTCTCCCTCCGGAAGAAGGTGGCCCGCCGGGCCTGATGAGGGTACGCAGCTTCCCCGTCCGGCTTCTACAGGGCGTTCGAAGGCCTCAGCTTTCGTAGTCTTCCCAGCCGCCCATCTCCTTCCACCGGTTGACGATGCCGCAGAACAGCTCGGCGGTCTTTTCGGTGTCGTAGCGGGCCGAGTGCGCCTCGCGGCCATCGAAGTCGATGCCGGCCGCCTGGCAGGCCTTGGCGAGTACCGTCTGCCCGTAGGCGAGGCCTGCCAGGGTGGCGGTATCGAAGCTGGAGAAGGGGTGGAAGGGGTTGCGCTTGATGTCGCAGCGGGCAATCGCGGCGTTCAGGAAGCCCAGGTCGAAGCTGCTGTTGTGGCCGACCAGGATGGCGCGCTTGCAGCCGTTGGCCTTGAGCGACTTGCGCACGCTGCGGAAGATCTCGCCCAGCGCGTGGGACTCGGCAACCGCCATGCGCAGCGGATGGTCGAGCTTGATGCCGGTGAATTCCAGCGCAGCGGCTTCGATGTTGGCGCCGGCGAACGGCTCGACACGAAAGAAGTGGGTGTGCTCGGGAAACAGCAGGCCCTGCTCGTCCATGCCGATGGTGACGGCGGCGATTTCCAGCAAGGCATCGGTGGTGCAGTTGAACCCGCCGCACTCGACGTCGACGACGACCGGCAGATAGCCCCGGAAGCGCCGTGCCATCGGGTGGCGCGTGTCGTTGGAAAGATTGCCGTCCAGCTCGTCCTCGAACTGATCTTCGCTCATGCGCCGGTCTCCAGTCGCCATTGCAGGGATTCGCCTGCCCGCAAGGGCACCAGTTGTCGATCGCCGAACGGCAGCTGGGCCGGTACCGTCCAGCTTTCGCGCACCAGCGTGATCTGCTCGGTGTTGCGCGGCAGTCCGTAGAAATCGGCGCCGAAGTGGCTGGCGAAGGGCTCCAGCCGGTCGAGCGCGCCGCGTTGTTCGAACGCCTCGGCATACAGCTCGATGGCGGCGAAGGCGGTGTAGCAGCCTGCACAACCGCAGGCCGATTCCTTGGCGTGCTGGGCGTGGGGCGCCGAGTCCGTGCCGAGGAAGAATTTGGCGTTGCCGCTGGTGGCGGCGTCGAGCAGTGCTTCCTGGTGGGTGTTTCGCTTGAGGATCGGCAGGCAGTAGAAGTGCGGCCGGATCCCGCCCACCAGCATGTGGTTGCGGTTGTAGAGCAGGTGGTGCGCGGTGATGGTGGCGCCCACGGTGGCCGGAGCGGCCTCGACGAACTGCACCGCATCGCGGGTGGTGATGTGTTCGAACACCACCTTGAGCGTCGGGAAACGCTCGACGACACGGGTCAGGTGCTCGTCGATGAAATGTTTCTCCCGATCGAAGACGTCGATCTCCGGGCGGGTAACCTCGCCGTGTACCAGCAGCGGCAGGCCGACTTCGGCCATCACCTCGAGCACCGCGAAGATGTTGTCGATGCGGGTCACGCCCGAGGCGGAGTTGGTCGTGGCCCCGGCCGGATAGAGCTTGGCGGCGTGGACGAAACCCGATGCCTTGGCCTGGCGGACGTCTTCCGGACGCGTGGCGTCGGTGAGGTAGAGCACCATCAGCGGGTCGAAGCGGCTTCCGGCGGGCCGGGCGGCGAGGATGCGCTGGCGATAGGCGTCCGCCTCGTCGGCGTTGCGTACCGGGGGAACCAGGTTGGGCATGATGATCGCCCGGGCGAACTGGCGGGAGGCGTCGGCGACGGTATGGGACAGCGCTTCGCCGTCGCGCAGGTGGATGTGCCAGTCATCGGGGCGCAGCAGGGTGAGTCGATCGGACATGCAGACTTCCAGGCGGGTCGAACGTGCGGGAATGCTACCGGAAAAGCCATGCGGCGGCACGCCGCGTTAACCGGCGATACGGGGGCCATGTCGCGCTCCGGCGGCACGCGGGAGCGGCGGTGCAGGCCGCAAGGGACGCGCAAGTCCGGGCCGGCGCTCAAGTTTTATCGCCCCTCACCGATACCTCCAGATGAATACATCCTCTGCGGAGCCCGCTGTGCGCCTGCGTTCTCTTGTCCTCTTCAGCCTGCTGGCCGTCCAGCCGGTCCATGCCATCACTTTCCAGACGCGTCTGGAAAAGGTGGAGTGGCAGGTCGAAGGCGATCAGTTCGAATGCCGCCTGGCTCAGCCGATCGCCGGCTTCGGTGCCGGCGAGTTCGTGCGGCGCGCCGGCGAGCAGGCGATTTTCCGCCTCAAGGCCAACGACCGCTGGCTGGCCAACGGCTCGGCGACACTGCTCGCGGCGGCCGCGCCCTGGCAGCCGGCGCGCGGCGACATCAATCTGGGCGTGGTGTCGGTAGGGCCGGGGGAGATCCCCTTCAACAGTACCCAGTTGCAGGCAGGTCGCTTGCTGACGGGCCTGCTCGAGGGGCGCAGCCCGGTGGTGCGCCATCGCACCCTGCACGGTGGCGATGCCCTGGAAGTGCGTCTGCTGCCGGCGCGGTTCGCCAAGGCCTACGAGGATTATCAGGCCTGTACCGCGAAACTGCTGCCGGTGAATTTCGACCAGATCAAGCAGAGCAACATCGCCTTCACCAACAATGCGGTCGAGCTCGACGATGTCGGTCGCGCGAAGCTGGACATCATCCTCCAGTTCATCAAGGCCGACCCCGGCATCAAGCACATCCAGCTCGACGGCCACTCCGACAACAGCGGCAATCGACTGGCCAACCGCGACCTGTCGCGCCGGCGCGCGTTGGCGGTCAGGGAGTACCTGCTGGCCAACGGCATCGGCGAGGACCAGGTGACCCTGCGCTTTCACGGCGAGCGCTATCCGCTGGTGCCGAACAACAACGCGGCCAACCGCGGCAAGAATCGCCGGGTGACGCTGCAATTGCTGCGGCACGCGCCTGTCCCCGAGACCGCGGCCGCCGTCCCACCGGCCGGGGCGCCACTTTCCTGATTCCCTCCGCCCCCTGTAAAAGCGCCGTCGCGACCAGTAGAATCGCGCTTTTCCGCACAACCCCGGGAGTGGATGGCGATGGCCGATGTAAAGAAGGTGGTCCTGGCGTATTCCGGTGGCCTGGACACTTCGGTGATCCTCAAGTGGCTGCAGGATACCTACAACTGTGAGGTGGTGACCTTCACCGCCGACCTCGGCCAGGGCGAGGAAGTCGAGCCGGCACGCGCCAAGGCTCAGGCCATGGGCGTCAAGGAAATCTACATCGACGACCTGCGCGAAGAGTTCGTCCGTGATTTCGTCTTCCCGATGTTCCGCGCCAACACCGTCTACGAAGGCGAGTACCTGCTGGGCACCTCCATTGCCCGTCCGCTGATCGCCAAGCGCCTGATCGAGATCGCCAACGAGACCGGCGCCGACGCCATCTCCCACGGCGCCACCGGCAAGGGCAACGACCAGGTGCGTTTCGAGCTGGGTGCCTATGCCCTCAAGCCGGGCGTGAAGGTGATCGCCCCCTGGCGTGAATGGGACCTGCTCTCGCGCGAGAAGCTGATGGACTATGCCGAGAAGCACGCCATCCCGATCGAGCGCCACGGCAAGAAGAAGTCGCCGTATTCCATGGACGCCAACCTGCTGCACATCTCCTACGAGGGCGGCGTGCTGGAAGACACCTGGACCGAGCACGAAGAGGACATGTGGCGCTGGACCAAGTCCCCGGAAAACGCACCGGACACCCCGACCTATATCGAGCTGACCTACAAGGCCGGTGACATCGTTGCCATCGACGGCAAGGAGATGACCCCCGCCCAGGTACTGGCCGAGCTGAACCGCATCGGCGGCGAGAATGGCATCGGCCGTCTGGACATCGTCGAGAACCGCTACGTCGGCATGAAGTCGCGCGGCTGCTACGAGACCCCCGGCGGCACCATCATGCTCAAGGCCCACCGCGCCATCGAGTCGATCACCCTCGACCGCGAAGTGGCTCACCTCAAGGACGAGCTGATGCCCAAGTACGCCAGCCTGATCTACACCGGCTACTGGTGGAGCCCGGAGCGCCTGATGCTGCAGCAGATGATCGACGCTTCCCAGGCCAGCGTGAACGGCGTGGTGCGCCTGAAACTCTACAAGGGCAACGTGATCGTGGTCGGCCGCAAGTCGGACGATTCGCTGTTCGACGCCAACATCGCCACCTTCGAGGACGATGCCGGCGCCTACGATCAGGCCGATGCGGCGGGCTTCATCAAGCTCAACGCGCTGCGCATGCGCATCGCCGCCGGCAAGGGGCGCAAGCTGTACTGATGCCCTGAAGGGCGAGGCCCGGGCCGCGGCGAAGAGAGCCAGGCGAGCGGTGCCTTGCCCCGATCCTCTGCGCGAAGGCAGAGGAACGCACAAAACCCCGGTCGAAGAGCCGGGGTTCGTTTTTCAGCCGTGAGGAGAAGACCTATGAGATTGCTGCATACGATGTTCCGCGTCGGCGACATGGAGCGCTCCATCGCGTTCTACACCGAAGTGCTCGGCATGACCCTGCTGCGGCGCAAGGACTATCCGGAGGGCAAGTTCACGCTCGCCTTCGTCGGCTACGGCGACGAGGCGCACAACAGCGTGATCGAGCTGACCCATAACTGGGGCGTGGAAAGCTACGAGCTGGGCACCGGTTACGGCCACATCGCGCTCGAGGTGGAGGACGTCTACAAGGCCTGCGAGGATATCCGCTCGCGGGGCGGCAAGATCACCCGGGAGCCGGGGCCGATGATGCACGGCACCAGTATCCTGGCGTTCGTCGAGGATCCGGACGGGTACAAGATCGAGCTGCTGTCGCCCAAGCGGGCGGACTGATACGGCCGCGAGACAGGAAAGCCCCCTCGTGGGGCTTTCTTTCGTTCAGATGTCGAAGTCGAAGTCGTTCAGCTGCTTTTGCAGGCGACGCTCTTCGAGCAGGTTGTCGATGATCCGACGCTTGGTCAGGTTGGTCTTCGCCACTTCGACAGGGGCTTCGGCGACGTCGTCTTCGTCTTCGGCGACGAAATCGTCTTCGATCTCGATTTCTTCTTTATCGGCCACGGTGTTCTCACTCCACTACTGCGGGGGCGCTGTTGGCGCACCTTATAGCGGCATTCCCGAAGGCGGTAAAAAAGATTTTTTCAATCGCGGGTGCTGAAAAGTCCCGACTCGCTCAATCGTCCGACGTCTTGTGCTTGTACTCGCACAGGTCCTCGATCAGGCAGCTGCCACACTGCGGCCGGCGTGCCTTGCAGACGTAGCGGCCATGCAGGATCAACCAGTGGTGGGCGTCGAGCAGATAGTCCTTGGGGACGAACTTGATCAGCTTGCGCTCCACCTCGAGCACGTTCTTCCCCGGGGCGATGTTGGTGCGGTTGGCGACGCGGAAGATGTGGGTATCGACCGCCATGGTGAACTGGCGAAAGGCGGTATTGAGCACCACGTTCGCCGTCTTGCGACCGACGCCGGGCAGGGCTTCGAGGTCCTCGCGGTTGTCGGGTACCTGGCTGCCGTGCTTCTCGATCAGGATCCGGCAGGTTTCCAGCACGTTCTTCGCCTTGCTCGGGTACAGACCGATGGTCTTGATGTACTCGCACAGGCCGTCGTAGCCGAGCGCATAGATCGCCTCGGGTGTGTTGGCCACGGGATAGAGCCGGGCGGTCGCCTTGTTGACCCCGACGTCGGTGGCCTGGGCGGAGAGGATCACGGCGATCAGCAGTTCGAACGGCGTGCTGTAGGCCAGCTCGGTCTTGGGTTCGGGGTTTTCCCGGTGGAAGCGGCGGAAGATTTCCAGGCGTTTGGCGGCGTTCATTGACTTCAGCTCCAAGCTTCAAGCGGCAGGCCGCAAGCAGTCCGTTGGGGTGTTCGACGTGCGTGCATCTGCCTCACTCGATCACGCCGGTGACGCGGACGCGGCGGCTGGCCGACGGGCTCTGTTGCGCGGCGGGTCGGGCGCGCTCGGCCAGGTGATGGTCGATGCGGTTCTTCAGTGCGATCAGCAGGCCGAGGACGATGAATGCGCCCGGCGGCAGGATCGCCAGCAGAAAGCCTTCGTGATTCTCCACCAGGGTGAGCTTCCAGCCCGTGGCCACGGGGCCGAACAGCAGGTGCATGTTGGCCAGCACCGCGCCGGTGCCGATCAGCTCCCGCAGGCTGCCGAGCACCACCAGCACCGCGCAGAAGCCCAGGCCCATCATCACGCCGTCGTAGGCCGCGACGAGGGGGTTGTGGCGCGAGGCGAAGCCGTCGGCTCGACCGAGGATCACGCAGTTGGTGGTGATCAGCGGGATGAAGATGCCGAGGATCTGGTACAGCTCGTAGGTGAAGGCCTGCATCAGCAATTCGATGCAGGTGGTCAGCGCCGCGATGATCATCACGAACGCCGGCAGGCGCACGGCGGTGTTCACCACGCCGCGTACCAGCGAGACGGCAACGTTCGAGCAGGTCAGCACCAGCAGGGTCGCAAGGCCCAGGCCCAGCGCGTTGACGGCCGAGTTGCTGACGCCCAGCAGGGGGCAGAGGCCCAGCAGCTGCACCAGCGCCGGGTTGTTGCGCCACAGGCCGTTGAGGCTCAGTTCGCGAAGGTTCGGGGTGCTCATCGGGACGCTCCGTCCTGCGGGTGGGATTCGCCGGCCGGCACCTGATCGCGCGCCGCATCGCTGCCGGCCCTGGCGTGGGTCGCGGGGTCCCTGGCTGCTTCGGGCCGCTCCAGCGCGCCTTCCGGGGCTGGCTGCAGGGCGTCGGTGGCGAACAGGGCCTCGCGGTTGGCATCGAAATACTGCAGCGCGCCATGCACCGCCTTGACCACCGCCCGGGGCGTGATGGTGGCGCCGACGAACTGGTCGAAGGCGCCGCGGTCGCGCTTGACCCCCCAGCGTGACGGCTCGGGGTCCTGCAGCGACTTGCCGGTGAATCCCAGAATCCAGTCGCTCTTGCCGGTTTCGATGCGATCGCCGAGGCCGGGCGTCTCGCGGTGGCTGACCACGCGTACGCCGGCGAGCCGGCCGTCGGCCTCGATGCCGACCAGCAGGTGGATGGCCCCGCTGTAGCCGTCCGGCGCGAGGACCTGCAGGATCACCGCGCTCGGAACGCCCTGGCGCATGGCGATATAGGCCGGCAGCGGGGTGTCGTAGCCCAGTAGGGGATGTTGCACGTCGCGGGTGCTGTCGAGCAGCAGGTTGTCGTGGCTGTCCGCGGGCAGGATCTCTTCCAGGACGCGAAACTGCGCGGCGCGCTCGGCCTGGTGGATGCGTTCGGCGGTCGCCTGGCGCAGCAGGCTGACGCCGCCTACCGTGACGACCGCGAAGAGCGCCAGGACCCCAGCATTGCGCAGCATCGAGCGGCTGATTTCCGGCAGCGCCATGGCTAGTCCTCCGTCTTCAGGCCGCGCACCGGCTTGGCATGGCCATAGGTGCGGGGACGGGTGTAGTAGTCGATGGTGGGCGCGGCGAGGTTCATCAGCAGCACCGCGAAGGCGACGCCGTCGGGATAGCCGCCCCAGGCGCGAATCACATAGACCAGCACGCCGACGCCGATGCCGAAGACGAGCCGGCCACGGTTGCTGGTGGCTCCGCTGACCGGGTCGGTGACGATGAAAAAGGCGCCGAGCATGGTTGCGCCACTGAGCAGGTGAAACAGCGGCGAGCCATTCGAATCGGAGCCCGAACCGTTCCAGAACACCAGGCTCATGACGAACAGGGCGGCGAGCATGCCCACCGGCGCGTGCCAGCTGAAGAGGCGCCTGTGCAGCAGGAACAGCCCGCCGGCGAGAAACGCGAGGTTCACCACTTCCGAGCCGATGCCGCCGAAATGGCCGAACGCAGGCCCTTGCCAGAGTTCGTCGACCGTCAGGCTCTGGTTGTTCTTCAGGACATCCAGCGCGGTGGCCTGGGTCCAGGCGTCGGGTGCCGCCACCAGGCCAAGGATCTGCTGCAGGCCCGCGCCCAGGGACACCGCATGGGCGACCGGCCAGGTGGTCATCTGCAGGGGAAACGAGACCAGCACCACCACGTAGCCGACCATCGCCGGGTTGAACGGATTCTGCCCCAGGCCGCCGTAGAGCTGCTTGCCGAGCACGATGCCGCTGGCCACCGCGATCAGCGTCAGCCACCAGGGCGCGTAGGGCGGCAACGCAAGGGCCAGGAGCACCGCGGTGACCAGGGCGCTGCCGTCGCGCAGGAAGAAACCCACCGGGCGCTGGCGCATCCGCAGGATCAGGGCTTCGATGGCCAGCGCGGCGCCGCTGGCCCAGAGCAGGTTGATCAGGGTGCCGGCGCCGTACAGCCAGGTCAGCACGAGCACCCCCGGCAAGGTCGCGGCCAGCACCGTCAGCATGACCTGCTGGGTGCGGTTGCCGCCCTTGGCATGGGGCGAGGTGGGGCGGGGCAGGGCCATCGGCTCTCCGGTTCGAATGGTCAGTGGGCGGTCAGGGCGCCGCGTTCACGAAGGTATTCACGGCTGCGATCGGGGCGGGCGCTCGGCCAGCCGACGCTCCGCTTCGGCCAGGCGCGTGCGGGCCGCGTCAAGGGCCTCGGCAGCGGCGGTGTCATCACGCTCAAGCTTTCGCAGGTCCGCCCGCGCGTAGGCCAGCTCGGTTTTCAGGGCGCGGGTATCCGCGTCGATGGGGCGCTTGTCGATGCGGATCAGCTCGGGGGCCGGGCGCTGCGACTGTTCCTCGGCGGCATGCAGCGTCCGTTCGGCTTCGGCGAGCTGCTCGCGCAGGGACTGCAGCTGGGTTTCCTCGGCACCGGCCGTTTCGGCTTTCTTCAGCGCGGCTCGGCGCATGGCCAGTTCGATCTTGGCTTTCTTCAGCGGATCGCCAGCGGCGGGCGTCGCGGCGCTTTCGCCGGGCTGAAGCTCGGCCAGTTTCCGCTCTGCGGACTGCAGTGCAGCGCGCAAGTGCTCAAGCTCGCGCTCCTGGTCGGCGTCGGGCGGGTCGAGCGTTTCCAGCTTGCGCAACTGCGCGCGCAGCATGGCCGCCTCGATCTTGAGTGTGTTCAGCGCCGGGCCGTCCGTGGGGGCGGGTCGCTCCTGTGGCGGCTGTTCGGCCAGGGCGCGCTCCAGCGCTGCCTGGGCAGCGTCGGCGGCGTGGCGCAGTTCCTCGACCTGACGCTCGAGTTCGGGCGAGGCATGGCTTGCCAGTTGCTTCTGCGCCTTCTTCAGCGCCACCTGGGCCATGCTGGCTTCGATCTTCAGCTTCTTCTGGGTGTCGGACAGCGTGCTGGCCTTCTGCGCCTGCACCCGGGCCAACGGGTCGTCCTGGACAGGCACCGAACGGGTTTCGGCGTCGACCGCCTGGGTCCGCAGCCGTTTCTCGGCACGCGCCTGGCGCTCGGCCTCCTTCTGCTCATCGGCGCGGCGCAGGCGTTCCTGGCGTTGCTCGAAACGCATCCGCGATTGCTCGGCCTTGTGCTGGCGCAGCTCGATCTCGCGGATGTCCGCCTTCGCGGCCCGGTAGGACTGCACCAGCGGCAGATTCGACGGGCAGACGTAGGCGCAGGCGCCACATTCGATGCAGTCGAACAGGTTGTGCGCCCTGAGTTGGGGGTGGTCTTCGCCCAGCGCGAAAAAGTGCAGCTGCTGGGGCAGCAGGCTCGCCGGGCAGACCTCTGCGCAATCGCCGCAACGGATGCAGGGCAGCGCGGGGGCGGGTGGCGGGAGTTCGGCCGCGGTGCCGGCGAGCAGGCAATTGGTGGTCTTGATCAGCGGCACGTCGCGAGACGGCAGCGCGAAGCCCATCAGCGGCCCGCCCATCAGCAGGCGCTGCAGACGGCTGTCGCGCAAGCCGGCGAAGGCCAGCAGTTCGGCGACCGGCGTGCCGATCAGGGCCTCGACGTTCATGGGGCGCTCGAGCGCTTCGCCCGTCAGGGTGGTGATCCGCGAGATCAGCGGTCGCCCCAGCACGATGGCGTCGTGGATCGCCACGCAGGTGCCGACGTTCTGGCAGAGCACGCCAAGGTCCATCGGCAGGCCGCCGGAGGGCACTTCGAGGCCGGTGAGAATCTGGATCAGCTGCTTTTCACCGCCCGACGGATAGCGGGTCGGGATGACCCGCACGGTGAATGGCCGCTCGCCGATGGCGGCTTGCAGCGCCGCGATGGCTTCGGGCTTGTTGTCCTCGATGCCGATCAGCACCTCGTCGGGGTCGAGCAGATGGACGAGGATTTCAATGCCCCGTACCAGTGCCACCGGTTTCTCCCGCATCAGCAGGTCGTCGGCGGTGATGTAGGGCTCGCATTCGGCGCCGTTGATGACCAGGGTGCGGACTTTCTGCCGCGGCGCTGCGGCGAGCTTGGCCGCGGTCGGAAAGCCCGCGCCACCCAGCCCGCTGATGCCTGCTTCGCGGATGCGCTCGAGCAGGGCGTCGGCGGGCTCGCGGCGAAAATCATCGCAGGGCTCCAGCGCTGTCCACCGTTCCTGCCCGTCGGTTTCGATCACGATGGCCGGTGCCGGCAGCCCGGAGACATGCGGATAGGGCTGCGGACCGATGGCGGTCACCACGCCGGAGCTCGGCGCGTGCAGGGCGACGCCCAGCGCGCCGCTGGCCAGGCCGATCTTCTGGCCCTTGAGGACCCGCTCACCGACCGCCACGCAGGGTTCGGCCGGTTCGCCGACGGACTGGCCGAGGGGTACGTACAGGACACGCGGCAGCGGCATCGGCTGGATCGGGGTGCGATTGGACAGTGTCTTGCATTCCGGCGGATGAATGCCGCCGGGAAAATCCCACAGCCGTGCTTCGCTCATGCGGCGCGCTCCCGGTCGCTGGCGATCAGCCGGCCCGGCGCCGGCGGGTGGTCCCAGCTCCATTGCCGCAGGCCGCCGGGCACCTCGACCATGTCGATGCAATCGACCGGGCAGGGCTCCACGCACAGGTCGCAGCCGGTGCACTCGGACACGATCACCGTGTGCATCAGCTTGGCGGCGCCGACGATGGCGTCCACCGGGCAGGCCTTGATGCATTTGGTGCAGCCGATGCATTCGGCCTCGCGGATGTAGGCCACCATCGGCGGCTTTTCCCCGCCTTCGGCGTCGAGCGGTTCGGCATCCAGGTCCAGCAGGTCGGCCAGCGCCTGAATGGTCGACTCGCCACCCGGTGGGCACTTGTTGATCTTGTCCCCGGCGGCGATGGCCTGGGCGTATGGCTTGCAGCCGGGATAGCCGCACTGGCCGCACTGGGTCTGCGGCAGCAGGGCGTTGATCCGTTCGGCGACCGGGTCACCCTCGACCCTGAAACGCACCGCGGCAAAGCCGAGGATCGCGCCACACACCAGGCACAGCGCCGCCAGCACCAGCACGGCCACCAGCACCAGGGTCATGGCTTGATCAACCCGCTGAAGCCCATGAACGCGAGCGACATCAGGCCGGCGGTGATCATGCCGATGGCGGCGCTCTGGAAGGCCTGGGGCACATCGGCGATGGCGATCCGCTCGCGCAGGGCGGCGAACAGCACCAGCACCAGGGAAAAGCCCAGTCCCGCCGCGAAGCCGGTTGCCGTCGCCGTCAGGAAGTTGAGCTCCTGGCGATGGGCGTTGAGCAGCGCGACCCCGAGCACGATGCAGTTGGTGGTGATCAGCGGCAGGAAGATGCCCAGCACGCGATAGAGCAGCGGGCTGGTCTTGTTCACCAGCATTTCGGTGAACTGCACCACCACGGCGATGATCAGGATGAAGCCGATGGTGCGCAGGTATTCCAGATCGAGCGGTGCGAGCACGTAGCGCTGCACCAGATAGCTGCACATCGCCGCGAGCGTGAGCACGAAGGTGGTGGCCAGGGACAGGCCGATGGCGGCCTCGATCTTTTTCGACACGCCCATGAAGGGGCACAGGCCGAGGAACTGGACCAGGACGAAATTGTTGACCAGTATGGCGCTAACCATGATCAGGGCGAGTTCGGTCATCGGGTCCGTCGCCGGGGCGCGTTGGGAAAAAAGGGCGCCTATTATCGGGAAGCCGGGTAGGGCATACAACCGTGGCGGTTGCCGCAGCGCCCGACGGCGACAGGCCGGGCGCCCGCGCCACCCATGTAACACGTTGATACGAACCCGCGACCGCAGCCTGCGGCAAGTGGCCGATCATGGGGTCCAATGTCCAAAGCCTGGGCAAGGTGCCTACAAGGCCCGGAGGTAGTGATGAAGCTTCGAATTCTTGTGGGAATCGTGGGAATCGTGGGCCTCGGCCTGGCGCTGGGTGCCCATGCCGACAGCCGGGGCGGCGTCTACGTCTACAAGGCCGGCGACCATGGCTATTACGGCGGTGGCTCGCAGGTGCGCTCCTACCAGTACGATCCGCGCAGCCCCTATCCGCAACACCCTCAGTATCAGCGCAACCTGCCGAACCAGCCTGGCTACCGTCCGCCGCAGACCGGTGTCCAGCCCAGGACTGACATCCGCCTGGGGCGCTGGCAGCGCAACGACCAGCGGTTCGACCAGCGCCACCCCCATTACCGCCCGCCGCAGCACGGCTACCGCCCGCCGCAGTACCAGCATCAGCCGCGCGGCTATTATGGCCAGCCGCAGCGGCAGTTCAACGGCTCCTATCGTCGCTGGTAGACCGCCGTCAGGCGAGGTCCGCCAGCGGATGCTCGCCTTCCCAGGTGGGCTGGAAGTGGGCTTGCACCGCGGCGGGCGGCACGCTCGCCGGGTCGGGCCAGTGCCAGCGCGGCTGGTTGTCCTTGTCGATGAGCCGCGCTCTTACCCCTTCGGGGAATTCCGGATGACGGCAGCAGTTCAGGCTCATCGCGTACTCCATGCGCAAGGCTTGAGCGAGCGACAGGTGCCGCGCGCGACGCAATTGTTCCCAGAGCAGATGGCCGGTCAGCGGGCAGCCGTTGCGCAAGGTTTCGGCGGCCCGGCTGAACAGCGGGTCGTTGTCGTCCGCCAGCGCCGTGAGGGCCCGCCAGGCCGTCGGCAGGTCGGCGACATCGAGCAGTTGGTCGATCGTTTCGCGGCGCGGCAGCAACTGCGCCGGCGGCAGTTGCCCGCTGGCGTCCTGCGCCAGAGCCCGTAGCAGGCTGTTGAGCTGGCTGGGCGCCTGGTCGTTCCAGTTCAGCTGGACCAGGCCCTCGATCAGGTTGTTCTGCTGGTCCTGGCGCAGGCAGCGGTCGGCCAGGCCCAGGTCGAGGGCGTCGCGTGCGTTCATCTGGGTGGCGGTCAGCCCAACGAAGGTTCCCAGCTTGCCCGGCAGCCGTTGCAGGAACCAGCTGGCGCCGACGTCCGGATACAGGCCGATGCTGATTTCCGGCATGGCCAGGCGGCTGTCTGGGGTGACGATGCGAATCGAGCAGCCCTGCAGCAGGCCCATGCCGCCGCCCATCACGTAGCCATGGCCCCAGCCGATCACCGGCTTGGGGAAGCGGTGCAGCCGATGATCGAGCCGGTATTCGTCAGCGAAGAAGCGGCTCGCCAGGGCCGGCACTTCCCCGGGCTGGGCCAGGCAGGCCTCGGCCAGCCGCCGGACGTCGCCGCCGGCACAGAAGGCCTTGGTTCCGTTGCCGCGCAGCAGCACGCAGACCAGCGCGGGGTCTTTTTCCCACTGGTCGAGCTGGGCCAGCAGCGCCTCTATCATCGGCAGACTCAAGGCGTTGAGGCTCCTTTCCGAGTCGAGCGTGGCGATGCCGATGCGGGCGCCGTGCAGGGCGGGGCGTTCTTCGAAGATCACGTTCATGGACGGCCTTTCTTGTTGTCGGTGTGGGGCATGGCGGCGTCAGCGGTTGCGCCATTGCGGGTCGCGTTTTTCCAGGAAGGCGTTGACGCCCTCGCGGGTGTCCTCGGCCTCGAAAAGGTCGAGGAAGGCCTCGCGCTCGGCAGCGGCGAAGGTATCCGGGCCGCGGCCTCGAACGCCATTGATCAAGGGCTTGATGGCGCGCACGGCCACCGGGCTCTGCCGCGCCACGCGGGTCGCCAGCAGCAGCGCATGGCCGCGCGCCTCGCCGGCATCGACCAGCTGTTCGACCAGCCCGATGCGCAGCGCGGTCTCGGCGGTGAGGCGCTCGCCGCAGAGGATCATCCGCTTGGCCCAGCCTTCGCCCACCAGCCAGGCGAGCGCCTGGGTTCCGCCGGCACAGGGCAGCAGCCCAACCGAGGCTTCCGGCAGGCCCAGCTCGGCCTGCCGTTCGGCAATGCGCAGATCGCAGGCCAGGGCGCATTCGAGCCCGCCGCCCAAGGCGAAGCCGTTGATCGCCGCGATGGTCACGCCACGAAAGTCGCGCAAGGCCTCGAAGGCTTCGCCGAAGCGGCGGGCCATCTCCCGTGCGCGGTGGCGATCGCCATCGGCGAACAGCTTGAGGTCGGCGCCGGCGCTGAAGAATTTTTCGCCCTGGCCGGTGATGACCAGCGCGTAGATCTCGGGGTCCCGGTCCAGGTGTTCGACCACCTGCCGCAGTCCGATCAGCGATTCACGGTCCCAGGTGTTGGCCGGAGGGTGGTTGATGGTGATCAGAGCGGTGTGGCCGTGCTTCTCCACCGTGAGCTTGTGGGTCAGGTCGAAGACACCGGATTGGTAAGGTTCAATGGCATTGGTCATGCGGTCGATCCCTTTGTCGTCCATTGCTCGTGCGCGGTAGCGTTGAAAGGATTCTAGGAAATGCCGAGCCGCTGGCCTATCGGTCGAAGGTTTCGGCCTGTTGCCGGCCCTGCTCGATGCCTTCGGCCAGGGCTTCTTCGAATTGTCCGTAATGCCGCTCCCGATAGACCCGGACCGGCTGCACGATCTGCCGGTCGCGCACCAGTTCGATGCCGAAGGCCCATAGGGTCTGGCCGAGGCTTTCGTACTCGTAGCCGGTCAGATGCACGATGACGTCCAGGTCGTTGTGCCTGAAACGGTGGCTATGGGGGATCTGATGGTCGCTGCCGGCGGGAATGCCTGCCGGTGCGTCGAAGTACGGGCGCTCGGCGTCGGGCTTGACTGCTTTGCTCATCGTGACACCTCCGATGGTGGATGACCTTTGGGCCGGCGGTTGCGGGTGGTTGTTCCCGAGGCGGCGGCCGGACAAGCGAGCAATTCGTGTCGCGGGGTGAATTTCAGGTCCTGCGCCGGGTCGCAAGAAGGAAGTCCATCAGGAGAGTGCCATGGTTACCGCCACCATCCGGATCGACGTCTGGAGCGATTATGTCTGTCCGGTCTGCTACATACAGCTGCCCGTGATCAAGCAGCTCGCCCATGAGCTGGGGCCGCGCGCATCGCTGGTCTGGCATGCGTTCGAACTGCGCCCCGAACCCGTTCTGGTGCCCGATCCCGACGCCGAGGAACCCGGCGACGACTGGTCCCGGGAGGCGTTTCCGATGGCTTCGCTGCGCCAGATCGTACCGCGCCGGCCCGTCGGCCAGCCGCCGAGCCGCAAGGCATTCGAGATGGCGGCCTTCGCCCGGGAGAGGGGGTGCTTCGATACGGTCCACGAGGCGCTGTTCCGGGCCTATTTCGAAGAGGGACGCGATATCGGCGAGGAGGTGGTCCTGCTCGAGTTGGCCCAGGAGCTGGGCCTCGATACCGACGCGCTGAAGCAGGCCATCGACACCGGTCTGTATCTGGAAGACCTGTTCGCCGACCGGCAACTGGCCGAGACGCTCGACACTTCGGTGTTGCCGGTCATTTGCATCCGGCCGGCCAGCCAGTTGCTGGACGAGGCGATCTGTCTGCGCGGCTCGGTGGAATTCGAAACGCTCAGGCGCGCCGTCGCGCCGATCCTGCAGGCCGCCTGATCGCCCAGGCTCTCTGCACCGAGGGCTGCGGGAGCCGTGCTCCGGCATTATCTTCTTCCCCGTGCGGGCGGATTGACAGTCTGGTCGCGCTTTTCTAGGGTGCGGCAGCCGCCAATCGGGGATTCGGATGACTCAAGACGATCGCATCAAGCTGGAACCGAGCTGGAAAGCCGCCCTGCACGAGGAGTTTCAGCAACCCTACATGCAGCAGCTAAAGGATTTCCTGCGCCGCGAAAAGGCCGCGGGGAAGGTGATCTACCCGCCTGGCCCGCTGATCTTCAATGCCCTCAATTCCACGCCGCTCGACCAGGTGAAGGTGGTGATCCTCGGTCAGGATCCCTATCACGGCCCGGGACAGGCACACGGGCTGTGCTTTTCGGTGCAGCCGGGCGTTGCGCCACCGCCGTCGCTGCAGAACATCTTCAAGGAACTCAAGCGCGACCTGAACCTCGAGGTTCCGACCCATGGCTACCTGCAATCCTGGGCCGATCAGGGCGTGCTGATGCTCAACACCTCGCTGACCGTCGAGCAGGGTAACGCCGGCTCGCATGCCAAGGCCGGGTGGCAGCGATTCACCGATCGGATCATCGAGGTGGTGGTGCAGCAGCGGCCGCACCTGGTGTTCATGCTGTGGGGGGCTCATGCGCAGAGCAAGGCTCCGCTGATCGATCCTACCCGCCACCTGATGCTGAAGTCCGCCCACCCCTCGCCGTTGTCGGCGCACCGGGGCTTTCTGGGGAACGGGCACTTCAGTCGCGCCAATCAGTTTCTCAGGCAGAACGGCCTGACGCCGATCGACTGGAGCTTGCCGGCCGAGGTCTAGAGCGGTGCCGCATCAGGGGCACCGCTCAGGCTGTCTCAGCGCTGGCCGTGCTGGGCCTGAAGCTTGCGAGCATGCTCCAGGTGTTGCTCCAGCGTCGGCAGGGTCTGCTCGGCGAAACGCTTGAGGTCGGCGTTCTCGCCATCCTGGATGTAGTCACGATACAGCTCGATGGTCTGTTCGTGGGCGACCACTTGGTTGTTCGCATAGGCCTGGTCGAAATTTTCGCCATCGCGCAACTGCAGGATCATCGCCTTGGCCCTGTCCATAAGGGTCGCGTTGTCGGACATTTCCAGGTTCTTCTCGCCCGCCAGCTGAGCCAGTTCCTGGTTGGACTTGGTGTGTTCGTCGATCATCTGCTGGGCGAACGTGCGGACGTCTTCGGCTGTGCCTTTTTCCAGCGCGAGCTTGGCGGTTTCGATTTCCGCGAGGCCCTTGGCCGATGCTTCGTCGACGAAGTTGTCGCCGTCGGCGGCGAGCGCCAGATTGGCGGCCATGCCGAACAGCACGGCCATGGTGCCGCTGAAGAATGCTTTTGTTTTAGCGTTCATGTCGTTCTCCTTCCTCTGCTGACGAGACTGCGATGACTGGCCAGGTAGGCCTGGTGGCAGGCAAGCGGATACGGCGAAAGATGCCGTCCATTTTGTGACTGGTGTCACGGGCAGGGGTTCAGGAGGGCCGGCGAACGGTAGGGGAGGGCCGGCGAGCGCCGGCCCCGGAGCTTTACTGCAGCATGCTCATGGCCGCATCCATGGCGGCGGAGAGGTCTTCGTCCTCGTCCATCAGGGAGTTCGGATCGAGGCCCAGCTTGGCGAACGAGGGAATCTGGTTCCAATCCAGCTGGGTGTACGGATGCCCGGTGCCGAGGTAGCTCTGCAGCGTCGCTACCTGAACGATGTCCACGTAGTCGGCCTTGACCGAATCCCGGGCGAAGTCCACGTATTCGCCGGGCACCCTGGCGATCGGGTCGGGGAATTCCCAGGCCCGCAGGATCTTTTCGCCGATGATCGGGTGAATCTTGTCGATCACGTGGTTGAGGCTGATGGAGTCGGACAGCAGCTCGCTGTGCTCCTCGGCATAGGTGAGGATCGGCAGGACGCCGATCTGATGCACCAGTCCGGCCAGGGTCGCCTGGTCCGGCGCCAGTCGTGTGTAGTGGCGGCAGAGCACATGGCAGATCGCGGCGACTTCCGTGCTCTTGTTCCACACCTCGCGCATCTTGCGGTCGACCACATCGGTGGTGGCCTGGAACATCTGCTCCATCGCAAGGCCGGTGGCCAGGTTGCAGGTGTAGTTGATGCCCAGGCGGCTGACCGCCATCTGCAGGTCGTTGATTTCCTTGTTCGAGCGCAGCAAAGGGCTGTTCACGACCTTGATGATGCGCGCCGTCAGGGCCGCGTCGTTGCCGATCACCTTGCACAGGTTGGGAATGCTGATGTTCGGGTCTTCCGCCGCTTCGCGTACCCGCAGGGCCACTTCCGGCAGGGTAGGCAGTACCAGTTCGTCGTTGTCGATCGCCTGGATCAGTTTGAGTTGGACGCTTTCGGCAAGGGTACTCATGTCATTTCCTTGTGAGCCGGTTATGCCTGGCAGGGCATGGGTGAACGCTAGCGCTGGATCTCGCGGTCCGGATCCAGCGTGTAAGGGAGTGGCAGCAGAGTCAGGGGCAGACCGTCCGGCGAACCGAGAAATACCCGACCATCGGCGGCGGCATCTTCCTGCAGTACGGCGAGCAGTTCCACACCATCGGTCGCCTTCGCGGCGAGCACAACCTCGCCGACGCTGGAACTGTGAACGGGTGAATAAAGATCGACGCCGGGCGCGGGCAGATCATGCTCGTCGGGGCTGTCGCTGGCCAGCCGAAACAGACGCCGTTTGAGCTTGCCCAGGTACTGCATGCGGGCCACGATTTCCTGGCCGGTGTAGCAGCCCTTCTTGAAGCTGACGCCGCCCAGCGCCTGCAGGTTGATCATCTGCGGGATGAACAGCTCGCGCGTCGAGCCGAATACCTGGCCGACCCCAGCGCGCACCTGCGCGAGCAGCCAATCGTTCAAGGGCGCGTGGCGAAGCTGTGCGCCGAGCCGGAGCGTCAGCGATTCGGTGTTGTCGGCGCTGGCCCAGAGTTCGCAATCGCCGCCTGGCAGGCGTATGGCGATCAGGTCGTCGAGGCGAGCCACCCGGCCGGGCTCCTGCGGCAGATCCAGCCCCAGGCCCAGCAGGGCGCCATCGCCGCGGTGCAGGCCGAAACGGATCCAGCGCGTGCTCTCGTCGGCGAGGGTGGATTTGGAGAACACCGCGTATTTCTTCAGGTCCGCCAGTTGTGGCTCGAGCAGCTCCTGCGCCATCGCCAGCAGGTAGCCGTCGGCTTCGGCGAGCAGGCGAAAGCTGGAAACCATGCGCCCCTTGGGGGTGCAGCGGGCGCCCAGCGAGGCGTGCTCGGCGTCGATGTAGTTGAGGTTGCAGGTCAGCTGGCCTTGCAGGAATTTGCTGGCATCGACGCCGCGAACGGCCAGGACGCCCTCGTGCGACAGGGCGCAGTAAAAAGCTGTGTCGGTCATGCTCGATCGCCGTGCTGGTGCGGGGTGGCCATCATAGCAGGCCCGCCGCCCAAGATCGCGAGGGGCACCTGCCCGATGGTGCCGCCCGACGGCGCGCCGCTATAATGCCGGCCCGCCTACCCGGAGCTGTCCCATGGTCGACCAAACCGAACTCAATCGCCTGTTCTGGCACAGCCGCCGCGGCATGCTCGAGCTCGATGTGCTGCTGGTGCCCTTCGTCAGGGAGGTCTATGCCGATCTCGATGCCGATGACCAGGCGCGCTACCGCAAGCTGCTCGCCTGCGAGGACCAGGACATGTTCGGCTGGTTCATGGAGCGCGAGGAGCCCGAGGACGAGGATCTCAGGCGCATGGTTCGCATGATTCTCGACCGTGTCCAGCCCAAGTGACCCTTTCGTCTGCCAATGGAAGCCGTCGGCGCGTCTGCTGGCGCTGTACCTCCTTGGGCTGGCACTGGCTTCGCTGACCCTGCTGATCGTCTCCGCGCCGCTGTGGCTCAAGCTGCTCGGGCTGGCCGGCTGCCTCGCGCATGCCGGCTGGACCCTGCCGCGGCAGATCCTGCTGTCCCATCGACAGGCCTGGCGCGCGCTGCGCCATGACGAAGGCGGCTGGCAGCTGTGGAATGAGCGTGCCGGCTGGCAGCGGGTGCAGCTTCGGCGTGACAGCCTGGCGCTGCCGGTCGCCGTCGTCCTGCGTTTTCGGGTGGAGGGGGAGCGCTTCGCCCGTGGGGTCTGCATTCCTCGTGACGCGCTTCCCCTGGATCAGCACCGCAGGCTTCGGCTGCGGTTGAAGTTCAGTCGGCGAAGGTGGGCGGCACCAGAATAGTGTCTACCGCCTCGGGCAGCTGCTCGGGGTAATCGAGGGTGTAGTGCAGGCCCCTGGACTCCTTGCGCGCCATGGCCGAACGGATCATCAGGTCGGCGACCAGCGCCAGGTTGCGCAGCTCGATCAGGTCCCGGCTGACCTTGTAGTTGCTGTAAAACTCACTCTCAAGGAGGCTCAAACCCACTGGAATCAAGGGTTTCAGCCGATGCTCCAGCGAAATGAAGGGCCAACTGTTAGACCACTGTTAGAACTCAGCTCGCTAAGCCGTGGCACTACAGACGCTCCGGTATCTACTACCTTAGGGTCCGCCCGCTGGGCTCTGTGGCATGCTGTACGGTATCGCTCCGCACCAATGACCGATCTACCGCAATGGTTACCAGCAAGCAGCTTCAGGCGGCCCTGAGGGCCTTCCACCTCGACAACCCAGACGCCACTTGGCCGGAGCTAAGGGCGCAGCTCAGGGAGACCGCTGAGGGCCTTTTCTTGCGACTCCTACGGAGTGGGAGGCGCTCGATTCCTTGGGGATGACATACTCGGACCTAAGCGACGACCTGGGGAAGGCCGAAAGAGCCTCTTCACTGACGGTCGCACAGCCTCGAGCGGTCCCGTTGGCTCGTGAGATTGCTCGCGGGGCTGAACGTAGGCTCCAAGGGGACACTGGGCCGCTACTGAGCGTGATAGATAGAATCGATTATTATGCTATCTTTGATAGCAATATTAAGAAACTGAAGATCACGAAGGGGGCGGACAGCTCCCGCGAGGCGCTCTCGCCGGAACAAGTGGCCGAACTGATGGCGAAAGCTCAGCGTGCGGACTCGTGGGTCCGGTGGTCAGTCTCCTTGGCTGCGCTCACAGGCGCTCGCATCGGGGAGCTTCACCAGCTCACGAAGGAGGATGTTCGGCAAGTCGGGGACGTATGGGTCATAGACATCAACAGCCGGGAAGGCAAGACCCTTAAGAATCGCTATTCGGCCCGCTTGGTGCCGCTGGTCGATGGCGCCTACGGTTTTGACCTTGAGGCGTTCCTCCGGTTTGTCGAAGCGGAGACGGCAGGAGCACGGCTGTTCGATCAAGGCTACGGCTATTTCTCCCAGGTAAACAATTCGTTTCTTAGGGAGGCCCTGAGCCTCGAAGCGGACCGGGTGCAATCCTTCCATTCTTTACGCCACTCGATGGCCTCGCGGTTGAAGGCGTGCGGAGTGCCTGTAGGAATTGCCCAGGATATCCTCGGGCATAGCTCGCAATCGATCAGCTATGACCTTTACGGGGGAGATCAGCGGGTTGCCGTGGAGAAGCTGGCAGCGGCTTTAGCGGTGGCCTTTAGGTCAACATCGGACCAAGCTGAAGGCGCAAGCATCGGCCTCACAATCAAGGATGAATAAAACATGTTTCACAATCTCCGCAGAATGTCCCCGTTTACGATTTTCTGGATTCTTTTCTATGTTGCCGCCTGTATTGGCTTGCTTGTGCCTTGGGACATAGGGCAGTGGTTCGCTATGGCCCTGGCGACTCCTTTTTTCCTCGTCACGGCAACGTTATGCATCCTTCTGGCGGGGGCCATCGCGTGGGGCGCTTGGGCGAAGTGCGTTCAACTTCTTAAGCGCAAGGCGCATGAAGGGGCTTGAACATGGCGGGCCTATGGAGCTCCCGAAGACCTGCTAAACCAACGCCAACGCAATGCAATTCACCAAGCAGTCCTTCATGGACATCGAGTTGGACATCCTGGTGGGTCACCCTGAGCACGACATCCTGTTCATCGCTACGCAAGTCGCAAGGGCGGCGGGGCTGAAGGACCCGGCTGGCTCGGTTAACCTGGCCCGCAAGTACCACAAGTGCGGCCACCCTTTGGCGACACTGATCGATAAATCCTCGGTCAGTCTTCCGGGAGACGAGAAGGGCATGGAGCACCGCTTTGTCCATCAGTTCGGGTCTCTATTTCAAGCAGAGACCTTGAAGAAGCCTAAGGGGGTCTATACAAATTGTAGAGGCCCTGGAGAGCCCTAAAGGGGTCCAGAAAACTTCCTGGCTTTGCGTGATGTCTTGGAGGCCTGTCAGGAAATGCCAGACCTTCCGAGCGAAGGAAGTCTTAACGGACAAGTTGTCCGCTATGCGGCATGGGCCACGGCCAAGCACCACGGCCACACGCAGACAAGGCAGATGGGGACATTGGGTGTCCCTGCGGAAATTACAGAGGGACGCGGGAACACCCTAAAGGCAACCTCGTGGATGTTTTCTGAGGCGGCGACCTATCAGATGCTCCTGTGGGGCCACGCTCCGGCCTCCGAGCCATTCCGCAAGTGGGTCACCGAGGAGGTCCTCCCATCCATCCGCAAGACTGGCGCCTACAACGTGAACGAGAGCACCACGGTGGAAGGCCAGCAGTTCGCCGGGGAGCTGACGCGCAGGGCTACAGGACGGCGCTTTGGAACTCTTCGACACTTCGTCCCGAACGACCCGGTGAGCCAGAACCTTATGCTCCCCATGGCTGAGGTGCATGGAGTCGACCGGAGACGGTAAACTGAGACTTCTAACACGGAGGTTTTCAATGCTTACGGCAGGTCCATCTCAGATTCTGAAATCCTTTATATGGGCTTCTTTCGCAGTGCCCGCCCTGGTAGCCATGCGTCTATACGATGAACTGGTATGGGCCTACCCGGGGCGGGCTTCCCCTGCACAAATAGTGGCATCCCTCATCGACGGCACTGTGGTCACATCTACCATGCGAGTCGTTACGGCACTCGTGCTACTGGCCGCATGCTGTTTCCTATGGAGCTGGATGCTTCGCTCAATAGAGGAAGCGGTGCGGAAATTCTCACGGGTTAAAAACCCTCACTAATAGGGGAGACAGGAAGATAAGCCCGCTCGTGCTCAGCCACGCGGCCCTTCCGTTTCCTTCTTGCCAGCTTCACGGCTGGCCCTGCTGACCCTCTTCGGGTCGCCTCTCCGTTCGCTACAGCGCTGCCCTTCGTGGGCATGCCATGGTGAACAGCGGGAGGACAATCGGATCGTCGGCTGGTGTCTCTACCAGCTCGACGGCAAGTCCGAGCCTCAAGCAGACAGGCCGTATCGTGGTGTTCGCTCAGGTGTCGGCGCAAAGCTGACCATTGGACTTGTCCCTGAGCCTTTTCGAGAACTGGGGGCGCTCGAACTGACCATGAGAACACGGGGGGCTTTTACTTAAAGATTCTCTCTGAGATCCAGCAATTGTCTTGTGAAACAAGCAATTAACTCTCTGAGATTAACTTTAGGTCCCAGGTCTCTCCAAGTTAGGACGGGTCTTGGCAGACCACGATCCTGATTCTCTTCGCAACTCTCCGTCACTTAGGACCGCTACAGCTTCGCGGCTGGGTCCATCGTTCACTCGCACACCAAGCCTTTTCGGTCGAACCTTCTTGCTATGTCCCGGTGCCCTGTCGTGGGGCCTTGGTGGTCGGGCTGTGGGCGCGACTGGGAGGTTCGACCAAAGAGGATTCACGACATGATCGACATCAAGCACAAGCACGCCGGGCACCTCATCACAATCGAGGGGCACCCGTTCAAGGCCAACGATGCGGGCCAATGGGACCTGACAGAAATCTGGCAGACGCTCAGGTTGCCGAAGGGCAAGCAGCCGAAACGATTCGTAGAACGCAAAGAGGCTCAGCGCTTAGAACAGGCCGGAAAAATCGGCTCGTTAAATCGTGGCCGAGCTGGCTCCCAGACGCTCGCAGCGAAGCAGGCAGTCATCCGTTACGCTGCCTGGGTGTCGCCCGAATTTGAAGATATGGTCTTCGACGCCTTCGAGGCGATCCTTGACTTGCCCGAGGTCATGGCCGCTGTGGCTGACCAAATGCGGACGATGGGATACCGCCATAGCGCCGCCTTGCTGGAGCGCGAAAAGGACATCCGTAGGGAAGCACTCCGAGCCTTGAAGAAGGGACCCAGACCACTCTTGACGACTGAGCAGAAGGAGCGCCAACGGTATGCCCGCATGGCGCGCTCTGAGGCCGATAAGACGCGTCGGGCTGGCCGTGAGTACGTTTAGCTAAGCCGCGCGCGGCAAACCAGTATGTGCGTATTAGGAAGCTCCAAGACCATTAGGGACTCGGGGCTTTCTTTTCGCTTCGTTAGCTTGCTAATGGATTGGCCGCGTCGTCAGTTCGTCGCTAAAAGGGCCTCTCGATGAACCCAACAAAAATTTCTGTGAACCCTTATCAATAAGAAACCCAGCGCCATTCCCCCGTGCCGGCCCTCGGGTTCCCTGACTGCGCATCTACTTTTCCGCGCGCGCCGTTAGAAAAGTGTTCGAGGTCTGTTAGAAAAGTGCTAACGTCTTGCGCTTAAACCGGCCTCCAAGAGGGCGGCGTAAGGATCGTGTCCACCGCCTCGGGCAGCTGCTCGGGGTAATCGAGGGTGTAGTGCAGGCCCCTGGACTCCTTGCGCGCCATGGCCGAACGGATCATCAGGTCGGCGACCAGCGCCAGGTTGCGCAGCTCGATCAGGTCCCGGCTGACCTTGTAGTTGCTGTAGAACTCGTCGATCTCGCTGAGCAGCAGCCGCACCCTGTGCTGGGCGCGCTGCAGGCGCTTGCTGGTGCGGACGATTCCGACGTAGTCCCACATGAACCGCCGCAGCTCGTCCCAGTTGTGGGCGATGATCACGTCTTCGTCCGAATCGGTCACCTGGCTCGCGTCCCAGGCCGGCAGGTCGGCGGGATCGGCCACCGCTGTGTGCTCGCGCAGGATGTCGTCGGCCGCCGAGCGAGCGTAGACGAAGCATTCGAGCAAGGAATTGCTGGCCATCCGGTTGGCGCCGTGCAGTCCGGTGAAGCTGGTTTCGCCAATGGCATACAGGCCGGGCACGTCGGTGCGACCCTGGCTGTCGACGAGCACGCCGCCGCAGGTGTAGTGCGCAGCCGGGACCACCGGTATCGGTTGCTGCGTGATATCGATGCCGAATTCGAGGCAGCGCTCGTAGACGGTGGGAAAGTGCGACTTCACGAACTCGGCGGGCTTGTGGCTGATGTCCAGGTAGACGCAGTCGATGCCCAGGCGCTTCATTTCATGGTCGATGGCGCGCGCGACGATGTCGCGGGGCGCGAGCTCGGCGCGGGGGTCGAAGCGGGCCATGAAGCGTTCACCGTCGGGCAGCTTCAGCAGGGCGCCCTCGCCGCGCAGCGCCTCGGTGATCAGGAAGCTCTTGGCCTGGGGGTGATACAGGCAGGTCGGATGAAACTGGTTGAATTCCAGATTGCCTACCCGGCAGCCGGCCCGCCAGGCCATGGCGATCCCGTCGCCGCAGGCGCCGTCGGGGTTGCTGGTATAGAGGTAGACCTTCGCCGCCCCGCCGGAGGCCAGGACCACGAAGCGCGCCTGATGGGTGTCGACCGCGCCCGTCTCGCGGTTGAGGACATAGGCGCCGAGGCAGCGGCGACCGGGGCGGCCGAGCTTTTTCTCGGTGATCAGGTCCACCGCGACGCGCTGCTGTAGCAGCTCGATGTTCGGCTTTTGCCGCGCCTTGCCGAGCAGCGTGTCGAAGATGGCGGCGCCGGTGGCGTCGGCGGCATGGATGATCCGCCGGTGGCTGTGTCCGCCTTCGCGTGTGAGGTGGAATTCGAAGCCGCCGTCTTCCAGGGCGGCGCTGTCGTCGCGGGTGAAGGGCACGCCCTGTTCGATCAGCCAGCCGATCGCCTCCCGGCTGTGTTCGACGGTGAAGCGTACGGCCTCCTCACGGCACAGCCCTGCGCCCGCATTCAGCGTGTCGGCTACATGGGAGTCGACCGTGTCGCGGGTGTCTAGCACGGCGGCCACGCCCCCCTGGGCCCAATAGGTCGAGCCGTTGGCCAGATCGCCCTTGCTGATCACCGCGATGCTCATGTCGTCGGGCAGGTTGAGGGCCAGTGTCAGGCCGGCCGCCCCGCTGCCTATGACCAGGACGTCGTGCTGGAAGAGTTGGCTCATGTCGGATCCCTGAAAGCGAGCGGGCGAGTATATCGGGGGGAGCAGGGTGCAAGAATAGGGAGGCTGACTGGCGCGCGGTTTGCCTTGACGGTGCGCGACGTCATATTCTGCGCAGCCAACCGGGCCACCGGTTTGCCTGCATGGAACTTTCCCGGCACATGCGGCTCAATAGAAAGTTATATAAGCATCCTGGCTCCTATTCCAAGATAGGCGGTCAGGATGCGCTATGGGGTGTCCTTGCAGATGGCCCGTGCGCCGCACCGGCGCATTCTTATTTTTGTGTAAGCGATACCGTTGATCGCTTCGCATGACAGCTTGCTAGGAGGGGAGAACTTTTGCGTAAAGCCCGGGTCTATTCTGGCAGGTCGGTTCGCTGGTTCAAGCGACACCCCTTCGATCTTTCCAAGGAGTGTTCATGCTAACCCAGGAGCAGGACCAGCAACTGGTCGAACGTGTGCAGCGTGGGGATAAGCGGGCTTTTGATCTGCTGGTGATGAAATACCAGCACAAGATTCTGGGGCTGATCGTGCGGTTCGTGCATGATTCCCATGAAGCCCAGGATGTAGCCCAGGAGGCGTTCATCAAGGCCTACCGCGCACTTGCGAATTTTCGTGGTGACAGCGCGTTCTACACATGGCTGTACCGCATCGCCATCAATACGGCGAAGAATCATCTGGTGGCCCGCGGCAGACGTCCGCCGGACAACGATGTAAGTTCCGAGGATGCCGAGTTCTACGAAGGCGATCATGCCCTCAAGGATATCGAGTCGCCGGAACGATCCTTGCTCAGGGATGAGATCGAAGGCACCGTCCATCGAACCATCCAGCAATTGCCAGAAGATTTGCGCACTGCTCTAACATTGCGCGAATTCGATGGTCTTAGTTATGAAGACATTGCAAGCGTGATGCAGTGTCCGGTGGGGACCGTACGCTCCCGGATCTTCCGGGCGCGGGAAGCCATCGATAAAGCATTGCAACCCTTGTTGCATGAGTCCTGAGACAGCGGCGACAGCCAAGAGAGGAACCGCCATGAGTCGTGAAGCCCTGCATGAATCGCTGTCCGCGGTGATGGATAACGAAGCGGACGAGTTGGAAATACGTCGTGTGCTCGCCGCCAGTGGCGAAGACGAAATGCGATCCACCTGGTCGCGCTATCAAGTTGCCCGTGCCGCACTGCACAAGGAACTGATCGATCCACGTCTGGACATCGCCGCGGCCGTATCCGCCGCGATCGCCGACGAGGCTGCCCCGGCAGTCAAGGCCCGTCGCTCGCCATGGCGCAGCATGGGTCGCCTGGCGGTCGCTGCTTCGGTTACCGTAGCGGTCCTGGCCGGTGTCCGTCTGTACAACCAGGATGACATTTCAGGTCAGCAACTGGCACAACCGGCACCTGCGCCGGTCATTTCGGTGCCCCAGGCGAGCCAGGCTCAAGGTCCGGCCGTACTGGCTGGTTACAGCGAAGGTCAGAGCGAAGCGGGCGCTGCACAAGCGGCTCCTGCCCAAGGCTGGCACGAGCAGCGTCTGCCGTCGTTCGTGCGCCAGCACGCGCAGCAGGCCGCTTTCAGCGGTGGGTCGGACAGTGCCCTTCCGTTCGCTCGCGCCGCTAGCATGGAAGAGCGCTAAACGCTAGGGAGAAACATGCGCGTCATACCGCTGTATGTGGTGCTCGGGGGCTGGCTATCGATGCCGGCCCTTGCTGCTGATGCTGACGAGTGGATGAGCCGTCTGGCCAAGACCGAGCACACTCAAAGCTATTCCGGAATCTTCGTCTACGAGCGCAACGGCGCTTTCTCCAGCCATGCCGTGTGGCAGGGTGTGGAGGGCGACGTCGTGCGCGAGCGGATGCTGCAGCTCGATGGCCCGGCGTCCGAGGTCGTTCGTGTGAATGGCGAACTCAAGTGCCTGAGCACCGAACTGGCCGGGCAGTTTTCCGGCGGCAAGGCGTGGCATGAACAAAGCTTCGATACCCATGCGTTGTCCGAATGGTATGAATTCCGTGTGATCGGCGATTCGCGTGTCGCCGGCCGCGAGGCGGTCGCGCTGGCCATCCTGCCGCGCGATCAGCATCGCTACGGATTCGAACTCCACCTCGATCGCGAAACCGCGCTGCCCTTGAAGTCCCTGCTCCTGAGCGAGCGGGGGCAACTGCTCGAGCGCTTCCAGTTCGCTCATCTCGATACCGGCGATGTTTCCGAGCGCGACCTCGCGCCTTCGGCGGCATGCACGGCGGTGGCGCCCGGGACCGAAGTGGGGAAGCCGCTGGAAACCGGCTGGCGCTCGGATTGGTTGCCGGCGGGTTTTCGCCTGACCAAGGCCGACGTGCGACCCAGCCCCGCGTCGGACGAGCCGGTTTCCTGGCTGGCCTACAGCGATGGCCTGGCCAGCTTTTCGGTGTTCATCGAGCCGCTCAAGGGTGAAATCGTCGAAGACGCCCGCAGCCAGATGGGCCCGACCGTCGCGGTATCCAAGCGCATCACCGCCGCCGAAGGCGATGTCATGGTGACTGTCGTGGGCGAAATTCCGCCAGGGACCGCCGAGCGTGTAGCCCTCTCGATGAGGGCAGGTGCCGCCCAGGCGCAGCGATGATCGAAGAGCGGGGCCGGGTGGTGGCGGTCGAGACCGACGGGGTTTGGGTCGAGACGCTGCAGAAAACCACCTGCTCGGGCTGCTCCGTTCGAAGCGGTTGCGGGCAGGGGCTGATGGATCGCCTGGGTGTGCGCGAACGCCGTCATCGCGTGTTCGCTGCCTCGGATCTGGTTCTTGGCGTTGGTGATCAGGTCACGGTCGGGGTTCCCGAAGCCGCTCTGCTCCGGGGTGCCGTAACGGTGTATCTCGTTCCCTTGCTGGCGCTGTTCGCGTCGGCTTTCCTGTTTTCCTGTCTTTCGTTTGGCGAGCCCGTGGTGATTCTCGGCGGGTTGAGCGGCTTTGCGCTGGCCTGGTTGTGGGTCTGGAGGCGCAATCTTCGCGCGGGAGATGAGGTTTCGTTGCGGCCTGTCGTGCTGCGCGCGATGCTCGTCGACCCGCAGGGGGCGTCTTAATCCGTTGTCGTGGGGAAATGCTTAGCATGTTGAATCGCACGCGTGTCGCCTATCTGACCGGCCTCGTATTGCTGGGGCAGGCCCTGCTGGTACGGGCAGCGCTTCCGGATTTCACCCCCTTGGTCGAGCGAGCTTCGCCGGCCGTCGTCAATATCAGTGCGCGGCAGGCGGCCGGGGCGTCCCCCGTTCCCGAGTTGGAGGGGCTGCCTCCGTTCTTTCGCGAGTTCTTCGAGCGCAGTATTCCGCCGAACCCGGGCCAGCCGAACCGGGGACGTCAGCGGGAAGCCCAATCGCTGGGCTCGGGCTTCATCATCTCCAGCGATGGCTATGTGCTGACCAATAACCACGTGGTTGCCGATGCGTCCGAAATCATGGTGCGCATGACCGATCGCCGCGAGCTGGCCGCCAAGCTGGTCGGCGCCGATCCGCGCGCCGACATCGCCTTGCTCAAGGTCGAGGGCAAGGACCTGCCGGCTGTCACGCTGGGCAAATCCAGCGCGCTGAAGGCCGGTGAGTGGGTGCTGGCGATCGGCTCACCGTTCGGCTTCGATCGCTCCGTCACCGCAGGTGTGGTGAGTGCGACCGGCCGCAGTCTTTCGGCTGAAAGCTATGTGCCGTTCATTCAGACCGACGTGGCGATCAATCCGGGCAACTCTGGCGGTCCGCTGTTCAACCTGGATGGCGAAGTGGTCGGGATCAATTCGCAGATATTCACCCGCTCCGGTGGCTTCATGGGGCTGTCGTTCGCCATTCCGATCGACGTCGCGATGGACGTGGCCGACCAGTTGCGCACCGAAGGCAAGGTCAGTCGCGGATGGCTCGGCGTCGGCATCCAGGAAGTGAACCGGGAGCTGGCCGAATCGTTCGGGCTCGAACGCCCGGCCGGCGCGCTGGTCGCGCAGGTGCTGGAGCGCGGTCCCGCCGCCCGGGGCGGGGTTCGCGTCGGTGACGTGATCCTGACCGTCAACGGGCAGCCCATCGGCATGGCCGCCGACCTGCCTCATCGGATCGGGGCCCTGCGTCCCGGCGAGCTGGCCCGGTTGGAGGTGGCCCGCGATGGTGGCCGCACGACGCTGGAGATGGCCGTCGGCACCCTGCCGGAGCAGGGGCGGGAGATGGAAGCCGGGAGGGCGCCGGAGGCGGCGGCCGAGCAGAGCAGCAACCGGCTGGGGGTCCGAGTCACCGAGCTCGCTGCCGAGCAGAAGCAAGGGCTCGATCTGCAAGGCGGCGTGGTGATCAGCGAAATCCTCAACGGCCCGGCCGCCATGATCGGCCTGCGTCCGGGGGATGTGATCACCCACCTGAACAACGAGGCGATCGACTCGGTCCGTACCTTCGCCCAGGTGGCCGAGCAGCTGCCGAAGCATCGGTCGGTTTCGATGCGGGTGCTGCGTCAGGGGCGGGCGAGCTTCATCACCTTCAAGCTCACCGACTGATGCGTGGGCTGTGCCAGGCACAGCGGATGTGGGGCATGACTGCGTGCTCCACGTCAGGCTTCGATCCGGCCAGCGTGGCGCTTGGTTGGGCGTTGGGGTACACTTGGCGGCTATTTTCGGCGGGCAATCGGCCTGCGGCATTTCGAGTGTTGAGCTGTGAGTGACCTGAGTCATATCCGCAATTTTTCCATCATCGCGCACATTGATCACGGCAAGTCGACGCTGGCGGATCGCTTCATCCAGATGTGCGGCGGCCTCACCGAGCGCGAAATGGCGTCTCAGGTCCTCGACTCGATGGATCTGGAGCGCGAGCGCGGCATCACCATCAAGGCCCATAGCGTGACCCTGCACTACAAGGCGCAGGACGGCAGGACCTACCAGCTCAATTTCATCGATACCCCCGGGCACGTCGACTTCACCTATGAGGTGAGCCGCTCGCTGGCCGCCTGCGAGGGCGCGCTGCTGGTGGTGGACGCCGGCCAGGGTGTCGAGGCGCAGTCGGTCGCCAACTGCTATACCGCCATCGAGCAGGGCCTCGAGGTCATGCCGGTGCTGAACAAGATGGACCTGCCGCAGGCCGAGCCCGACCGGGTCAAGGCCGAGATCGAGCACATCATCGGCATCGATGCCACCGACGCGGTGCCCTGCAGCGCCAAGAGCGGCATGGGCGTGGTCGACGTGCTCGAGCGCCTGGTCCAGGTGATCCCGCCGCCGGAAGGCGAGATCGAAGCGCCGCTGCAGGCACTGATCATCGACTCCTGGTTCGACAACTACCTCGGCGTGGTCTCGCTGGTGCGGGTGCGCCAGGGGCGCGTGAAGAAGGGCGACAAGATCCTGGTCAAGTCGACCGGCAAGATCCACCAGGTGGACAGCGTCGGCGTATTCACACCCAAGCACACCACCACCGAAGACCTGAAAGCGGGTGAGGTGGGCTTCATCATCGCGGGTATCAAGGACATTCATGGCGCGCCGGTAGGCGATACCCTGACGCTGTCGGCGACCCCTGACGTCGAGATGCTTCCGGGTTTCCAGCGGATCAAGCCGCAGGTCTATGCCGGCCTGTTCCCGGTCAGCTCCGACGATTTCGAAGATTTCCGCGAGGCGCTGCAGAAACTCACGCTCAACGACGCCGCGCTGCAGTACGAGCCGGAAAGCTCCGATGCGCTGGGCTTCGGTTTCCGGATCGGCTTCCTGGGCATGCTGCACATGGAAATCATCCAGGAACGCCTGGAGCGCGAGTACGATCTGGACCTGATCACCACCGCGCCGACCGTGGTGTTCGAGGTGGCGCTCAAGAACGGCGATCTGGTCTACGTCGACAACCCTTCGAAGCTGCCTGACCTAGCCTCCATCGACGAGATGCGCGAGCCGATCGTGCAGGCCAACATCCTCGTTCCGCAGGACCACCTGGGCGCGGTGATCACGCTGTGCATCGAGAAGCGCGGCGTGCAGCGGGACATGCAGTTCCTCGGTTCCCAGGTCCAGGTGCGCTATGACCTGCCGATGAACGAAGTGGTGCTCGATTTCTTCGATCGCCTCAAGTCGGTGAGCCGCGGCTATGCCTCCCTCGACTACAGCTTCGACCGTTTCCAGCCTGCCAACCTGGTACGCCTGGACGTGCTGATCAATGGCGAGAAGGTCGATGCGCTGGCGGTCATCGTCCACCGCGACAATGCCCATTACAAAGGGCGCGCGCTGACCGAGAAGATGAAGGAACTGATCCCACGCCAGATGTTCGACGTGGCGATCCAGGCCGCCATCGGCGGGCAGGTCGTTGCACGCACGACGGTCAAGGCGCTGCGCAAGAACGTTCTGGCCAAGTGCTACGGCGGCGACGTCAGCCGCAAGCGCAAGCTGCTCGAAAAACAGAAGGCCGGCAAGAAGCGCATGAAGCAGGTCGGCAGTGTGGAGATCCCGCAGGAAGCCTTCCTGGCGGTGCTGAAGGTGGATAGCTGATATGTCGATCAATTTCCCGCTGTTGCTGGTCATTGCCGTGGCGGTCAGCGGTGCGCTGGCGCTCATCGACCTTCTGTTCCTGGCTCCGCGGCGTCGCCGGGCGATCGCCGCCTACGAAGGGCGGGTAGGGGAGACCGACCAGAGCACGCTGGATGCGCTGAACAAGGAACCCCTGCTGATCGAGTACGGCAAGTCGTTCTTCCCGGTGCTGGCGATCGTGCTGGTGCTGCGCTCGTTCCTGGTCGAGCCGTTCCAGATTCCGTCCGGCTCGATGAAGCCGACACTGGAAGTGGGCGATTTCATCCTCGTCAACAAGTTCGCCTATGGCATTCGCCTGCCGGTGATCGACACCAAGATCGTCGACGTCAGCGATCCGGCGCGCGGCGACGTGATGGTGTTCCGCTATCCCAGCGACCCTAACGTCAACTACATCAAGCGCGTGATCGGGTTGCCGGGTGATGTCATCCGCTACAGCAGCGACAAGCGCCTGTTCATCAACGACCAGCCGGTGGCCGAATCCCTGATCGGCGAGGAGCCTGGCAGCCTGGGCAGCGCGGTGCTCTATAACGAGCAACTGGGCGACGTCGAGCACCAGATCCGCAAGGAAATGGGGCGCTACCGGGTCGAGCCGGGTCGCCAGTGGACCGTTCCGGACGGCCATTACTTCATGATGGGCGACAACCGCGACAACTCGAACGACAGCCGTTACTGGCAGGACCCGGGCATTCCGGCGAACCTGGCCGGCATGGTTCCGGACCGCAACATCGTCGGCAAGGCGTTCGCCGTGTGGATGAGCTGGCCCGATCCCAAGTTCAGCAACCTGCCGCATTTCTCGCGCGTGGGGCTGATT
This sequence comes from Stutzerimonas nosocomialis, assembly GCF_005876855.1. Taxonomy (GTDB): domain Bacteria; phylum Pseudomonadota; class Gammaproteobacteria; order Pseudomonadales; family Pseudomonadaceae; genus Stutzerimonas; species Stutzerimonas nosocomialis. The sequence goes on along the minus strand of NZ_QLAE01000012.1, from coordinate 13,162 downwards.
CACTGAAAGCTGTGAATTGCCGCCGTCTTCGCTCCGCACAGGCCGCTATATTTGTCGACGCCCCGATCGGTGGGTACTGCAACACGTTGAGGTCGAAATGAGATTCGCGCGTTCTCAGAAAGGGATGTCCATGCTGGGCTGGGTCATGGTGCTGGCGGTGGTTGCGTTCGTCGCAAGCACGGCCTTCAAGATGATGCCCCATTACTTCGACTACATGTCGATGGACAAGATCATCACTTCGGTGGAAACCGACAGGGCGCTGGACATCCGCAGCGTTCGCGACTTTTATAGTCATGTAAACAAAGGGATGCAGGTCAACGGCGTTCGCGACATAAAACTCGAAGACGTGCTCAAGGTGGAAGTCGAGAACAACGAGTTCAAGGCGCACCTGAACTATGAGAAGCGTGAGCCGATGATTCGCAATCTGGACCTCGTTGCGCGCTTCGACAAAGAATATCGTTTAAGGATGCCGTGAGCACTTCGTTAGCCCGCCTGGAGCGCAAGCTCGGTTACCAATTCAAGGACCAGGAGTTGATGCTCCTGGCGCTCACTCATCGCAGTTATGCCGGGCGCAACAACGAGCGCCTGGAATTCCTCGGCGATGCCATTCTCAACTTCGTCGCTGGCGAAGCCCTGTTCAATCACTTCCCCCAGGCGCGCGAAGGGCAGCTTTCGCGCCTGCGCGCGCGGCTGGTCAAGGGCGAAACCCTTGCGGTCCTGGCACGGGGCTTCGAACTCGGCGATTACCTGCGTCTGGGCTCCGGCGAGCTGAAGAGCGGCGGTTTTCGCCGCGAGTCGATTCTGGCCGATGCGCTCGAGGCGCTGATCGGCGCCATCTACCTGGACGCCGGCATCGATGCCGCCCGCGAGCGGGTGCTGGCCTGGCTGGAAAATGAGCTGCAGAGCCTGACGCTGGTCGATACCAACAAGGATCCCAAGACGCGCCTGCAGGAGTTCCTCCAGTCGCGCGCCTGCGAGCTGCCGCGTTACGAAGTGGTGGACATCCAGGGTGAGCCACATTGCCGGACGTTCTTCGTCCAGTGCCAGGTGGCATTGCTCAACGAAACGACACAAGGGCGGGGCGCCAGCCGGCGGATCGCCGAACAGGTTGCCGCGGCAGCCGCATTGATCGCCCTTGGCGTGGAGAACGGAAATGAGTGAAGAGGGCGCGGTGAGCCGCTGTGGCTATGTGGCGATCGTCGGAAGGCCGAACGTGGGCAAGTCGACGCTGCTCAACCATATCCTCGGGCAGAAGCTTGCGATCACCTCGCGCAAGCCGCAGACCACCCGCCACAACATGCTCGGCATCAAGACCGAGGGCGAGGTCCAGGCGGTCTATGTCGACACGCCCGGTCTTCACAAGAATGGCGAGACCGCGCTCAACCGCTACATGAACCGCACCGCGTCCTCCGCGTTGAAGGACGTCGACGTGGTGATCTTCGTGGTGGACCGCACCCGCTGGACCGACGAGGACCAGCTGGTGCTCGAGCGCGTGCAGTACGTGCAGGGCCCTGTGATCCTGGCGGTCAACAAGACCGACCGCGTCGAAGACAAGGGCGAGCTGATGCCCCACCTCGAGTGGCTGGCGCAGCAGCTGCCGAACGCCGAGATCGTGCCGATCTCCGCCCAGCACGGTCACAATCTCGACACCCTCGAGCGCCTGGTGGCCGAGCGCCTGCCCGAAGGCGAGCATTTCTTCCCGGAAGACCAGATCACCGACCGCAGCAGCCGATTCCTCGCCGCCGAACTGGTGCGCGAGAAGATCATGCGCCAGCTCGGCGCGGAAGTGCCCTACCAGATCACCGTCGAGATCGAGGATTTCAAGCAGGAGGGCCGGGTGCTGCACATCCACGCCCTGATCCTGGTCGAGCGCGACGGTCAGAAGAAGATCATCATCGGCGACAAGGGCGAGCGCATCAAACGCATCGGCCAGGAAGCGCGCAAGGACATGGAGGTGCTGTTCGACTCCAAGGTCATGCTCAACCTCTGGGTCAAGGTGAAGGGCGGCTGGTCCGACGACGAGCGCGCACTCCACTCGCTGGGTTACCGCGACAGTTGATTGCCGGGCCGCACCTTGCGGCACCGGTCCTTCCGCGTCATTGCCGATGAGCTGCCATGACCGCTCAAGCCGCTTTCGTCCTGCATAGCCGTCCCTACAAGGAAAGCAGCGCCCTGGTCGACCTGTTCACGCCCCAGGGGCGGCTGCGCGCGGTGCTGCGCAGCGCCCGGGGCCGGGCCGGCAGCCTGGCGCGGCCGTTCGTGCCGCTGGAAGTGGAGCTGCGCGGCCGCAGCGAGCTCAAGACCCTGGCGCGGCTGGAGGGCGCAGGGCTTGCCCACTGGCTCGACGGCGATGCGCTGTTCAGCGGTCTCTACCTCAACGAGTTGCTGATTCGGCTGTTGCCCGCCGAAGACGCCCACCCCGACCTGTTCGAGCACTACGCGGCGACACTGCCGGCGCTGGCGGCCAAGCGTCCGCTGGAGCCGTTGCTGCGAGCCTTCGAGTGGCGATTGTTGTCCGAACTCGGGTACGGTTTTGCGCTGGACCAGGATATCCAGGGTCAGCCTGTGGCTGCGGACGGGCTCTATCGGCTGGTGCCCGACGCGGGTCTGGAGCCGGTCGGGCAGTTTCAGCCCGGGCTGTTCCAGGGCGCAGAACTGTTGGCGATGGCCGAAGCCGACTGGCAATCGCCGGGCGCGCTGGCGGCGGCCAAGCGCCTGATGCGACAGGCCCTCGCCCCTCATCTGGGCGGCCGACCCCTGGTCAGCCGCGAGCTGTTCATGAACCTCAAGGAGCCTACCCGTGGCTGAATCCAGTCGTATTCTGCTTGGCGTCAACATCGATCACGTCGCGACCCTGCGCCAGGCCCGCGGCACCCGCTATCCGGACCCGCTCAAGGCGGCGCTGGATGCCGAGGAGGCCGGGGCGGACGGTATCACCCTGCACCTGCGCGAAGACCGTCGTCACATCCAGGAGCGCGACGTGCGGATGATGAAGGACGCGCTGCAGACGCGGATGAACTTCGAGATGGGCGTCACCGACGCGATGCTCGACTTCGCCGAGAGCATCCGCCCCGAGCACATCTGCCTGGTCCCGGAAACCCGCCAGGAACTGACCACCGAAGGCGGGCTGGATGTCGCCGGCCAGGAAGCGCGTATCCGGGCGGCAGTCGAGCGGCTGAGTCGGCTCGGCAGCGAAGTCTCGCTGTTCATCGACGCCGAACCCCAGCAGATCGAGGCGGCGCGGCGGATCGGCGCGCCGGCCATCGAGCTGCACACCGGCCGCTATGCCGATGCCGAAACGCCGGCCGAGCAGGCCGAGGAACTCGAGCGCATCCGTCGGGGCGTGGCGCTTGGGCGCGAGCTCGGACTGGTGGTCAATGCCGGCCACGGCCTGCATTACCACAACACCCAGGCGGTGGCCGAGATCGAGGGTATCCACGAGCTGAACATCGGCCATGCCATCGTCGCCCATGCCCTGTTCGTCGGCTTCAAGCAGGCGGTCAAGGAAATGAAGCACCTGATCGCCAGCTCTGCGCATCGCTGAGTCGTCCACCTATCATGGGACGCTAGTCAACGTGTGATTCAGGGCTTGCGGGCGACGATCACCGCGCGCATCGGCGCCGGCAGCCCTTCGATGGTCTTGCCCGGGTCCTGTGGGTCGAGGAAGTCGGGCAGCGACTGGTAGCGCATCCATTCGGTGCTGCGCTGCTCCTCGGTGCTGGTGCGGCTGACGTCGACGCAGCGAACGTCGACGAAGCCGGCGCGCCGCAGCCACAGCTGCAACGCCGGCACGGAGGGCAGGAACCAGACGTTGCGCATCTGCGCGTAGCGGTCTTCCGACACCAGCGCGGTGTGCTCGTCGCCCTCGACCACCAGGGTTTCCAACACCAGTTCGCCGCCCTTGAGCAGGCAGTCGCGCAGGTCGAGCAAATGGTCGATGGGCGAGCGGCGGTGATAGAGCACGCCCATGGAAAACACCGTGTCGAAGCCTTCGAGCCGGGCCGGCAGCTCCTCGATGCCCAGCGGCAGGTGCCAGGCGGGGTGCTCAGGCAGGTAGCGCTTGATCGCCTGGAACTGGCAGAAGAACAGCCAGTTGGGGTCGATGCCGACCACGCTGTGGGCGCCGGCGCCGAGCATGCGCCACATGTAGTAGCCGTTGCCGCAGCCGACGTCGAGGATGCGCTTGCCGACCAGATCCAGATGCGGGGCGACGCGGGACCATTTCCAGTCCGAACGCCATTCGGTGTCCACCGGCACGCCGAAGATCTCGAACGGGCCCTTGCGCCAGGGGATCAGCCCGCGCAGTGCTTCGAGCGTCTGTCCATGGACCTGTTCCTGGCCGGCGGCGCAGAGGCGTACGCCCTGATCCAGGCGGACGTCGCTCGGCGTCAGGTCGGGCAGGGCATCGACGGCGCGTTGCCAGCGTGGCAGGTCGCCGTGGCCGATCTCGAGCTTGGCGTCGAGCTGCTGCTGCAGACCGTTGGCCCAGGCGGCCAGGGGAGTGCCGGCCAGACGCCAGGCCAGGGGGGAGAGGTCGAGATTCATGGCAGGGCAATCAGCGAGGCGAAATTCAGGCACTGGAACCAGGGCACCACCTTGGAGAAGCCGGCCTCGAGCAGGCGCTGACGATGGGTCTCCAGGCTGTCGGGCTTCATCACGTTCTCGATGGCGCTGCGCTTCTGGGCGATTTCCAGCTCGCTGTAGCCATTGGCACGCTTGAAGGCGATGTGCAGGTCGGTGAGCAGGGCGTGCTCCTGTTCATCCTCGAAGCGCAGCTTCTCCGAGAGGATCAGCGCGCCGCCTGGCAGCAGCGCCTGGCGAATGCGCGCCAGCAGCGCCGGGCGCTGCTCGGGCGGGATGAACTGCAGGGTGAAGTTGAGGGCGACCAGCGAGGCGGGCTCGAACGCAAGGGTCAGGATATCCGCCTCGATCACGCTGACCGGCAGCAGCTCCTGGAACATTGAGTCCTGCGCGTGCAGGTATTCGTTGCAGCGGGTGGTCATCGCCGCCGAGTTGTCCACCGCGATGACCCTGCAGTTGTCAGCCTTCACATGGCGTCGCAGCGCCTGGGTGACCGCACCCAGCGAGCAGCCGAGGTCGTACAGGCAGCTGTCGGGCTGGGCGAATTGCGCGGCGAGCACGCCGATGTTCTCGACGATGGTCGGGTAGCCGGGCACCGAGCGCTTGATCATGTCCGGGAATACGCGCACCACGTCCTCGTTGAACACGAAGTCCGGTACGTGGGGCAGGGGCTTGGCGAACAGGTGGTCGGGATCGTGGCTCACGGCGTTTGGCGATGCGGCGAAAAGGGCCGGCATTGTAGCGGAAACGCAGGGCGCGGCGCGTACTGCGCGTCAGCGCACCTCGATCCGGCAATCGAACAGTCCGGCCGGTTCGGCGGCGGCGTCCCAGGGTTGCTGGTAGGCCAGGTACAGCCGTCCGCTGCCGCCGCCCTGGACCTGGAAGCGCCAGGTCGAAAGCCCTTCTCCGCCGATCACGTCCTTGTCCGGTGAGCTGAACACCTCGGGGCCGAGGCTCTTGAGCTGCCCGGGCGCGGCATCCTGCAGGTTCCAGCGGTAACCGCTGGTGGGGTTGCTGGGCAGGCTGACGATCAGCGTCTGACCGGCGTGCAGATTCAGCGGGCAGCTGCGGTCGTCCTTGAGCGAAACACTGCTGGGCGGCGTGCTCGAGCAGGCGGCGAGCAAGGTCAGCGAGGCGGGCAGGATGAGGCGGGGTACCGAAGGCATGGGCGTGACCGATCCGTGAAACGAACCGCAAGGATAGCCCGCCCGGGCACAAAGGCCCAGGCGCGGGCTGCGGCGCGCCGGGCAGGCGCGGTTAGAACAGCACCTTGGCGACGTCGGCGAAACGCCGGGCGAAATGCACCTTGAGGCCTTCCTTGAGGTAGTCGGGCAGCTCTTCGAAGTCGCCCCGGTTGGGCTCGGGCAGGATCAGTTCGAAGATTTTCTGCCGACGCGCCGCAATGACCTTCTCGCGTACGCCACCGATCGGCAGGACCTGTCCGGTCAGCGTCAGCTCGCCGGTCATGGCCACGCCTTTCTTCGGCGCCTGGCCGCGCGCCAGGGAGAGCAGGGCGCTGGCCATGGTGATGCCTGCGCTCGGGCCATCCTTGGGCGTCGCGCCTTCGGGCACGTGCAGGTGCACGAAGGCCTCGTCGAAGAACTGCGGATCGCCCTTGAATTCCTTCAGGTGCGAGCTGACGTAGCTGTAGGCGATCTCTGCCGACTCCTTCATCACGTCGCCGAGCTTGCCGGTCAGCTTGAAGCCGCGGTTGAGGGTATGGATGCGGGTCGCCTCGATCGGCAGCGTCGCGCCGCCCATGCTGGTCCAGGCCAGCCCGGTGATGACGCCGACGCCCGAGAGCACCTGTTCGCTGCGGAACACCGGTTTGCCGAGGTAGTCGTCCAGGTCGTTCGGGCCGATCCTGATGCTGCGCTCCGGGTCCTCCAGCAGCTGCACCACGCTTTTGCGTACCAGCTTGCCCAGCTGTTTCTCGAGCTGACGCACGCCCGCTTCCCGTGCATAGCCGTCTATCACCGCCTTCAGGGCGCTGTCGCTGAGCGAGAGCCGCTGCTTCGGCACGCCGGTCTTCTCCAGCAGCTTCGGCCACAGGTGGCGCTTGGCGATGGCGAGTTTTTCCTCGGCGATGTAGCCGGACAGGCGGATCACCTCCATGCGGTCGAGCAGCGGGCCGGGGATCGAGTCCAGCGTGTTGGCGGTGCAGACGAACAGCACCTTGGACAGGTCCAGGCGCAGGTCCAGGTAGTGGTCGAGAAACTCGACGTTCTGTTCCGGATCGAGGGTCTCGAGCAGGGCCGATGCCGGGTCGCCCTGGTAGCTGGCGCCGAGCTTGTCGATCTCGTCGAGCATGATCACCGGGTTCATCACCTCGACATCCTTGAGTGCCTGCACCAGCTTGCCGGGCATCGCGCCGATATAGGTGCGCCGGTGGCCCTTGATCTCGGCCTCGTCGCGCATGCCGCCCACGCTGAAGCGGTAGAACGGGCGGCCGAGCGATTCGGCGATGGACTTGCCGATGCTGGTCTTGCCGACGCCGGGCGGGCCGACCAGCAGGACGATGGAGCCTGCGATCTCGCCCTTGAAGGCGCCCACCGCGAGAAACTCCAGGATGCGGCTCTTGATGTCGTCGAGCCCGGCGTGATGCTGGTCCAGTACCTTGCGGGCGCGCTTGAGGTCGAGCTTGTCCTCGCCATAGACGCCCCAGGGCAGGGCGGTGGCCCAGTCGAGGTAGTTGCGGGTGACGGCGTATTCGGGCGAACCGGTTTCCAGGATCGACAGCTTGCCGAGCTCCTCGTCGATGCGCTTGCGTACCGGAGCGGGCAGGGTCTTGCCGGCCAGCCGGGCGCGGAACTCGTCGGCGTCGGCGCTCTTGTCGTCCTTGGTGATGCCCAGCTCGCGCTGGATGATCTTGAGCTGTTCCTTGAGGAAGAACTCGCGCTGGCGCTCGCCGATCTTGCGGTTCACCTCCCCGGTGAGTTCCTTCTGCAGCTTGGCGACCTCGACTTCCTTGCGCAGCAGCGGCAGGACCTTTTCCATGCGCTTGAGCATCGGCACGCAGTCGAGCACTTCCTGCAGTTCCAGGCCCGGCGCGGTGGTCAGCGCCGCGGCGAAATCGGCCAGCGGCGACGGGTCGTTGGGGCTGAAGCGGTTGAGGTAGTTCTTCAGTTCTTCGCTGTAGAGCGGGTTGAGCGGCAGCAGCTCCTTGATGGCGTTGATCAGCGCCATGCCGTAGGCCTTGACCTCGTCGCGCGGGTCATCCTCGCTCTGCGGGTAGTCGACCTCGGCGAGGTAGGGCGGCTTGCGACGCAGCCAGCCGCGTACGCGTACCCGTGTCAGGCCCTGGGCGACGAATTGCAGCTTGCCGCCTTCGCGCGTGGCGTGATGGACCCGGACCAGGGTGCCGTGCTGGGGCAGACTGTCGGGGTCGAAGCTGGCGGCATCTTCCGTCTGGCCGTCCATGAAGAACAGCGCCAGGCGCTGGTGAGGCGTCTTGGCGACCAGCTCCAGTGTCTCGGCCCAGGGGTCTTCGTTGACGATGATCGGCAACACCTGCGCCGGGAAGAACGGGCGGTTGTGAATCGGAATGATGTAGACGCGCTCGGGCAGCGTCTGGCCAGGCAGCGCCAGGCTGCCGCCCGACAGGGTGATCTCTTCGACGATTTCCGGCGTGTTGTCCTGATCGCTCATGGGGCACCTGTTGGCATTGGATGCTTCATAGATGGGAGCGCTGCCGGTGATTTCAATCCCGCGCGTCCCCTGGCTGTGCAAGCGGCCCGGGGCTCGGGTAAAGTCGGCCGAATCCCGAGGTACCGCCATGCTCCAAGCCCGCCTGCTCTGCCTGGACTCCCAGGCCCACGAACACGCCCACGACTATCACCAGCTGGTGCTGTCGCTGGCTGGGCGTGCGGAATTCGAGGTCAACGGTGCGGGAGGCGAGGTCTGTCGCATGCGGGCCTGCCTGGTGCCGGGCGATGCCGAGCACGAGTTCGCCGGGGTCGGCGACAACCGCATGCTGATTCTCGACCTCGACGAGCAGAACCTTCCCGAGGACGATCGCGACCTGCTCGCGCAGCTGTTCGATACGCCGCGCTATCCGGCGCTCGATGCCGATTTCCAGAACCTGCTGAGCTACGCCGGCGCCGAACTCGCGCGCTACGGCAGCGACCCGCTGCTGGGGCGGGCCCTGGGGGGCGTGCTGCTGCGGGCGTTGCACCTGCGTCTGTTCGGCGAGCGGCAGCGGGTTCCGGCCGGGCCGCTGGACATCGAGCGACTCGATGCGCACATCCACGAAAACCTCGCCAGGCGCATCAGCGTGGCGGAGCTGGCGCAGGTCGCCTGCCTGAGCCCGAGCCACTTCCACATGCAGTTCAAGGATTGCGTCGGGCTGACGCCTCACCAGTACCTGCTCAAGACGCGCCTGGATCGCGCCGCGCGGATGCTGCGCGAAAGCCCGCTGCCGCTGGTGCGGATCGCCGAGGAGTGCGGGTTTTCCAGCCAGAGCGCCCTGACCACCGCGATGCGTCGCTACCTGGGGCTGACGCCGAAGCGGATGCGCCACGAGCCGGCCTGACCGCTTCGCCCGTCCGGGCAACTCCTACGCTCGCGCCGCCTTGCACCTTCTTGGTGCGCGGCGCCCGGCTCCGCCGGATAACCGCAGTGGGCGGAGTTTTTCGCAAAAACTCCATAGCTTTGCGCAAGAACCGGCTCGATGGCTGCCTCTACATTCCGCCATCCCCTTGCGAAAGCAGCTCGCCCACATGGTGAGTGGTGCGGTCGTGAGCTAGAACCATACCTATCTTCACCTCTCAGAGGAGCGGCGAGATGTTCAAAGCCGGTCACGTCTTGCAGGGCGACTTCGCCAACCTGAAAGCCGCCGAGTTCTTTCCCCAGGTCAGCGCTACCTATTGCGTCGACGAAGCCCAGTATCTCGAGCAATTGTTGCAACTCGCCGATCCTGGCGAGGCGGGCATCGAAGCGATCCGGCGCGAGGCCCGCAGCCTGATCGAGGCCGTGCGCGGCCGTGACAATGCGGTCGACACCCTCGATGCCCTGTTGCGCCAGTACAGCCTCGACACCCAGGAAGGCCTGATGCTGATGTGCCTGGCCGAAGCGCTGCTGCGCGTGCCGGACTCGGCCACCGCCGATGCGCTGATCCGCGACAAGCTCAACGCCGCCGAGTGGGAGCGCCACCTGGGCCAGAGCGACAACGTGCTGGTGAATTTCGCCGCCTGGGGCCTGGTGATGACCGGCAAGGTGGTCGATCCGGACAGCGCCGACGGCCGCCCGAAGAACGTGCTCGGCCGGCTGATCAGGCGCTCTGGCGAGCCGGTGATCCGTGCCGCGATGAACCAGGCGATGAAGCTGATGGGCAAGCAGTTCGTCCTCGGGCGCAGCATTTCCGAGGCGCTGAAGAACGGCCGTCCCGAGCGCGAGAAGGGCTACACCTATTCCTTCGACATGCTCGGCGAAGCGGCCCTGACGGTCGAAGACGCCGAGAAATACATGGCCGACTACCGCCGTGCGGTCGAGACCGTCGGCGCCGAGCCCCAGGTCGGACCGGGGCCGCGACCGTCGGTGTCGATCAAACTGTCGGCGCTGCACCCGCGCTACGAGGTTGCCCAGCGCGAACGCGTGCTCGGCGAGCTGTTCGAAAGCGTGCGTGAGCTGGCGGTCCTGGCGCGCCGGCTCGACGTCGGCATCACCATCGATGCCGAAGAGGCGGACCGCCTGGAGTTGTCGCTGGAGCTGTTCGAGAAGCTCATGCGCGACCCGGCGATCGCCGGTTGGGGCGAGTTCGGTCTGGTGGTGCAGGCCTATTCCAAGCGCTGCCTGCCGGTGCTGGTCTGGCTGACCCTGCTGGGCAAGGAGCTCGGTGCGCGCATCCCGCTGCGCCTGGTCAAGGGCGCGTACTGGGACAGCGAGATCAAGCAGTGCCAGGTCCAGGGGCTCTCCGGCTACCCCGTCTATACCCGTAAAGAGGGCACGGATACGGCGTACCTCGCCTGCGCGCGCTATCTGCTGTCCGAGCAGACGCGCGGCGTGATCTACCCGCAGTTCGCCAGCCACAACGCCCACACCGTCAGTTGCATCCTGGCGATGGCGCAAGAGGCACAGGCCACGTCCGGGCACGCGCGCGAGTTCGAATTCCAGCGCCTGCACGGCATGGGCGATGCCCTGTACGACACGGTGATCGAGAAATACCGCAAGAACGTGCGCATCTACGCCCCGGTCGGGGCGCACAAGGATCTGCTGCCGTACCTGGTGCGTCGCCTGCTGGAGAACGGCGCGAACTCCTCGTTCGTCCACCAGCTGGTCGATCCGCGCGTACCGGTGGAGTCGCTCATCGACCATCCGGTGACCCAGCTGCGCCAGTTCAAGACCTTCGGCAACCCACGCATCCCGCTTCCGCCAGCGCTGTACGGCGATCGGAAAAACTCGCAAGGCCTCAACATGAATATCCAGACTCAATGGAATGAACTGACCCACGCCTACCAACCCTTCCTTTCGCGCCAGTGGCAGGCCGCGCCGGTCATCGGCGGCAAGGCGCTGGGCGGTACCCCGAGCGAAGTCCGTTGCCCCTATGACCTCGCCGATGTGGTCGGCACCGCGCAGTTCGCCACCGCCGAGCACGCCCGTCAGGCGCTCGATGGCTTGTCCGCCGCCTGGCCGCGCTGGAACGCGACGCCGGTCGAGGAGCGTGCCGCGATTCTCGAACGGCTCGGCGATCTGCTCGAAGCCAACCGCGCCGAGCTCATGGCGCTGTGCACCCGCGAAGCCGGCAAGACCCTGCAGGACGGTATCGACGAGGTTCGCGAAGCGGTGGATTTCTGCCGCTACTACGCCCTGCAGGCGCGCCAGAAGCTGGGCCGCGAGGAGCTCAAGGGACCGACCGGCGAGCGCAACGAGCTGTTCCACGAAGGCCGGGGCGTGTTCGTCTGCGTCAGCCCCTGGAACTTCCCGCTGGCGATCTACCTCGGTCAGATCACCGCGGCCCTGGTGGCCGGCAACACCGTGCTGGCCAAGCCGGCGGAGCAGACCAGCCTGATCGCCGCCCGCGCGCTGGAGCTGATGTTCGAGGCCGGCCTGCCGACGGATGCCATCGCCTTCCTGCCCGGCGACGGCGCGACCCTGGGCAGCGTGTTCTGCCGCGACCCGCGCGTGGTCGGCGTGTGCTTCACCGGTTCCACCGACACCGCGCGCGTCATCAATCGCCAGCTGGCCGAGAAGGAGGGGGCGATCGCCACCCTGATCGCCGAGACCGGCGGCCAGAACGCGATGATCGTCGACTCCACCGCGCTGCCCGAACAGGTGGTCAAGGATGCCATCGGCTCGGCCTTCACCAGCGCCGGCCAGCGCTGCTCGGCCCTGCGCGTGCTCTACGTGCAGCGCGACATCGCCGACCGCGTGATCGAGTTGCTCAAGGGCGCGATGGCCGAACTCAAGGTCGGCCCGACCCACCTGCGCGAGAACGACCTGGGGCCGGTGATCGACGCCGAAGCCCGAGAAAGCCTGCTGGCGCACATCGACAGGCTCAAGGGCGAGGGCCGGCTGATCGCCGAGGCCCGCCTGCCGGAGGGGCTGAACGGCCATTTCGTCGCCCCGGTGGCGTTCGAGATCGGCGGCATTCACGAGCTGGCCAGGGAGCATTTCGGGCCGGTCCTGCACGTGGTGCGCTACGACGCCGCCGACCTGGAAAAGGTCGTCGCCGCGATCAACGGCACCGGTTACGGGCTGACCCTCGGGGTGCACAGCCGCAACGAGGAAACCGCCGCGCGCATCGAGTCGCTGGCCCGGATCGGCAATCTCTACATCAACCGCAACCAGGTCGGTGCGGTGGTCGGCGTGCAGCCGTTCGGGGGTAACGGGTTGTCCGGAACCGGCCCGAAGGCGGGCGGCCCGAGCTACCTGCTGCGCTTCACCAACGAACGCACCACCTCGACCAACACCACGGCGGTGGGCGGCAACGCCTCGCTGCTGTCGCTGGTCGACGATTGAGGTCTGGCGGGGCGTGGGCGGTTTCGGCCGTCCGCCCCGCGAACGCTTGATTACCGTCACGCGTGCAACCAGCCGGCAGCCGCCTTGCCTGCCGGCGACGTAGAACAACACGAACAGTTGGCGTATCGCTCTTGCGCCACTGACGAGCCGGCTCTGGCTCGTCGCCCGGTGATGGCGTCATGGCCATCGCCCTCTGCCAGGTGGGTTCGGGGCTTCCCCTCGCATCCATCGACAACAACTAACGAGGGAACACAATGAGCATCAGTACACCCACACTCATCACCTTTCTGGTCTACATAGGCGCGATGATCCTGATCGGCTTCATCGCGTACCGGGCGACCAAGAATTTCGACGACTACATCCTGGGCGGCCGCAGCCTGGGCAGTTTCGTCACCGCGCTGTCGGCCGGCGCGTCCGACATGAGCGGCTGGCTGCTGATGGGCCTGCCCGGCGCCATCTTCGTCGCCGGCCTGTCGGAGAGCTGGATCGCCATCGGCCTGATCGCCGGTGCCTGGCTGAACTGGCTGTTCGTCGCCGGGCGCCTGCGGGTGCACACCGAACGCAACCAGAACGCGCTGACCCTGCCGGACTACTTCACCCACCGTTTCGAAGACACCAGCCGCCT
>NZ_QLAE01000011.1 GCF_005876855.1 Stutzerimonas nosocomialis | reverse complement strand
AACTAGCCGCCTTCCTCAGTGCTGGGACAGCGGCAACGGGCCGCTCTTGAGCAGTCGCTTGCCCAGCTCGATGCCCTTGAGTTCGATGAAGTGGTAGGTGAAGGCCGACACCGCCAGCACGATCGCCAGTTCCAGCAGCGTCACCAGCACGTCGCCGGCCACGCTGCCGGTGGTGATGTAGCGCATGATCTCGTCGCTGCCGGGCTTGGTCAGGATACGCGTCAGCTGCATGCCGGTGAGTTTCGACAGCACCATCGCGGCGCTGGTGAAGGCGAAGATCACCGCGGCGTGGGTCAGGTAGATGGAGAACGACAGGGTGCCCAGGCGCGCGATGGAGCGCAGCCGCATCAGGTCCGACACGACGCCGCGCTCGAAGGCGAACACCAGGATCACCCCGCAGAACAGCAGGCTGGCGACCAGCCCCTGGTGCTGGCCCTCGGTGGTGAGCGTCCGGTAGATCAACAGCAGGCAGAGCACTTCGAGCAGGCTGAACAGCGCGCGGTCGTCGATCCGCTCGACCCATGCCCGGATGCGCCGGTAGACCATGTGCACCAGCGCCCCGGCGAAGAAGCAGGACGCGCCGCGCCAGATGAAGGGCTTGATCAGCTCGAGGTTGACGAACAACGCCGAGAAGGCGATCAGCGACATCAGCAGGAACACCTGGGCGCTGTAGCGTGGCAGCGTCAGCAGCACCACGCCCATCACCATGTATAGGTAGTACTCGATGCTGATGCTCCACGCCGGCACGTTGAACGAGACGCTGTTGAACCCGTTGAACCAGGACTGCAGCAGCAGCGCGTTGGGAATGATCTCGCCGGGGGCGGTCTTGCCCGTGAAGGCGGGGTCGTTGAAGGTGAACCCGTGGCGCTCGGCCCAGAGCTTGCCGAACTCCAGCCCGATGAACACCGCCAGCATGGTCAGGTGCAGGGGAAACAGCCGGAAGGTGCGGCTGACGATGAAGCGCTTGAACACCTGCCGGTCGAATACCCGCCCGCCATAGGCGTGGTGCATGACGAAACCGCTCAGTACGAAGAAGAACTCGACGAACAGGTCGGCGTGTCGAAACAGGGGCAGCTCCGAAAAGCTCAACAGGATCTGCGTGTGGAACAGCACCACGGCCATCGCGCAGATGCCCCTGAAACTGTCCAGAACCTCGAATCGCCCCTTGGCGGCTGTGCTTGCAGCGGCTGGCATGGAATCCCTCCTCATTGTTTTTGCACGACGCACGAAGGCCTTGCCTGGCACGACGTGGTGAAACCCTTGTGCTGATATCAGCTCCTTTCCCTGAGATCAGGTGGCCATCAGAAGAGTTCATGCCGCCTGTCATGAAATGTTGCAATTGAGACGAAGCGCCCGGGAGCCGGGCATTCCGGCGCCTTGGGCGCCGCCCATCCATCCGGCGGAACCCCATCCGGGCAGCGGCTTCTACTGAGGAACCGACACCTTTTGCGGCCGCGACGGCCGCCTCACCGGAGGCCCCATGTCCATTACCCTCAAACCGCTGCGCGAACAGGTCATCGTCATCACCGGCGCCTCGAGCGGCATTGGCCTGGCGACCGCGCGGATGGCCGTCGACGCCGGCGCGAAAGTGGTGCTGGTGGCGCGCAACGAAGACGCGCTGATCGAGATCGAGCGCGAACTCAAGAGCGGCGACAACGTGCTCTACGTGGTGGCCGACGTCGGCGAGCGCGAAGACCTGGAACGCGTCGCCCGCGAAACCACCGCCCGCTTCGGCGGCTTCGATACCTGGATCAACAACGCCGGCAGCTCGATCTGGGGCCGCTTCGACCAGGTCAGCGACGAGGATACCCGTCAGGTCATGCGGACCAACTTCTGGGGCACCCACTACGGCTCGTCCATCGCGGTCGCGCACCTGCGCAACAAGGGTGGCGCGCTGATCAACATCGGCAGCGTCGAATCGGTAGCCGCCCTGCCCTTCCACGCCAGCTACAGCGCCAGCAAGCACGCCATCAAGGCGATGACCGACGTGCTGCGCCTGGAACTGGAAAAGTCCGGGACGCCGATTTCCGTCACCCTGGTGCGCCCGGCGTCCACCGACACGCAGTTCATGGACCATTCGAAGAACGTCATGCCCAGCGCGCCGATCTTCCCGCCGCCGGTCTACGCGCCCGAGGTGGTCGCCCAGGCGATCCTGCATGCCGCCGAACATCCGCAGCGCGACGTCTACATCGGCAACGCCAAGCTGCTGTCGCGGCTGGCCGAGAATGCGCCGCGCCTGACCGACTGGGTGCGGCGCAGCGTCATCTACGACTGGCTGCAGAGCGGCAAGCCCGACAGCAACCGCAAGGGCGCCCTGCATGCGGCCGACCCCACCGTGGACGGCCATGCCTCCGGACGCTACCCCGGGCACGTCGCCCAGAGCAGCCTCTACACCCGCGCCTCACAGCACCCGATCGCGACCACCGCGGCGGTGGCGCTCGGCGCGCTGGCGCTGTTCTCCCTGGTCGGCCGCAAAAGGCACTGACCCGCCTGGCGGCCGACGGACTGCCCTGCTTTCGGGGCGCTCCGAGCAAGCCGACTTCCGGAGGCTTGTGTTGATTCGCGCCGGGAAGAGGCTGGGCGCCCGACTCAGGAGTGAGGGCATGGCCAATGCCCTGAAGCTCGCGGTCAAGACCGCGAAAAGGATGCCGGAGCGCCCAAGGTCGGGCGCTCTCATCACCCGCTCGCGGCGTCCGCCGCTGTTCGCTCACTCGTTCAGCTGAGGTTCAGCGGGGGTTCAGCAAGCGTTCAGTGCCCCCGGGGCAAAGTAACTCCCGTACAGCAACCGCTGCCTTGGAAAGGAGTTACCGATGAACAAACTGCATACCCTGGCTCTGGCCACCACCCTCAGCGTATTCGCCGTCGGCGCCCAGGCTGCTGACAACTTCGTCGGCTTCACCTGGGGTGAAAGCACCACCAACATCGACCGTTCGAGCGCGCTGAAGCAGAACATGAACAACCCCCAGTTCGATGACGTGATCAAGAACAGCGGCACCTGGGGCATCCGCGGCGGCCAGATGACCGACGAAGGCCGTTACTACCTGACCTATGAAAACGTGTCGGACGACTACGGCAGCAGCCTCAAACTGCGCCAGCAGAACCTGGCCGCCAGCTACGACCACTTCATCCCGCTGGGCGACACCACCCGCCTGTTCGGCGGTGCCAGCGCCGGTCTGACCAAGCTGGAGCAGGAATCGCGCGGTTACAGCCGTGACAGCGATATCGGCTACCTGATCGGCCTGCAGGCCGGTATCCTGCAACAGCTCGGCGACCAGGCGTCCGTCGAAGCCGGCTACCGCTACATGCGCAGCAACGCAGGCACCGAAGTGTCCGAGCACGGCGGCGGCAAACTGGGCTCGATCGACCTGCACAGCACCAAGCAGGTCTACCTCGGCTTGAACTACCACTTCTAAGTCGAGCCCTGGAAAAGCGGCCGGGTCATGCCCGGCCGTACCTATTGGCCGGCCTTTTTTCGGCCGTTTGCATGGGAGTACAGGATGAAGATGCTGGTGGTGGAAGACGAGGCGCTGCTGCGCCACCACTTGCAGACCCGGCTTGGCGAAAGCGGTCATGTGGTCGATGCGGTCCCCAACGCCGAAGAGGCGCTGTATCGAACCCAGGAATACAACCATGACCTGGCCGTCATCGACCTGGGTCTGCCGGGTATCAGCGGGCTGGACCTGATCCGTCAGCTGCGCAGCCACGGCAAGCGGTTCCCTATTCTCATCCTGACGGCGCGCGGCAACTGGCAGGACAAGGTCGAAGGCCTGGCCGCCGGTGCCGACGACTACGTGGTCAAGCCGTTCCAGTTCGAAGAGCTCGAAGCGCGGATGAACGCCCTGCTGCGGCGCTCGTCGGGCTTCACCCAGGCCACCATCGAGGCCGGGCCGCTCAAGCTCGACCTCAACCGCAAGCAGGCGCTGGCCGGCGACGAACCGCTGAACCTGACGGCCTATGAGTACCGCATCCTCGAATACCTGATGCGTCACCAGCAGCAGGTGGTCGCCAAGGAGCGCCTGATGGAGCAGCTGTACCCGGACGACGAGGAGCGTGACGCCAACGTCATCGAGGTACTGGTCGGACGGCTGCGGCGCAAGCTCGAAACCCAGTGCCAGATGAAACCGATCGAGACCGTCCGCGGGCTGGGCTATCTGTTCACCGAGCGCTGCCGGTGATCCGACCCCTGCAGCGCCTGGCGCTGCGCGGGCGGGCGATCTCGCGGGGCGAGATGTCGCTGCGCACGCGCCTGATGCTGGGCGCCGCCGGCCTGGCCGTGCTGTTCATGCTCGCCCTGCTGCCGGCCCTGCAGGGCGCCTTCCGGATGACCATGGAGGGGGTGATCGAACAGCGCCTGGCCGCTGACGCCAGCACCCTGATCACCGCCGCGCGGCTGGAAGACGGCCACCTGCAGATGCCCGAGCGCCTGCCCTACGAGGAGTTCAACCTGCCCGAGGCGCGTCTGCTCGGCTACATCTTCGACCGCGACGGCGCGCTGGTCTGGAGTTCCGGCTCGGCGGTGGACGAGTCCATCGACTACCGCGCCCGCTACCAGGGCGGCATCACCGAGTTCGTGCGCATCCGCGATGCCGCCGGCGAGGAATATTTCGTCTACGACGTCGAGCTGCAGCTGGACAACGGCCCGGACAGCGCCTTCAGCTTCATCACCATGCAGCCGGCCAGCGAATACCAGGGCATGTTCACCGACTTCCGGCGCCAGCTGTACCGCTGGCTCGGTGGCGGCCTGCTGGCCCTGCTGGCGCTGCTCTGGCTGGGGCTGACCTGGGGCTTTCGCTCGCTGCGACGGCTGAGCGCCGAACTCGACAGCATCGAATCCGGCCAGAGCGAGGGCCTCAGCGACCGCCATCCCCGCGAGCTGCTGCGCCTGACCCGCTCGCTCAACCGCCTGCTGGAAAGCGAGCGCCGCCAGCGCGAGCAATACCGCAACTCCCTGGGCGACCTGGCGCACAGCCTGAAAACCCCGCTGACCGTGCTCCAGGGCGTGGGCGAGGTGATCGCCACCCATCCCGACAACCGCGAGCAGGCCCAGGTGATGCAGAGCCAGATCGAGCGCATGAGCCAGCAGATCGGCTATCAGCTGCAGCGCGCCAGCCTCGGCAAGAGCGGCCTGGTGCGCTACCGCGTCGAACTGCTGCCCTTGCTCGAAAGCCTCTGCAGCACGCTGGACAAGGTCTACCACGACAAGCGGGTCGAGGTGGACATGCGGGTCGGGCGCCATTGCCGGGTGCCGATGGAGCGCGGCGCGCTGATGGAAATGCTCGGCAACCTGCTGGAAAACGCCTACCGCCTCTGCCTCAAGCGCATCCGCATCAGCGTCGAGGGCGACGGCGAGCTGCTGCTGAGCATCGAGGACGACGGCCCCGGCGTTCCAGTGGACCAGCGCGCACGCATCCTCCAGCGCGGCGAGCGGCTCGACCTGCAGCACCCCGGCCAGGGGATCGGTCTGGCCGTGGTCAAGGACATCATCGACAGCTACGGCGGCGAACTCAGCCTCGGCGAATCCTCCCTCGGCGGCGCGGCCTTCCGGATTCGCCTGGGGCTGGATTGAGCCGTATCCGAGGGCACGTCGCGAAACAACCTGCGGGGCCGCGCTTGCAACCTGCAGTCCAAGCGGCCGCCACGCGCCTTCGCCGTCAGGTCCCGCCCTTCAGGCGCAGCCTGAGCCAGGGCCGCCCATCGGCTCCATCGCCATCCCGAACCACGTCGAACACCGCCGTTGCCGGCGTGAGCGGCACATCGGGCAGCGGCAGGAAATCGCCATGCGCGCGCAGGTGCATCTCGCTGTGCACCACCTGCCCGGCCTCGCGGAACACCATCAGCATTTCGCCGTCGCTGCCGGACTCGCCCCGGGCCACCAGCGCACAGCGCGCCCGCGACAGCGCGAGGGCCTGGCAAACCGACGCGCGAGGGGTATAGGGCGCGAACAGCAGCAGCTCGTCCCAGGGAAAGCGCGTCAGTTCGGCCAGGGTGACGCGCTCGCTGCCACGCTCGTGCAGCGCGAGATCCAGGGCGCGACTGACTTCGCCCTCGCCCGCGCCGAACCACAGCCCGCAGCCCGACAGCAATGACGCCAGCAGGCCGGCGGCCAGGACGTGGCGCAGCTCAGGCATCCCCGGCCTCCTTCAGCGACTTGATCAGGTATTTGGGCGATTCCTCGTAGCCCTGCCGGGCGTAGAAGCCGTGGGCCCGGGTGCGCCGCTGGTGGCAATGCACCTCCAGGCGATCGCAGCCGCGCTCGCGGGCGAGTCGCAGGGCCGTCGATTCCAGCAGCGCACCGACGCCCAGGCTGCGCGCGCCCTCGTTCACGCACAGGTAGCT
This sequence comes from Stutzerimonas nosocomialis, assembly GCF_005876855.1. Classification (GTDB taxonomy): domain Bacteria; phylum Pseudomonadota; class Gammaproteobacteria; order Pseudomonadales; family Pseudomonadaceae; genus Stutzerimonas; species Stutzerimonas nosocomialis. The sequence continues at coordinate 126,664 of NZ_QLAE01000011.1, read as the reverse complement.
GATCCGGCAGAAGGCGCCGGGCAGCGCCAGCTGCGGGATGAAGTGCAGCGACAGCAGCCCGAGCAGCCGCTCGCCGTCCGCGGCGACCAGGGTGCGGGCATCGGGGTGTTCGGCCAGCTGCGCCAGGCGCGGGCCGAGCCCGGCGTCCGGTGGATAGTCCAGATCGGCCAGCAGTTGGCCGATCGCCTCGACATCGCCTGCGACAGCGTCGCGAATCTGCATGGGTGACTCCCTGGAAATGAAGAGTGGCGGCCCCTACGAGCCCGCCTCGTCGTCGAAGCGGCTCAGGCAGGCGGCAGCCTCGCCCAGTTGCTCCTCGTTGAACACCGCGACCCCGTGCTCGCGCAGCAGCGCGGTCGTGGCCCCCTCGCCCGGGCGCGTCACGCCGCCGAAGCCTCCGTCGTAGATCAGCGAACTGCCGCATGAGGGGCTGCGCTCGGTGAGCACGGCGACCCGGATGCGCTGCTCGCGCACCAGCGTCAGCGCCTGCTCGGCACCCCTGACGAAAGCCTCGCTGACATCGTTGCCCCGGGCATCGACCACCTGCGCCTGGCCGCGCAGAACGGCGCCACCGCCGGCGCCTCGAATCTCCGCCGGCGGGCGCGGCGTCGGCAGGCCGGCCGCGACCTCCGGGCACAGCGACACGACCCGGCCCTCGGCGATCCAGCGCGCGAGCACGCCATCGCTGACGGCCTTGTCCGAGCCGTTGTAGCGCACCCGGGCACCCAGCAGGCACGCGCTGACCAGAACCTTTTCCACGCGGCTCGCTCCCCCGCTATCGATCGGCAGACGCTAGTGGACGGCGGCACCGGCTGTCCAGCGGCGCACTCACCAGAGCCAGCCCAGCCAGAGCAGCGCCGCGACCACCCAGGCACTGAGCGCCAGCGCGCCTCGCTGCCAGAAGCGGTTCCAGCGCCGCTCGCGGGCACGCCAGCGTTCACGCGCCGTCGCCGGGCGCGGCACCACCAGCGGTGGCCGCTGGGTCAGCCGCTTGAGCCTGAGCGAGGCCCACGAGGCCGGGTCCGGCAGGCGGCGCAACATTCGCGGCACCGACCAGCCCAGGCGCAGCGCCAGCGCAGCGAGCAGACAGGCGGCGAGCAGCGGCCAGAGCAGTTTCCAGGTATCGGCCAGGCCGAAGCTGTAGACCAGCGCGCCGCGCAAGGTCGGCCATAGCCAGGGCAGCGCCAGCGGCATCAGGCAGAGCAGTGCCCAGGGCACCAGCTGGAGCGCGGGCGCTCGTCCCGTCTGCGGTGCGTCCTGCCTCATCAGCCACAGCGCGCGCAGCAGCAACAGGCCGGTGGCGAGGCTGCCCAGGCTCAGCAGGTCCTGCCAGGCGGCGAAATGACCGTCGGCGAAGGCCGATTTCAGCGCGGTCTTGGCCGCCCCGCCGCTGGTCAGCGGCGCACCGATCAGCGCCAGCGCCGGAATGGCCGGCAGCAGCCAGGCCAGCCGTGGCAGGCGGTAGCTGTGACTGAGCCCCGCACTGAGGAACAACGCGCCCTTGGCCAGGCCGTGGTGGACACCGAAGATCACCAGCAGCACGGCCAGCGCGGCCAGGTTCTGCGGGTCGCGCCAGGCCAACGCGAGGATCATCACGAAATAGCCCATCTGGCTGACGGACGAATAGGCCAGCACGGCCTTGGCCTGGCGGCTGCACAGGCCCAGCAGCACGGCATAGAAGGCGCCGAACAGGCCGACCGCCAGCAGCACCGGGGACCATTGCAGCAACAGCGGGTCGTCCTGCGGCAGGCAGCGCCAGAGGCCGAGGATGCCGGCCTTGATCATCGCGCCGGAGAGCACGGCGCTGGCCGGTGCCGGCGCCGCGGGATGGGCCAGCGGCAGCCAGACGTGAAGCGGCCAGAAGCCCGCCTTTAGCCCCAGGCCGATGAGCAGCAGGAGCAGCGTCATCCCGTCGATCGGCACGCCCGCCCAGGTTTCGAAGCCAAAGGCGCCCTGCGCGCCCGAGGTTCGCAGCAGCAGGGCGGCGAGCAGCAGCATCTCGCCGCAGACGGCCAGCTGCAGGTAGAGCCGGCCGGCACGCCGAGGCTGTGGTCCGCCCTGGTGCACCACCAGCCCGTAGGCCGAAAGGCTCATCAGGCTGAAGCCCAGGTAGAAGCTCAAGGCATCGGCGGCGATGATCAGCAGCAGGTTGCCCGACAGCGCCAGCAACCAGAACAGCCAGAAGCGCAGCCGGCGCCGGTCCCCGGCCTGGCTGCTGACGGCGAACAGCCCCGCGCAGCCCCACAGCAGCGCGCTGAATCCAAGCCAGGCACGGGTCAGCGCATCGTCGCCCCCCCAGCGCATCTCGGCCCACAGCCAGGGCAGGTCCAGCCCCTCGGCCGGCCACAGGGTCGCCACCAGCGCCGGCACGCAGGCCAGCCAGAGCCAGCCGATCACCCGCTCGCGCAGCGCCAGCAGCAGGACGATCGCCAGCAGCGGCGCCACCGGCACCAGCAGCCACAGCCAGGCGCCGCTCATATCTCGAACTCCCGGTTGACGATCAGCTGGCTCCAGCCGAGCGGGCTGAGCGCGGTGCCGGCGAGCAGGCCGACCAGCAGCGCCAGCAGCGCGGTGAACACGGCCGGAAGCAGCAGCATCCAGTGAGTCTCCCAGCGCTCGTTCGCCCAGTTGTCCTCATGCCAGTCGGCCGGGCGGGCGAACCAGCCGCGCCAGAGCAGCGGCAGGAAATACCCGGCGTTGAGCAGCGCCGAGCCGATCAGCACCAGCAGCACCCAGTCCTGGCCCACCTCCAGCGCCCCGAGGCCCAGGTACCACTTGCTGACGAAACCGGCCATCGGCGGGATGCCGATCATCCCCAGCGCGCCGATGCTGAACGCGGTCATCGTCAGCGGCATGCGCCGGCCGATGCCGTCCATCTCGCGGATGCGGTGCACCCCCAGGGTCTCGGCGAAGTTGCCGGCGCAGTAGAACAGCGTCACCTTCATCAACCCCTGGTGGACCAGGTGCACCAGCCCCCCCACCGCGGCGATCGGCCCGAGCAGCGCCACCCCCAGGGTGATGTAGGAGACCTGGCTGATGGTCGAGTAGGCCAGGCGCTTCTTGATTTCCTGCTGCTGCAGCGCGCGCACCGAGCCGTAGAGGATGGTGGCGGCGGCCAGCCACAGCAGCGGCTGCATCAGGTTCAGTTCGGCCGCCGCCGATGCGCCGTAGACGTCGTAGACCACCCGGACGATGCCGAAGGCGCCCGCCTTGACCACCGCCACCGCGTGCAGCAGCGCGCTGACCGGCGCCGGCGCGACCATCGCCCGCGGCAGCCAGCCGTGCAGCGGGATCAGCGCCGCCTTGACCCCGAGCCCGGCGATCAGCAGCACGAACCCCACCCGCAGCGCCAGGTCGTGCTCCTGGACCTGCGCCTGCAGATAGCCGCCGGGCTGGAAATCCGGGCTGCCGGCCAGCCCGTGCAGCAGCGCCACGCCCATCAGCAACAGGGTGCCGCCACCGACCGTGTAGGCCAGGTACACGCGTCCCGCCCGTAGCGATTCGGGCGTGCCGCGGTGCACCACCAGCGGGAAGGTGGCCAGGGTCAGCAGTTCGTAGAACAACAGGAAGGTGACCAGGTTGCCGGCCAGCGCGAGACCCACGGTGGCGCTGACGCAGAGGCTGAAATAGCCGAAGAAGCGCGAACGCAGGGGCGAGCCTTCCAGATAGCCGATGGCGTAGACGGTGGTCGCCAGCCAGAGCACCGAGGACAGCGCGACGAACAGCAGCGACAGCGCGTCGGCCTGCAGCACCAGCGGCGCGTTGGGCAGGAACGGCAGTTCCAGGCGGAACTGCAGGCCGCGGTCGACGCCGATGATCAGCGCCACCACGAGCGCCAGCTTGACGACCACCCCGCCGAGGTTGAGCGCCACCCGCAGGCGGTGCTGGTCCTCGCGCAGCGAGAAGATGATCAGGCCGGGCACCAGCGAACTGAGCACGATGGCCAGGGGCAACCAGCTGGTCCAGGTCATTGGCTCACCCCTCCGATCCACAGCAGCAAGGGTTTGCTGATCAACGCCAGGCACCAGACCAGCAGGGCCGGCAGCATCGCCAGCCACTGCGCCAGGCGATCGGGGTGAAAGCTCGCCGGTGTCGGGCGGGCGCGGTCGAAACCGAGCGCGACGACGCGAAACACATAGGCCGCCGATGCCAGCGTGCCCAGCAGCACGCCGATCGCCCAGGGCCAGTGCTGGGGCTGCAGGAACAGCGGCTGGAGCAGCAGCCACTTGGCCAGGAAGCCGCCGCTCGGCGGCAGGCCGATCAGGCTTCCGCCGGCCACGGCGAAGGCGAACAGCGCCAGCGGCATCGTCTGGCTGGCCCCCTTGAGTGCCCGCACCCGCTTGCTGCCGAGGGTGTGCTGCAGCTCGCCGGCCGCCAGGAACATCGACACCTTGGCCAGCCCATGGGCCAGCACGAACAGCCACAGCGCCGCGCCGAGGCCCGGCTCCTGCCAGCGCAGCAGCAGGCCCAGAGCGAGCAGCGCGTAACCGAGCTGCGCCACCGTGGAATAGGCCACCAGCGTCTTCAGGTAGGGCGCGCGCAACGCCGACCAGCCACCGCAGAGCAGCGCGAAGATGCCCGCCACGGCGAACAGCCCTCCGGCGCTCTGCGCCAGCTCGACCGGCGCGATACGGCTCCACAGCAGCCAGAGGATGTACAACGGCCCCTTGACCACCAGGGCCGACAGCAGCGCGCTGACCGCCGCCGGCGCGCCGGCATGGGCGGGCGGCAGCCACAGGTGCAGCGGCCAGAGCGCCGCCTTGAGCATCAGCCCCAGGCTCATCAGCAGCAGCGCCAGGCGGGTCGTCGCATCGGCCTCGGCGAGCTCGCCCAGCAGGACGATGTCCAGCACGCCGTAGCGTCCGTAGAGCAGCGCCACGCCGAACAGATAGGCCAGCGACCCGGCCAGCGACAGCAAGAGGTAGTTCAGCGCCGGCCGATAGGCCTTGGCGCCCGCCAGGGCGACCAGCGCGACCGCCGCCAGGCTGAGCAGCTCCAGGGTCACGTAGAGGTTGAACAGATCGCCCGACAGCCACAGCGCGGCCAGCGCCGCCTGCAGGAGGCAGGACAGCGGCCAGAAATCCTCGCCGCCGATGGCGTGTCGGCTGCGCGCCGCATACAGCGCGACCAGCAGGTGCAGGCCGGCCGTGAACAACAGCAGCAGCGCGGCCAGCGGCGTGAGCTGGAAGCGGATCGCCAGCGGCGCCGACCAGCCACCCAGTTCCAGCCACTGCGCCCCGGTCTGCATCACCTGATGCAGAGCACCGGCCGCGGCCAGGGTGCTGGCCAGGTTGATCAGGATGACCCAGCGCCCGCCGGCCGGCCGCAGCAGGACCAGCAGCAAGGCGCCCACCAGTGGCAGCGCGAGGCTCAGCAGGGCGAGGTTCATGGCGACTCCCCGCGGTCGGCCGAGCCGGCCAGGCGCAACGCCAGCGCGGTGGCGCTGACCGCCACCACCAGGCCGGTGACCACCAGCGCCACCAGCACCGGATCGCTGGGCACCACCCGCGCGGCCAGGGCGATCATCACCAGGAACACGCCGCTGCCCATCAGGTTGATCGAGATGATCCGCCGCAGCGCATCGCGCAGGGTCAGCAGCCCGTGCAGGCCGATCAGCCAGAGCAGCGCGCCCACCGCCAGCCAGAACAGCGTCGTGCTCATGCGCCGGACTCCCGTGCTTCGCCAACCACCAGCAGGCTCAGGCTGGCGGCGATCGACAGGGTCGCGGCGACCTCGATGACCAGAATCAGGGGTTTGGCCCAGCCCTCCGGATAGACCAGCCAGCCGTCCCCGAACCAGGCGCAGGCGATCGCCACCGCGAGGAACAGCAGCAGCCCGAGCAGCACCAGCAGGCGCAGCGGCCAGAACGACCAGCGCAGCGCCGGCAGGACCCCGGCCAGGCGCAGCAGCACCACGCCGGCGGCCAGCAGCGAGCCGGCCTGGAAGGCACCTCCGGGCGCGCTCGAACCGCTCCATAACAGATAGCCCCCGGCGAGCAGCAACAGCGGCGCCAGCGACCGGCTCCAGGCGCGCAGCAACGGCCAGGGCCGCTCCACCTCGAAGCGCGCCGGACCGAGCTGGCGCGCGCCGAGCAGCGCCAGCAGCAGCACGGCCAGTTCGAGCAGGGTGTCCCAGGCGCGGTAATTGAGCAGCACCGCGGTCACCGGATGGCTCACCCCGCTCTGCTCCAGCGCCCCGGCGGCCAGTTCCGGCAAGGGCGAGCGTTGCGCGGCCAGCGGCTCGAGCCCCTGCACCAGCACTACGAGCAGCGGCACCAGCACCGCCGCGGCGGCCAGGCGATGACGGGCGAACGACAGGCCCTCCCTGGCAGCGCCGGCAGGCTGGCGCGCCAGCGCCGCGAGCAGCAGCACGCCGGTAAGGCCCGCGCCGATGGCCGCCTCGGCCAGCGCCAGGTCGGGGGCGCCGAGCCGCGCCCAGATCAACGCCAGGATCAGACCGAAGGCGATGAACAGCAGCACCCCGGCATAGCGATTGCGTGCATGCAGCGACCCGCCGGCCAGGGCCAGCAGCAGCAACGCGAGCACCGCATCGAGCAGCCACTCAGTCATCGCCGTGCTCCTCGCGCGCCTGGCGCGCCAGCAACTGGCAGGCGGTGGCGCCCGAGGCCAGCACCAGCAGCCAGATCACCAGCATCTGGCCCACTTCCAGCAGGCTGTCGGCGCGGCAGGAAAGCCCGGCCACCACCAGGCCGAGGCCCAGGGTGTCGGCCTTGGTCAGCGCATGCAGGCGGCTGTACACATCGGGAAAGCGCAGCAGGCCGAGGCTGCCGGCGGCGAAGAACAGCAGGCCGCCGATCAGCAGCGGCCAGCTCAGCCAGAGCAGGAGCGTCTCAGGCATGGTCCCTCCGGCGCAGCAACTGGACCAGCGCGGCGCTGACCATGGCCGCCAGCAGCGCGAGCACCAGCGCCACGTCGCGATAGGCCGGCTCGTCCTGCCACTGGGCGAGCACCAGCAGCAGCGCGGTGCCGCTGGTGCCGAACAGCTGCACCGCCAGCAGCCGGTCGACGCGACCGGGCCCGCGGAAGATGCGCGCCAGCCCGAGGAAGATGGTCAGCAGCAGGAACACCGCGTACAGCGCCATCAGCGCGCGCTCCCGCCGTCGAGGAGGCGGATCAGCCGCGCTTCGAGGTCGGCCACGGTCGCCTGCCAGGGCTGCCCGCCGTCGAGCACGTGCAGCTGCATGCGCGAGCCTTCGATCTGCGACGCCAGGGTCCCGGGCAACAGCCCGACCAGGGCCGAAAGCAGTATCCGCACCCGCTCGGAGCTCTCGGCCAGCGGGTACTCCACCCACTCAGGCTGCAGGGGGCAGCCCGGATGAGCGGCGCGCCGGGCGACATCCCAGGCGCCGGTGAACATGTTGACCAGAAAGAACCAGACGAAGCCCGGCAAGACGCTCAGCCGCAACCGCCACGGCCGGATGCCCAGCCACAGGCTGAGCGCGCAGGCCATGAACACCGCGGGCAGGCCGAACGACCAGCCGCCCCCCTCGGCGAACAGCGCCCAGAACCCCGCATAAAGCAGCAGCCAATAGAGTCCATCCACGCATCCCTGGCGCAGCCCGGCCCCTCGCATGCTCGTCTCCCATGTACTCATTGCTGCTTGGACTGGACCGCGCAGCAGAGTTCTCCATCGAAATCGCCGAAAGCATGGCCGAGTGTTTCAGCGCTTCGCCACCTCAGTCCAGGCGAAAGCGTGCGGTGTTGTGCGTCAGCTCACGGCTGCCGTCGCTCAGACGGTCGGCGACACCGTGCACCGCCTGGGCGCTCTGCAGCAGGCTGACGGCGGCCTGGTCGACGCGCTGGATATTGCCGCTGACCTCGTCGGCCGTCGCCGCCTGCTCCTCAACCGCCGTGGCGATCTGGGCGATCATGTCGCTGACCCGCTGCACCGCCCCGGCGATGCCACCCAGCCGCTCGCCGAGCTCGGTGACCGCGCCGGCATCGGATTCCGCCTGGGAGCAGGCCGCCTGCATCAGCTCGACCGCCTGCACCACCACGCGCTGCAACCCCTCGACCGTGGCGCTGATCTGCGCCGTCGAGGCCTGAGTGCGTTGCGACAGGCTGCGCACCTCGTCGGCGACCACGGCGAAGCCGCGACCCTGTTCGCCCGCGCGCGCCGCCTCGATCGCGGCATTAAGCGCCAGCAGGTTGGTCTGCTCGGCGATGCCCTTGATCACGTCGACCACCTGGTCGATCTGCTGGGCCTGCTCGCGCAGCTGGTTCAGCGCCTGGGAAGTGTCGCCCAGGCGAGCGGTGAGCTGATGCATGCTGGCGGTGGTCTGCTGGCTGCGCTGGTTGCTCTGCTCGGCCACCTGGCGGGTCTGGGTCGCCTCGTGGGCGGCCAGCTCGCAGCTCTCGGCGATGCCCTGGGCGGTGGCGGCCATCTCGGTCGCCGCCGTGGCGATCTGGCTCACCTGCTGTTGCTGCGTTTCGACCGAGCGCAACGACGACTGCGCCTGGTCGGTCAGCACCGCAACGGTGCCGCCCAGCCCCGCGCTCTGCTGGTTGACGCCCTGCAACGAGTCACGCAGCTGGGCGACGGCCTGATTCAGGGCAGCGCCGATGGCCGCCAGTTCATCCTGCCCGTGAACGTCCACCTGGCTGCGCAGATCGCCCTCGCGCAGCGACTGCGCCATCCGGGTGATGCGCGCCGTACTGGCCCGGATCGAGGCCTGCAGGCAGAGCAGCGTGTAGAGCGCCAGCAGCACCAGCACGCCGAAGGCGCCGAAGGTGATGGTCAAGGCCTGCACCGACTGCGCGCGGTATTCGTCGAGCCGGGTCGCGAGCGCCTCCAGGGTGGCGCGCTGCAATGCACCCGCCTGGGCCAGCGCGGTGTCCATGCCCTGCTCGAAGGCGGACAGTTCGAGGGTGATGGGGCCATCGGCGTACATCTTCCGGTCCAGCTCCACGAGCCAGGCGTCGAGCACCTTGAGGGTCTGGTCGTAGGTGCCGTTCCACGCCGACAGCGTCGGGGGCAACCGGCCTTCGAGGTTCTGCGCGTATTTGCCGAGCTGAACGCGCAGCTCGCCAGTGGCGCTGCGAATCTCGCGCAGCTGCAGGCGGCTCTGCAGGGTGAAACTGCCCGACAGCACCGCGCCCTGGCCGACGCTGGCCAGCACGCCGAGCTGCTGCACCAGCCGCGGCGCGTCCTGGGTGCCCAGCTGCATCAGCAGGTAGGTTTCGAGCCAGGGGTCGAGGATCAGTCCGCTCTCGGTGGCGATCTCCTCGCGCAGGGTACCGAGCAGCTGCAGGCCGTGGGCGAAGCGATCATAGGCGTCCGGCCACCAGCCGACGTTCGCCAGCTGCGCGGCGCGCAGGCCTTCGCGCTCGGCGATCAGCTTCTCCACGCCCGCCCGCGCGTCGGCGCTGGCCGACTCGTCGGCGAGGCGCCGCTGCAGGCGTTGCAGCGCCTCGTCCAGGCCCGCCTCGCTGGCCTGCAGCCTGGCCATCAGCGCCTTGCTTTCCTCGCTCACCTCGCGGGTGCGCTCGGTGGCCTTCCAGCGTGCGGTCAGGTTGCGCTGGGCGACCAGCGCCTCCTCCACCGCGTCGAGCGCTTGCAGCTGGCGCACCCCCGACAGTTCGCCGTCGACCGAGCCAAGTTTTTCCATGTAGCCCTGGGCGATCACCCAGAGTGCGTAGCCGAGCGGCAGCACGAAGATCAGCGCCAGCATCTGGAACTTGCGAGCAAAGCTGAAACGCTCGAGGGTTCGTATACCCGGCATCAACAACGCGTTCATCACCTAACTCCTTGATGCGTATACCGCTTGGAAAGGCTTGAGCTAGCAATTGACGCGCCAGCGTCGCGACCTGTCGATAACCGGTGCAGGCACGAGGCCATCATGCGCCTGCGCCGCCTCGCTCGCCAGTGAAACACTCCGACACATCATGAGCGTGCCTGGCACAAGCCCCACCCTGAAACGCACCAGAACGGTGCATTATCAGGCTCCATTCGGCACGGTGATGAACCGTCGCCCCCGGGAATTGTCCTTAGCGTCGGACGTGATGGCAGAGCGCAAGCAGGCGACCCGCCCCGATCCTCAACCACAACAATGCACGGCCTGTATCAGGCGGCCCGTTGCGGGCCAGTGCCCACGCCTGCGCAACCCGTTGTCGGCACGCGCGTGAGGGAGCTTCAATGAGTTCGATTCTATTGATGATCGTCGGTCTGTCGGCGATGTCGCTCGGCTACCTGTTCTATTCGAAGTTCATCGCCGAAAAGATCTACAGGCTCGACCCCAACTACAAGACGCCGGCGCACACCCTGCGCGACGGCGTGGATTACGTACCGACCAACAAGTTCGTCCTCTGGGGTCATCACTTCACTTCGGTGGCGGGCGCGGCGCCCATCGTCGGCCCCGCCATCGCGGTGATCTGGGGCTGGGTCCCGGCCTTTCTGTGGGTGGTGCTGGGCACCATCTTCTTCGCCGGCATCCACGACTTCGGCGCGCTCTGGGCCAGCGCCCGCAACCGGGGCCAGTCGGTGGGCATGCTCAGCGGCCGGCTGATCGGCTCGCGCGGACGCAGCCTGTTCCTGGTGGTGATCTTCCTCGTGCTGCTGATGGTCAATGGCGCCTTCGCGGCGGTGATCTCCAACCTGCTGGTGTCCACCCCGACCTCGGTGATTCCGGTGTGGGGCGCGATCATCGTCGCGCTGGTGATCGGCCAGCTGATCTACCGCTACAACGTGAAGCTGCTCTGGCCCTCGGTGGGCGGCGTGATCGTGCTCTACCTGCTGATCCTGCTGGGCAGTGCCTACCCGATCAGCCTGCCGGACACCGTGCTGGGCCTGAGCGCCAAGTCGTTCTGGATTCTCCTGCTGTTCACCTATGCGGCCATCGCCTCGCTGCTGCCGGTGTGGGTGCTCCTGCAGCCGCGCGACTACATCAATGGGCTGCAGCTGTTCGTCGGCCTCGGCCTGCTCTACCTGGCGGTGCTGTTCGGCGCGCCGGAGCTGGTTGCGCCGGCCTATAACGTCGACCTGCCGGCCGACAGCCCGAGCATCGTGCCGCTGCTGTTCGTCACCATCGCCTGCGGCGCGATCTCCGGCTTCCACGGCCTGGTCGCCTCCGGCACCACCTCCAAGCAGCTGGACAAGGAAACCGACGCCCGCTTCGTCGGCTACTTCGGCGCGGTGGGCGAAGGCATGCTCTCGCTCGCGGCGATCATCTGCTGCACCGCCGGCTTCGCCACCCTGCTCGACTGGCAACAGGTCTACACCGCCTTCGGCCAGGGCGGCGTGAATGCCTTCGTCCAGGGCGGCGGCACCCTGCTCGCCAACGGCCTGGGCCTGCCGGCGGAGCTGGGCGCGACCATCCTGGCGGTGATGGCGATTCTCTTCGCCGGCACCACCATGGACACCGGCCTGCGCCTGCAGCGCTTCGTCATCCAGGAGGCCGGCGAGCTGGCGGGCATGAAGGTGAACACCGTGGTCGGCACGCTGATCGCCGTCGGCGTGTGCATGGCGCTGGCCTTCGGCGCCGGCTCCGAAGGCAGCGGCGGCATGGCGATCTGGCCGCTGTTCGGCACCACCAACCAGCTGCTGGCGGGCCTGACGCTGTCCATCATCACCGTGCTGCTGATCAAGCAGGGCCGCCCGGCGCTCTACACCCTGGTGCCGCTGATATTCCTGCTGGCCATGTCGATCTACGCGCTGCTGGTGCAGATGGGCCAGTTCTACCGCGCCGAGAACTGGCTGCTGCTGGGCATGGACGTAGTGATCCTGATCGCCGCCCTGTGGGTCACCCTGGAAGCCATCATCGCCATGCGCAAGGGGCGCGACCCGGCCGCCGAGATGACCACCGACGAGCCGCTGCCGTGACGCCGAGACCTTTGTTCGAACGGCTCTCGGACGGCCTCAGGGAGTTCTACGTCGCGCCCTACCGGCGGACCTTCGCCCGTGCGCGGCGCGACGAGGACGACCTGTTCATGCTGCTGGTGTTCGCCGAGTCGCTCGGCGTGCCCAACCCGGCCGCCTGGTACACCTTGGAGCTGATGCCGGAACTCTACGAACGCTTCCATGACTGGCACCTGCGCATGGGCATGGAACACTCGCCACTGGACCATATCGGATGCTGCTAGCGCTGGCTGAGAACTGCCGGGTCCTGTTCATCGGCGGCAAGGGCGGCGTCGGCAAGACCACCGTCGCCGCCGCCACCGCTCTGGCCCAGGCCCGCGCCGGGCGCCGCGTGCTGCTGGTGTCGACCGACCCGGCGCACAACCTCGGCCATCTGTGGAACCGCCCGGTGGGCGCCCGCAAGGTGCGCCTGGCCGCCGGGCTGGACGGCCTGGAGCTGGACCCGCAGGAAACCGTCGAGGCCCACCTGAACGAAGTCGGCGCCGCCTTGCGCAAGCTGATGCCCGCGCACCTGGCCGGCGAGGTGGACAAGCACATGGCGCTGTCGCGCGATGCGCCGGGGATGCACGAGGCGGCCCTGCTCGAACGCATCGCCGAGACCGTCGCCCAGGGGCTCGCGGACTACGACCTGGTGGTCTTCGATACCGCGCCGTCCGGGCATACCTCGCGCCTGATGGCACTGCCGGAAATGATGACCGCCTGGACCGACGGGCTGCTGCGCCGGCAGGCGCGCGGCGCCCGTTTCGGCATCGCCCTGCGCAACCTCGGCCAGGACGACCGCAGCTTCGGCGAGTCGCTGATCGGCCGTGAGCGGACCGACTCGGGCGAGGACCGCGAACAGCGGGTCCGCCAGCTGCTCAACCGGCGTCGCGAGCGCTTCGCCCAGCTGCGCGAGGTGATCGCCGACCGCACGCGCTGTGCCTTCGTCATCGTGCTGGCGGCCGAACGGCTGCCGGTCCTGGAAACCATCGAGCTGCATGCCCAGCTGGCGCGCGCCGACGTCGGGGTGGCCGGGCTGGTGGTGAACAAGCGTTCTCCGGCCGATGCCGGGGCGTTTCTCGCCGAACGCCATGCCCAGGAGGAGCGCTATCTGGATCAGCTGCGCCAGGCGCTGCCCGAACTGCCCATCGAGCAGTTGCCGCTGCTCGCCGAGGACATCCAGGGCGAAGCCGCGCTGGACGCTTTCGCGCGGCGGCTGGGCACTGCAAGACAAATCACGTAAAAGACTTGGCGAGCCAGCGCTCGCCTTGCGTTGGATAATCCCGCGGGACAGCCCAGGAACCCAAGCATGATTGCCAAGCTGCGCATCATCCTGACCTTTGCCCTGGCCGTGGCCTTCGCCACGGCAATCGGCTCGATCACCCAGACCCAGTTCAACCTGGCGGCGCTGCAGACGCTCGGCGCCCAGATCAGCCTGCCGGTGCGGATGCGCGCCACCGGCAACGACCTGCTCGGCTTCTCGCCGGCCTATGCCGCCATCGTCGGTGTGACCCTGCTGTGCGCATTGCCGATCGCCGCGCTCGTCTCGCGCTTCCTGCCGGTCTGGCGCCTGCCGGTGTACTTCCTCGCCGGCGGCGTCGGCCTGCTCGTGGCGTTTCAGATCGCCGACGCCTTCGCCCCGATGCCGACCCTGATCGCCGCCACCCGCACGCCGTCCGGCACCGCCGCGATGATGCTCAGCGGTGCCTTCGGTGGCCTGCTGTTCGCGACCCTGCTGCGACCCCGACCATGAGAGTTTCCATGCCGATGTTCCGCTCGCGCCGCCTGGCCTCGCTGCTCTGCGCCACCGCCCTGCTCGCCGGCGGATCGGCCCACGCCGCCGACTACCGGATCGAAACCCTGACCGAGGGGCTGCAGTACCCCTGGTCCCTGGCCTTCCTGCCGGACGGCCAGATGCTGGTCACCGAGCGCGTCGGCCGGCTGCGGCTGATCGAGGCGGACGGCACCCTGCAGGCCGAACCGGTTCCCGGCGCGCCCAGCGGCTACCAGGATGTCCAGGCCGGGCTGATGGACGTCGCGCTGGACCCGGAATTCGACAGGACCTCCTGGGTCTACCTGACCTACGCCTATGGCCGCGAACAGGCCAACAACACCCGCCTGGCCCGCGGCACGCTGGTGGATGGTCGCCTGGAGGACGTGCAGACGCTGTTCAGCGCCCATCCGGCCAAGGCCGGCGGTTCCCACTTCGGCGGACGCATCGCCTTCCTGCCGGACAAGACGCTGGTCCTGACCCTGGGCGACGGTTTCGACTACCGCGAAGAAGCGCAGAACCTGGACAACCACCTGGGCAAGCTGGTGCGCCTGACCCGCGAAGGAACCGCCCCCGAGGACAACCCCTTCTACGGCCGCACCGGCATGGCCAACGAGGTCTACAGCTACGGGCACCGCAACGTCCAGGGCATCGCCTACGACCGCCAGAACCAGCGCCTGTACATCAACGAGCACGGCCCCCGCGGCGGCGACGAGATCAACCTGATCCAGGCCGGGCGCAACTATGGCTGGCCACTGGTGAGCTTCGGCGTCGACTACACCGGCGCCCAGATCACCCCCTACCAGAACCTGCCGGACACCGAACCGCCCCTGCTGCACTGGACGCCGTCCATCGCGCCGAGCGCCCTGGCGATCTACGACGGCACGCTGTTCCCCGAGTGGCAGGGCGACCTGTTCAGCGCCGCGCTGGCGGCCAAGCAGGTGCGCCGGGTACGCCTGGCCGACGGCGAGGTGGTGGAGCAGGAAGCGTTGTTCGAGGAACTCGGCGAGCGCATCCGCGACGTCCGCGTAGGCCCGGACGGCGCGCTCTACCTGCTCACCGACAGCGCCGAAGGCCGCCTGCTGAAGGTCACCCCCGCCGAGCAGCCCGAGAGCGAGTGAGGCCGGTCGTACCAAACCGGTGCGAACGGCTCTTTCCAGTGCAGCGATTATCCGTATAGTGCGTCGACGTTTTCGCCGATGCGCCGACCTTGCGGGGTCTGGCGTGGTCTGACGGAGACGGAACGATCCTTGCGTGACATTGACCGCAGCCCACCACCCCGGCGCTGCGTGATGCCGAACGTCCTACCCGGACCACCGGCCAGATGCCCTGGAGATACACGATGTCTACCGAACCCGTCACCCTCATGGTGGCTCGTCGCGTACGCGACGGCCGATACCACGACTTCCTCGCCTGGCTGCACGAAGGCGAACAGCTGGCCGCCGACTTTCCCGGCTACCTCGGCTCGGGCGTGCTGGCGCCGCCGCCCGGCGACGACGAATTCCAGATGGTGTTTCGCTTCAGCGACGAGCGGACCATGGACGCCTGGGAGCATTCGGCCTCCCGCCGCGCCTGGCTGCAACGCGGCGATGGCCTGTTCGCCCAACCCCACGAGCACCGCGCCCGCGGCCTCGACGCCTGGTTCGGCTCGGGCGACGTACGGCCGCCGCGCTGGAAGCAGAGCGTGGCGATCTGGCTGGCGTTCTTTCCCGTCTCGCTGCTGTTCAACCTGCTGTTCGGCGGTGCGCTGAGCGATCTGTCGCTGGTGGCGCGCATCCTGGTCACCACGCTGGCGCTGACCCCGCTGATGACCTACCTCTTCATCCCCCTGTCCACCCGCCTGCTCGCGCCCTGGCTGCAGGCGCAACCGAGACCCCGGGAGCGCAGCCATCCGGCGCCGCTCCGCTGATCGGCCAGGCGCCTGCGCGGCGAGAAAAACATTGCTGCCGTCCCGTTGGCGCCACTAAAGTGCCATCGCTGCGCCATACCCCTCACCCGCCCGGGTGACGCACGGTATTCAAGCGCAGTGATGGCCGGCCGATAGGAATCTCGCGCCCATATTCACTGGCATCAACGGTAGCCGCACTCCCGGATCGATCCACCACCGGATCGCGACGGCGGCGCCGCCCCGCTCGGACTTTCGATGACTCCCATACGCTTCTCGCCCCGCGCGCTGGGCCATGCCTGCGCGGCCGTGCTTCTGACAGGCGCGCCGTTGTCGATGGCCGCGCCCCAGCACCTGACTCTGCTCACCTGGGAGGACTACCTCAGCCCGGAGGTGATCGAGCGCTGGCATGCCAGGACCGGCGTCGCGATCGAGCAGATCTACTTCGACACCGGCGACAAGCGCGACGAGATCCTCGCCAGGCCCGACCACGACATCGACCTGGTGCTCACCGAGCGGGTCAGCTCCGAGCGCTTCGGCGCGCGCGGCGTGCTCGACCCCATCAGCGAGAAGAACCTCCCCAACCTCGACCACATCGGGGCGAGCTGGCGCGAACGATGCGGCCCCTACAGCGTTTCCTACCTGTGGGGCACCCTGGGGATCGCCTATCGCGCCGACCGCATCGCCGTCGCGCCCGACTCCTGGGCCGATCTGCTACGGCCGACGCTGGCCACGCCCCACGTGATCATGATCGCGGACCACGAAGACATCCTCGCAGCGCCCCTGATCTACCTGGGCCACTCCATCAACACCACCGACAACGACGCCCTCAAGGCGGCCTTCGAGATGCTCCGGGCGCAGGCACCGGCGGTGCTCAGCTACGAATACGCCATCACCTCGCTCAAGGCGCAGCGGTATCTGGAGCACGCCGACATGGCCCTGGCCTTCAGTGGCGACCAGCATGCGCTCAACGAGGTGGAAGGCGTCGAAGGCACGCCCTGGCAGTACGTCGTCCCGAAGGAAGGCACGCTGCTGTGGACCGACTGCTTCTCGGTCCCATCGCGCACGCCCAACAAGGAACTGGCCTACCGCTTCCTGGCCTTTCTCGGCGAGCCGGACATCGCGGCCCTCAATGCCGAGGCCCTGGGTGTCGCGACGCCCAACGACGCGGCGCTCCCGCTACTGCCCGCATCGGTGCGCGAGGACCGTTCCATCTATCCGCCCGCATCGGTGCTGCAACGCAGCCAGGTCTACGAAGCGCGTCCGCTGGAATCCACCCAGACACGCCGCCGTATCATCAGCGCCCTGATCAATGCCCATGACACTCGGTAAACGCGCCCTGCTGGTGATCTTCCCGGTCATCCTGATCGTCCAGCTGCTGGCGGCCAGTGCCGCCTACCTGACCCAGCGCGCCTCACTGGTGGGCCTGGAGCAGGCGCGCCTGGACCAGCAGCTGTCGGCGCTCAAGTCGGCGTTTTCCGACTACCAGGCGTTCAACCGCAGCATGCTGTACGCCATCAGCAACAGCGAATCCCTGCTGCTGTTCCTGCGCGAATCCGATACCGGCTACCGCAACGAGACCCTGGGGCTGCGCATCCAGCAGAGCATCCGCTCGCTGTCCAACACCACGCTGTCGTTCGTGTCGTTCGCCATCGTGCAGCCCGACGGCCAACCGGCCTACTACTTCGAAAGCAGCCTCTCGCCGTTCGCCACCCTCGACGCCGCCCAGCAGCGGGTGATCGCCGAGGCACGCCGGTCACCCGTCAACGGCGAGCTGATCTACCTGGACGAGGCACACGGCGGTCCGCTGGTCCTGCACACCGACTTCATCCTGCCGGCCTCCTCCAGCAGGCCCCTGCCGAGCCAGCGCCGGGAGGCCTTCGCCCTGCAGCTGGCGGTGCGCCCGGACCGTTTCGTGACCCTCAAGCAACGCCTCGAAGCGGAGTATGGCGCGGCCCTGGAGATCGCCAACCGCTTCGAGTCGCGCCGCGCCGAACTCAGCGCCGAGGTCGGGCTGACGCGCTCGCTGCAGGCGCGTCTGGTGCCCAGCCCCGACTACCTCGCCGAGCGCCTGCAACGGCTGCGCCTGGCCTTCCTGTTCGGCAGCGCGCTGGTGTGCCTGGCCTCGATCGGCCTGCTGCTGTGGCTGATCCGCCGCTACGTCACCGCGCCGATCTCTCGCCTGGACAGCCAGCTCACCGACCTGCTGCTGCACCGTCGAGACGGGCTCGACGAGCCGAGCGAAGGCGGCGAGATCGGCCGCCTGACCGTCAACATGAAGACCCTGCACGACCGCAACGCCGCGGCGCTGCAACGCATCCAGGAGATCTCCTGGACCGACACCCTCACGCGCATCAGCAACCGCGCCCACTTCGGCGTGCTCGCCACCGCGATGTTCGAGCAGTGCAGCCTCCACGGCGGGCAGCTGGCACTGCTGTTCATGGACCTGGACAACTTCAAGCAGGTCAACGACCAGCACGGCCACGAGGCCGGCGACGCCCTGCTCAAGGCCTTCGCCGCGCGGGTGGGCGATGTGCTGCGGCTGCACCAGCGCCAGCATCCGGGCACCGAAACCAGCTTCGCGCGGCTGTCGGGGGACGAGTTCGCCATCCTGCTCAAGGCGCCGGTCCAGGACGACGACACGCTGCCGGAGTTGACCGGTGCGCTGCTCGGCCTCTCGCGCGGCGGATTCAGGCTCGACGGGCGTACCTACCCGGTGAGCGTGAGCATCGGTACCGCGCGCTATCCGGAAGACGCCGGCTCGATCACCCAGTTGCTGACCCGTGCCGACACCGCCATGTACCAGGCCAAGGCCGAAGGCAAGAACGTCGCGGTGCCCTTCTCCGCCCAGCTGGAGCTGCGTGACGAGCGCATCCGCGCGATCGAGGAACAACTGCGCCAGCTCGACGGCGACCGTGAGCTGGCGCTGGCCTTCATGCCGGCGGTCGACGGCCAGGGGCGCGTGTCGGCCTGCGAGGCCCTTCTGCGCTGGCACTCGCCGGTGCTGGGCGTCGTGTCGCCCGCCGAGTTCATCCCGATCGCCGAGCGCGCCGGCCTGTTCGCCAAGATCGACGACTGGGTGGTGGACCGCGCCATGGGCAGCTACGCCGAGCTGGCCAGGCTGTTCGGCGAAGACGTGGTGCTGGCGATCAACGTGTCGTCGGCGCAGCTCAGCGACCGGCGCATCTGCGATTGCCTGATCGAGCGCGCCCGTCATCACGGCATCGCGCCGGAGCGCATCGAGATCGAACTGACCGAGACCTACGCCGCCGAGCTCAGCAGCTGCACCATGGACGTGGTGCTGGCGATTCGCGCCGCCGGCTTCCGGGTGGCCATCGACGACTTCGGCGTCGGCTACACCTCGATCCAGCAGATGCTCGAATACCCCGCCGACACCATCAAGCTGGACATGGCGATCGTCCGGCGTCTGGCCCAGCCGCAACTGCACGAAGGCCTGGCAGCGATCGTCGCCTTCTGCAAGGCCCAGGGCAAGCGGGTCACCGCCGAGGGCGTGGACAGCCTGTCCACACAGGCGGCGCTGCTCGGTGCCGGCTGCGACCTGCTGCAGGGCTACCTGATTTCACCGCCCCGGCCGCTGGACGAGCTGGCCGAATGGTCCGCACGCCCATACCGGGAGCGCCCCGCGGCGCAGCGCGCCGGGGGTTAGCGGGCGGGTCAGGCGTCGTCCTGCTCCTGCTCCCCGAGCCGCCGGTAGAGGGTGCGACGGCCGATGCCGAGCAGGGCCGCCGCGCGGCGCTTGTTGCCCTCCGCCAGGGCCAGGACATGGCGGATGTAGCGCATCTCCAGCTCCTCCAGGGTCGGCAGCAGGGGGCCGTCGATCAACTGCCCCAGCCGTTCCTCGGCGGCGCCCGAGGCCGCTTCTTCCTTGTAGCCGGCGATCCGCGCGGGCAGGTGTTCGAGTTCCAGGGTGCGGCCATGGCAGAAGGTCACCGCCCGCTCCATGGCGTTCTGCAGCTCGCGCACGTTGCCGGGAAACGGATAGCGCTGCAGCTGTTCGAGCGCCGCGCGGGACAGCCCGCGTACCGGCCGGCCGTCACGCGCGGCGAAATGCGCGACGAAGCCGGCGGCCAGCAGCTCGCGGTCGTCTTCGCGCTCGCGCAGCGGCGGCACCTGCAGCAGGAAGGTCTCCAGGCGGAAGAACAGGTCCTCGCGGAAGGATTCGCGCCCGGCCTCGGTTTCCAGCGCACGGTTGCTGGCGGCGATGATCCGCACGTCCACGCTGAGTTCGCGCTCGGCGCCCACCGGGCGGATGGTGCCTTCCTGCAGCACCCGCAACAGCTTGGCCTGCAGGGGCATGGGCATCTCGCCGATCTCGTCGAGGAACAGGGTGCCGCCGTCGGCCTGCTGGAACAGGCCCTTGTGGGCGCGGCTGGCACCGGTGAAGGCACCGGCGACATGGCCGAAGAACTCGCTTTCGAGCAGCTCGGCCGGCAGCCCCGCGCAGTTGATCGCCAGGAACGGCCGCTGCGCCCGGTCGCTTTCGGCATGGATGGCGCGCGCCACCAGCTCCTTGCCGGTGCCGCTCTCGCCGATCACCAGCACCGGCCCTGCGGCCCGCGCCAGCTGGCGGATCTGGTCGAACAGGCTGCGCATCACCCGGCTGCGCCCGAGCATGCCGTGGAAGCGGTCGTCGCTGAGCAGCTGCCGGAAGCGCCGCACCTCGCCGCGCAGCCGGCGCGTTTCCAGCGCACGCGCAACCGCAAGGCCCAGGTGGTCGAGATCCAGCGGCTTGGTGAGGAACTCGTCGGCGCCCTCCTTCAGCGCGGCCACCGCCTGCTGGATGCTGCCGAAGGCGGTCACCACCAGGAACGCCGGCGCCGCCTGCATCCCGCGCACCCGCCTGAGCAGGGCCATGCCGTCGGCACCGGGGAGGCGCAGGTCGCTGACCACCAGGTCCGGCTCCCAGCTTTCGAGCAACGGCAACGCCTGCTCGGCGCTGGCCACCGGGCGCACCTGCAGGCCACGGTCTTCCAGCTCCTCGACCAGCAGCTGGCGCAGGTCCTGGTCGTCCTCGACCACCAGCACCCGCTCGGGCGTCGTCTCATCCTTCTGCATCGTCAAGCTCCTCTGCGGCCAGCGCCAGGGTTATCCGAAAGGCCGCGCCGGGCAGCTGGCCGGTGACCAGTTCGATGCGCCCGCCGCTTTCGGCAACCACCCCATGGGCGACGGCCAGCCCCAGGCCACTGCCCTCGCCGACCGGCTTGGTGGTGAAAAAGGGTTCGAACAGGGTGCCGCGGTGCGCCTCGTCCACACCCGGCCCGTCGTCCTCGACCTGCAGCACCAGCTGCTCGCCGTCGCGCCACCAGCGCAGCAGGACCTGCCCGCCGGGGCTCGCCTGGGCGGCGTTGCGCAACAGGTTGGTCAGCGCCTGCTCGAAGCGCGGCGGATCGACCCGGCACTGCAGCGACTCGCCCGGCCCCTGCAGCGCCAGCGTCACCTGCAGCGCCGCCAGCTCGTCGGCGACCGCCGCGGCCGCCGAATGCACCAGCACCTCGGCCGGCATGCGCCGCAGCGGACGGCCGGCGGCGCGGCCGAAATCCAGCAGCTGCCGCACGATGTCGCTCAACCGCTGCACCTGGGCGCGTATCTGCAGCAGACCACGGCGCTGGGGCTCGCCCAGGCGCTCGTCGCGCAGGACGCGCTGCGCCTTGCCGTCGATCACGCTCAAGGGGCTGCCCAGCTCGTGCGCAACGCCGGCGGCCAGCCGGCCGACCGCCGCCAGCTGCTGGCTGCGTTGCAGCTGCGCTTCCAGCTCCAGCTCGCGGGTCTTCTGCTCGTCCATCCGCCGTTCGGCCTCGGCGATGCCGTCGAGCATGCCGTTCAGGGCCCGGCCGAGCACCACCAGCTCCGCAGGCCCGGCCGGCGGCACACGGTGGGAGCGCTCGCCACGCCCCACCCGGGCCATGCTCAGGGTCAGCTGCTGCAGGTGCCTGCCGATCGCCGCCCAGTGGCCGAGCAGGATCACCGCGACCACCACCCCGGCGAACAGGCCGGTCAGGCCCGCCGCCCCCAGGCGCAACCGGCGGATGTCGCGCTCGAAGTCGCCCCAGCGGCGGGTGACCTGGAGCATGCCGTTGATCTGCCCGCCGCTCTGCTCGAGCGGTACGAAATAGGAATAGACCTCGTGCCCGCGAATCCGCTGGTAGCTGCCGGTGCGCTTGCCGTCGGCCGTCAGCTCCTGGATGGCGGCCTCGTCCGTGTCGGGCTCCACCGCCCCGGCGGAAGCGACCAGCTTGCCGTCACGGTCGTAGACGTAGGCGCCGTATACGCGGCCGACGCCCAGCACCGACTCGAGCACCTGCTGCAGGCTGCCGTCGTGGTCGTTCTCCAGGCTCGCGGCCAGCGGCAGCCGCACCGCCCGAGCCACCAGTTCCACTTCCGCCTGGAGGCGTCGCTCGCTGTTGCGCTCGACCGTCCACAACAGCAGCGAGCTGAAGCCGATCATGATCGCCACCAGGGGCAGGACCACCTTGAGAACGAGGGCGCCGCGCAGGCCCGAAAGACCTTGCCAGATTGCTACATGTGCCATATTGGCACCATACGGCATTACCCGGACGGGGTCCACGGCGCTTGTCGCCTTGAACACAAACCCTTTAATTTCAATGAGTTAACTGAATAGAGCGAAACTGGCACGGCAGCTGCTTCGGTCCCGTCGTCACTTCACTAACCGAAGGAATCCAGATGACCATGCTCCCCACCCGTATCGCATCGGCCAGCCTGCTCGCCCTGTTCATGGCCGTGGGCGCCTCCCAGGTCTCGGCCCAGACCAGCGGCGCCCAGCCGCCGGCCGCCCAGCCAGCCCCCGCCATGCAGGCCGCCAACATCAGCGAGGACAAGCTGGAGAGCTTTGCCGACTCGCTCGGCGAGATCATGCAGATCCGCGAGGACTTCACCGCCCGCCTGGAAAAGACCGGTGACCCGGCCGAAGCCCAGCGGCTGCAGCAGGAGGCCAACGAGAAGATGATGGAGACCGTCGAGAGCAATGACCTGAGCGTCGACGAGTACAACGCCATCAACGCGGCCATCCAGAACGACCCGGAGCTGCGCAACCGCGTCATCGCGATGCTGCAGTAAAAGCGGCGGCGTATCACCGAAAGCCCCGGCGAACCTCGCCGGGGCTTTTTCGTGCGGGTCAGTCGGGCAGCTCGACGGTCACCTTGATCGCCGAATACCAGGCCGCCAGGTCGGCGATGTCCTCGTCGCTCAGTCCCTTGGCGATGATGCTCATCTGCGGATGCTGCCGCTCGCCGGCGCGGTAGGCGGTCAACTGGGTACGCAGGTAGAGCTCGGAGTTGCCAGCCAGGTTCGGCGCATCGGGCATCCTGCTCAACCCGTCCACGCCGTGGCAGGCGACGCATACGCGCGCCTTGCCCTTGCCGGCCGAGCGGTCGCCGGCCAGCACCTGGCCGCCGACGACCGTCAGCATCAGCACCAGCACCAGCACGCCGAGTCGGCGCAGCCCGCGACCTCCCGCCCCCGGAGCGGTGGAAGCGCCCATCAGTTCGGCGCCGAGTAGGAGATGCGGTAGATGGCGCCGGCGGTGTCGTCGCTGACCAGCAGTGAGCCATCCTTGAGCTGCGCCACATCGACGATGCGCCCGAAATACTCGCCCGTGTCCTCGTCCAGCCAGCCCTCGGCGAAGGGGATGGTCTCGCCGCTGGGCCCGCTGCCGTCGGCGGCGAACGGCGTGAACATCACCCGCGCGCCCGCGGGCACGGTGCGGTTCCAGCTGCCCCGCTGGGCGCTGAACAGCCCGCCCCGGTACTGCTCGGGAAACGCCTTGCCGGTGTAGAAGGTCAGGCCCATGTCGGCCGCATGGGCCACGGTTTCCACCACCGGCGGGGTCAGGCCCTCGGGCGGCGTTTCGTCGGCGTATTCGGTGGTGCGTGTCGAGCCGCCGCCGAACCAGGGCATGCCGAAGCGCATGCCGGCGCGTGGCGCGTGGTTGATTTCGCCGGGCGGGATGTCGTCGCCCATGCCGTCGACCTGGTTGTCGGTGAACCAGAGTTCCTTGCTCGTCGGGTGATAGGCGATGCCCACCGAGTTGCGCACGCCGGTGGCGTACACCTCGCGCTCGCTGCCGTCGCGCTCCATGCGCACGATGCCGCCGATGCCGTGCTGCTCGTAGAGTTCGCGCTTGTCCTTCGGCTGCACGTTGTGCGGCTGGCCGAGGGAGACGGTGAGCTTGTTGTCCGGCCCCACGGCACACACCCGCGCGCCGTGGTTGTAGCTTTCCTCCTCGCGCGGGATCAGCTCGCCGGTCGGCACCACGATGTCGGCCGCCACGTCCGGCCCCTCGTAGAAGAATTCGGCGGCGGGAAACACCAGCACGCGGTTGTGCTCGGCGACGAAGAGAAAGCCATCCGGACTGAAGCAGGGGCCGGGCTGGGTGAAGGTGATCGCCGGGGCGAAGCGCTTGACCTCATCGGCGGTGCGGTTCTTGGTGCGGTCGGTCACCGCCCACAGGTCGGTCTTGCGGGTACCGACGAAGACCACCCCGCTGGATGGCCCGACCGCCATGTGGCGGGCGCCGGGCACCACCGCATAGAGGTCGATGCGGAAGCCTTCGGGCAGGCGGACGCGCGCGAGATTGGCGCGGATCGCATCGGCGGTCGGCCCGGTCTGCGGCACGGTTTCCATGTCGAGCGATTGTCCGGTGGTCTTCATCGCACGCATGCGTTCGAGCGCTTCGTCGCTGGTGGGCTGCTGGGCGACGACGAGGCCGGCGGCCAACGCCAGCGCGGCGCCAAGAGACAGGGATACGGAGTTCATAGGGCACTCACCTCGGCGGGTGGCCACCTCGCGGATGGCCGTTTGTTGTTGTTGTTTTCGAAGCGCCTCCCGAGCGGCGGCCACGGGCGCCGTCAGCCCTCGGGTAATACGGGTTCGTATTGCTGAGCGTAGCGGCTGCCTGCCGCTTTGCCAGAAGCGGCCGTGCCGGCTGAGCGAACGGCGTTTACCGCGCCGGTGACATCGCGCCGGCGACCACGCCCTCGGCCTGCAGCTGCTCGAAGGCCGCGCGGGTGCGCAGCACCACGTCTTCGCCGGTCTGCCGGCTGTAGGCCATGTACAGGCCCGTCGTGGCGTCGAGGGTCAGGACGCGCTCGAGGCAGTCACCGGCGAGCCCGGCCTCCTCGCAGTACAGCTCCACCGCCTGTTCCGACAGCGGCACCAGGTCGACCTGGCCGTTGAGCAGGAGCCTGATGCTGTCCGCGCTGGAGGCGCTCACCACCAGCTTGGCGAACCCCCTGTCGTGCAGGTAGCGGTAGCGGACGTCTTCACGCGGCACGCCGATGCGGTAAGGCTTGGCCTGGGCCAGCTCGTCCACCTCGATATCGTCGCGCGCGGGCAGGCGGTACAGGTGGTAGTCGAGCCGCAGGATTTCCCCGACCCAGTGGAACAGCGCCTCGCGCTCGGCGGTGCGGGCGATCAGGTAGATCAGCACGTTGGGCTCGCGCAGCGCCCTGTCGTAGGCCCGCGCCCAGGGGTAGAGGCCGATGCGGTAGTCGTCCAGCCCGGCACGCGCGAGGGTCGCCTCGACCACGGCGGTCGCGGGGCCTGTCACCTTGCCCTGGCGCAGGTAGACGAAGGAGCCGTCTTCGGTGACCACCTGGATACGCTCGGCCCAGGCGCAGGGCGCCAGGCAGAGCAGCAACAGGACGAGAGGCAGGCGCTTCGGCGATCGGGTCATGAGGGTGGTCATCCTAGTCGGCGACCCGGTTGCGGCCCTGCGCCTTGGCCCGGTAGAGGGCCTCGTCGGCGCGGTGCAGCAAAAGGTCGAAACGGTCCATTGTTTCGGCATCGAACCCGGCCAGCCCGATGCTCAACGTCACATGCGGCGCCACCGGCGAGTCGCCATGGGGCAGCGCCCGCTCGGCCAGCCGCTGCTGGACGCGTTCGGCCGCCCGCCTGGCGCAGTCCTGATCGGAGCCCGGCAGGAGCACCACGAACTCCTCGCCCCCCAGGCGCGCGACCAGCTCGCCCGCGCGGCCGAAGGTGGACGACAGCGTTTCGGCCACGACCTGCAGGCAGCGATCGCCGGCGGCGTGGCCGTGGCTGTCGTTGTAGCGCTTGAAGTGATCGACGTCGCACATCAGCACCGTCAGGGGCTGGTTCAGCCGCTGGGCACGGCGAAACTCCACGTCCTTGAGTTCGTCGAACTGCCGCCGGTTGGCCAGCCCGGTCAGGGGGTCGCTGCGGCTGAGTTCCTCGAGCCGGGCATTGGCGGCGCTGAGCTCCGCGGTGCGCGCCTGCACCAGCTCGGCGAGGCGGTCGCGGTGCGCGGCGAGGTCCTGTTCGTCCTGGCGCTGGCGCTCCAGGTAGGTCGAGAGCTTGGTCTGCAACCGGTTGACGCCGGCCTCCAGCAGGCTCAGTTCGTCCTGGCGACGGGCCGAGCGCTCCAGCCGCAGATGCTTGCCGAGGTTCGCCGGCGAGAGCTGCGCCAGGTGCCGGGCGATGACCCGCACATGCAGGGTCACGGTCTGGTAGAACATCCACATGATCAGCCCGGCCAGCAGCAACGACTGGATCAGCTGGGTCACGACGATATCGATCAGCTGGCCGTAGAGCCGCTCCCAGAGAACGCTTTCGCTGCCCTCCAGGATGAGCTGCCCCACGACTTCCTGCGCCCCCGGATAAGGCTCGTAGACGAGCGTGCGCGAGAACGTCGGCGCCCGCTGCGTCGCCGGGCTCTGGCCGCGCGAACGCATCAGGATCTCGTTCGTGCGGCCGGCGCGCGGCAGTTGCAGCTCCACCCGGCCGACCGGCGCGGCCCTGGACACGCTGTCGAGCTGTTCCGACAGGGCCTCGCTGTCCATCTCCCAGATCGCCTTGGCCAGGGTCCGGCTGAACACCTGGTCGATCAGCGCGAGTTCCGACTCCATCGCATGCCGCTCGTTTTGCCAGGCGAACCAGCTGCGCACGCCCACGGCCACCAGGGTGAACAGCAGGCAGAACCCCAGCGTGGCGACCACCAGGCGGCGACCCAGCGACTGCTTGATCGGAGCTGCGGAGGTCACGACGCCGTCCAGCGGCGCGGGGCGTCCCATCTAGAGCCACCTGCGCGCGATGGCGTCGTAGCGGCCGTCGGCACGGACCCGCTCCAGGGCCTGGCGGACACGCTCGACCAGCTCGTCGGGTGTGTCGCGGCTGAACGCCAGGTTCAGGCCGTCGGCACCGCCCAGGTCGTCGATCGCCAGCTGGGCCACGGCGGTCTCGTCCGGGTTGCCGGTCGCCTGGCGCACCAGGTAGTGGGCGTTCAGCTCGTTGGAGATCCACAGATCGACGCGGCCGGCCTTGAGCTTCTCGTAGTTGTGCTCGTAGCGGTTGCTCGACTGCAGGTTGCGGCCGATGAGAAACCCCCTGGAAATCAGGTACTGCTCGCCGACGTCCTGCTTGACCGTGGCGATCTGATAGCCGCGCGCGTCCTCGAGGCTCTTGAGGTCGAACTGCCGACCCGGCAGGGAGAACAGGTACCAGTCGCTCGCGGCCAGGCTGCCGACCCATTTGAACAGCGCCTCGCGCCTGGGCGTGCGGGCGATCGAGTAGATCAGCACGTTGGGGGAATTGAGCGCGATGTCGTAGGCGCGCGCCCAGGGCATCGACTGGAAATGGCCTTCCAGACCCGCCTCCTCCAGCACCGCGCGGACCACCTCGGTGGACATGCCGGTGAGCTGGCCATCCACCGTCATGTTGTAGGGCGGCAGCTCCTCGGTGACCACCGTGATCGCCGGCTCGGCAAGCACCTCACAGCCCCACCCGAGCCACAACAGGACGGGCAGCAGCCACGCACGGCAGCGGGGCGGTATGTTCACAAGCGACTCCCTGGGCGGTCGGCCCGGACTACGGAGAAATCAGAAGGCATAGTGCCATCATTGTCAGATCGATCAAGTCAACGTTCTGTCGGCGGCGCGGGGAGGAACTTCAGCGCCCGGCGCGGCGGTGGCGTTTGCCGAAGCCCGCCAGCCGACAGGCGGTCATGTCCGCCGACCGCGAAGGCGGACGACCGGAGCGCTCCCGCCGGAACCTGCCGGGCCGGACGGCGTCCATGCTTCATGGACACGAACGACCAGACCCGCTTTCCCCCCGCCCCCTGGCACCTGACCGGCACCGCCTGCGTGTCGGCCTGGCGAGTGCCGACCCGGGACCTGCCTCCGGCGCCGAAAGGGCTGGACTACGCCACCCTGGGCGACGCCGCGCTGGTGCTGACGATCTGGGCGACCTATCTGCCGGGCGGCACGCTGGCCTACAACGAACTGGCCGTCGCGGCAGTGGTTCGCGGCCATGGCATGCTGGCACCCGCCGCCACCGTGACCCACATCTGGGTCGACGACGAGCGTTCGGTCGCCGGCGGACGCGAGCTGTGGTCCATTCCCAAGCAACCGGGCGACTTCGTCGGCGAGCCGCATGCCGACGCGAAGGGCTTCGCCGCCCGGCTGAGCACCGATGGCCAGCCGGTGGCCTCGGTCAGCTTCGCCCCGAACGTGAGCCTGCCGGGGCAGCCGAGCGCCAGCGGCTTCGTGATCCAGCAGAACGATTGCGGCCTGTTGCGCACCCGCTGCCGTGGTCGTGGGCGCCTGGTCACCGGCCGCGCCAGCTGGGACTTCGCCGCCGCCGGCCCGCTGGCCTTCCTGCACGGCAGAACGCCGATGTTCAGCCTGCGGGTGCGCGACCTGCAGGCCTCGTTCGGTATCTAGCCCCGCTTCAGAAATCTTCGCCCGGCTGACCGGAGCGCAACCAGCGGGCCAGGCCGCCCGGTCTCGGCGGCGGCAGCGCCAGACGGCGCCGCACGCCCCGTTCGGAGAGCACGCCCTCGGCCGCCAGCGCGCCGGCGCGCGTCGCGCTCTCCATGCAAAACGGCAACGCCGTGTCCACCCAGTCGCCGGCCAGCCACAGGCCCCGCTCCACCCGCGTCTGCGGTCGCGCCGTCTCGGTGCCGGGAAACGCGGCGGGGATGGCCATCGGAATGCGATGCACCGAGGCCGAGAGCAGCTGCGCGCGCTGCGCCCGGGGCGCGAACTCGGCGATCTCGCGGCGGGTGGCCTCGACGATGGCCTCGTCGGAAAGCGCCTCGACCCGCCCGCTCCAGATGATGTTGCTGGCGATCAGCGCGCCGCCCCGGGTCGTCGGACGGATGTTGCTCAGGTCGTAGAAGTCGGTATTGAACCCCTGCGGGCACCAGGGCCGTGCCCAGAACCGCGTGTCGGTGATCGGCCGGTCGAACCACAGGTAGCAGCTGATGTAAGGGCTGGGCTGGAACGACCGGGCCGTCCGCGCCAGCGCGTGGTCGGCCGGCAGCAACGGGGCGATGGCGGTCGGCGGCACCGCCAGCACCACGGCCGGCGTCTCGACGCCGGTGCCATCGGCCAGGCGAACGCCGGTCACCCGCCCCGGCCCGCGCAGCAGCCCCTCCACGCCGCAGCCGAGGCGCACCTCGCCGCCCCGGCGCCGGATGAACTCGATCGCCGGCCAGGCATAGAGGTCGCTGAGGCCGACCTTCGGCAGGCCGAAGGCGATGTCGTCGTGGCCGAGGGCCTGGCCCAGCAGGCGCATCAGCGAGGCGGCCGAGCAGCGCTCGACCGGCACCGCGAGAATGGCGATGGCCGCCGAGGCCCAGAACCAGTCGATGAAGAACTCGCTCACCCCGCAGCGCCTCAGGTGCTCACGGCCGCTGAGCGCGTCCAGCTTCATCAGCTCAGGTCCCGTGCTGCGCAGCGTCCGCCAGGCCAGCCGCGTGTTGCTGAGCAGGTCGGGCAGCGGCACGCTGGGCAGGACGCGCGGCAGGTTGCGCGCGAAATGCAGCGGCGCGGGCAGCCCGCCGACCTTGAAGTGCATCGAGCGGCCCCGGTCGAACACGGTCAGCAGCTCCTCGGTCTGCCACAGCACCTGGTCCGCCGTGCCCAGGCGTTCGAGCAGGGCGCGCATGTTGGCGTACTGGTTGAGCAGGATGTGCGGGCCGATGTCGACGCTGTCGCCCATCACCGGATCGCTCCAGCTGCGCGCCCGCCCGCCGGGCACCTCGGAGGACTCGACGACGGTGACCGCGAGCCCGGCGTCCGCCAGCCGCACCGCGCAGGACAAGCCGGCGATCCCGGCCCCGACGACCACCACGTCGGGCGTGGTCACAGGCAGGCCGACGCGCGTGCGACAGCCACCCGCCCACCGCTGCGATCGCCCGCCTTCCGGCAGGAGCGGCCGGGCAGGAACGGGGCATGGCGCGACAGGGGCAGCCGGATCGTGGACATGGGCGGCATCCGCGGTGGGGTTGAAGCTTCGACAGACCCCGCACCGGGGACGTTCAGCGGCCGGGCGATCCTGTCGCAGCCTTCGGCCAACACGCCGGGCCCGGGCGCAGGTACCATTCCGGTTGAAGCCCGACTGAAAAACGCGCCGCCCTGCGCCGGACGCGTCGCCGAACAAGGAAATACCCCATGACCGACACCACCCAGCAATTTGCCAGCGACAACTATGCGGGCATCTGCCCGGAAGCCTGGGCTGCCATGGCCGAAGCCAACCAGGGCCACCAGCGTGCCTACGGCGAGGACAGCTGGACGGCGCGGGCCGCCGATCACTTCCGCCGGCTGTTCGAAACCGACTGCGAGGTGTTCTTCGCCTTCAACGGCACGGCGGCCAACTCCCTGGCGCTGGCGGCCCTGTGCCAGAGCTACCACAGCGTCATCTGTGGCGACACCGCCCACGTCGAGACCGACGAATGCGGCGCGCCGGAATTCTTCTCCAACGGCTCCAAGCTGCTGCTGGCCCGCACCGAACAGGGCAAGCTGACCCCGGAGGCCATCCGCGAGATCGCCCTCAAGCGCCAGGACATCCACTTTCCCAAGCCGCGCGTGGTCAGCCTCACCCAGGCCACCGAAGTCGGCACCGTCTACCGTCCGGCCGAACTGCAGGCCATCAGCCAGACCTGCCGCGAACTCGGCCTGCACCTGCACATGGACGGCGCGCGCTTCGCCAACGCCTGCGAATCGCTCGGCTGCAGCCCGGCCGAGCTGACCTGGAAGGCCGGCGTCGACGTGCTCTGCTTCGGCGGCACCAAGAACGGCATGGCCGTCGGCGAGGCGATCCTGTTCTTCGACCGCAAACTGGCCGAGGACTTCGACTACCGCTGCAAGCAGGCCGGCCAGCTGGCGTCCAAGATGCGCTACCTCTCCGCGCCCTGGGTCGGCGTGCTGCAGAACGACGCCTGGCTGCGCCACGCCCGCAACGCCAACCAATGCGCCCGCCGCCTGGCCGAACTCGTGGCCGACGTGCCGGGCATCGAGCTGATGTTCCCGGTGGAGGCCAACGGCGTGTTCCTGCAACTGTCGGAGCAGGCCGCCGAAGCCCTGCGCGCCCGCGGCTGGCGCTTCTACACCTTCATCGGTGCCGGCGGCGCGCGCTTCATGTGCTCCTGGGACACCGAACTCGAGCGTGTCGAAGCGCTGGCACGCGACATCCGCGACGTGATGGGGGCCTGACGCAGCGCCAGCTCACAGGCCAGCCCTGAGCGTCGATCACCGCCGCGCGGGGAACGGTGCCGCCGCCGAGGGCTCGTCGGCCAGGGCCGGCGCGGACTGCGGTGGCAGCGAGGCGTAGTAGTCGGCCAGCGCCTGGATCTGCCCCGGAGTCAAGCGCCGGGCGGCGCTGTGCATCACCTGCGCGTATTCGCTGCCGCCACGCTGGCCGGCGGTGAACAGCTCCAGCTGCTGCTTGAGGTAGCGGGCGTACTGCCCGGCGATACGGGGGTACATCGGGTTGCGCGGGCCGGCCTTCGGGCCATGGCACTGCGCGCAGGACGGCACGCCGCGCTCCGGCACGCCGCGTTCGGCCAGTGCCTGGCCCTCGGCGAGCGTGGCCGGCGCGGGCGCGTCCGTTCGGGCGACGGCGGGCAGCCCGGCGTAGTGGCTCGCCAGGGCCTGCATCATCTCCGGTTCGAGCCCCGCGGCGATCGGCTGCATGATGCCGCTATGGCGCTGGCCCCTGGCGTAGGCCTGCAGCGTACCCAGCAGATAAGCCTCGCTCTGCCCGGCCAGGCGCGGGAAGGCGCCTTCGCCACGCCCCCCGCCGTCGGCGGCATGACAGCGGTTGCAGTTGGCCAATACAGGCTCCAGCGGGTCCTGCAGGGGGCGCAGGTGATCGGGCGTCACCGGCCTGGCGGTCTCGCCGGCGCGCTCGCCCAGCGCGAGTTGCCGGTAGCGCTCAGTCGACATCGTCGGCATCGCCTGGAGAAAGGCCACCAACGCCCAGACCTCGTCCTCGCGCTGGCGCGCCGGCCAGGCCGGCATGGCGGTGAACTTGACGCCGTTGCGCACGATCCAGAACAGCTCCCGCGCCTCCCAATGCGCGATCCGCGGCGCCAGCAAGGGCGGCTCGGGCGTCATCTGCCGGACGATCAGCGATTGCTGCTGCCCCGGCCCGCCATGACAGGCGACACAACCGGTGTGGTAATGCCCGGCGCCCTTGAGCACCAGCGCCGGATCGTCCAGCGGCGGCGCCTCGATGCCCATCGACTGGGTATGCACGGCGCGGCGCATCGCGTAGTGCAGGAGCCAGGCGGTGGCGGGCCAGTGCCCGGAGCTGGCGCTTATCGACACCAGGCCCAGGGAAACCAGGGCGAAACCGCCCAGCCCGGCGAGCGCGCCCAGCAGCGCGACGGTCGCGAGCACGGGCTTCCAGGCGCCGGTCAGCCAGCGGAGCCAGCGACGCAGCAGGCGCCTAGCCGAGGGAAACGGCATTGCGCTTGTCCTGCAGCAGGCCGGCGAGCAGATACAGCCCGCCGATCAGGTAAGAGGTGCCGCCGAACGCCAGCATGATGATGCCTCCCATTTGCTGGTCCTCGAGTGGGCTCAGGGTCGACAGCGCCGATCCGCTGTGTTCGAACAGCGGTCGGCTCGCCATCGTCAGCAAAACGCCCAGCAGCGTCATGTGCATCGAGGTCAGCAGCAGGCCGGCGATACCGGCCAGCGCGCGGCGGTTGCGGTCGCCGCCGAACGCCGCGAGCCACACCAGCAGGCCGACGAACAGGTAGCTGCCCTGCTCGAGCGACTGCGTCGCCTGCGAGGCGCGCGCCGCGTGGTGAAGGGCCGGGACGTGCCAGGCCCAGACCACGAACAGCTCGATCACCGAGGCCAGGATCGGCGAGAACAGCACGGGCATCCGGCTCGACGGGTCGAACCGGCTGCCGGCGATCCCGATCGCCAGCAAGGGCGCGGCGACCGCAACCACCATCACGTGCATCAGCATGTGCCCGACGAACAGCTGATCGGCCATGGCGGGCAGCGGGCCGAGCCACACCGCGACCAGCGTACCCAGGCCGAGCACCAGCGACAGCGGACGCCAGATCATGCGCAGCTCCTGATGAAGACGACGCACAGCGCCACGAAGATCGTCGCGACGAAGCTCAGCCCGCTGAGCAGCAGGGTCGAGAAGCCGAGGAAGCGGTGGCGATCGCCCGGCGTGTCGAAATCGTGCGGCGCCGTCGCATGGCCGAAGCTGTGCTGGCGCCAGCCGCGCCAGCCGGTCAGGGCGATGCCGACCAGGGCGAACAGGGTCAGCACGCCGATGGCGAGGCGGATATCGCCCAGTTCGCCGCCACGGCCCGCCACCTTGGCGCACCACACGGCGGTCGCCACATAGGACAGCACGAAGTGCACCGCCCAGATGGCCGGGCCGAAGGTGATCAGCCAGAGCGTATCGCGCTCCTGCGGCGGCGCTTCGGGCGCCTGCTGCTCGATCGGACGTGACGGCTCGCTCATGCGACCTCCGGGAAGCCGGCGATGACCGCGACGGTCACCGCGACGGTGATGAACATGAAATGCCAGTACAGCGCGACATTGCGGATGTCGATGTCGTACACGGCAGTCATCCGCCCGGCGGCACGGCGCGCCAGGCAGTAGAGCTGCATGATCAGGCCGACCGCCAGGTGCAGCAGGCACCAGAGCACCAGCACCCAGACCGTGGCGGGGTAGACGTTGCTGGTCGGGTCGAGGCCGCTGAAATGCGGGCCGGCCCAGAGCGACCAGGCACCGGCCAGGGTGCAGACCGCCGCCAGCCCTAGCGCCAGGTAGAAGCCCGCCGCCCGGTCACGGGCGTTGCAGCGCCGGGCCAGCAGCGTCAGGCCCCAGGACGCGACGATCAGCGCCAGCGCGAGCACCGGCCAGAACGCGCCTGGCCCCGCGGCGTCGGCAGGCGGGAAGTCGTCGTGCACCGTCCAGAAGAAGAAGTAGCCGAACACCAGGCTGGCGAAGGCGCTCATGTCGCCGATCATGGTGATGAAGGTCGCCCACCAGCCCACCGACTTGGCGCCCGAGGCATAGAGCGGCACCGTCACGTTCAGGCCGATGTCCTTGTGCGGCTTCTCCGGAATCAGCGCGGTGCCGGTCCACAGCCAGACGAGGATGGTGATCAGGGCCAGAGCGCCGCTGATCAGCGCGGCGACATACCAGCCGTAGGTGGAAAGGATGAACAGGCCACCGGTGAACACGGCCGCCCACAGGCTGAGGAACGTCGGACCCGGCACGCGCAGGCACTGGATCGGCTCGGCATCGATGATGCTGCTGATCAGGGTTTCGCGCTTGCCCTCCTCCGCATCCGGCAGATAGAAGCGCCCGGCATCGACGTCGCGGGTCAGGTTGGGCTGATCCCACAGCGGATAGCGACTCCTGACGATCGGGATCGAGCGCACGCCCCAGGACTTGCCGGGGATTTCGGCGAGCCATTCGAGGGTGCCGGCATCCCACGGATTACGCGTGCTGTCAGGCTGCCTGCCCTTGGGCCGCAGGACATCCCAGACCAGTACCGCGACGCCCGCGGCGAGGATGAAGGCGCCGACCGTGGAGACCATGTTGAGCACATCGAACCCCATCCCCGGCGCATAGGTGTAGACGCGCCGCGGCATGCCCAGCAGGCCGGTGAAATGCATCGGCAGGAAGGCGACGTTGAAGCCGATGAACATCAGCCAGAAGGCGATCCGCCCGAGGCGAGCGGACAGCGTCTTGTCGCGCACCAGCGGATAGAAGTAGTAGAGCGCGGCGATCACCGGGAACAGCATGCCGCCGATCAACACGTAGTGCAGGTGGGCCACGACGAAGTAGGTGTCGTGCGCCTGGAAGTCGAACGGCGCCAGCGCCACCATCACCCCGGTCAGGCCGCCGAGCACGAAGATCGCCAGCGCGCCGGCGATGAACAGCATCGGCACCGATTTGACGAAGCGCCCCGCCAGCGCCGTCGCGAGGAAGCAGAAGATCTGCACACCGGTGGGAATCGCCACGGCCTCGGACGCCGCCGAGAAGAATGCCAGCGAGATGCCCGGCATGCCGGTGGTGAACATGTGATGCACCCACAGGCCGAAGCTGATGAAGCCGGTGCCGACCGCCGCCAGCACGATGAAGCTGTAGCCGACGATGGGTCGCCGGGCGGCGGTGGGTACGATGGTCGCCACCAGCGCCACGGCCGGCAGGAAAATGATGTAGACCTCCGGATGGCCGAAGATCCAGAACAGGTGCTGCCACAGCAGCGGATCGCCGCCGCGGGTGTGGTCGAAGAACGGCCAGTCGAAGGCGCGCTCCAGTTCGAACAGCAGATCGCCGGCGATCAGCGGCGGGAAGGCGAACAGGATCATTCCGGCCACCACCAGGATGTACCACGAGTAGAGCGGAATCAGGTTGATCCGCATCCCCGGCGGCCGCGTCTTGAGCACCCCGACGATCAGCTCCACCGCCGCCGCCAGCGACGCGACCTCGATGAACGACAGCCCGAGCAGCCAGATGTCCACGCCGAGGCCGTCCTGGTAGGCAGTGGTCAGCGGCGGGTACATGAACCAGCCGCCCTCGGGCGCGACGCCGAAGAAGATCGAACCGCAGACGAACACCCCGCCGATGATGAAGCACCAGAAGCCGTAGGCCGACAGCCGTGGAAAGGGCAGGTCCCGCGCACCGAGCATCTGCGGGAGGATGAGGATGGAAAAGGCCTCGAAGATCGGTACACCGAACAGGAACATCATCACCGTGCCGTGCAGGGTGAAGACCTGGTTGTAGGTTGACGCGGACAGCAGGTCGTTGTCCGGCACCGCCAGCTGGGCGCGGATCAGCATCGCCAGCACGCCGGCGAAGAGGAAGAACAGAAAGGACACGCCGGTGTACCAGAGCCCGACCTCGGTATTGTTCACCGCCGACCAGTAGCGCCAGCCGGTGGGGGTCTTCCAGGCCGCGGCGAGGCGTTCGGCCTGCGCCCTGGCGCGAGCCTCGTCCTGCGGGTCGAGGTACTGCGAAGGCTCGCTCATTTCAGGCCACTCAGATAATGCGCCATGGCGCTCAGTTGCACCTCGGGCAGCATGCCAAAGGCCGGCATCCTCACGTCCGGCTTGATCGCGCCGGTGTGGCCGATCCAGCGCTGGAAGGCGTCGACATCGGCGGGCAGCGTGCCGGCGGCGAGGCTCAGGCGGCTGCCGACGTGGGTCAGGTCCGGCCCGAGGGTGCCGTCGGCCTCGGTACCGCGCACCTGATGACAGGCACCGCAACCGTTGGCGAGAAAGGCCCGCTGGCCCGCCTGCTGAAGCTCGGACGCCGGCACCCGCGCCGGCTCGGCCTGTGCGGCGAGCCACTGGTCGAATTCGTCTCGCGGCATCACCACCACCACCAGTTTCATCAGCGCATGGGAGGTCCCGCAGTATTCGGCGCAGACTCCGCCGAAGGTGCCGGTGCGCGTCGGCTCCAGCACCAGCTCGTTGGTGCGCCCGGGAATCATGTCGACCTTGCCGCCGAGCGACGGGACCCAGAACGAATGGATCACGTCCGGGCTGGTGAGGCTGAAGGCGACCCGCTCGCCGACCGGCAGGCGGATCTCGTTGGCCAGCTCGATCGCCTCCCCCGCCTCGCCCCGGTAACGCACCCGCCACCACCACTGCTCACCGGAGACCTCGATGCGCAGAGCCACGTCCTCGGACGGGCGCAGCTGCGACATCAGCATCAACCCGTAGATCAGCAGGCCGGTCAGCACCACCACCGGGAAGACGATGCCACCGCCGAGAATCAGCCAGCGGGCGCTGCGAATGCCGTGGGCTTCGGGGTGCGCCTGGGTGACGTACAGGGCGATGCCCATCACCGCCATCCAGATCGCCAGGGCGCCGCCGGTCATCCACCAGAACAGCGTGGCGATGCGTTGGGCCTCGGCACCGGCCGGGTTCAGCGCAGACTGCTGGCCATCGCAACCCGCCAGCGCCGCGAGCAGCAGCAACAGGCCGAGGTCACGCAGCCTGAGGCAGGCTCGGGCGAGGTCGCTCGTCAGAATGGGCCACATAGTCCGCCTCGCTGAAGGTCACGTTTTGTGACACCCCCGCGGCCAAAAAGGTTGATCGAACGCCGTGACAGGTGGTCGGGCGGACCCTCCCGGCGTTGCGCTTGTCGTACAGAAACACGCGCTGAACGGGAAACAACATGGGAATGGACAGGCACCCTCGTCGCTATCTGCTGGCCCTGGCCGGCGTGTATCTGCTGTTCTGGATCGTCCTGGCAATCGAGCCGGCGGACCGCCACGACTGGCTGCTGGAGAACCTGCTGGTCCTGGGCCTCGTGATCGCCCTGTTGTCGGCCCATAAGCACTACCTGCCCTCTCGCGCCGCCGCGACCCTGATCTTCCTGTACCTGTGCATCCACCAGCTCGGTGCGCACTACACCTACGCCAAGGTGCCCTACGACAGCTGGTGGCAGGCGTTGACCGGCCACAGCCTGGACCGGCAGATGGGCTGGGAACGCAATCAGTTCGACCGACTGGCGCACTTCAGCTACGGCCTGCTGCTGGCCTATCCGATTCGCGAAGTGCTGATCCGCCTGGGCCTGCGCCCGGGACTGTGGAGCCTGATACTGCCGGTCGATATCGTGCTGTCGACCTCCGCCATTTACGAACTGATCGAATGGGCCGGGGCGCAAATGCTCGGCGGCGGTCTCGGACGCACCTTCCTGGGCACCCAGGACGACCGCTGGGACCCGCAAAAGGACATGGCATTGGCCGCAGGCGGAGCCGTCATCGCCATGCTCGTCACGGCGTTCGCCACCCGGGCGTGGCGCTCGAAGCCGGGTTCGGGCTGACCCGCGACCGGCTCCCGGGGCGGGCCATGCCGGCATGCGCCCCGTCGCACATATCGCCACACTGGTCGCATTTTTCCGGCGGGACTGCCATTAGCATGGCCGCCCCGCACGCGGGCGGCAGCGTTTTGCCGGCCCATGACCGAACACTCCAGGAGGCATCATGAAAGGGATCTCATCCGTCACCCTCCTCGCAACCCTGCTGACGCTGAGCGCCTGCGCCAGCCGCCCCGCGCTGGACGAGCGCATCGTCGGCAGCTGGAATGGCCTGCGCGAGCAGAGCGGCAGCTGCCAGTTCCTCGCCTGGCGCTCCGACTTCCAGGCTGACGGCCGCTTCGCGATCACCTTCTTCCGCGACGCCGAGCGCACCCGCCCGATCCAGACCGAGCGCGGCCAGTGGCATGGGAGCAACGGCAGGAGCGTGCTGAAAACCGACGGAGTGCCCACCGCCGAGGTGTACGACTATTCGGTGATCGACGAGAACACCATCCACTACGTCAACACGGTCAAAGACCCCACCGCCGCCAGGAAGACTACGCCTTCACCGAGCATCGCGTCCGCTAGCCCCAGCCGCGCCGGCTTGCGCCGGGCATCCGATCCGGTGCGCATCGCCCGACATGAAACCTTCATGACCTTCGCATAGGGTCGGCGGAACCCTTGTCTGCAGCCGCCGGAGGTCTCGTGTCCGCACCCGAAGCCCAGTTGCACCATCGCCCGCGCCTGGCCGATCTGCGCCCGTTCGGCCATCCGACGGCCCTGGCGCCGATCGCCGAACTCGCGCCCCCTCGGACAACTCCGGCCGAAGCGCTGGCTGACCGGGAAGGCTACCGCGCAGATTTTCTTGGGGATTTCCAGGTCCCCTGGCCGAGCCTGGCCGAACCCTACCGGGACGACCTGCTGCCGATTCCCGGCAGCTCCCAGGACCGGCTCGATTACACGCACTTCTCCATCGCCATGTCCAAGCGCCGGCGCCTGGCGCTGTTCGTCGGGGTGAACATCGAGGGCGGCTCGCTGGTCGAGGTGATACGGAACCGGGATCGCTGGGCCTATGACGGGCGCATCCCCACGCAGGCGCAGATCGGCGAATTCCTCTACGCGGACAACCTGCTCGACCGCGGCCACCTGGTGCGGCGCCAGGACCCGAACTGGGGGCCGCTGGCCGAACAGGCCAATGCCGACACCTTCCACTTCACCAACTGCGCGCCCCAGATGGCCGGCTTCAATCAGAAGAACTGGCTGGACCTGGAAAACTACCTGCTCGACAACACCCGCCGCTGGCAGGCGCGCGCCACGGTCTTCAGCGGCCCCGTGTTCAGCGAGGACGACCGGCTCTACCGCGGCGTCCCGATACCCCGTGCGTTCTGGAAGGTGGTCGCCTTTCTCGGCGACGACGGCCGCCCCTCGGCCACCGCCTACATGATCGACCAGTCCGGCGAGCTCGACCGCCTCACCGCCCTGTTCGGCCGCTTCCGGACTTACCAGCGCAGCGTGCTGCAGATCGAACGCCTCACCGGCATCGACTTCGGCGCGCTGTCCGACTACGACGGCTTCTCCAACGAAGAACGCGCCACCGGCACGCGCATCGAGGCCGAGGTACGGGTGCTGGGCGACATCCGGGTGTGACGCCGACGCCCGCGGCTAGCGCGCCGTGAATCAGGTGGGTTGACGGCGCACCCGCACCGGCGGATCGGTTAGAGTCTGGCGAATCGTTCCATCACCAGGAGAACCCCATGCGCTCGCTGCTCACTGCGCTGTTGCTTGCATTGCCCCTGACCGTCACGTCGCTCGCCGCATCGGCGGCCGAATCGCCGGTCGGGCGTTGGCAGACCATCGATGACGAAACCGGCAAGCCCAAGTCGATCGTGACGATCGAAGAAGCCGCCGACGGCACGCTGACCGGCACGGTGGCCGAGATCCTGCAGTCGGACCACGGCCCCAACCCGGTCTGCACGGCCTGCTCCGGCGAACGCAAGGACCAGCCGATCACCGGCATGACCATCCTCTGGGGCCTGAAGCCGGCCGGCGACAACGTATGGAGCGGCGGCGAGATACTCGACCCGTCCAAGGGCAAGACCTACCGATCCAAGATCACCCTGCTCGATGGCGGCCAGAAACTCGAGATGCGCGGCTACATCGGCGTCGAAGCGCTGGGCCGCACGCAGACCTGGGTACGCGAGTGAGGGGCCGAGGAGACTTAACGCACGCACTGGCGTGACGAAAGTGTGCGGGCCTGCCTGGCCACCCGCCGCCATCGCGACTTCCAGGCCATGGCAGCGGCCCGCCCGCCTAGGCCGGCTGACGTTCAGGACGGGTTTGCAGCACCGTCTGAAGCTCATCGACCAACCTGTCCACCTGCTGCAGCCCCTCGTCGACGGAACGGGCCAGCACCTCTCCCCCGATCTCCTGGCCTTCGATCGCGATGCGGTGGAACCGGGTGATGCCGATGAATTCGAGCGCCGTGATCAGGTTCGGCTCCAGGTGATTCATGTGCGCCATGGGGCCGCCGGGCCCGAAGCCGACGCCGCCCCTGGCCGCGAGAATCACAGCGTGCCGGGGCCGGTCCGCCAGCCTGGGAACGTACGGGTCCGTCGGCCGGTTCTCGTCGACGTCCACCGTCCTTCCGGGGCGCACCACCTGGTCGATCCACGCCTTGAGCGCAGCAGGCATGCCGAAGTTGTATAGCGGCGCGCCGATCACCAGGACGTCGGCGGCGATCAGCTCGTCGACCAGCTGATCGCTCTCCGCCAACGCCTGCTCCATCCAGGGCAACCGTCGCTCTTGGGGCGTGAAGCTGGAGGCGATCCAGTCATGGTCGATGAACGCAGGCGGCTTCTGGCCGATGTCCCGGTAGGTAACGGCGTCCTGCGTGCGGGCGGATAGCCACCGGTCAACGAACCGCCGGGTGAGCCTGCGGCTGTGCGAGCCGTGTTCGTCGGTGCCGGCAAGACCAGGGCGGGCACTGGCGTCGATGTGCAGAATACGAAGCATGGCGTATCTCCTCAGTTCCAAGTTGAACTCATCTGAAATGACGACATACTCAGGCTAACGACCGCCATTGACAGCGGACAAACGATCTTTTCTTGCCACCACAGGTGAACTCAACTCAACCATGAAACGCCAGCTTCCTTCCCTCTCCGCCCTGCGCGCCTTCGAGGCCGCGGCGCGCCACGAAAGCGCCAAGCAGGCGGCGCAGGAGCTGTCCGTCACGGCTACCGCCATCAGCCACCAGATCAAGGGCCTGGAAACGGCGCTGGGCATCGCGCTCTTCGTGCGCAGGCCCCGGAAGCTGGAGCTGACGCCACAGGGACGGGAGCTGCAGCAGGTACTGGAGTCGGCATTCGACAGCATCGGCAATGTGGTCGAGCGCCTGAAGGCGGCGCCGGCCCGGCAGACGGCCACGCTGTCGACCACACCGGCGGTCGCCGTGCGCTGGCTGCTCTGTTGGGTTTGCCTGCTGCGCGAAAGCCATCCCGGAATCGACCTGCGCTTCCATGCCTCCCACGAGCCGGTCGCGCTGGACGGGGTGACCGCCGATCTGGCCATCCGCTACGGCGACGGTCTCTGGCCGGGGCTGGTCGCCGAGAAGCTGTTCGACAACACCTTCATCCCGACCTGCAGCCCGCTGCTGGGGCTGACCGACGTGGCGCAGCTACCGGCCCATCCGCTGATCCACTTCCGCAACAACGATGCCGTTTCGTCCCCGCTGGAATGGGCCACCTGGCAAAAACTGGCGAAGGTGCCTGGCCTGGACGTGACGGCCGGATTGGTGTTTTCCGACGAAACCCACGCCATCTCGGCGGCCGTCGGCGGACAGGGCGTTGCGCTGATGAGCCGCCAGCTGATCCAGGACGAGCTGGACCAGGGACGGCTGGTGCAACCCTTTGGCCCGACGATCGAGGGCAAGCCGTTCTACCTGGTCTATCCGCAAAGCCGGGCAAACGACCCTGTGATCCTGGCGATCCGAGACTGGGTGATGTCGATACCGGGCAGGGCTTGAACCCGGATCAAGGGCCCGCCACCCCGTGAAAGCGGTCGGGGACGCCTAGTCTTGACCGCGAATCAGCCGAACGACGACACACCACGCTGCTCAGGCCCCATCCGGCAACTCTGGCAGCCCTCCGGCACGCTCGAGCAAGGCGTCCAGCGAGCCGCGCACCTCGTCGAGCAGGCCCGGGACGTCCAGGTCGAGCAGGCGACCGTCGCGCTTGCGGACGATGCCATCGACGATCACCGTGTCGACATTGGCCGGCGTCGCCGAATAAACCACTAGCGCCGCGGGATCGGTATCGCCGGGCCGCGCCAGGTTGAGCGCATCGAGATCGAGCAGGATGACGTCGGCCCGCTTGCCTGGCGTGATCGAACCGATCTCGTCCTCCAGCCCGAGGGAACGGGCCGCTTCCAGCGTCGCCAGCTCGAGGATGCGACGCGGTTCGACCGCTGTTTCGGAGCGCAGCGCCCCGGACTCGGTCAGCGCCAGCAGGCGCATGTTGGCGAACAGGTCGGCGGTACCGGCCAGGGCCGGCCCGTCGATGCCCAGGCCGATGAGCCCGACCGCCTCGTAATCATTCAGTTGCGTGAGGCCATAGCCGACGCGCTGCTCGGTGATCGGCGTCAGCGACAGCGAGGCACCGGCCTGGCGGAACGCCTCGAGCTGTTCACGCGTCGCCCCGGTGGCGTGCACGATCTGCACATCCGGCCCCAGCAGGCCACTTGCCACCAGCGCCCCGTTGCGCGCCCCGCCGGAATGCACCGAGACCGGCAGCCCCAGTTGCCGCGCCGCCTCGATCTCCTGCCGGCCAACCGCCAGAACGCCCGCATCGTCCCCGCTGCCAACGCCGCGCCAGCCGAGGCCCAGCGAAACCCGCCCCTCGGGCCAGTCCGCCGCGACCTGGGCCAGGTGCTCGAGATCGATGGCATGATCGTCGGGCAGGTCGTCATGGGCGCCATACAGCAGCCGCGCGCGAATACCGCTGTCACGCAACGCCTCCAAGGACGCCTGCAGATGCTCCGGACCGCGCAGGTTGTGGAAGAACTCGACACTGGTGGTCACGCCCGCAGCCAGGCTTTCCAGAGCGCCGAAGGCGGTACCGATACGGATGTCCTCGGGCGTGTAGTGCCGCGCCAGGTGCTTCTTCAACAGGAAGTAGTCGGTCTGCGGCGTATTACGAAACTCCCCCCGCGCCGCGCTCAGCCAGAGATGGGTATGGGTGTCCACCAGACCGGGAAGCAGCAGCTTGCCACGCCCATCGATCCGCTGCGCCTCGGGGTCCGAGAGCCCCTCGCCGACCTCGACGATGCGGCCATCGCGTAGCAGCACATCCGCACGCGGCAGGTCCCCCAGCTGCGGATCGAGGCTCATCACCTGCGCCCCCTCGATCAGCAAGACACGCGGCTGTGCCTGCAAGTGGGAAAAGAACGCCAGCAGCACCGACAACAGGACACCGGACGCGAGAGAAGAGATGATTGAAAAGCGCATGGCGGGCTCCGCTTCAAGGGATTGCCTTCCAGTGAAGTGATGACCGGGGGGTGGGTCAAGGGAGAGGGGCGAAGAAGTCCTCTGGCTTATCTGGCATGGGACGGTGGAATAGTCACGTTCGAGGTGTCCGTAGAATCAGGAGCAGTACACGCAGCGAAAAAATGAATCTGTCCCGTTTTCCTCTCAATTACTTCTTTTCTGAAGACTTTTCCTCTCCTCCCCCTCACCTGCATACAAATCCGCCTTATTTAGGGAGACCTTGTCATACCGCGCTGCTGAGCGCGCCGGGCTCGACCGGCACAAAAAAGGGGACAGATTTATTTAATCGACCAACATGTTAGCGGGAAAATAAATCTGTCCCCTTTTCTGCCGCATCAACTGACCAAGCCCTGCTATGGCCTCACCCGGAGCCAGCAGCAGGCGAACATGGTTAGTCATCAAGCAGTAGGCATAGACCTTGACGCCAAAGGCCTCCTTCAGCTCACGCAGATCCGCCAGGTATCGCTGGTAATCTTCGTCGGCGGCGAACACGACCTGGCGGTTATGGCCTCGCTGGACGACATGGTGCGGGTAGTTCGGTATAACGAGACGGCCCATCCTAGGCATAACGACCTCCTTCCGTAGAGACCTTCAGCTTAGCCGATCAGGTGAAAAATAAATCTGTCCCCTTTTTTCCGTCCCCTTTTTCCGGGCGGAACGACGCAAGGACCCGCTGGCCTTAGAAAAAAGGGGGCAGATTATTTAATCGACCGCCATGTTAGCGGGAAATAGATCTGTCCCCTTTTTCTTTCCCGCGTTTCTTGAACTTAAGTCGCCGGCATCGCCTTAACATCATAATCGCCCTGAGTAACAATTTCAGCATCCGCCTTAACAAGCTCAAAAGCACAGCACCCTTTATTTAGACGGATGTTTATCTCATGCGCCTCATCCACGAGAGAGCTAATA
This sequence comes from Stutzerimonas nosocomialis, assembly GCF_005876855.1. Lineage (GTDB taxonomy): Bacteria > Pseudomonadota > Gammaproteobacteria > Pseudomonadales > Pseudomonadaceae > Stutzerimonas > Stutzerimonas nosocomialis. The sequence continues at coordinate 82,640 of NZ_QLAE01000011.1, read as the reverse complement.
AACTCCACCCGGATTGCGTAGTCTCCGTCAGGCAATTCGAGAGGAATAGTATCCGAAATACTACCTATTTCGATATTGCCCCCCTTAACGGTGAACGGAACTTTTATCGCCCGAACCACTTCAGAAGTTAATTCTGGCTCTCCTTCGCCGATGAAGATATTAACTTTATGATAGCCTTCCTCAACCAGCGCTCTAAAAGAAACACTTCCGACTCGCCAAGCAAATCCTTGCGTGTAGCTCCGATCACTCCAATCGTTATAAGGCTGATCGAGCGAACTTTGGAATACGCAAAATTGCGCGTACGATAAATAAAAACCCTCTACAAACTTAACCATCAGTCCACCACCTTAATCCTGACCTTATCTCCTTCGGACAATCCTCTGCAAGCATTTCCTATGCACGCGCCAGCTGCCATGTTATCTCTCGGACTGATGGGCCTAACACTCGCCCCAAGCCCGCCTTCCTTAAACATTGCTGGAGGGTACTCGTCCAACTGCTTCCCAGGGACCTTCTGCAGGCCACCAATAGACTCCTTTCTATTGTCTGGAGCACCTGGCCTATCGATCGTTAATACATCAGGGTGACCGGCTTTTTGCGCATCTGATATATGATCTGCCGCCTCCCCGTACTTCCCACGGGATATGATTACGTCTTTCGGGCCGATTCCAAGCTTTCCATCAATCTTGGTGACCAAATTCCCGCCGAGCTTACTCAGCGCAATATCCGCAGCCTGCGTTAACGCAAAGTCACCAAGACCATACCAAAGGCTCGTGTCCCCAATATGCGAATCTGGGCGGAACGACGCAAGGACCCTCTGGCCTTCAGTCGATTGATAATCCGCAAACGCACGGGCCAGCCCATCGTTAAATTGGTCAACCCCCCCCGCAACGCCTAATACAGCACCCGCGCAGCCCAAACCGAGAGTCACCCCACAAGAGCCCACTCCGCCAAGCCCTGAGAATACCGCGCCCCCAGCTCCGCCAACCACGCTGCCCCAAGCGCCCGCGTAGTACAGCTCTTCGCCATTCTTAGAGATTGCGTCAGCTAGTTTCTCACTAGAGGAATAGTTGAACAGTCCAGTCTGCTTGAGCGCTGCTTGAAACTCAGGGTAAAGAGCACCCTCGGCCTCAAGCGCGGCAAGCTGGGCATACCGTTGGTCGCTTACTGGCACCCCTTGGCTACAACGGACCAACGCACATGCAGCCGCGTCCCAGGCGCCAGCCCGCTCGGGGTCACCCAAAGCTAGCTCCTGGAGAAAGGCAGCCTCGTCGCTGTGCAGTTGCCGGTTATATTTGTCAGCTTGCGCAGCGATCATTGCCCCTTTGTCGAGGTCTTTGCCCGTTAACCCTGCGGCTACCACGCCTACAGACTGGGCAATCGCTTCACGAATTTCGTCGTTTTGCGCTATTGATTCAGAAAGTAAGCCTGAAAGCGCTTGGTTTGCGCCTGCAGCCAAGGCACCGCTTGCAAAGCCCTGCCCCATTGAGGAAGACAGCAGGCCGCCCATGGTCGCATGCATAGCTGTGCGCCCGAGCCCACCCTCTTTCCATAGATCAATAGCGGCAGCGTCTCCAGACGTAACGGCGACTTTGAGTTGTTCTGAAGCGTAATCACCGACGTACTTGAACGCAGCTGCGGAGACAATATTCGCAGCGTTGCTAAGCGCCGCTGAAGCGAGGTTATCCTTATAACTCCCGCCATAGATGGCCGTCTTTAGAGTAGCGTCCACGACCGTCTTGGTTGCAACTTGACTGACGTTTGCCCAGTTCAGGCCAAGCGCTGTGGGCTGATAGCCAAACTGCGCGCCTATGCCCGCAGTCGCCGCGCTAAACACATAGCTTTTCATAGCATCGGACGAACTAACGTCTTTCAAAACGCTCCCTAAATTGCCTTTATTGCTGATAGCGCTGTTTATAGCGGCGGTGCTAAACGTAGCTGCAACTGCAGAAGTTGTCGCTCCGCCCAAAGCAAGACCCGCCGGGCCCATGGCGACGGCCATGGCAATTGCCAATACCATTTGCGCCCCAGCCCCCAACCCCGAATGGCTGTACTTGAAGGAGTCGTGCACCTCCTTCACACGCTGCCAATCCACATCCCCGCGCTGCTCCATCTCCTTCAGCCAGGCGAGCTCCGGGTCTGCCTTGACCATCGCATCGATGGTCTGGCTCACGGTCTGCTGATTCACGTCCTTGATATCGATCTGCAGACCGTCCACCGCCTTGATAACGGTCTCGCCCTTGGCGATCAGTACGCTCTGCTGCAGGGTTTCGTCCGTAGTGCCTTTGCCCTTGGCTGATGTCCAGGCGAGGCTGTTGCTGCTCTTCTCGTGGCTTTCTTGATGTAGGTCCTTCACGCCTTCGAAAACGATGGCGCCGCCTGCGTCGAGCACCAGATCATTGCCGCTTTCCAGGCGGGCTTTCTGATAGAGCTGATCGCCTTCGCTGACGAGTGTCAGGTCGCCACCGGTGGTAATGGTGCTGCCGACGTTTCGCACGTCGGTGACCTCATCGCGTCTAGTCTTCTTGCTACCGAAGGAGCCCTTCTTCTTCATGTCGTACAGCGAGTAGTCGCTGTCCTGGGCGGCGAGCACGTCCAAGTGCCCGCCAGCATAGAGGTAGGCTTCGTTGCCTGCCTCGATCTTGCTGGCGACAAGCGTGGTGTCGGCGCCAGAGATAGAGATGAAGTCGCCGCCGGCACTGATCTCCGAGCCGATCTGGGTAACCGTATCGCGCTCGGTAGTGACTTTTTTACCGCCGCTCTTGCGGTAGGAGTCGGCGTGGTACTCATCAGCCGCCGAGGCGATTATGAGGTTTTCGTTCGCTTGCAGGACGACGTCGCCGCCGGCCTGGACCTTGCTGCCGATGATTGCCATGTCGCGCTCGGCCTGCATCAGGAGATCGCCGCCCACCTGAATGTCCGAGCCATGTTGAGTAATGCTCTGTTCGCTGCTGCGCGACTTGCGCTCGCGAATGGAATACGAGTCCTCCTCGCTCTGGCTGGCAACGACCAGATCACGTCCGGCATTGATGGAGGCATTCCCACCAGCAGAGAGTTTGCCGCCGATATTCAGCAGGTCCTGCCCTGCCGAGAGGCTCAGGCTATTACCCGCCTCGATGCTGGCGGCGCTGTCGATGAAGTCCTGGCGATAGCCGTAGTGGTTGCTGTTCTGCACCAGGTGGGTCGAGACGGTGCGCTCGTTGACGATATCGCCAGTCAGCGCAACAGCGATGACGTCCCGCCCAGCAATGATGCCGCCGGCCGCGTTCCGGATGCTCTCGGTCGCCAGCAGTTGCAGCCGGTCGTTGGCCCGCATCAGCCCACTGTTGGCGATATTTTCCGCGCTGATGTCGAGGTTCTGACTGGCACGCAGGGTGCCCTGGTTGGTCAGCTCCCCACCGGAGATGAGCGCAACATCGCGGCCCTGGATCAGCGCGCCGTTCGGTGCCAGGCGGCCTTCGGCCTGGGCCAGATATAGCACCGGGACGAGTACCGTCTCGCCCATGACCTCGTGCTCCTCCATCCAGACGATGTCATGGGTAAGCGCAGCGACCTGCTCGGCGGTAAGCGAGACACCGAGTGCAAGGCCCAAGGCGTCCTTGCTGGCGATGGCGTTGTCCATCAAGTAGCGGAACATTGCTTCGTCGCTGGTCAATCCGGCCAGGTAACGCTGGCCAGTGCGGGCGACGATGGCTTCGCGGATCAGGCGTTGCTCGTAGAGGCCATCACCGAGGCGCTTCTGCGCCACATCGGTGTCGTAGCCGAGCAGGCCAAGCAGGTAGTCCGAACTCATGAACTGCTTGAGGTCGGTGAGTGCGGGGTTGGTCTCGATGAGGTACTTGTGGCCAATGGTGGCTGGGCGGGTGGTGCCTGGCACACCCTGGACCTGGGCCAATTGCTGTTCACCGGGCAAGGGGTCGGTCATTGCACCGCCATTAGCGGCCTCGCCACTCTGGTTGTTCAAACGGAACAGACCGTTCTCACCGTGGGGTAGGCTGAAACCCGGTAAGTCCAGCGGATTGACCGCTTTTTGCTGGAGGTCTGGTGGCAGTTGGGGGTTGAGTTGGACGGTTTGGGTGGCTGCACTTACAACTGCAGTTTCGCCCCCCCGCGCACTGCCTGTAGAGGGCCGGTATCCATGGCGTATATCGCTGTTTTCAAGAGTTTGGCTTGCAGTAATGGACACATTACCGCCTGCCTGAACGACTGCGGTTCGTATCTCGCCGCCAGGGCTGACAACTTCGGTATCTCCGGACAGCGCGTAAACCGTAAATTCTCTTGGAAGCTGCGCAGTTGCCGCAGCCTCACGACTGTATTGCGAAGCTGGAATACTGTTCCCATAGTCAACACTTACATCAACGTACTGCTTGGTAACAGAATCCCTCCATGCAGTATATCTCCAACAGGTACCATCGAAGCATTCGTAATCGGTTTCAGGCAGAGCCAGCCGCACCTCACCACTCCGAGTTCTATAAATAACCCCGGGAAATTCAGCACTATAAACCCTGTTGTAAGGAATCAGCTGACCTGTTACGAAACGATATACAGTTCCATCAGTAACCGGACCACTATGAAATACACGAACCCGCTCTATCGTTCCACTGATAGCCCCTACATTGGAGAAACTGCCGGCCACAATCTCGATATCCCCAGCAGCACTGATGGTGCTTGCCTCGTTTAGAACGACATCTCCAGCCAACTTCAGATTGTTACCTGAAACAATCCATCCAGCAGGAGACTCATCTCCAAATCCACCTTCATAGATATCACGCACGATATAATCGACGGTGTACGTACTCCCACTACAATCATGGCAGTAAACACCCATCGAACTTGATACCAAAGTTCGGCTGATCCCGAATTGCTCTCTACGATTACGAATCGTCACTGCTTGTAGTGCGATATCCTGAACGCTTTCCAGAGTCGCCGAGACGTTATCGATAAGATTCGCGCTCAACCCATCGAGTCCGGCAATCGACAACCTGCCCAAGCTGTAAACATCACCATAAAAGTTGGTGAATTCAGTTGTGTTGAACTGCAGGTCCCCTCCGCTGAAAATCAAACCGCGTTCGTTTCGTATCGATCCTGCTTTGAGCCGCACCTGCTCCGCCCCACCCAAGGTCCCATAGTTGTTCAGCGTCGCGCTGCGCAGGGTGAAGTCGCCGGTAGAGGTCAGGCGGCCACGGTTGGTGGCCTGACCGGCGATGTCGATCGTCGTGATGGCGCCGCCGGCGATGCGCCCGGCGGAAGCGAGATCCAGGGCGGCGGCCGTGAGGGCGAGGTCGCCCAGACTGGTCAGCTGGCCGCTGCCACTGTAGTCGCCGGTCAGGTTCAGGCTGAGGCCGCCGTCGCTGGCGATCAGGCCGTCATTGATCCAGGTGCCGCCGGTACCGGTGAATGCGCCGGTGGCCAGCAGTTGGCCGCTGGCGGTCTGGGTGAAAGTTCCGACGTCCAGGTTGAGCCGATTGGCCTGGATGAGACCGCTGTGGGTCCAGTTGGCGGCCTGGATGTCGAGCAGGCCGTTGGTGATCAGGTTGCCGCCGCCCTGCGCGGCGAGGTGGCTCGCCAGGCCAAAGGTACCGGTGCCGACATGACGAAGGGTGCCGCCGTCATTGAGGAAGCCTTCGACACTCAGGTAGAGGTCGCCGTTCGCCGTTTCGATCAGGCCGCGCCGGTTGTCCAGGGCGCCCCCCGTCGTGCTGATCCGGGTGCTGCCCGTTTGCCCAAGCGCGCGCAGCGTGCCACCCTCGTTGGTGAGGCTGGCGGCCTGCAGGTTCAGGACGCTGGCGCTTTCGATCAGGCCCGAGGCGTTGTTCAGGGCACCGTGCAAACTGAAGTCGATCTGCCGGGCGCCGACCTGACCGGCGCTGTTATCGAACGCATCGGCCTCGAGGTGCAAGGCGTCGCGCGCATAGAGGCCGCCGCCCCTGTTGAGCAGGTCGCCAGTGACGATGCGGGTATCGCCGCCGATCGCCGAGAGATGCCCCTGGTCGTTGTCGAGGCTTCCCGCCTGGATATCGACCGCCTGCCCCTGGGCGACACCGCCCGCGTTTCCGAACAGGCCACCCGTGACGACGCTCAGCCAGCCAGCCAGGCTGTTCAGCACGCCCCCGTCGCCGTTGTCCAGGCTGGAGGCATGGAGGTCGACGTTCCCCTGCTGGCTGATGATGGTGCCGCCGCGGTTGTCCAGGGCTCCGGCCGTGGCGACCGTGACAGCGCCATGACCTTGCAGCGCGCCCTGCCGGTTATCGAGGCTGTCGGCCTCCACGCTCACTGCGCCGGCCTGGCTGAAGATGAGGCCGTCGGCACTGTTGTCCAGAGTGTCGGCCAACCGCAGCGACAGGCTATCGCGGGCACCCAGGGTGCCACCGGCACTGGCGAGGCTCGTAGCGAACAGGTCGAGCAGCCCCTGGCTGGCGATCTGGCCACCCTGGTTGTCGATCTCGCTGGCGACGAGCAGCAGGTCGCGGCCGCTGGCCAGGCGCCCGCCGCCGTTGAGCAACGAAGCGCCGAAAAGAAGGTCGAGCGTACCAGCCGCTGTAAGCCGCCCTTGGCGGTTGTCCAGCGAATCGGCACGCAGGCGCACGTTGTCCGCGCCGCCAAGCTGACCACCCGCATTGCGTATGGCTCCCGCCTCGATGGCAAGCGTACCTGCGGCGCTGAGCAGCCCGCCGTCACTGTTGTCCAGCGTGGTGTCGAGCCGCGCGACGATGTCGCCTTCACTGGAGATGATGCCGTTGTGCCGGTTGTCCAGGCCTGCTGCACGCAGCGTCTGGTTACCTTTGCTGACCAGCGCACCCTCTGCGCTGTTATCCAGGTGACCGCTGAGGTCCACGGCGAGAGAGCCGTCTCGGCTGGACAGGGTTCCGCTCTGACTGTTGTCGAGGTTGCCACCGGTGACCGTCACACCCTGCCAGCCGGAAACCAGACCGCCGCGGTTATCGAGTTGGCCAGCGTCGGACTTCAGGGTGCCCGACGCGATCAGTCGACCGCCCTGGCTGTTGTCGATACGGCCCGCAGTCACGTTCAACGCGGAGATGGTCGAAACTTCGCCGCCGCGATTGTCGAACGTGCCGACAGCATCCAGGCTCACCGGGCCCTTGCCGTGGATCAGACCGCCACGGTTATCCAGCGCACCACCGTTGAGCTGCAGGCTTACCGCCGCTTCGCCGATCAGCCGCCCGCCCACCTGGGCCATTTCGCCGAGATCGGCAGTCAGATCGCCGCGGGCCGAGACCTCGCCACCGTTGCTGGAATCCAGACGGCCTGCCTTGAGGTCCAGCGCACCGTCGCTGACAAGGAGGCCTTCGTCGCGGTTGTCGACCTGGCCAGTCACCTGGGCCGACACCTTGCTGCCACTGACCAGGCCGCCCCGGTTGTCCAGCGAATCGGTCACCAGACTCGCCTGCCCCTGTGCCACGACACGCCCCTGTTCGCGGTTGTCCAACGTTGCGGCGGTGATCGCCAGATCGCCGAGGGCAATGATGTCTCCGCCGCGGTTATCCAGGTCGATACCACCCACGTCGGCGTTGCCACGGCTCTGCACCAGGCCGGCACGGTTGTCCAGTTGAGCGGCCGAGACGCTGACTTGCTGGCTACCGAGCACGCGGCCTTGCTGGTTGTTCAGGGTGCCGGCATCGATACGGGCCGTGGCGGCGCTCAGCGTTCCGCCCTGATTATCCAGCGTCCGGGCATTGGCCTCGAGCACGCGGCCGGCGACCAGAGTGCCGCTGTTGCGGATGTTCTGCGCATCGAGGGTCATGTCCGCACTGGCGTTGCGGCTGTTGTCCGGATTGACGCCGGCTTCGACGATGCCCTCGTTGATCAGCGCCTGCGCCTGCAACGTCACGCTGCCACCCGCAGCGAGGCTCTGGCTGTTGGCCAGGCTGTCGCGGGCCGTGATCCGGGCGGCGCCACCAGCGTAGGTGTCGGCGTTGAGCTCGACCTGCTGCGCGGCGATCTGCAGCGCATTGCTCGCCGCGGTTCGGCCCAGGCTCAGTTTGCCATTGGCATCGATCCGAATATCCCCGGCACTGGCCGCCATGTCGCCGGCCAGCTTCACACCCACGCCCGCCTCGGTGCCGACCAGGCGAATCGCACCGGCATACATGCCGCCGAGCGCGGAGCTGTCGATGGCCAGCATCGGCTTGTCGCCGGCATCCGGCGCCTTGGCGGTGGCGCTCAGATCGTCTGCCTTGACCTCGTTGCGCCCGGTGATGACGTTCAGTGCGTTGGCGTGCAGTTCGGCGTTGATCCTGGCGCTGCGGGTGATGAGGTCGAACTGGTCGACGTTGCTCGCATTCAGCCCCTGCCCTTCGATGGTGATGCTGCCGCCTTCGACGTCGAAGCGATCGAGCCGGCCTCCTTCGATCACCGGCGTGCCGGTGCTCAGCGTCGCACGAGGCGTGTTGATGAAGCCGCAGCCGTCGCAGGTGATGCCGTGGGGGTTGGCGACGATCACATGGGCGGATTTGCCGGCCACTTCCGTGTAGCCCTGCAGGCGGCTCGCGTTGCTGCCGGTGACCTCGTTGAGAATCATGCCGGCCGCGCGGCCATTGAGGTTCGGGTTGCCGAGGATGATGCCGCCCAGCTGAGTCGCCTGGGTGCGGTCGGTGGCGTTGTTGAGGATCAGCCCCTGCTGGCCGACGTTGTAGTCGGTGAACCGGTTGTGCGACAGCCCGTTGCCGTTGGGCGCGGCGATGTTCACCACCGGCACGCCGTTGCGCGCCTCACCCACCGTCACCCCACTTCCGGAGGCGGCTGTCAGCTCGGCCGCGGTGCTGACGATGGGGTTGAGGAACATCACGCCTGCCAGTACCGCGGCGATGTTCTGGAAGAGGGGGCTGCGCACGTCCATGTGAGACTCCGGCTTGGCTAGATCAAGAATTCGAGGAAGCGTTACTGCTCAAGGCCCGCCGCAGGTGGCGGGACGTATCAGAAAAACAGGTCGACGCGGAAATACACCGGCCGCTCGCGCTCGGTGATCACATCGGGGCGCTCGAGTGAGTGCGCGAAGGTCAGCGAGGTCGCCACATGCGCACCACGGGCGCTCAACTCCAGTGCGTGGCCCGAGAGCCGACCATGGCGGTCCGGATTGTGGCGCCCGCCGTGGATCACCCCGACGTCATAGGCATAGGCCAGACCGTATTCCTGGAGGAACGGGCGCAGCGGCGCCCAGCCGATCGCACGGCGCCAACGCACCTGGTTGCGCCAGTAGCCACCGGTATCGCCGGAGAGCGACTGCTCCTTGAAGCCGCGCACCGAGGCGAGGCCGCCGACGCTGATGCGCTGGGGGCTGTAGAGCACGTCTTCGCTCTTCTGGCCGTTGAGCAGGGTGTCGACGGTGAAGGACTCGCCACCCAGCTGGAACGGCAGCATGGCACTGAGGGTGAGGGTGTACTTGTGATAGCCGGCGTCGGGCTCGCCGGGGTACGGATCGCCCCGGCGCTGCGCATCGAAGGCACCGATGCCGTGCAGCCAGCCAACGTCCAGGTTGACGAAGGCGCTACCGATCCGGCGGCCATGGTTGAAGCCCAGTTGCATTTCGGAGAGGCGCTGGCTGGAAACGTCCAGCAGGCTGTTCTCGATGTAGTTGCGGGTACGCAGATGGGCCAGGCCGACGTTGACTGCGGTCTTGCTCAGGCTGTCGCGGTGCAGGACGCGCTCGGCGCCCAGCTGGTGGCTCTTGCTCTCGCCATCGAGTTCGAAGACGAAACCGCCTCCGTCGCTCTGGGTACGGTAGTAGCTCTGGTTGTAGCCATAGCTGAAGGTCCACCAGCCATAAGGAAGGGTGTAGAACAGCCCCTGGTTGGCCGAATGACGATGCTGGTCGCTGACCGCATCGCCACCAGCGCGCAGGCTCAGCTGGTCGGCCAGGCCCAGCGGGCTGTCCCAGTCCAGACCGAGCCCCCACTGCTGTTCGCCGGTGCTTTTCTCGCCATTGTTGTGACGGTTGAAGCTCACCCGCCAGGGCTTGAGTGGCTCGCCCTGCAACTGTACACGGCTGCCGCCTACCTCATCCCCGGGCAGCAGCTCGAGTTGCGCCGGACGGGACGGCAAACGGTTGAGCTGGTCGACCAGTTGCTCCAGCTCACGCAGGTTGACGATCTGGCCGGTGCGGCCGGGAAAGGCCATGGCCAGTTCGCGATCACTGGCGATGGCCGATGAATCGAGCCCTTCCAGGGCGCCTTCGACAACCAGCACCTCCAGCTCGCCATCGGACATGTCCTGCTGCGGCAGGTAGGCGCGGGAGGTGACGTGGCCCTGGTCGATGTAGAACTGGGTGACGGCCTTGAGCAGGGCGTTGAGCTGGTTCGCACCCAGGCACTGGCCGCTGAACGGAGCCAGCACCGACGCCTGTTGCGCGTCGGAGAGACGGGTGGCGCCCTGGAGGCGGATGGTGCGGATCTCGAAGCAGCGCTCATCCTCGACCGGCTGCGTCGGCTCCAGCTGCAGTTCGCGGCCCGGCAACTGCTGCAATTCCTCGAGACGCCGACGCTGCTCTTCGAGCAGACGCTCCTGGCGGTCGCGGATGAGGTCACGCTCACCGGGCGACGGCAACGTGCCGGGAGCGACCTGGCCGGAGACGGCCTCGGACAACGAAAACAGCACCGCAGCGAACATCAGCTTGCGCATCGCAACCAGTCCTTGGTTTGGTATTCGGGAAAGCGCGCAATGATGGCGTTATGCCGCGACAGCGGCAACGGCCGAGCATCGCCTTAGCCACCCTGCAGCGCCAAGCGAATCACATTTTTCGAAATTGGCTCGGGTGCCTGGGGAACTATTGGGAGAGAGCGCTTTTGGGATCGCTGTAGGCGCTTTATGGACAAGTAGACTCGCATGCCGGCCCATTCACTGTGGGAGCGAATTTGCACAAACCCGGCCGTTGCGGGCCCGATCGCTCTGGGAGTGAACTCATATCAGGCACCTTCTTTGGTAGGAATGAAATCGCATGGCGAGCCCAACCACTGAGGGAGCGGTGATCGTCTAGATACCACGCCCTTTCCTTGCTGGGTAAAGGACGGGCCGGACGCCCGTGACCTACCACCTCAACAAGACCGGACCCCGTTCCTCTCGCTTGCTGAGCTTTGCGCCTCACCTCATGTCAGTGACAGCATTTCTCCAGACACAAAAAAGCCGACCCCAGGGTCGGCTTTCTCATTCACCCGTCGATCAGACCTTGGCGCGCTCGTAGCGCTTGCGGTCGTTCTCGTTGAGCAGCTTCTTGCGCAGGCGGATGGACTTGGGGGTCACTTCCACCAGCTCGTCGTCGGCGATGAATTCCAGCGCCTGCTCCAGGGTGAAGCGGATCGGCGGAACCAGGGCGATGACTTCGTCCTTGCCCGAAGCGCGCATGTTGTCGAGCTTCTTGCCTTTGGTGGGGTTGATCACCAGGTCGTTGTCGCGGCTGTTGATGCCGGCCAGCTGGCCTTCGTAGATCTCGTCGCCAGGGCCGAGGAACAGCTTGCCGCGGCTCTGCAGGGTTTCCAGCGAGTAGGTCAGCGCGGTACCGGTGGCCATCGAGACCAGCACGCCGTTCTGGCGGTTGGTCACTTCGCCGGCCTTGATCGGGCCGTAGTGGCTGAAGGTCGAGGTCAGGATGCCGGTGCCCGAGGTCAGGGTCAGAAAGTTGTTGCGGAAGCCGATCAGGCCGCGCGCCGGGATGGTGTACTCCAGGCGCACGCGGCCCTTGCCGTCGGGGATCATGTTGGACAGATCGCCCTTGCGCAGGCCCATCTGCTCCATCACCGAGCCCTGATGCTGCTCTTCGATGTCGATGGTGACGTTCTCGTACGGCTCCTGTTTCTCGCCGGCCTCGTTCTCGATGATGACCACTTCCGGACGGCCCACGGCCAGTTCGAAGCCTTCGCGGCGCATGGTCTCTATCAGTACGGACAGGTGCAGTTCACCGCGGCCCGACACCTTGAACTTCTCCGGGGAATCGCCCTGCTCGACGCGCAGCGCGACGTTGTGCAGCAGCTCCTTCTCCAGACGGTCCTTGATGTTGCGGCTGGTGACGAACTTGCCTTCCTTGCCGGCGAACGGCGAGTCGTTGACCTGGAAGGTCATGCTCACGGTCGGCTGGTCGACGGTCAGCGGTGGCAGTGCTTCGACGGCCTGCGGGTCGCACAGGGTGTCGGAGATGAACAACTCGTCCATGCCGCTGACGCAGACGATGTCGCCCGCCTCGGCTTCGGCCACTTCCACGCGCTGCAGGCCGTGGTGACCCATGATCTTGAGGATGCGGCCGTTACGCTTGTTGCCCTTGGCGTCGACGGCGACCACCGGGGTGTTGGATTTGATCTTGCCGCGGGCGATGCGGCCGATGCCGATCACGCCGAGGAAGCTGTTGTAGTCCAGCTGGGAGATCTGCATCTGGAACGGGCCGTTGGAGTCGACGACCGGTGCCGGGACGTGGTCGATGATCGCCTGGAACAGGGCGTCCATGTTGTCGTCCATCTTCTCGTGGTCCATGCCGGCGATGCCGTTCAGGGCGCTGGCGTAGACGATCGGGAAGTCGAGCTGCTCGTCGGTGGCGCCGAGGTTGTCGAACAGGTCGAAGATCTGGTCGATGACCCAGTCAGGGCGCGCGCCGGGACGGTCGATCTTGTTCACCACCACGATCGGACGCAGGCCGGCCTTGAAGGCCTTCTGGGTCACGAAGCGGGTCTGCGGCATGGGGCCGTCCTGGGCGTCGACCACCAGCAGCACGGAGTCGACCATGCTCATCACGCGCTCCACCTCGCCACCGAAGTCGGCGTGGCCGGGGGTGTCGACGATGTTGATGCTGTAGTCCTTCCACTTCAGCGCGGTGTTCTTGGCCAGGATGGTGATGCCACGTTCCTTTTCCTGGTCGTTGGAGTCCATCACGCGCTCGCTTTCGGCTTCCTTGCGGTCAAGGGTGCCGGACAGCTTGAGCAGCTTGTCGACGAGGGTGGTCTTGCCATGGTCGACGTGGGCGATGATGGCGATGTTGCGTAGATTCTCGATCACTGTGTGTTTCCTAAATGAAAGCTGGAAGCTTGAAGCTGAAAGCTAGAAGTAAAGACAGAAATATAAAGGCCAGCATCGGGGGGCTGCTTGCGGCGGATGATGACGCAATTGGCAGGACGATTGCTCATGGCTTCCCGCTTCCCGCTTCAGGCTTCGAGCTCGCAGGTCGATAGACCCGCACGTTCTGATGCCCTTCGCTCACCAGGTGATGAGCATGCAGGCGGCTCATGACACCTTTATCGCAGTACAGCAGGTACTGGCGGTTTTCATCCAGCTCCTTGAAGCGGCTGTTGAGCGCGTAGAAAGGCACCGGTTGTACTTCGATGCCCGGCAGCTGGAGGGGTTCGTCCTCGGTGCTGTCGGGGTGACGAATGTCGAGGATCACCTGCCCGGGCAGCGCTTCGCGCACTTCCTCGATCGGCAGGTCCTTGCCCAGTTCGTCGATCACCCGGTCGATGGACACCTGGCGGGCGTTGTCCAGCGCATGCTGGAGAATCGCCATGTCGAACTGCTTTTCTTCGTATTCGATGCGGGCCCGCTTGGCGCGGGTGGTCGGATTGACCGAGATGACCCCGCAGTACTCGGGCATGTGGCGGGCGAATTCGGCCGTGCCGATGGCGGTCGCGGTGTCGATGATGTCCTGCTTGTGGCTGGCGACCAGCGGACGCAGCACCAGCATGTCGGTCGCCGAGTCGATCACCGAGAGGTTGGGCAGCGTCTGGCTGGAGACCTGGGAAATCGCCTCGCCGGTGACCAGCGCGTCGATCTGCAGGCGCTCGGCGACCTGCGTCGCGGCGCGCAGCATCATGCGCTTGAGGACCACGCCCATCTGGCTGTTGTCGACCTTCTCGAGAATCTCGCCGACCACTTCCTCGAACGGCACGCTGATGAACAGCACACGGTGGGAGCTGCCGAACTTCTTCCACAGATAGTGGGCGACTTCCATCACGCCCAGCTCATGGGCGCGCCCGCCCAGGTTGAAGAAGCAGAAATGGGTCAGCAGGCCGCGGCTCATCATCTGATAGGCCGCCACGGTCGAGTCGAAACCGCCGGACATCAGTACCAGGGTCTGCTCCAGCGCGCCCAGCGGATAGCCGCCGACGCTGTCGTGCTGGCGATGAACGACGAACAGGCGCTGGTCGCGAATCTCCATGCGCACCTGCACCTCGGGCTCCTTGAGCGAGATGCCCGCGGCCCCGCACTGCTGGCGCAGCTGGCTGCCGACGTGGCGCTCGACGTCCATCGAGCTGAAGGGGTGCTTGCCGGCGCGCTTGCAGCGCACCGCGAAGATCTTGCCGGGCAGACGGTCGGCGTAATACGCCTTGCACTTCTCGACGATGTCGTCGAGGTCGCCCAGCGGATATTCGTGCACTTCCAGGAAATGGCCGATGCCCGGCGTGCAGCGCAGCCGCTCGATCATCTCGCGCAGCGTCCTGGGCTCGGTGACAGCGGTTTCCACCTCGAGGTTGTCCCACTCGCCGTCCACCGAGAGCGCGGGATCGAGATCACGCAGCACGGCACGGATGTTCTTCGCCAGCTGGCGAATGAACCGCTTGCGCACGGGCCGGCTCTTGATGGTGATTTCGGGGAAAACCTTGACGATCAGCTTCATGGGGAAACAGAAGGCGTCTGCACGACGAAAAAAGAGGGGGGCGGAGTATAGCGGAAAGTGATCAACCTTTAATCAACTTTCATCAGCGGGTCAGCAACGCACCATTTAAGAACAAAAATGCAGAATTACGCACTAATACAGTGCATATGCGGAGCCTTTATGGGGCTGCCTGCCGCGTTCCAGCCCGTTTTAGCGGGCTCGGACCCAACCTTGGGCACTGGCATGCAATTTGCTCCCTTGTGAGGCAGGTTGCCTTGGCGGAACATCCCGCCGGCTTCATCCTGATTCGGAAGCTCTGCCATGCTTCCACCACTTGGAGAAAACCATGTCGAAGTCGCTTCAACTGATCAAAGATTACGATGTGAAGTGGATTGATCTGCGCTTCACGGACACCAAAGGCAAGCAGCAGCACGTGACCATGCCGGCTCGCGACGCCGACGACGATTTCTTCGAGCACGGCAAGATGTTCGACGGTTCCTCCATCGCTGGCTGGAAGGGCATCGAAGCCTCCGACATGATCCTGATGCCGGACGACAGCACCGCGGTGCTGGACCCGTTCACCGAAGAGCCGACCCTGATCCTGGTCTGCGACATCATCGAGCCTTCGACCATGCAGGGCTACGAGCGCGACCCGCGCGGCATCGCCAAGCGCGCCGAGGAATTCCTCAAGTCGACCGGCATCGGCGACACCGTATTCGTCGGCCCGGAGCCGGAGTTCTTCATCTTCGACGAAGTGAAGTTCAAGTCCGACATCTCCGGCTCGATGTTCAAGATCTTCTCCGAGCAGGCTTCCTGGAACACCGATGCCGACATCGACGGCGGCAACAAGGGCCACCGTCCGGGCGTCAAGGGCGGCTACTTCCCGGTACCGCCGGTCGATCACGACCACGAAATCCGTACCGCCATGTGCAACGCCCTGGAAGAAATGGGCCTGGTCGTGGAAGTTCACCACCATGAAGTGGCGACTGCCGGCCAGAACGAAATCGGCGTGAAGTTCAACACGCTGGTGGCCAAGGCCGACGAAGTCCAGACCCTCAAGTACTGCGTGCACAACGTCGCCGACGCCTACGGCAAGACCGTGACCTTCATGCCCAAGCCGCTTTATGGCGACAACGGCTCGGGCATGCACGTGCACATCTCGATCTCCAAGGACGGCAAGAACACCTTCGCCGGTGAAGGCTATGCCGGCCTGTCCGATACCGCCCTGTACTTCATCGGCGGCATCATCAAGCACGGCAAGGCGCTGAACGGCTTCACCAACCCGTCGACCAACTCCTACAAGCGTCTGGTCCCGGGCTTCGAAGCACCGGTGATGCTGGCCTACTCGGCCCGTAACCGTTCCGCCTCGATCCGCATCCCGTACGTGTCGAGCCCGAAGGCCCGCCGCATCGAGGCGCGTTTCCCGGATCCGGCTGCCAACCCCTACCTGGCCTTCGCTGCCCTGCTGATGGCCGGCCTGGACGGTATCCAGAACAAGATCCACCCCGGCGATGCCGCCGACAAGAACCTGTACGACCTGCCGCCGGAAGAAGCGGCCAACATCCCGCAGGTTTGCGGCAGCCTGAAGGAAGCCCTGGAATCCCTGGACGCCGACCGCGCGTTCCTGACCAAGGGCGGCGTGTTCACCGACGAGTTCATCGACGCCTACATCGAGCTGAAGGCGGCCGAGGAAATCAAGGTCCGCACCTTCGTACACCCGCTCGAATACGACCTGTACTACAGCGTCTGATCCCGGCGGCACACGCGTGACGAGAGGCCTCCTTCGGGAGGCCTCTTTCGTTTGCGCCGGACAACGGGCACGGGCTCACACCGCCATGTCGTTGCGCTTGCCAGCGAACGGTGCCGGTGCAATCTTAGCCACTCACCTCGACGGGAGACCGGACATGCGCGCCCTGCTCGCCAGCCTGATGCTGCTCGCGGCCCTGCCAGCCGCGGCACAGATCTACAAATACACGGATGCCAACGGCAACACGGTCTTCACCAACCAGCCGCCGGACGGCGTGAGCGCGGAGTCGGTCGAGCTGCCGCCCACCAATACCGTCGACATCAAGACCCCCGCCCCGCCGCCACCGCTGCCATCGGACAGCGAGAGGGCCAAGGCCGCCGCGCCCTACTCGCAGCTGGCGCTGGTCGGCATTCCGGACGAGGAAGCGCTGCGCGCCAACAACGGCACCTTCAGCGTCGGCGTATCGCTCGAGCCCGCACTTCGCCCGGGCCACAGCCTGCGCCTGCTGCTCGACGGGCAACCCTACGGACAACCGAGCAACGTGCCGATGCTGCAGCTGGTCAACGTCGATCGCGGTGAGCACAGCCTGGCCGTCGAGGTGCTGGCTGACGGCCGTTCGATCCAGCAGAGCGCGCCGGAGACCTTCACCATCCAGCGGGTCAACACCAGCAGCCCGGCGCTGCGCCCGAAACCGACACCGCCCGCGCCTCCCAAGAAAGGGCCGTGACTCCCATGCGTCGTCTGCTTCTGTGCCTGATGCTGTTCAGCCCGTTGGCCCTGGCCCAGGTCTATACCTACATCGACCAGGACGGCAATCGGGTCTTCACCGACCAGCCGACCAAGGGGGCAAAGGTCATCGAACTGACGCCGCCCAACGCCATGCCGGCACCGCAGACGCGCCGCCTCTCGCCGCCACCCCAGGCGGCCGACAAAAAGCCCGAACCGGCGCTGCCCTATGGGCTGCTGCGGATTCTGGTGCCCAGCCCGGACGCGACGATCAACAACAACGCCGGCGACCTGATCGTGACCGCCACCAGCGATCCCGCCCTGCAGGAAGGCCATGCCTACCGCCTGATCCTCGACGGGCAGGTCAGCGGATCGCCCGGCCGCAGCCCGGTTTTCGCCCTTAGCAACATCGATCGCGGCACCCACCACATCTCGGTCGAGATCATCGACCAGGGCGGACGCATCCTGGAAAAGACGCCCAACCAGCCCTTCCACATGAGGCGCGTCTCGCTGGCCCAGAAGCGCATAGTCAATCCTTGCAAGAAGGATGATTACGGCGTGCGACCCGAATGTCCGATCAAGGACAAGCCCAAGGACAAAGGCGGCATGAGCATCCTGCCCTTTTTCTGATCGTCGCCCGCACTTTATTGGTGCAACTGCTTGCTTTCCCGCCTTTCAAACACCATTTTGGTTCAGCGCGCGCTTTGAGGGGCGCCGCGCTACGCAGGCCTGCGCCGCTATGGCGCGCTTTGGTTTGCTTCTTGCATTTCATGCTCATCCACCGAATGCAGACAAGCCATGATCAACGACGCCCTACAGAGCCTGCTGCTGGAGAATCTCACCACGGCGACGCTGCTGCTCAACTCCAAGCTGCGCCTGGAGTACATGAACCCGGCCGCCGAGATGCTGCTGGCGGTGAGCGGACAGCGTAGCCACGGTCAGTTCATCAGCGAGCTGTTCACCGAGTCGCCCGAAGCCCTGGCCGCGCTGCGCCAGGCCGTGCAGGAGGCCCACCCGTTCACCAAGCGCGAGGCGGTGCTGAGTTCGGGAAACGGCAACAGCCTGACCGTGGACTATGCGGTGACGCCGATTCTCGGCCGCCGGGAAACCATGCTGCTGCTCGAAGTGCATCCCCGCGACCGACTGCTGCGCATCACCAAGGAAGAAGCCCAGCTGTCCAAGCAGGAAACCACCAAGATGCTGGTGCGCGGCCTGGCCCACGAGATCAAGAACCCGCTGGGTGGCATCCGGGGCGCCGCGCAACTGCTCGCCCGAGAGCTGCCCGACGAACAATTGCGCGACTACACCGAAGTGATCATCGAAGAGGCCGACCGCCTGCGTAACCTGGTCGACCGCATGCTCGGTTCGAACAAACTGCCGTCGCTGTCGATGACCAACATCCACGAAGTGCTCGAGCGCGTCGCCAACCTGATCGAAGCCGAGTGCCAGGGTGGCCTCATTTTGGTGCGCGACTACGACCCGAGCATTCCCGAAGTCCTGATGGATCGCGAGCAGATGATCCAGGCGGTGCTCAACATCGTGCGCAACGCCATGCAGGCGCTGGCCAGCCAGAGCGACCTGGGGCTCGGCCGCATCACGCTGCGCACCCGCACCCTGCGCCAGTTCACCATCGGCCATATCCGCCACCGGCTGGTGACCCGCATCGAGATCCAGGACAACGGGCCGGGCATCCCGGCCGAGCTGCAGAACACCCTCTTCTATCCGATGGTCAGTGGCCGCCCCGACGGCACCGGGCTCGGCCTGGCCATAACCCAGAACATCATCAGTCAGCACCAGGGTCTGATCGAGTGTGAGAGCCATCCCGGCCATACCACCTTCTCGGTCTTCCTGCCGCTCGAACAAGGAGCCCTCGCCCCATGAGCCGAAGCGAAACCGTCTGGATCGTAGATGACGACCGCTCCATCCGCTGGGTACTGGAGAAAGCCTTGCAGCAGGAGGGCATGACCACCCAGAGCTTCGACAGCGCCGACGGCGTGCTCGGCCGCCTGGCGCGCCAGCAGCCGGACGTGATCATTTCCGACATCCGCATGCCGGGCGCCAGCGGCCTCGACCTGCTGGCGCAGATCCGCGAGCACTACCCGCGCCTGCCCGTGATCATCATGACGGCCCATTCGGACCTCGACAGCGCGGTGGCTTCCTACCAGGGCGGCGCTTTCGAATACCTGCCCAAGCCGTTCGACGTCGACGAGGCGGTCTCGCTGGTCAAGCGCGCCAACCAGCACGCCCAGGAACAGCAGGGCCTCCAGGCGCCCGCCGACCTGCACCGCACCCCCGAGATCATCGGCGAGGCGCCGGCGATGCAGGAGGTGTTCCGCGCCATCGGACGCCTGTCGCATTCCAACATCACGGTGCTGATCAACGGCGAATCGGGCACCGGCAAGGAGCTGGTCGCCCACGCCCTGCATCGTCACAGCCCGCGCGCCGCATCGCCCTTCATCGCCCTGAACATGGCCGCGATCCCGAAGGACCTGATGGAGTCGGAGCTGTTCGGCCACGAGAAAGGCGCCTTCACCGGCGCCGCCAACCAGCGCCGCGGCCGTTTCGAACAGGCCGACGGTGGCACCCTGTTCCTCGACGAGATCGGCGACATGCCGGCCGACACCCAGACCCGCCTGCTGCGCGTGCTGGCCGACGGGGAGTTCTACCGGGTCGGCGGGCACACGCCGGTGAAGGTCGACGTGCGCATCATCGCCGCCACCCACCAGAACCTCGAAGGGCTGGTGCAGGCGGGCAAGTTCCGCGAAGACCTGTTCCATCGTCTGAACGTCATCCGCATCCACATCCCGCGCCTGGCGGACCGCCGCGAGGACATCCCGGCGCTGGCCCGGCACTTCCTCGCCAGCGCCGCCCAGGAGCTGTCGGTCGAACCCAAGCTGCTCAAGCCGCAGACCGAAGACTACATGCGCCACCTGCCCTGGCCGGGCAACGTCCGCCAGCTGGAAAACACCTGCCGCTGGATCACCGTGATGGCCTCCGGCCGCGAAGTGCACGTCGACGACCTGCCGCCGGAACTGCTCAGTCAGCCGGCCGACGCGCAGCCGGCGAACAACTGGGAGCAGGCGTTGCGCCACTGGGCCGATCAGGCCCTGGCGCGCGGCCAGTCCAACCTGCTCGACGAGGCGGTGCCGGCCTTCGAGCGGATCATGATCGAGACCGCCCTCAAGCACACCGCCGGGCGGCGGCGCGACGCGGCGATCCTGCTCGGCTGGGGGCGCAACACCCTGACCCGCAAGATCAAGGAACTGGGCATGCGCATCGACGGGGCCGACGACGAGGAAGGCGACGACGCCTGACCACCCTGCGAAAAAGCCCGGCATCCGCCGGGCTTTTCGTTTCCGCCGTCATTGCGGCGCGAGGGAAACCCTCAGGCCCCAGCGCCCCTTCTCCTCGCCTTCGTCCAGGGTCGCGCGCAACGGGCGGGTGGCGACGAAGTGCAGCAGCAGGCCGCGCTCGGTGTTCTGCAGCCGCCAGCTGACGATGCCCGCCGCGCCGTCCAGCCGGCCATTGCTCGCCTCCCCCTTCGACTCGAAGAGCATGGCGAAGGCGCCCTCCAGATGCTGCTCCTGACGCGGCGGCTCGCGGCTGAACCAGAGCTGCACCCCCTCGCCGAAGGGTTCGACCGCCAGCAGCTCCACCGGCCCGGGCGCCGTGAGCCGACCGATCATCACCCCCACCAGCAGGCCGATCAGGGCCAGCGAGGCCAGGAAGCGACGCCACAGACGCGGCCGCGGGTCCTCCGGCGCAGTAGAATGACGGTCGTCTTCCCTATCGGTGCCCTGCATGTTCCACGTGATCCTCTTCCAGCCGGAGATTCCGCCCAATACCGGCAACATTATCAGGCTCTGCGCCAACACCGGGTGCGGCCTGCACCTGATCGAGCCGCTGGGCTTCGAACTGGACGACAAGCGCCTGCGCCGCGCCGGGCTGGATTATCACGAATATGCGCCCCTGCAGCGTCATCCGGATCTGGACAGCTGCCTGGCGCTGCTCGGCCTGCCCCGCCCCGGCAGCGTCCCATCGGAGGACGGCCCCCGGTTGTTCGCCTTCACCACCAAGGGCTCGCAGCCCTTCCACGAGGTGAGCTTCCGGCGCGGCGATGCCTTCCTGTTCGGCCCGGAGAGCCGGGGCCTGCCGCCCGAGATCCGCGACGCCTTTCCCGAGTCGCAGCGCCTGCGGCTGCCGATGCAACCGGACAGCCGCAGCCTGAACCTGTCCAACACCGTGGCGGTGGCGGTCTACGAAGGCTGGCGGCAGCTCGGTTTCCCCACCCGCTGACAGCTGCTTTTGTATCAGGCCTTTGCCCGGCCGCCCCGCTCGGCGAATCGTCTGAACGATCGACAGAAGGCCACGTCGTAACAAGGAAACCCATCGCGCGCCGAGCGCCAGAACAGGGGAACGACGTGAGCAAGCCGAACTTCAAGCCCTACACAGCACCCGCGGGCGGATGGGGCTCCGCCTATTCCGTGGCCAATATCCTGATCCGGCAGAAGGTCTCGCCGAAGAACGCCTCGCTGCTGCTCAAGCAGAACAAGGCGGTCGAAGGGTTCGCCTGCGTCAGCTGCGCCTGGGCCAAACCGCATCCGGCCAAACCGCTGGAGTTCTGCGAGAACGGCGCCAAGGCCACGGCCTGGGAGAACACCAGCCAGCGTTGCGGGCCGGAGTTCTTTGCCGCGCACCCGGTCACCGAGCTGCTCAACTGGGCCGACTTCGACCTCGAGCGCCAGGGCCGGCTGACCCATCCCATGCGCTACGACGCGGCCAGCGACCGCTATCAGCCGGTCAGCTGGGACCAGGCATTCGAGGAAATCGGTCGCGAACTCAAGGCGATGGCCGATCCGGACGAGGTGGTCTTCTACATGTCCGGTCGCGCGTCGCTGGAGACGGCCTACATGTTCGGGGTCCTGGCGCGTATGTATGGCACCAACAACCTGCCCGACAGCTCGAACATGTGCCACGAAAGCACCTCGGTGGCGCTGCCCGAAAGCATCGGCGTGCCGGTGGCGACCGTCACCCTGCACGACATGAAAAAAATGGACGGCATGCTGTTCTTCGGCCAGAACACCGGCACCTCCAGCCCGCGCATGCTCCACCAGTTGCAGGAGGCGCGCGAGCGCGGCGCACCGATCATCACCTTCAACCCGATCCGCGAACGCGGCCTGGAGCGTTTCGCCAATCCGCAGTCACCGGCCGAGATGGTCACGCCGAAGGAGACGGTGATCAGCACCCAGTATCACCAGCTGCAGATCGGGGGCGACATCGCCGCCATCGCGGGCATGTGCAAGGCGCTGTTCGACCTGGACGACCAGGCGATCGCCGCCGGCACGCCACGGGTACTCGACGTCGCCTTCATCGAACAGCACACCCACGGTTTCGAGGACTTCGAACGCACCGTGCGCGGCTACGACTGGCCGCAGCTCGAGCGTCGTTCGGGGCTGAGCCGCGGCGCGATGGAGTCCGCCGCACGCAGCTACGCGTCCTGCGAACGGGTGATCGCGGCCTACGGCATGGGCCTGACCCAGCACCGCTACGGCGTGCAGACCATCCAGATGCTAGTCAACCTGTTGCTGCTGCGCGGCAACATGGGCAAGGAAGGCGCCGGCATCCTGCCCGTGCGCGGCCACTCCAATGTCCAGGGCCAGCGCACCGTGGGCATCACCGAGAAGGCGGCGAAGGTGCCGGCGGATAACCTGCGTCGCCAGTTCGGCTTCGAGCCGCCGAGCGACGACGGCGTCAACACCGTCGAGGCCTGCGAAGGCATCCTGGCGGGCCGGATCAAGGGCTTCGTCGCGATGGGCGGCAACTTCGTACGGGCCATTCCCGACACGCTGCAGATGGAACCGGCCTGGCGCCGGATGCGCCTGTCGGTACAGGTGGCGACCAAGCTCAATCGCACCCACCTGATCACCAGCGAAGTGAGCTACATCCTGCCGTGCCTGGGTCGCACGGAGATCGACCGGCAGGCCAGCGGCGAGCAGTACAACACCACCGAGGACAGCACCGGCTGCATCCGCGCCTGGCGCGGCGTGGCCACGCCAGCCCACGACGGGCTGCTCTCCGAACCCGCGATCGTGGCGCGCCTGGCCAAGGCGGCCGTGGCGCCGAATCCGAAGCTCGACTGGGATGCCTGGGTCGCCGATTACAACCTGATCCGCGATGCCATCGCCGAGAGCTATCCGGACATCTTCCACGACTTCAACGTACGGATGATGGAGCCGGGCGGTTTCCACCGGCCGCTCGGGGTCAGCAAACGCGAGTGGGCCACCGAGACCGGCAAGGCGAACTTCATCAACCCGCCGTCGCTTTGCGAAGACCCCGACACCGAAAAAGGCGGCCATGAACGGCGCGACGTGCTGCAACTGATGACGCTGCGCAGCAACGACCAGTTCAACACCACCGTCTACGGCTACAACGACCGCTTCCGCGGCATCAACGGCACCCGCGCGGTGATCATGATGAACCGCAACGACATCGGCCGGCTGGGGCTTGCCGAAGGCGACAAGGTCGAGGCGATCACGGTCACCGACGACGGCGTGCACCGTGTCGTCGCGCCCCTGCGGGTGACGCCTTACGACATTCCCGAAGGCTGCTGCGCCGGCTACTACCCCGAGTGCAACGCGCTGCTGCCGGTCTGGCACCATGCCGAACGCAGCAAGGTACCGGCGGCCAAGTCGATACCGGTCAGGCTGCGCAAGATGCTGCACCTGAACGACCGTACCAGCGTACCCATCGAACCGCTGCCGCCGGCCGGGGCAGCCTGAGCCGCGGGCCGCGACGACCGCCCCGGTCGTCGCACCCGGTCAGTCCCGAGGGGCGTAGGCGAACACGTCGGCGCGCATCTGGTGCGCGTCCATGCCGGCTTCGACCAGCGCATCGAGCGTGCCGTAGACCATCGCCGGCGAGCCGCTGGCGTAGACGTGCAGCGCTCGCAGGTCGGGGAAATCCTCGCGGATCGCTTCGTGCAACAGGCCGCAGCGCCCTTCCCAGCCGCAGACATCGCTGACCACCTGGTGCAGGGTCAGGTTGGGCGTCTGCAGCCACTGCTCCCAGCTGGCGATGCGATAGAAATCGTCCGGCTGGCGCGCCCCCCAGTACAGGTGCACCGGGTGGGCGAAACCGGCGGCGCGGCAGTACTCGACCAGGCTGTGCATCTGCGCCATGCCGGTGCCGGCCGCGATCAGCACCAGCGGCCCGTCGGGCAGTTCGGCCAGGTGGGTGTCGCCGAACGGCATCTTCACCCGCACGCTGCCCTGGGTGCGCAGGTGCTCGATCAACCCGACGTTGGTCTCGTCGCGTGCGAGAATGTGCAACTCGAGTTCGCGGCCCGATTGCGGCGCCGAGGCCAGGGAAAACGCGGTGAACTCACCGTCCTGGCGTTGCAGCAGCAGGTATTGCCCGGCGTGATAGCGCGGCGCCTTGCCGGCCGGCGCCAACAGCCGCACGCGAAACACGTCGCCGCCGACCGCCTCGCAACCGAGCACCTGGCAGGTCAGCTCGCGCACCGGCAGCTCGCCGGGCGCCAGCACGCCGTCCCAGTGCAGCACGCAGTCTTCCAGCGGCACGGCCTGGCAGGTCAGCAACTCGCCCTGCTCGATCGCCTCGAATCCCTGCTGGACGCGCCCCTCCACCAGCAGTGCAGCGCACACCAGGCAATTGCCGTTGCGACAGCTGTGTGGGCTTTCGTAGCCCAGGCGCCTGGCCGCGTCGAGGATGCGCTCGCCGGGCAGGGTCTCAAGCACGGCGCCGGAAGGTTGCAGCGTCACTCTCATCGAAAAGTCGTTCCCATGCAGCAAGTGGAGCGTCACCGCGCGCGGCGACGCTATCAGTCAGTCGATTCCCAGCTGGGACCAGAGTTCGTCGACCCGGCGCTTGACCGCCTCGTCCTGGACGATGGCGCGGCCCCATTCGCGCGAGGTTTCGCCCGGCCACTTGTGGGTCGCGTCGAGCCCCATCTTGCTGCCCAGGCCGGAGATCGGCGAGGCGAAGTCGAGGTAGTCGATCGGCGTGTTGTCGATCATCACCGTGTCGCGCTTGGGGTCCATGCGCGTGGTGATGGCCCAGATCACGTCGTTCCAGTCCCGCGCGTTGATATCGTCGTCGGTGACGATGACGAACTTGGTGTACATGAACTGGCGCAGGAAGCTCCAGACGCCCAGCATCACCCGCTTGGCGTGGCCGGGGTACTGCTTCTTCATGGTCACCACCGCCATGCGGTAGGAGCAGCCCTCGGGCGGCAGGTAGAAGTCGGTGATTTCCGGGAACTGCTTCTGCAGGATCGGCACGAACACCTCGTTCAGCGCCACGCCGAGAATCGCCGGCTCATCCGGCGGACGGCCGGTGTAGGTGCTGTGGTAGATCGCATCGCGGCGCCGGGTGATGCGCTCGACGGTGAAGACCGGGAAGCGGTCGACCTCGTTGTAGTAGCCGGTGTGGTCGCCGTAAGGCCCCTCGTCAGCCATCTCGCCCGGGTAGATGTGCCCTTCCAGGACGATCTCGGCGCTGGCCGGCACCTGCAGGTCGCTGCCCCGGCACTTGACCAGTTCGGTCTTGTGCCCGCGCAGCAGGCCGGCGAAGGCGTATTCGGACAGCGAGTCGGGGACCGGCGTGACCGCACCGAGTATGGTGGCCGG
Organism: Stutzerimonas nosocomialis; assembly: GCF_005876855.1. Classification (GTDB taxonomy): domain Bacteria; phylum Pseudomonadota; class Gammaproteobacteria; order Pseudomonadales; family Pseudomonadaceae; genus Stutzerimonas; species Stutzerimonas nosocomialis. The sequence goes on along the minus strand of NZ_QLAE01000011.1, from coordinate 56,938 downwards.
ATCGGCGCCCAGGGCGACGGCGACCGGATAGGGCTTGCCCGGAAACTTCTCGCACCAGTCGCGAAAGTCCAGCGCGCCGCCGCGGTGGCTGAGCCAGCGCATGATCACCTTGTTGCGCCCGATCACCTGCTGACGATAGATGCCGAGGTTCTGCCGCTCCTTGTGCGGCCCCCGGGTGACCGTCAGGCCCCAGGTTATCAGCGGCCCGGCGTCGCCCGGCCAGCAGGTCTGCACCGGCAACTGGCCCAGATCGACGTCCTCCCCTTCGATCACCACCTCCTGGCAGGGCGCATCCTTGAGCACCTTGGGCGCCATGGACAGGACCTTCCTGAACATCGGCAGCTTGGACCAGGCGTCCTTCAGGCCCTTCGGCGGGTCCGGCTCCTTGAGGAAGGCCAGCAGCTTGCCGATCTCCCGCAACTGCGACACCTCATCGGCGCCCATGCCGAGCGCCACGCGCCCCGGCGTCCCGAACAGGTTGCCGAGCACCGGCATGTCGAAGCCCACCGGCTTCTCGAACAGCAGCGCCGGCCCCTGCTTGCGCAGCGTGCGGTCGCAGATTTCGGTCATTTCGAGAACGGGCGAGATGGGGGTCTGGATGCGCTTGAGGTCGCCGCGCTCTTCCAGACCGCGGATAAAGTCGCGCAGATCGCGATACTGCATGCATGTGCCTCGCAGGGGCGTGCGGGTCGGGGCGCAAAGTTTAGCCTTGAAGGCGTGCGATCCAAAACCTGCGGATAAACGAAGGCCGGGTTTCCCCGGCCTCGTGTGACAACGGCTCGCGCGTTACTTGCGCTTCATCGACATGAAGAACTCGTCGTTGGTCTTCGTGTCCTTGAGCTTGTCGAGCATGAACTCGATCGCGGCGATTTCGTCCATCGGATGCAGCAGTTTGCGCAGGATCCAGATGCGCTGCAGCTCTTCCTCGCTGGTCAGCAGCTCTTCGCGACGGGTGCCGGAACGGTTGATGTTGATTGCCGGGAACACGCGCTTTTCCGCGATACGACGGTCCAGTTGCAGTTCCAGGTTGCCGGTGCCCTTGAATTCCTCGTAGATCACCTCGTCCATCTTCGAGCCGGTTTCAACCAGCGCGGTGGCGATGATGGTCAGCGAACCGCCTTCCTCGATGTTGCGCGCGGCGCCGAAGAAGCGCTTGGGCTTTTCCAGGGCATGGGCGTCGACACCACCGGTGAGCACCTTGCCGGAGCTCGGGATCACGGTGTTGTAGGCACGCGCCAGGCGGGTGATGGAATCGAGCAGGATGACCACGTCCTTCTTGTGCTCGACCAGGCGCTTGGCCTTCTCGATCACCATCTCGGCGACCTGCACGTGGCGGGTCGGCGGCTCGTCGAAGGTGGAGGCGACCACTTCGCCGCGCACGGTGCGCTGCATTTCGGTCACTTCTTCCGGGCGCTCGTCGATCAGCAGGACGATCAGATGGCACTCGGGGTTGTTGCGGGTGATGTTGCTGGCGATGTTCTGCAGCATGATGGTCTTGCCCGCTTTCGGCGGGGCGACGATCAGGCCGCGCTGGCCCTTGCCGATCGGCGCGCAGAGGTCGATCACCCGTCCGGTGAGGTCCTCGGTGGAGCCGTTGCCGGCTTCCATGGTCAGGCGCTTGTTGGCGAACAGCGGGGTCAGGTTCTCGAAGAGGATCTTGTTCTTCGCGTTCTCCGGCCGATCGTAGTTGATCGAGTCGACCTTGAGCAGGGCGAAGTAACGCTCGCCTTCCTTCGGCGGGCGGATCTTGCCGACGATGGTGTCGCCGGTGCGCAGGTTGAAGCGGCGGATCTGGCTCGGCGAGACGTAGATGTCGTCCGGGCCGGCCAGGTAGGAAGAGTCCGCCGAGCGCAGGAAACCGAAGCCGTCCTGGAGGATCTCGAGGACGCCGTCACCGGAAATCTCTTCACCGCTCTTCGCGTGCTTTTTCAGCAGCGAGAAAATGACGTCCTGCTTGCGCGAACGGGCCATGTTTTCGATGCCCATCTGTTCGGCCATTTCCAGCAGTTCGGTGATGGGCTTTTGCTTGAGTTCGGTCAGATTCATAGAGAGAGATCAGGAAGGATGAAGAAAGCGTTTAGCTTGAGAAGCCGCGCAGCAGGCAGCGAACAGGTTCGCTGTACTCAGTCGGGCAGGAGTGCGTCGGCGACGGCATGCAGGGGGCGACGAAAGAAGCGCCGCAGTGCCGAATCTATCACCGCACAATCGGAGCGTCTAGCCATGGAATAGAAAAAAGGCCCCGCCTTGCGCAGGGCCTTTGGGATGACGCGTCGAACCCGGGCGGGCTCAGATGTTGCTGTCGAGGAAAGCCGCCAGTTGCGACTTCGACAGCGCGCCGACCTTGGTCGCCTCGACGCTGCCGTTCTTGAACAGCATCAGGGTCGGGATGCCCCGTACGCCGTACTTGGGCGGGGTTTCCTGGTTCTCGTCGATGTTCAGCTTGCACACCTTCAGCTTGCCCTGATAGTCCTTGGCGATCTCGTCCAGAACCGGGGCGATCATCTTGCACGGGCCGCACCATTCGGCCCAATAGTCCACCAGGACGGGGCCTTCAGCCTGGAGAACATCCTGTTCGAAACTGCTGTCGCTGACTTTGGTGATGTATTCGCTCATGGATTTTCTCCGGGGTCGGAAACCAAAAAGTGTCGGCCATCATAGCCCGGCTTCATTCCTACCGGAAGCAGCAAGCCATTGAGCCTTCCAATGAGTCAAGCGCAAAAAATCAATGAACGGGACGGCTCAGCGAGGATCGAAATGCCCGATCACCATGCCGATCTGGCCGGTGGAGGGCTGCGACAAGATGGCCGTTCGCGTTGGCGACAGCCGCCTATCGTGTCAGGATGTCAGCGTTTTGCATCGAGAAATGTCCATGCTCCGACTCCCCGCCGAGACTTCGCCTCTGATCGCCGCGATCGACCTGGGCTCGAACAGCTTTCACATGGTGCTCGCTCGCACCAGCAACGACGAGATGCGGATTCTCGAGCGTCTCGGCGAGAAGGTGCAGCTGGCGGCGGGCATCACCGAAGACCGCCAGCTCACCGAGGAAGCGATGCAGCGTGGCCTGGACTGCCTGCGGCGCTTCGCCCAGCTGGTCAATCACCTACCCGATGGCGCGGTCCGCATCGTCGGCACCAACGCCCTGCGCGAGGCGCGCAACCGGGACGAGTTCATCCGCCGGGCCGAGAAAATCCTGAACCACCAGGTCGAGGTGATTTCCGGACGCGAGGAAGCGCGGCTGATCTATCTGGGCGTTTCCCACACCTTTCCCGGCGCGCCGGGCAAGCGCCTGGTGGTCGACATCGGCGGCGGCAGCACCGAATTCATCATCGGCCAGCATTTCGAGTCGCTGCTGCGCGAGAGCCTGCAGATGGGCTGCGTCAGCTTCACCCAGCGTTATTTCCGCGACGGCAAGATCACCGCGGCGCGCTACGCCCAGGCCTACACCGCCGCGCGCCTGGAACTGATGGGCATCGAGCACGGCCTGCGCCGCCTCGGCTGGCAGGAGGCGGTGGGCGCCTCGGGGACCATCCGTGCCGTGGGCCTGGCGATCAAGGGCGGCGGCCATGGCAGCGGCGAGGTCAACGCCGAAGGCCTGGCCTGGCTCAAACGCCGGCTGATCAAGCTCGGCGAGGTCGAGCGCATCGACCTGGAAGGGGTCAAGCCGGACCGCCGCAGCATTTTCCCGGCGGGTCTGGCGATCCTCGAAGCGGTGTTCGACGCCCTCGAGCTGACCCGCATGACCCACTCCGAAGGCGCGCTGCGCGAAGGCGTGCTCTACGACCTGGTGGGCCGCCACCATCACGAGGATGTCCGCGAGCGCACCCTGGGCTCGCTGATGGAGCGCTATCACGTCGACACCGAGCAGGCGGCGCGCGTCGAAGCCAAGGCGCTGGAGGCCTTCGACCAGGTCGCAGAAGCCTGGGGACTGGATCAGGACTGGCATCGCGAGCTGCTCGCCTGGGCCGCGCGGGTGCATGAAGTCGGCCTGGACATCGCCCACTATCACTACCACAAGCACGGCGCCTACCTGATCGAGCATTCGGATCTGCCCGGCTTCTCGCGTCAGGACCAGCAGATGCTGGCGTTGCTGGTACGCGGCCATCGCCGCAACATCCCCAAGCAGAAGTTCGAGGAACTCACCAGCGACGGCATCCAGCTCACGCGCCTGTGCGTGCTGCTGCGTTTCGCGATCCTCTTCCACCACATCCGCGGCCCGCAGCAGGCGCCGACCTGCCAGCTGAGCGCCGGCGACGACAGCCTGGACATCGCCTTCCCCGAAGGCTGGCTGGCCAACAACCCGCTGACCCAGGCCGATTTCGACCAGGAAGCGGAGTGGCTCAAGCGCATCGACTTCACCCTCAGCGTTCGCTGAGGGCCTGCCTGGCGTCGATCAGCGGGCGCTGACCTGCGGCGTCGTGAGCTTGTCCAGCAAGGTCGCCTGGGCCACCCGCGGGTTGGCATTGCCACTCGGTGTATTGCGCACGTAACTGCCGTCGGGCTGCAGTACCCAGCTCTGGGTGTTGTCGCTCAGATAGGTTTCCAGCTCGCGCTTGACCCGCGTGACCAGCTTCTTGCCTTCGACCGGGAAGCAGGTCTCCACGCGCCGGTCGAGGTTGCGCTCCATCCAGTCGGCGCTGGAGAGATAGAGCTTCTCGTCGCCGTCGTTGAGGAAATAGAACACCCGGCTGTGCTCGAGGAAGCGGCCGATGATCGAACGCACGTAGATGTTGTGCGAGACGCCGGCGATCCCGGGACGCAGGCAGCACATGCCGCGCACCACCAGGTCGACGCGCACCCCGGCCTGGCTGGCCTTGTAGAGGGCGCGGATGATCTTCGGATCGGTCAGCGAGTTGACCTTGGCCATGATGTGCGCGGCCTTGCCTTCGCTGGCGTGCTGGGTCTCGCGGGCGATCATGTCCAGCAACGTCTTCTTCAGGGTGAAGGGCGCGTGCAGCAGCTTCTTCATGCGCATGGTCTTGCCCATGCCGATCAGCTGGCTGAACAGCTTGGAGACGTCCTCGCAGAGCGCCTCGTCGGAGGTCAGCAGGCTGTAGTCGGTGTACAGCCGTGCGTTGCCTGCGTGGTAGTTGCCGGTGCCGAGGTGGGCGTAGCGGCGCAGCTCGCCGTTCTCGCGACGCAGGATGAGCATCATCTTGGCGTGGGTCTTGTAGCCCACCACCCCGTAGATCACCACCGCGCCGGCCGCCTGCAGGCGGCTGGCCAGCTGCAGGTTGGACTCCTCGTCGAACCGCGCGCGCAGCTCGATGACCGCGGTCACCTCCTTGCCGTTGCGCGCCGCCTCGACCAGCGCATCGACGATCTCCGAGTTGGCCCCGGAGCGGTACAGCGTCTGCTTGACGGCCAGCACGCAAGGGTCCTTGGCCGCTTCGCGCAGCAGGTCGACCACCGGGGTGAACGACTCGAAGGGATGCATCAGCAGGATGTCCTGCTTGCCGACCACGCTGAAGATGTTCTGGCTGTTCTGCAGCAGCCTGGGGATCGCCGGGGTGAACGGCGCGTATTGCAGCTCCGGATGGCTGTCCAGCCCGGTGATGCTGAACAGCCGGGTGAGGTTGACCGGGCCGTTGACCTGATACAGCTCGCTCTCGCCGAGGTTGAACTGCCGGAGCAGGAAGTCCGACAGGTGCTTGGGGCAGGTGTCGGCGACTTCCAGGCGCACCGCGTCACCGTAGCGGCGCGAGAACAGCTCGCCACGCAGCGCGCGCGCCAGGTCCTCGACGTCCTCGGTGTCCACCGAAAGGTCGGCGTTGCGGGTCAGGCGGAACTGATAGCAGCCCTTGACCTTCATGCCGTGGAACAGGTCGTCGGCGTGGGCGTGGATCATCGAGGAGAGGAAGATGTAGTTCGCCCCCGGCCCACCGACGTCTTCCGGCACCCGGATCACCCGCGGCAGCGAGCGCGGCGCAGGAATGATCGCCAGGCCCGAGTCGCGCCCGAAAGCGTCGATGCCCTCGAGCTCGACGATGAAGTTCAGGCTCTTGTTGACCAGCAGCGGGAAGGGGTGCGTCGGATCGAGGCCGATGGGCGTGATGATCGGCGCGATTTCGTCGCGGAAGAACCGCCGCACCCAGGCCTTGTGCTTGGTGGTCCAGTGACGACGACGGATGAAGCTGATCTGGTGCTTGGCCAGCGCCGGGAACACCACGTCGTTGAGGATCGCGTACTGCCGGTCGACCTGCTCGTGGACCAGCTCGGAGATCCGCGCCAGCGCCTGGTGCGGCTGCAGGCCGTCGGCGCCGGCCTGCTCGCGGGCGAAGTTGATCTGCTTCTTCAGCCCGGCCACGCGAATCTCGAAGAACTCGTCGAGGTTGCTGGAGAAGATCAGCAGGAACTTGAGCCGCTCGAGCAACGGGTAGGACTCGTCGAGCGCCTGCTCGAGCACGCGGATGTTGAACTGCAGCTGCGACAGCTCGCGGTGGATGTACAGGCTGCTGTCATCCACCCCGGGAACCGGCGCAGGGGCCGGCGGCGGCGCCTCGAGCACCGGCTCGGGCTCGATCGCCGGCACGGCGGCCGGCGTCTCCAGGTCCGGAGGCGTGGTTTCGCGCAGTTCGGCTTCGCTGAGTCCTTCGTTCGTCATCGTCTCGCCTCGGAGGGCTTAGTGGCCCTGTCTCAATTGTTGTGCCGCCTGTTTGGCGAAATAGGTGAGGATGCCATCGGCCCCGCCCCGCTTGAAGGCGGTCAGCGATTCGAGGATCACCGCCTCGCTGAGCCAGCCGTTCTGGATCGCCGCCATGTGCATCGCGTATTCGCCACTGACCTGGTAGACGAATGTCGGCACGCGATAGGCATCCTTGACCCGCCAGAGGATGTCCAGGTACGGCATGCCGGGTTTCACCATGACCATATCAGCGCCTTCTGACAAATCCGCGGCAACCTCGTGCAGGGCCTCGTCGCCGTTGGCCGGGTCCATCTGGTAGGTGTTCTTGTTGCTCTTGCCGAGGTTCGCCGCCGAGCCCACCGCATCGCGGAACGGCCCGTAGTAGGCGCTGGCGTACTTGGCCGAGTAGGCCATGATCCTGACGTTGCTGTGGTCGGCCAGCTCAAGCGCCTCGCGGATCGCCTGGATGCGCCCGTCCATCATGTCCGAGGGCGCGACCACCTGGGCACCGGCCTCGGCGTGGGAAAGCGCCTGCTTGACCAGCGCGTCGACGGTCACGTCGTTCTGCACGTAGCCGTGCTCGTCGAGGATGCCGTCCTGCCCGTGGGTGGTGAAGGGATCGAGGGCCACGTCGGTGATCACGCCGAGCTCCGGGAAGCGCGCCCTCAAGGCCCGGGTGGCGCGCTGGGCGATGCCCTCGGGATTCCACGCCTCGGCCGCGTCGAGGGATTTCTTCTCCAGCGGGGTGACCGGGAACAGCGCCAGGGCCGGAATGCCCAGCGCCACCAGCTCCTCGGCCTCCTCGAGCAGCAGGTCGATCGACAGCCGCTCCACGCCCGGCATGGACGGCACCGGCTCGCGACGGTTCTCGCCGTCGAGGACGAACACCGGCAGGATCAGATCGTCGACGGTCAGCACGTTTTCCCGCACCAGACGACGGGAGAAGTCGTCACGGCGATTGCGACGCAGGCGAGTGGCGGGAAACATCCGGTTGGCGGCAACGATACTCACGACAGACTCCAGGCCCGCGGAACGGGCGAATGTGACAGTTATAGGCCGCGCAGATGACCATTGGATGACAACCCAGGCCAGCGGCGATCGGCAAGCCGGCCCATTGTGGCCAGCCTGGCCTGGCTCTGCCAGTGCTTTGCGCGCCCCCGCCGGGCGACCGAAAAGCGCAGCCGAACGCGGTGACAGGCTGAACACCGGCCCGCCGTGCGACTCCAACGGACAGGACCATCATGGGCTTACCTGAGCGGTCGCCAGGCATTAGCATCGCCGACATGGCCGTAGGCCCCTTTTCGCTGAGGAGTACCCGCATGAATAAAAAAGTCGCCGTGATTCTTTCCGGGTGTGGTGTGTATGACGGTTCGGAAATCTACGAGAGCGTGGCCACCCTGCTGCGCCTGGATCAGCGTGGTGCGCAGGTCCAGTGCTTCGCGCCCAACATCGCGCAGATGCACGTGGTCAACCACCTGACCGGCGAGGAAATGCCCGAGACGCGCAACGTGCTGGTCGAGGCCGCACGCCTGGCGCGCGGCAACATCAAGGACCTGCGCGAGGCCAACGCCGAGGACTTCGACGCGCTGATCGTGCCCGGGGGCTTCGGCGCCGCCAAGAACCTCTCCGACTTCGCCAAGAACGGTGCCGCCTGCAGCGTGCTGCCCGATGTGCTGTCGGTGGCCCAGGCCTTCGCCAAGGCCGGCAAGCCGGTCGGCCTGATCTGCATCGCGCCGACCATGGCGGTGCAGATCTTCGGGCCGGGGGTGGTCTGCACCCTGGGCCACGACGACGATCCGGCCGCCGCGGCGGTGCGCGAGATGGGTGCCGAACACAAGGCCTGCGAGGTCACCGACATCATCGAGGACAGCGAGCGCAAGCTGGTCACCACCCCGGCCTACATGCTCGCCCAGTCGATCAGCGATGCCGCCTCGGGCATCTACAAGCTGGTCGACCGCGTGCTGGAGATGACCGCCGAAGCCTGAGCCAGGCCGTCCGCGCCGGCCGCCCGGGCCGGCGCTTCAGGGCGATCCTGCCAATCGCCGCGCCGCTCCCGCCTCCCGGCTGGTCAAGCGGCGTCGGTTGCGTCAGCGTGCAGGCTCCCGATACGGCCTGCGGACCCTTCACCATGACCAGCGCTCCGTTCATCCTCTCCGACGAGGAACGTCTCGCCGTGCGCAACCTTTTCGAGCGCATCCCGTTCAACCGCAACCTGGGCATCGAACTCGATGAGGTCTCCAGCGAGCGCGTCGTGATGCACCTGCCGATGAAGCCCGAGCTGATCGGCAACTTTGTCCAGGGCATCCTCCACGGCGGCGTGATCGCCTCCCTGCTGGACGTGGTCGGCGGCGCCATGGCGCTGGTCGGCGCGTTCGAGAAGCATCGCCACCTGAGCACCGAGGAACGCCTGGCCAGCCTGTCGCGCCTGGGCACCATCGACCTGCGCGTCGACTACCTGCGCCCCGGGCGGGGCGAGCGTTTCAGCGCCAGCGCGGCGCTGTTGCGCTCGGGCAACAAGGTGGCGGTGGTGCGCTCGGAACTGCACAACGAGAAAGGAGTACTGGTGGCCGTCGGTACGGGCACTTATCTTTGCGGCTGAGCAGCCGATAAGCATCGCAGCCGCAGCCGCGTCCCAGGACGGAGAACGCCGCCGCCATGCTTAGCAGGCAGAACGCCTACGCCCACGAGTGCCGCCCATGGTTCCACTGCAATTTCTATCCGACATGCCGCCCGGACATGTCGCGCTGCTCGACAGCAGCCACTCCCCTTCCCTGGTGGTGCTCGCCTACCTGATCGCCAGCGCCGCCGCCTTCACCGCCCTGGTCATGGCCAACCAGGTCGGCCAGAGCGTCAGCGGCCGTGGCCGCGAAATCTGGCGCTGGGTCGGCGCCCTCGCGCTGGGCGGCGGCATCTGGTCGATGCACTTCGTCGCCATGCTGGCGTTCAAGGCCCCCATCGAGATCGCCTACGACCACCGCATCACCCTGGTCTCGCTGCTGATCGCCGTGGCGGTGTCCTATGTGGTGATGCGGCTGCTCAGCCGCGAGCGGCTGACACCGGCGCAGTACCTGCTGGCCGCCGTCGCCGCGGGCGTCGGCATCGCCGCCATGCACTACAGCGGCATGGCGGCGATACGCTCGATCGCCACCACCTACTACGAACCGCTGACCTTCGCCCTCTCGGTGCTGATCGCCATTGGCGCCTCGCTCGCGGCACTGGTCCTGGCGTTCCACTTCCGCGGCAGGCACGGCCATCAGCTGCAACTGCAGCGGGTGCTGTGCAGCCTGGTGATGGGCCTGGCCATCGTCTCGATGCACTTCACCGGCATGCACGCGATGACGCTGGCGGTGCCGGCCGACCAGGTGCTTCCACCCCTCAGCCACGCTGGCGCCCACTCCCAGGACAGCCTGGGCATGGCCATCGCGGTGGTGGCGCTGCTGATCATCGCCGCCGGGATCGCCGCGAGCTGGGCCGAACGGCGCTACGCGGAGCAGCGCCAGGTGCTCGATCTGGTCGAGAGCCAGCTCAACGCGATCACCCACTACGATCCGCTGACCAACCTGTTCAACGGCCGCGCCTTCACCCAGATGGTGACCCAGGTGCTGGCCGCCCATCAGCAGCCGCACCAGGGTCTGTCGGTGCTGGTCATCGACCTCGACAACTTCAAGCGCATCAACGACAGCCTCGGCCACCGGGCCGGCGACCTGGCGCTGCAGCAGGTCGCCCAGCGCATCCGTGGCGTGCTCGGTCCCAAGGACGTGCTGGCCCGGTTCTCCGGCGATGAGTTCTGCATCCTCGCGCTGCTCGACGGCCCCGCGCAGGCCGAGCAGCTGGCGGAACGAATCCTGGAGCAGCTGCGCCCGCCTTTCGCACTGGCCGGCGCGCAGCTGCAGTTGACCGCCAGCATCGGCATCAGCCATCACCCCCTCGACGGGACGAGCTTCGACGAACTGTTCAAGCACGCCGGGCTCGCGGTCGGGCAATGCAAGGCGAGCGGGCGCAACCGCAGCCTGCGCTTCGATCCGGCCTTGATGCTGCGTGCCCGGGAAGACCTGTCCCTGGAACAGGACCTTCGCCGCTCGCTCAACGAAGGCCTGCTCGAAGTCCACTACCAGCCCATCGTCGATGCCCGCGACGGCCGGGTGCTGGGCCTCGAGGCGCTGGCCCGCTGGAGCCATCCGCAGCATGGCCCGATAAGCCCGGAGCGCTTCGTCTCGCTGGCCGAGCAGCACGGTTTCGTCACCGAACTGGACGCCTGGGTGGGCCGGCGCGCCTGTGCCGACCTGCGTCATCTGCATAAGATCGGCTACGACTGGCTGCGGGTGGCGGTCAACTGCTCGGCGCTCAACCTTTCCAACGCCGCGCTGCCCCGGGGAATCGCGGCGGTGCTCGCCGAGGTCGGGCTGGAGCCTTCGAAGCTCACGCTGGAGGTCACCGAGAACGCCCTGATGAACAATCTGAACTCGGCCGTGGAGATCCTCGATGCGATCCGCACGCAGGGCATCAAGATCTCCATCGACGACTTCGGCAGCGGCTATTCCTCGCTGGCCTATCTGCGCAAGCTGCCGGTGGACACCCTGAAGATCGACCGCTCCTTCATCGTCGAGCTGAACGAGCAGAACAGCGACCGGGCCATCACGGCCGCGATCATCGCGATGGCGCACAAGCTGGAGCTCAAGGTCGTCGCCGAAGGGGTGGAAGACCGGGTGCAGCTGAGCTATCTGCAGGAGAACGGCTGCGACATGATCCAGGGCTACCTGTTCAGCCGGCCATTGCCGCTGCCCATGCTGGTCGACTGGCTGGCGCAGCGCGCACCCGCGCCGCTCAGCGCGCCGGCTGCTGCCGCGCCAGACGTGTGAGCAGCCGGTCCAGCGCGTTGGCGAAGGCCTGGCGGTCACGCTCGCCGTAAGCCGCCTGGCCGCCCCCGACCTGCCCCTGCTCGCGCAGGTCGGTGAAGAGGTTGCGCACCGCCAGGCGCTCGCCCATGTTGCGCTCGTCGAACTCGCGACCCCGCGGATCGAGCGCCGCCACCCCCTTCTTGACCAGCCGATCGGCCAGCGGCACGTCGCTGCAGATCACCAGCTCGCCCGGGACGGCATGCTCGACCAGATAGTCGTCCGCCGCGTCCGGGCCGCTGGGTACCACGATCAGCCTCACGCAGGCGAACGCCGGCTTGACCTGGCTCTGCCCGGCCACCAGCACCACCTCGAAACCGCGCTTCAAGGCGAACTTCACCACCTGATCGCGTGCCGCCCGGGGGCAGGCGTCCGCATCGATCCAGACCCGCATTCATCGAACCTCGTCTTGCCCGGGCCACCAGGCGTGGCAGCCCGCGTTCCTGTACCGCGACCCCGCGTTCGGATGCGAGGGCGCGGATTCCGTTCGGGCGACGGCGCTACGCCACCGCGCGGCGCACCGTGGCCAGCAGCGCCGCCGCGCCCACGAACAGCGAGGCGAAGGTCCGGTTCATCAGGCGCTGCTGACGCGGCGTACGCAGCATCCGCAGCACGCGCGCCGCGAGCCCGGTGTAGCCGGCCATGACGATCAGGTCGACCACCACCATGGTCGCGCCGATGACCAGGTACTGTTCGAGCAAGGGCCGCTGGGGGTCGATGAACTGCGGCAGCACCGCGAGCATGAAGACCACCGCCTTGGGGTTGCTGGCGTTCACCAGGAAGCCGCGCATCACCAGGCTCAGCGGACGACCGATCGGGCGCGGCGCATCGCTGTCCAGCAATTCGGTCGGGACCGCCTGCCACTGCTTGATGGCCAGCCAGACCAGATAGGCCACGCCGAACCATTTGATCAGGCTGAAGGCCAGTGCCGAGGTGGCGAGCACCGCGCCGACGCCGGCGGCCACGATCGCGATCTGCAGCGCCAGGCCGAGCTGCAGGCCGATGGCGTTCCAGTAGCCGCGCCAGAAGCCGTACTGCAGGCCGCTGGACATCGAGGCGATGGCGCCGGCGCCCGGCGACAGGCTGATGATCCAGCAGGCAACGAGAAAACCGAGCCAGGTATGCAGCGCCATGAATCTTCTCCAGATGGCAGCCAGGGCAGTGGGGTGGTCACGCCCGCCGCCGCAGCGGATTAAGAACCGCTCCCGGCGGGAGCGGCATGCCTTGCGTCAGAGGTCGGCTTCTTGCGCACGAGCACCCCGCGCAGGGTCACTTCTCGAAGGGAGGGTGGGCGTTGAACGCCGAGAGTTCGGTACCGCGCCAGCGCCGCACGGCTTTCTGGAAGAACAGGCTGTTGGGTACCTGAACGAGGGCAGTTTCGCCCTGCTCGTTGGTTTCTTCAAGGGTGGTGTAGAGCATGTTGATGTCCGTCACCCGTCCCTTGACGCCCGGTTTGTCGGCGCTGTCGATGATCTCCACCACGTCGCCCAGGCGAAACGGCGCGACCAGCAGGATCAGCACCGCGCAGAACAGGTTCGAGAGCACGCTCCAGATGGCGAAGAAGGCCACCGCCGCCACCGCGACGAAGCCCGAGAAGGCGGTCCACATGACCGTGGCCGACACGCCGAAACGCTCGAGCACCATGATCAGCGCGCCGCCGAGGATGAACCAGCGCGAGCCCACCCGGATGGGCAGCAGGAACTCGGAAGGCAGCCGGTAGCGCTCGCCGAGCCGTCCCAGCGCGCGGGCCACCAGGCGCTGCAGCAGGTAGGCCAGCAGCAGGATCAGCAAGACCTGGCCGCCCAGCAGCAGCGGCTCGCTCCACTCGCGCACCAGCATCAGCCAATAGCTGTCGTTCACGACGCGGCCTCCAGTTGCGCCTGCAGGGACTCGAGCGTCTCGAGCGCCTCCAGCCAGGCCTCTTCCAGCTCACCCTCGCGGGTCTTGAGCGCGGCCTGTTCGGCCAGCCGCTCGCGCAGTTCGTCCTTGCGCGCCTGCTCGTAGAGCCCGGCATCGCCCAGCAGGGTCTCGAGGGCGGCGAGTTTTTCCTGGACCGCGCCGAGTTCCTTTTCCAGCTTCTCGGCCTGGCGCTTGTGCGGTGCCAGCTGCTGGCGCAAGGCCGCGGCGGCCTGGCGCTGCGCGCGCTTGTCGGTCTTGTCGCCCGCCGCCTCGGCCGGCAGCGGCTGCTGGCGCGCCCTGAAGTCCACCAGCCAGCGCGCGTAATCGTCCAGGTCGCCCTCGAATTCGCGGATGCGCCCTTCGGCCACCAGCAGGAATTCGTCGGTCGTGCTCTTGAGCAGGTGACGATCGTGGGACACCACCACCACCGCGCCACCGAAATCCTGCAGCGCCAGGGTCAGGGCCAGGCGCATCTCCAGGTCGAGGTGGTTGGTCGGCTCGTCGAGCAGCAGCAGATTCGGCCGCTCCCAGGCGATCAGGGCCAGCGCCAGGCGGGCCTTTTCGCCACCGGAGAAGTTGACCACCGGCTCGTCGCAGCGCTCGCCGCGGAAATCGAAGCCGCCGAGGAAGTCGCGCAAGGTCTGCTCGCGCTCGCCCGGGGCGATGCGTTGCAGGTGCAGCAGCGGGCTGGCCTTGGCGTCCAGCGAGTCGAGCTGGTGCTGGGCGAAGTAGCCGATGGCGAGGTTCTCGCCGCGCTGCAGCCGGCCGGCGAGCGGCTGCAGTTCGTCGGCAAGGGTCTTGATCAGCGTCGACTTGCCCGCCCCGTTGGGCCCGAGCAGGCCGATGCGCGCGCCCGGGACCAGCTGCAGCTTGACCTTCTCCAGTACCGTCTTGTCACCGTAGCCCAGGCGCGCCTCGGACAGGTCGAGCAAGGGGCTCGAAACCTTCTGGGCTTCGCGAAAGCGGAAGTCGAAAGGCGAGTCGACATGGGCAGGCGCCAGCTCCTCGAGGCGTTCGAGCGCCTTGATCCGGCTCTGCGCCTGGCGCGCCTTGGTCGCCTGCGCCTTGAAGCGGCGGATGAAGCTCTCCATGTGCGCCCGCTGCGCCTGCTGCTTTTCGTAGGCCTGTTGTTGCTGGGCCAGGCGCTCGGCGCGGGCGCGCTCGAAGGCCGAGTAGCCGCCGCGGTAGAGCGTCAGCTTGCACTGCTCCAGGTGGGCGACGTGATCGACCACCGCGTCGAGGAAGTCGCGGTCGTGGGAGATCAGCATCAGCGTGCCGGGATAGCCCTTGAGCCAGTCTTCCAGCCAGAGGATGGCATCCAGGTCCAGGTGGTTGGTCGGCTCGTCGAGCAACATCAGGTCCGAGGGGCACATCAGCGTCTGCGCAAGGTTCAGGCGCATCCGCCAGCCGCCGGAAAACGAGGCCACCGGGCGGTCCATCTGCTCGCTGGCAAAGCCCAGCCCGGCCAGCAGCTTGCGCGCCCGCGCATCGGCGCTGTAGCCGTCGGCGCTGTCGAGTTCACTGTGCAGGCGCGCCAGCGCATCGCCGTCGTGCGCCGCCTCGGCGAGCTGCAGCTGATGCTGCACCTCTCGCAGGCGCACGTCGCCGTCGAGCACGTAGTCCACCGCCAGGCGATCGAGGGTATCGATCTCCTGGCGCATGTGGGCGATGCGCCAGTCGGCCGGCAGATGGCAATCACCGGCGTCGGCCGTCAGCTCACCGCGCAGCAGCGCGAACAATGAGGACTTGCCGGCGCCATTGGCACCGATCAGACCGACCTTCTGGCCGGCGTGCAGGGTCAGTTCGGCGCCTTCCAGCAGTCGCTGGGGCCCGCGCTGTAGAGTGAGGTTTTGAAGTCGGATCATAATGGCCGCAGAGTTTATCAGCTCGCCCTTGCCGCCCACCGGAAGACGACGAAAAAATCATGAACGCACCCGATCTCTGGTCCTTCGCCCTGGACTGCTATGCCCGCCCCGGCGTCGAAACCGCCTGCCTGGCGCTGCAGGACCAGGGCGCCGATGTCTGCCTGGTGCTCACCGGCGCCTGGCTGGAGACGCGCCGGGTGGCTTGCACGCCCGAGCGCCTGGCCACGCTCCAGGCACTGGCCGGGCATTGGCAGGCGCTGGCGATCGAACCCCTGCGCTCGACCCGTCGGCACTGGAAGGAGCCGGGCCTGACCGATCCGTCGCTGGAAGCGCTGCGCCGCGAACTCAAACGGCTGGAACTGGCGGCCGAGCGTGTTCTGCTCGAACGCCTGCAGAACGCCACGGCCGACTGGGCCGCGCAAAGGGACGCCGAGCCGTGGCTGGAGGCCCTGCTCGGCGAAGGATGTGCGGACCAGACGCAACGGCTGCGCCTGGCCGCCGGCCAGGCTCAGCTTTCGGCAGGCTGAGACGCGGCAGCGGGTTTCCTGGCCGCTGGCTTGCGCGCAGCGGGCTTGGCGGGCGAGCGGGTAGCCGCGGCGGCTGGCGTTTTCTGCGCGGGCTTCGCGGCCGGTTTGGGTGCAGTCTTGGCGGCAGCGGGTTTGGCGGCGGCCGGTCTTGCGGCCTTGCTGGTGGCGCTTGCCGGTGTTTTCGCCGGGCTGGCTGCGCGGGTCGCGGGCGCCTTGGCTGCCGGCGCAGGTTTGGTCGGCCTGGCCGGCGCCTGGTTCGTCTCGATGGCTTTCCCCGCGGCCTCGCCGACCTGCCGGATGCCCTGCGCCAGCGTCAGGCTCTGCTCGGCGTCGCGCTTGAGTTCGGCGATATAGGAAAGGGTCTCGCCCTGGCGGGACTGAAGCGTGGCGGCCAGCGCTTCGAGTTCGGCGACCGCGGCCTGCGACTTGCCGAGGGCCTTGCTCTTCTTGCCGGCGCTGGTCGCCTCATCGAGCCGGGCGCGCGCCTTGTACAGCTTTTCCTCGGCCTTGCCGCGCTGCTTCTCGAGCTTGGCCAGGGTCGCCTGAGCGTCGGCCTGGGCCTGCTGACAGGCTTTTTCGAGGTGTTCGATCAGGCTGCTGGAAAGCTGCTGCAACAGGTGCAGCGGGGTGGTGACGGCCTTTTTCTTCACGGGCATCTCGGCGCCTCCTGGCGTATGGACTGGAGCCATACTAGACGTCCCTCGAACAGGGCGCCAACACCACGAACGGATGATCCGACGTGCATGGCCTGAACCCGGCGCGGTTGCCACAGGCACCCGCGCGCAGGGTACGAGAGGACCGGTGAATCAGACGGTGGCGGCGGGTTGCTTGTGCGCCGTGTGCAGCACTTCGATCAGGCAGTCTTCGAGTTCGAAGCGCTCGTGCAGCAGCTGGCCGAGGCGGGTTATCTCCGTGGAGAGGGCGGGGCTGTTGTGGCAGTCGCCGTCTTCACAACGGTCGTTGAACGCCAGCGCGACCTCGGTGATCGCCTCGATCCGCGGGTAGATCTGCTTGGCCAGTTCCAGGCCGCGCTTGTCGCCGAAGGCTTCGGCTTCGTTGAGCAGCTGCTCGTAGATCTCGAAGTGGCCGGCGGAAACATAGTCCACCAGAATTTCGCAGTATCGCTGCAGCGTTTGCCGCGTCGCGGCCTCGGTGCTTGCCAGCAGTTCATCATGCGCCTGGATCAGCTGATGACGCTCCTGCAGCCAGCGATCGATCAGCATGTGTACACCACCCCAGCGCTCCTGGGCGTTCCGACAACTCTCGAGCATGATGACCTCACTTCCCTAATCGTTAATGCCTTGCGCCTTCCCGAGACATTTTTTTGTCATTCGGCGATGGCTTTGGGACAGGATGCGCGCGAATGGCGGTTTTCCGTCGTACCCGGGCAGACTATGCCGACCCGATCGGAGCATCAACCCGGGGCCGACGAAAAATCGCTCCGCAATGTTGCAGGGCCTTGCAACCGCGACCCTTTGCCGCGAGGCCACCTCCGATGGCCCCTTGAACACCTCGATGACTCACGGGCGAGCCGCCGGCACGGCGACCGGCAGATTGCGTTCGACCAGCCCCAGCCCCTGCTGGAACAGCTGGTTGCTGCGCTCCACCTCGCCCAGCCGCGCCAGCAGGCGCCCCAGTTCGGCGCAGGTCTGTGGCCGGAATTCGAAACGCAGGCTCGCCTCCAGATAATCGCGCGCCTTGCCCCAGAGCTCGTTGCGCACGCTCAGGCGCCCGAGGGCGAGCAGCAGCGCCGGATCGTCGGGATGGTCCTTCAGCCAGCCTTCGGCCTGGGCGAGCTGGCGCGCGTCGTCGCGGCCCCTGACCTGTCCGTAGAGCTCCACCAGGCGTGCGTCGAAGCGCTTGCGGATGGCGGCCTGCAGGACCTCCTCGGCCTTTTCCTCGGCCCCCAGCCGGGCGAGGCCGGCGGCATACACCTCGACCAGCGCCGGTTCGCCACGCAGACCGTTGGGCATCGTCTGCCACTGCTGGTTGAGCGCCTGCAGGGCCTCGTCCCGGGCCTGCGCGGGCTGACCGGCCTGTTCGAGCGCAGCCGCCCAGGCCAGACGCTCCAGCTCATCGAGACGCTCGACGGGCAGGACCTTGTACTTGCGCAGTTCGGGCAGCAGGCGGCACAGCTCGGGCCATTCCTCCAGCTGCACGTACAGCTGCTGGAGCAAGGCCAAAACCTGTGGATGGCGCGGCTTCTGCTCGCGCAACAGGGCCAGCGACTCGCGCGCCTGCACGTAATCGCCCCGGGCGATCTGCAGCTGCGCCTGGGTCAGGCCGACGGCCAGGGCGGCGTCGGGCTCGCGCTCCCGGGCCTCGCTCAGCAGCGCGTCGCTCTGCGCGTAGTCGCCAAGTTCGTTGGCGGCGCGGGCGGCGCCCAGGTAATGCACGAGCGGCCTGCGGTCATGCCCGGCGGCGGCGCGCAGGTGTTCCAGCGCGGGGCCCCACTGCCCTTCGGCGAGCTCGCGCAGCCCCTTCTGCGAGGCCCGCTCGACCCGCCGCTGGCGGTGCCGGCGCGACCAGGGATTGACCAGCGTACCCGAGACGTAGAGCAGGCCCAGCAGCCAGTGCACCAGCACCGCCAGCAACCACAGGCAGGCCAGCAGCGCGAGGAATATCCAGAAGGTCGATTCGTAGCGGAAGCGATCGTAGGTGATCAGTACATAGCCGGCGCTCTGGCTGACGGCCCAGCCGAGCGCCCCGAGGCAGACCAGTACCAGCAACAGGACCAGCGCGTAGCGTTTCATAGTCCCTGCCCCTCGCCATCGGCCTGTTCAGCCGGCTGCCGGGCCTGGCCGGCTTCGCCTTCGAGCGAGGGCGCCTCGCGCTTGCGGATATAGCCCTGCAGCGCCTTCAGGGCAGGCGCCAGGTCCGGCAGCTCGACCGCGACCTGACGCTCGCGCAGCGCCTCGATGCGTTCGCGCAGCCCCCGGGCCTGGCCGTTCTCCTCGCTGAAGTGACCCCGCAGCAGCGCGCTCGCCTGCTCGAGGGACTGCCGATAGACCTCGGTGTTGCCGTTGAGCACCGCCCACTGCGCCTGCTCGATGGCCAGCGACAGCGCCAGGCGTACCTGGCCGAGGCTCTGTCCGGCCAGCAGCGGCTTGACGTCGTTTTCGGCATCCAGGTCGATGCGCACGTAGCGGGTCAGCGCGTCGAGCCACTGCCGCCAGCGCGGCGCATCGGTGCCGACCGCCGCCTCGCCGCCCATCTCGAATTCGGGCGCCAGCGCATTCAGTTGCGCGCTCTGGCCACGCAGCGCGCCGAGCTGCAGGAAAAGCCCGGTGCGGTCGAGCTCGGGCAGGCTGCGCAAGGCTTCCAGGCCCTCGAGCAGTTGCTGGCGCGCGGCATAGGCGGCCGGATCGTTCTGCTCGCGCAGGATGATGTCCGACTCTTCCAGCAACGCCTCGGCGCTGTTCACGTCCTGCATCGCCGACAGCCGCAGCATGGCCATCCGCAGCAGGTGTTCGGCCTCGGCCAGACGCCACTCCTCGCGGCTGGCGCCCAGGACCTGCTCGACACGGCCGGACAGACGCTGCTGGTCGCGCTGCAGGTTGCTCAACAGGCGGTGACGCTCTTCCAGCTCGTCGGCCGAAGGCAGGCGCTCGAGCCGTTGCAGACGCGACCCGAGTTCCCGCTCACGCTCGGCCAGACGCTGGGTCTGCTGCGCCGACTGCTGCAGTTCGCCCAGCTGCTGCACCTGCTGTTCCTGCTGCTGGCTGTACTGCTGGAGCTGCCAGAGGCTGTAGCCACCGACCGCGACGCCGGCCAGGCCAGCCAATAGCGCCAGTGACGCGATGGTGTTGGACGATCGCCCGGCGCGCGGGGCTGGTGCAGCCGGTTTTGCCGCAGAGGGCCTGGGCGCCGCAGGGGTGGCCGGCGGAATCGGCTTGTCGGATTCGGGTTTCTGCGGGTCTTTCTGATCTGCTTCGCTCACGTTTCCATCCTTTGCATCAGGGAGCGGCCGGCACGGGGGTGTCCCGCAACGCCGCCAGCAGGGCCGCGGCACTGGCGCCACGGCAATCGACGACGTCTCTGGCGCCCAGCTCGCGCGCCATCGAGGCGACCCGCGGGCTGGGCACGAACAATGGCTGCGTCAGCGGCCAGCGGGCGCCTGCAATCTCGTGCAACGATTGCAGGCCCTGCCCACTGCTGACCACCACGCCGTTCAGGCGTTCCGCCTGCAGCCGCTCGCCGAGAATGCCGGGCGGGTGATCGGGCAGGCGGCGGCGATAGAGTTCCAGGCTGTCGACCTGAACACCGCGCTCGCGCAGCGTCTGGGCGATCAGCCCGCGGCCGTCTTCGCCGCGCAGGATCAGCGCCCGGGGCGCGGGCCGCGACAGTGCCTCGGCAAGCGCGGGCAGCGCCAGCAAGGCTTCGCTGTCGTCGCCCGACACCGGCCAGCTGACCCGCAGCCCGTAGTCCTCCAGCAATGCACCGGTCGCCGCGCCGACGCTGAACCAGTGCTGGTCGAAGGGGGGCTGCGGCCAGTAGCGATCGATCAGCGCAAGGCCCAGCCGTGCGGCCGGCTTGCTGACCACCAGCACCGCGGCGTAACGGTCGAGTTCGAGGATGAGGCTGCGCTGCTCCGGGGTCTCGGGCAGCGGCTCGATCTGCAGCAGCGGCAGGCTGGCGCTGTGAACGCCGTGCTCGGCCAGCGTGGCGGCCAGCGCCGCGCACTCGTCGGCGGGACGGGTCAGCAGCAGCCGCCAGCCGGTCACGCGTCGCCGGCCTCGCCGTAGATGGCGCTCAGGATGTCCTGGGCGCCCTGGGCCAGCAGCGCATCGGCCACCCGCACGCCCAGTGCCTGCGCCTCGGCCACCGGCGCGCGGTCTTCGGCGCGCAGCAGCAGGCTGCCGTCAGGCTGACCGACCAGGCCACGCAGCCAGAGCTGGTCGCCTTCGAGAATCGCATAGCAGGCGATGGGCACCTGGCAGCCGCCGTTGAGGTGACGGTTCAGCGCCCGCTCGGCGAGCACCCTCCACTCGGTGGCGGCGTGGTGCAGCGGGCCGAGCAGGGCATGGATGTCGTGGTCGGCGGTGCGGCACTCGATGCCGACCGCGCCCTGCCCGCCCGCCGGCAGGCTGTCTTCGACGCTCATGCTCGAGCGGATGCGGTCGGCGAAGCCCAGGCGGATCAGGCCGGCGGCGGCCAGGATGATGGCGTCGTATTCGCCGGCATCGAGCTTGGCCAGGCGGGTGTTGACGTTGCCGCGCAGGAACTGGATCTTCAGATCGGGGCGCCGGGCCAGCAGCTGCGCCTGCCGGCGCAGGCTGGACGTGCCCACCACGCTGCCGGCCGGCAATGCGTCGAGGTTCTCGTAGGTGTTGGAAACGAAGGCGTCGCGCGGGTCTTCGCGCTCGCAGATGCAGTACAGGCCCAGGCCCTCGGGGAACTCCATCGGCACGTCCTTCATGGAGTGCACGGCGATGTCGGCTTCGTTCTCCAGCAGCGCGGTTTCCAGCTCCTTGACGAACAGGCCCTTGCCGCCGATTTTCGCCAGGGGTGCGTCCAGCAGCTTGTCGCCGCGACTGACCATCGGCACCAGGCTGACGCTCAGGCCCGGGTGCGCCTGTTCCAGGCGTGCCTTGACGTATTCGGCCTGCCAGAGAGCCAGCGCGCTCTTGCGCGTGGCGATGCGGATTTCGCGAAGCATGTGCAATTCCAGAGAAGATGAACTGCAGCCGATGATAACAGGCCCAAAGCGCGGACTGGGCTGGCCGGGATCAAGGAAGGAAGCTGGAAGCGAATCAGGGTGCGCGTTGGCGCCGAAGCGCCTTCAGGCTCGTTCCGCTTTTACTTCCAGCTTCCAGCTTCAGGCTTCAAGCTGCTTCTCAAAGGTTCTGCATCAGCTTGCGCACCCCGGCGACGTGGCGCCGGCTCACCGTCAGCGCCTCGCCTTCGAGCCCCTTGAGGAACAGCTGGAAGTGCCCCAGAGGAGTACGCTGCAGCCGCTCGATGCGGTCTCGGTAGACCAGCGCGTTGCGGTGGATACGCACGAAGCGGTCACCGAACTCGTCTTCGAGCGCCTTGAGCGGCTCATCGAGCAGCACCTCGCCGCCTTCGTGGCGCAGGGTGACGTACTTGTGGTCGGCGATGAAGTAGATGACCTGCTCCAGCGGGATCAGCTCGATGCCCTTGCGGGTCCGTGCGCTGATGTGGCTGCGGGCACCGGCACCGCTCACCGCGGCCGGGCGGGTCAGGGCCGCGAGCTGGACGCGGTTGGGTCGCTCGGCCTTGCGCAGGGCCTCGGCCAGGTTCTCCTGGCGCACCGGCTTGACCAGGTAGCCGACGGCGCTGACCTGGAAGGCTTCGAGCGCGAATTCATCATGGGCGGTGCAGAAGATCACCGCAGGCGGGGCATCTCGTTCGCAGAGTTTGGCGGCTACCTGCAAACCGTCGAGGCCGGGCATCCGGATGTCGAGCAAGACGACATCGGGCCGCAGGTCATCGATCAGGGTCAGAGCCTCCTCGCCATTGCTCGCGGCAGGCTCCAGTACGCGATAGCCGTCGAGCTCACCTACCAGTCGGCTGAGACGCTCACGCGCTAGAGGTTCGTCATCGACAATCAGGACATTCATATAGCTCTGGGTTCCTGCTTTTGTCTCGCACAAGGATAGCGTAGACAGGTGTAGTGGCGGCCGTTACGCCGCTCCACGCTGAGACTCGCGTGCGGCCCGAAAAGTGCCGCTAAACGTGCATCGATATTGTGCAGGCCTTGATTGGTCCCGCGGGAGGGCTGCGCTTGAGCGGTTTCGTCGTAGGGGTTGCTGACCCGCAGGAAAAACTCCCCGTCGCGGTAATGGGCCTCGACGCAGACCAGGCCGCCTTCGATGCGCGGCTGGATTCCGTAGATCAGGGCGTTCTCCAGCAGCGGTTGCAGGGTCAGTTGCGGGATCGGCAGATCGTCCGGCACCTCGTCGATCTGCCAGTCCATCTGCAGGCGCTCGCCGAGCCGGTACTGCTCGATCGACAGGTAACGCTGCGCCAGCAGCAGCTCATCGCGCCAGGGCACCAGGGTGCCGGGCCTGGCCAGGCTGGCGCGGAACAGGTCGGAGAGGTCCAGCACCGCCTGCTCGGCCTTCTGCGCATCGACCGGCACCAGGCTGGCGATGCTGTTGAGGCTGTTGAACAGGAAGTGCGGGCGGATGCGTGCCTGCAACGATTCGATGCGCGCCCGCAGCTCGGCCTGTTCCTGGCGCCGCCACTGGCTCTGCAGGTAGAAATAGCGCAGCAGCAGCCCGGACATGATCAGGCTGATCAGCGCGTGGCGCAGGTACAGATTGACCTCCCCGGCGCGCTGCAGCGGGCCGCCGAGCTGGTAGATATCGGCCACGGCGGTACAGGCCAGGGTCAGGCCGACCACCAGCAGGCAGCACAGCACGCCGGCCAGCGAGGCGCTCAGCCGGGCCAGCAGCGGCCGCAGCTGGCAGAGCATGCCCGCCGACAGCAGCACGATCCACTGCACGAAGAGCGAGGTCAGGGCCAGGCGCACCCAGTTGAAACCGGGCTGCATCGGCTCGGCCAGCACCAGCACGAGCACCATCAGCTCGGCCAGCAGCACCAGCCCGAGCAAGGCCTCGGACTGGCACAGCTCCGGCACGAAGAAATCGTCGGAAGGAGCGGGCGGTTTCGCCCGTTTGAACCAGGACATTCGCATGCGCAGAGTTTCCGCGTGGCGGCCCTGCAAAAGCAATCGGCCGCGAGGATGAGGCAGGCGCCTGGCGACGCCCGTGCGCGGCGAGTCTAGCGAGGCGCAGGCGGCGCGAACGTGTACGCCGCGGCAAAACCGAGCGAAGCCGCGCATCCGGCAGCGCGCCCGAGCCTGCTATGATCGTGCCCCTCTTCCGGTCCCGAGATTTCAGCGAGCGCATTTCATGAGCAACGACAAGACCAACCAGTCCTGGGGCGGCCGTTTCAGCGAGCCCGTCGACACCTTCGTCGCCCGTTTCACCGCCTCCGTCGAGTTCGACAAGCGCCTCTACCGCCACGACATCATGGGCTCGATCGCCCACGCCACCATGCTGGCGAAAGTCGGCGTGCTGACCGCCGAGGAGCGCGACGCCATCGAGGCGGGGCTCAGCGAAATCCAGCGCGAGATCGAGGCCGGCCAGTTCGACTGGCGCGTCGACCTCGAAGACGTGCACATGAACATCGAGGCGCGCCTGACCGACCGCATCGGTGTGACCGGCAAGAAGCTGCACACCGGCCGTTCGCGCAACGACCAGGTGGCCACCGACATCCGCCTCTGGCTGCGCGACGAGATCGACCTGATCCTCGCCGAACTCACCCGCCTGCAGGAAGGCCTGCTCGGCCTTGCCGAGGCCGAAGCCGATACCATCATGCCGGGCTTCACCCACCTGCAGACCGCCCAGCCGGTGACCTTCGGCCATCACCTGCTGGCCTGGTTCGAGATGCTCTCGCGTGACCACGAGCGCCTGCTGGACTGCCGCAAGCGGGTCAACCGCATGCCGCTCGGATCGGCCGCGCTGGCCGGCACCACCTACCCGATCCAGCGGGAAATCACCTGCGAGCTGCTCGGTTTCGAAGCCGTTTCCGGCAACTCCCTGGACGGCGTTTCCGATCGAGACTTCGCCATCGAATTCTGCGCCGCCGCCTCGCTCGCCATGATGCACCTGTCGCGCTTCTCCGAAGAGCTGGTGCTCTGGACCAGCGCGCAGTTCCAGTTCATCGACCTGCCCGACCGCTTCTGCACCGGCAGCTCGATCATGCCGCAGAAGAAGAACCCGGACGTGCCGGAACTCGTGCGCGGCAAGACCGGCCGCGTGTTCGGCGCCCTCACCGGCCTGCTGACCCTGATGAAGGGCCAGCCGCTGGCGTACAACAAGGACAACCAGGAAGACAAGGAGCCGCTGTTCGACGCCGCCGACACCCTGCGTGATTCGCTGCGCGCCTTCGCCGATATGGTCCCGGCCATCAAGCCCAGGCGCGAGGTCATGCGCGAGGCGGCCCGCCGCGGCTTCTCCACCGCGACGGACCTGGCCGACTACCTGGTACGCAAGGGCCTGCCGTTTCGCGACTGCCACGAGATCGTCGGCCATGCGGTGAAATACGGCGTCGACTCGGGCAAGGACCTGGCCGAGATGAGCCTCGAGGAACTGCGCCGTTTCAGCGACCAGATCGGCGAAGACGTGTTCGCCGTACTGACCCTGGAAGGCTCGGTCAACGCCCGCGACCACATCGGCGGCACCGCCCCGGCCCAGGTTCGCGCCGCCGTCGCCCGCGGCCGGGCACTGCTCGCCTCGCGCTGAGGCCGACCGACCCGCGCATCGAGGACCGGCGCAGGCCGCCGGTCCCGCTCCCGGCGCCAGGTCGCGGCAGATGGGGAACTCGGCCCGCTCGGCGGCACCCAACGGGCATCGCCCTTTGCCTAGCTACCGCCATGACCGACCTGCGCTCGTTGCTGCTGAACCAGGACACCCAGGGAGCCGAACTCTTCGACTCGCCCAAGGAGCGCCTGCTGTTCTACCGCTCGGAGATCCATTTCGAGTCGTCGCTGCTGGCCGACCGGACCAACTCCTACCTCGCCTCCCAGTCCTTTCTGATGATCGCCTTCGCCTCGTCGATGGCCAACAGCAATCCCGAGTGGGGCGAGCTGTTTCGCCTGGTGGTGCCCTCGATCCTGGCGGTGCTGGGGCTGATGACGTCCTTCCATGCGATGCCCGGCATCCGTTCCAATTTCGAGGTGATCGAGCGCTGGCACCAGAAACAGGCCGAGCTGCTGCAGATCGAAGGCCGCGCCGGCCTGCTGCCCAACAACGAATCGGCGCTGTTCGGCGAGGGTAACAGCCCGCCCGGCGGGGAACGCTACAAGCGAACGCTGCTGTTCTCGCTGCGCACCCCCATCATCTTCTCGTTCGTATGGGCGGCGTTCGGCCTGCTCTGCCTGGGCCTGGCGCTGGTCGGCTGAAGGCGCGGCGACTCAGAGCCAGTTCTTGAACTTGAACCAGGCATAGGACGCCGCCGCCGAGGCGACCATCATCGCCAGCGCCAGCGGGTAGCCATAGGCCCAGTGCAGCTCGGGCATGTGGTCGAAGTTCATCCCGTAGACCGTGCCGAGCAGCGTCGGCGGCAGGAACAGCACGGCGGCGATGGAGAACACCTTGATGATGCTGTTCTGCTCGATGTTGATCAGCCCGAGGGTGGCGTCGAGCAGGAAGGTCACTTCGCCGGAAATCTTCGCCTGGTGCTCGCCCAGCGAGCGCACGTCGCGCTCCACCGACTTGAGCGCGATACGCGCCGGTTCGCGCAGCCATTCGCTGGCGCCCAGACGCACGTAGCCGAGCTGGCGGGTGATGCTCAGCAGGCTGCCGCTGAGCTTGCCCAGCAGGCTGTTGTGACGGCCCAGATGCTTGACGATCAGCTGCAGGTCGGCCTTGCCCTGACGCACGTCGGCCGCATCGCTGAAGATGCTTTCCGACAGCGAATTGAGCTGCGACTGGATCATCTCCAGCACGTCGGCGATCCGATCGACGATGCTGTCGAGCAAGGTCGCCAGCAGCAGGTCGGGCGACGCGTGCTGGTTCAGGCCATGCGCATTCTTGGTTTCGAAGACGCTGAAGGCGGCGAGCTCGGCGTAGCGCACCGTCACCAGCCACTGGGCGCTCAGCACGAAGGTCACCTCGGCGGTCGAGGGCCGCTGCGCGCCGATGCCGCTGACCACGGTCGAGGTCATCAGCAGCGCACCGTCCTGCTCGCGCAACCGCGAGGAGTCCTCGATCTCGGCCATTTCCTCGCGGGTGGGAATATCCACGCCCAGCGCCCTTTCGACCCGCTGTTCTTCCTCCTGGCTGGGTTCGAGCAGGTCGACCCAGAGAAAGCTGGCGGGCAGTGGCTCGCCGGGGCCGATCGGCTGGCTTTTCAGTACACCGTTGACGACGTGATAGCAGGTGATCATGGGGGCCTCTTCCCAGGCGTGGACGCGACAGGTTGTCCAAGCCTGAGAGGCAACGCGAACCGCTTCGTTCAGTCCGCGTGGCGCGGCGCCCTCACGAAGCGCCGCCCGCCACGACCCCGAGCCGCTGCTCGCGCCGGTTCAGCCGGTGGCGAATGCGCGCCTGGCGCGCGGCGGTCAGCGGGTAGTTCCAGGCGATGAAGAACGCCAGCATGTAGAGCGCCACCGGCCCGAGGATATAGAGCACCCGCAGCGCCAGCAGATGAGTCGCGTCGTTCTGCGCGGTCGCATCGAAGCCGACCAGCGCCAGCAGCCCCAGCGACAGCCCCAGGCCCAGCGCCATGGCCAGCTTGTGTGCGATGCCCGACATGGCGAAGAACAGCCCGGCACGGTGCTCGCGACTGCGGGCGGTGTCCAGGTCGATGATGTCGGCCAGCATCGACAGCGGCAGGAACTGGAAGGCGGCGAAACAGAACCCCTTGAGGGCGAACATCACCGCGAAGGGCACCAGCTGGCCCGCCTCGAGGAAGAACATGCCGATGATGCTCACGCTGGACACCAGCACCGCGACGCAGAAGGCACGGTGCTTGCCGATGCGACGACCGAGGCTGAGCCAGAACGGGATGCCGAGGATGCCGACCCCGAAGTAGATCAGGTACATCAGGCCGATCTGCGCCTGGATCTGGATCACGTGCTGCATGAAGAACACCGACAGCGCGTTGCGGAAGGCCTCGCCGGTGATCACGATCAGCAGCACCAGCATCATGATCTTGAACGGCCCGTTCTTCTTCAGCACCCGCAGCCCCTGGCGCCAGTCGGTGCGCTTGACGGTACGCGGCGGCGCCTCCCGCACGCGGGTCACCACCAGCAGCACGGTCAGCGGCAGCAGCAGGATCAGCAACCAGGCCATCGACGCCAGGATCGGCCCGTAGCCGATGCCGAACTGGCCGTCGCGCCCCAGCAGCCAGACCATCGCCTGCATCAGCGCGCCGTCGGTATCGCCCGCCTCGAAGCGGCGCCCGAACGCCTGCACGATGGCGGGCGCCAGCGCGGCGAGAAACAGGCCGATCAACACGTAGGCCTCGCGCGAGGCCGTCACCCGGCTGCGCTGGTGGTAAGCGGTGGACAGCTCCGCGCCCCAGGCGCTGTAGGGCAGCGTGACCATGGTCCAGCCCAGGTACATCACCATCGTCCACAGCAACAGGTGCCAGACACCCACCCCGGCCGGCGGCATGAAGATCTGCACGGTACCGACCAGCATCAGCGGCACCCCCATCACCAGCCAGGGCTTGCGCCGCCCGAAGCGGGTCTGCCAGCGGTCGCTCAGGGTGCCGATCAGGGGGTCGGTGATCACATCGGTGATGCGCGCCAGCACCAGTACCAGCGCCATCAGCGCCATGTTCGCGCCCAGCTCCTGGGCATAGAACGGCGGCAGGTAGACGGCCAGGGGATAACCGATGATGGCCAGCGGCATGCCGATGGAGCCGTAGAGAACTATGGTGGAGCGCTTCAACTCGTCGGACTGGGTCATGGTTCCTCCCGCAGAGCGTCGTACGGCCGCAGCCGGACCGTCTGTTGTCGTTATTCTTCGTCTCCGGGCACGGCACGCCTGGGCGCCGCGCCGTCTCGGTTGTGCCACAGCGATGACGAACGCCTGAAGCGAGCCTCTGTAACAACAGATTCCAGCACCCCTCGATGGCCGTCCGAAGGGCTCTGACTCGGGCCTTTCAGCGCAGCCATGGCGATCCATCACGGACATGAATGGCTGCATTCGTGGCAGACTCGCCCCTCACCCCGAGGAGCGAGCCATGAGCGAAGCAGATGACGGCGAAGAGGCCTTCGCCGAAGAGACCCTGATCCAGGCCATCGAGAACCAGCTCGAGGCCGACGACCCACCCGCCGCCAAGGCGACGCTGAACAAGCTCACCCTGGTGGGCTACGAGCGTGACGAGATCCTGCACCTGATGGCGCTGGTGCTGGCCGCCGAGATCGCCGCGATGCTGCGCGAAGACCGTCCCTTCGATCGCGACGGCTACGAAGCGGCGCTGCGCCGCCTGCCCGATCTGCCCGAGGAGCCGTGAGCCGTCCGGGCGCAACCGCCCAGCGCGACTACACTTGCCCCACCGGGCCCGGGCCCATCACGCGAGGAGCAGCCAATGACCTATACCCCCGAACTCGTCGCCGAGCTGGAAATGCTCACGCTGTTCAACCTGGACAACACCCTGGAAGGGCTCAAGGTGCACCACGACGCCGCGCCGGACATGATCGCCGCGACCGGCCGGCTGCATGCCAAGGGCCTGACCAGCCAACCCGACGGCGGCTACCTGACCAGCCTGGGACGTGATGCCGCCGAACATGCGCAGACGCTGCTGACGATCCTTTCCGGACCGCGAACCGCCTGAATCCGACCCGCCCCGAGGGCGGCGCGCTCCCCTCCCCTTGCCGCCCCGGCACTGACCGGCGCGAGACCCGAGCTAAAGGCTCGCCGGTTCGCGCCGATCAGGTAGCTGATACCCATGATGCTGAACTGGCCGAATTATCCGATGAGCCGCCCCCAGGAAATCCGAACCGACCTCGACGAAGGGATCGACCGCAAAGACCTGTCCCTGCTGCGGACACGCTTTTTGAGCGTCAACGACGGCCGTCTGGAGCGCACCCGGCAGGCCATGTCGCCGCGCCAGCAGCAGGTGCTCACGCTGTTGCCGCTGCTGTTCGATACCAATCACCCGATCCTCCCGGGCTACGTCTCCAACGCCACGCCCTGCGGGCTCAGCGGCTTCAAGCCCGACGCCCGGCTGATCGCCGAGGCGCAGCGCCTGAGCCGCTCGTTCAGCCACAAGCCCCACCGGGGCCAGCGCAACGAGGCGATCCACGGCCTGTTCCTGATGGGCAGCCTGGGGACCGTGGCGCAGAACGAGCAAAGCGACCTGGACGTCTGGGTCTGCCACCAGCCCGACCTCGACCCCGCCGCCCTCGGGGAGCTGCGGCGCAAGTGCGATCTGCTCGAAGCCTGGGCCGCGACCCAGGGCACCGAGGCGCATTTCTTCCTGATCGACCCGGCGCGCTTCACCCAGGGCCGCGGCGCCGGCCCGCTGACCTCGGACGACTGCGGCACGACCCAGCACTACCTGCTGCTCGACGAGTTCTACCGCACCGCGATCTGGCTGGGCGGCAGGACGCCGCTGTGGTGGCTGGTGCCGGCCTACGAGGAGCACCGCTACGACCTCTACGTGGAGACGCTGATCCGCAAGCGCTTCATCCGCTCAGACGAGGTGCTGGACCTGGGCCACCTGGGCGACATCCCCGCCGGCGAATTCCTCGGCGCGGGCCTGTGGCAGCTCTACAAGGGCATCGAGTCGCCCTACAAGTCGGTGCTCAAGCTGCTGCTGACCGAGGTCTACGCCAGCGAGCATCCGGACGTGCAATGCATCGCCCTGCGCTACAAGCAGGCGGTCTACGCCAACCGGCTGGACCTCGACGAGCTCGACCCCTACATCGTGGTCTACCGCCGGCTGGAGGAATACCTCAGGGACCGTGGCGATCAGCAGCGCCTCGAACTGATCCGCCGCTGCCTCTACATCAAGGTCAACAAGCCGCTCAGCCGCCCGCCGCGCAACCGCCGCAAGAGCTGGCAGCGCCTGCTGCTCGAGCGCCTCACCGAGGAGTGGGGCTGGGACGCGCGCCAGCTCGCGATGCTCGACAGCCGCAGCCGCTGGAAGGAAGGCCAGGTCAGCCTGGAGCGTCGCGCGCTGGTCAACGAGCTGACCTACGGCTACCGCTTCCTCTCGCAGTTCGCCCGGCAGATGCAGGTGGTCAGCCCGATGGACAGCCACGACCTGGGCATCCTCGGCCGGCGCCTGTACGCCGCCTTCGAGCGCAAGGCCGGCAAGGTGGAGTTCATCAACCCCGGCATCTCCCCGGACATGGCCGAAGAAAGCCTGACCCTGGTGCTCCACACCGACCGCGACGGCGACCGCCAGTGGATTTTGCTGCGCGGCAACCTCAACGCCCTGGAATGGCGCAACTACGCGCCGCTCAAGCGCTCGCGCGACCTGGTCCCGCTGCTCGCCTGGTGCCACCGCAACGGCGTGATCGACGGCGGCACGCGCATCTCCCTGCATCCCGGCGACAGCGACCTGCGCGAAGCCGAGCTCTCGGGCCTGCTCGGCAGCCTCCAGCAGGTGCTGCCCGTCCCGCTGGGCACCGTGCCCGAGCAGGCGCTGCTGGCCAGCAGCGTGCCGAAGAAGGTGCTGCTGCTGATCAACGTCGGCGTCGATCCGCTGCCCCAGCACAGCCTGCTCAACGTGCACATCGCGACCGGCCGCACCGACTCGCTCGGCTATGCCGGCGCCCGCGAGAACCTGGTGGTGTCGATCGACCAGCTCACCCTCAACAGCTGGAACGAGCTGATGGTCAGCCGCTACGACGGCACCGACGCGCTGCTCGACTGCCTGCGCGACTACCTCGATGCGCTGCCGGCCGAGGGCGCCCTGCCCGAGCTCCACGTGCGCTGCCTGTGCCGCAACCGCGCGCCGCTGATCGCCCGGCGGGTCGAGGAACTGTTCGCCGACGCCCAGGCGAGCCTCGCCAGCTCACCCAACAGCCGCTACCTGCTGCAGGTCCGCCAGCACTATCACCTGATAGACCTGGTCCCCGGCCAGGTCCGCCACGCCAGCCTGCCGGACCTGCCGGCGCTGCTCGACCACCTGGGCGAGGGCCGCGCCGCCTACAGCCCGATCCACCTGGATCGCCACGCCAACGAGGTCAACGACCTGGGCGTGATCCTGCCGGCCGGCCAGCCGAACTGCCTGCAGGTGTTCTATCGCATCCGCGGGGAACAGGCCGAGCTCAGCGTGCTCGACGAACTGAACGCGCTATGGCGCCAGCACCTGCCGTTCAAGGACGAACTGACGTTGCTCACGCCGCTGCAGCGCTTCCTGCAGTCGATCCTGTACCGGCGCAACGCCATGCAGCCGCTCACCGACAACGGTCGCGGACCCACCATGGAAATCCTCTATCACCAGATCCTCCCGGCCCAGGGCGACCTGCCGCTGCGCCTGGAACGGCGCAGCGCACCACCGGCGCGGGTCAGCGACCCGTTCTACGACGTGCAGGCGATCATCGAGCCCGGTGACCGCGGCCGCACGCAGGTCAGCCTCTACTGCAATCACCGGGAATTCTCGGAACTCGAATACGGGCCGGACCTGTTCGCCACCGTGGCCCGCCACATCCTTGCCCAGCGACGCACCCGGGAACGCTATCCCTGCTACATCACCGACCTGGACCTGTCGGGCATGCTCGGCGACGGCCCGGCGCAGACGGTGCAGTACCTGCGCTACAAGACGCGCCTGGAAGCGGCGCTGAACCAGGCGCTGGAGCAGCAGGCACTCGACCCGTACTGAGCCGGCTCAGTGCCGCGAGGCGTTCGCCTCGGGCTGGTACTCGACGTCGAGCAGGGTGAGCGCGAGGACCTTGCCGCTGGGCGTCGCCCAGTCGATGTGCTGGCCGACGGACAAGCCGAGCAAGGCGGTGCCCACCGGCGCGAGCACCGAGACCGTACCCTCCTTGCCGGCATCCTGGGGATAGACCAGGGTCAGGTGGTAGTCCTTGTGGCTGCTCTCCTCGCGGCAGTGGACGCGCGAGTTCATCGTCACCACGCCGGGCGGCAGCTGGCTGCCGTCCAAGATCTGCGCGCGCGCCAGCTCCTTCTCCAGCGCTTCGGCAGCGGGGCCGTAGTCATCGAGGCTGTCCAGCAGGCGCTCCAGGCGCTGCAGGTCGGTGTGGGTCAGGGTGATGGGCGGTGCGCTGCTCATGGGCGGGTTGTCTCTCCACGGTGTGCGGGCAGAAAAAATAAAAAACCCCGCCCGAAGGCGGGGTTTCTTGAAGACCTGACTGGACCCTAACACAGCCCGGCAGATTATCAAGCCACCCTCGGCCGAGCGCCGAGGGAATCAGCGCAGCGCTTCGAAATCCAGCTCCGCTCCGCTCTGCTCCCGGGTCACGCGTTCGAGCAGTTCGCCCAGCGGCTCCTCGCTGGTGTCGCAGATCCAGAGCCCGGCGGCTTCGTCGTAGTCGAAGTGGAAACCGCCGGAACGGGCGGCCACCCACAGCTGCAGCAGGGCCGGCTGGCGGCTGAGGATCAGCTGGGTGCCGTTATCGAAGCGGACGGTCAGCACGCCGGCGGAATTTTCCAGATCGACATCCAGGTCGCTGTCGTCGAAGACGTCCTCGACCTCCTGTTGGGCGGCATCGATCAGGTCATGGTAGCGGGCTTCGTTCAAGCTCATGGTCGTGTTCCTGCAGGATGAAGGCAGCAACGGCCGCTCTGGCCGCCGACAAAGGCGCCGAGCTTAGCACCGCATCCTCCGGCCGACAGCAGGCGATCGCCCCGGCGGCGGCAATCGGCGGCTCACATAGGCAATCCGCCGGGTGCTGGGTATACTCCGGGCAATCGATTTTCCAAGGATTCAAACCCCATGAAGCGTCTACTGCTTCCCCTGCTCTCCCTGGTCGTGCTGGCTGCCGCGCTCGGCGGCTGCGGCCAGAAAGGCCCGCTGTACCTACCCGACAGCGACACCGCCAACGAGCGTTCCAAAGACCGTTTCGAACTCTAAGAGGAGGCATTCATGGAGGCCTTCTCGTACCGCGACGGTCAACTCTTCGCGGAGGGCGTGGCGCTGCCCGCTCTCGCGCAACGCTTCGGCACCCCCACCTACGTCTATTCGCGCGCCCACATCGAGGCCCAGTACCGGGCCTATGCCGACGCCCTCGAAGGCGTGCCGCACCTGGTCTGCTTCGCGGTCAAGGCGAACTCCAACCTGGGCGTGCTGAACGTGCTGGCCCGGCTCGATGCCGGCTTCGACATCGTCTCGCGCGGCGAACTCGAGCGCGTCCTGGCCGCCGGCGGCAAGCCCGAGCGCATCGTCTTCTCCGGCGTCGGCAAGACCCGTGACGACATGCGCCGCGCCCTGGAAGTCGGCGTGCACTGCTTCAACGTCGAATCGACCGACGAGCTCGAGCGCCTGCAGGAAGTGGCCGCCGAACTCGGCGTCGTCGCGCCCGTCTCGCTGCGGGTCAATCCCGACGTCGATGCGGGCACCCACCCGTACATCTCGACCGGGCTCAAGGAAAACAAATTCGGCATCGCCATCGTCGACGCCGAGGCGGTCTACGCCCGCGCCCATGCGCTGCCGAACCTGCAGGTCATCGGCGTCGATTGCCACATCGGCTCGCAGCTGACCAGCCTGCCGCCGTTCCTCGACGCCCTCGACCGGCTCCTGGCGCTGATCGATCGCCTCGCCGCCAGTGGCATCCGGATCCGCCACCTGGACCTGGGCGGTGGCCTGGGCGTGCGCTACCGCGACGAACAGCCCCCGCTGGCCGGCGATTACATCCAGGCGGTGCGCAAGCGCATCGAAGGCCGCGACCTGGCGCTGGTGTTCGAGCCGGGCCGCTCGATCGTCGCCAATGCCGGCGTGCTGCTGACCCGCGTGGAATACCTCAAGCACACCGAGCACAAGGATTTCGCCATCGTCGATGCGGCGATGAACGACCTGATCCGTCCGGCGCTGTACCAGGCCTGGATGGACGTGGTGCCGGTGACGCCCCGCGAAGGCGAGACACGCACCTACGACCTGGTCGGGCCGATCTGCGAGACCGGCGACTTCCTGGCCAAGGAGCGCGAACTGGCGCTCGCCGAGGGCGATCTGCTGGCGGTGCGCTCGGCCGGTGCCTACGGCTTCGTCATGAGCTCGAACTACAACACCCGCGGCCGCGCCGCCGAGGTGTTGGTGGACGGCACGAACGTCCACGAAGTGCGCCGGCGCGAAAGCGTGCAGGAGCTGTACGCGGGCGAAAGCCTGCTCCCTGCCTGAGGCCACGACGATGCTTTTGCGCTTTACCAAGATGCACGGACTGGGTAACGACTTCATGGTCATCGACCTGGTCAGCCAGCACGCGCACATCCAGCCCAAGCACGCCCGCCAGTGGGGCGACCGCCATACCGGCATCGGTTTCGACCAGTTGCTGCTGGTCGAGCCGCCCCAGGACCCGGACGTGGATTTCCGCTATCGCATCTTCAATTCCGACGGGTCGGAAGTGGAGCAGTGCGGCAACGGCGCCCGCTGTTTCGCCCGCTTCGTGCTCGACAAGCGCCTGACCATGAAGCGTCGGATTCGCGTCGAGACCAAGGGCGGCATCATCGAACTCGACCTTCGCCCCGACGGCCAGGTGTGCGTCGACATGGGCCCGCCGCGCACGCTTCCCGAACAGATTCCCTTTCTCGCCGACCAGGAAGCCCCGAGCTATACGCTGGACGTCGATGGCCAGACGGTCGAACTCTCGGCCGTGTCCATGGGCAACCCCCACGCGGTGCTGCGTGTCGAGGACCTGGACAACGCGCCGGTCCACGGCCTGGGCGCGAAGATCGAGCACCACCCGCGCTTTCCGCAGCGGGTCAACGTCGGTTTCCTGCAGGTGATCGACCGCCAGCGCGCACGCCTGCGGGTGTGGGAACGCGGCGCCGGGGAAACCCAGGCCTGCGGTACCGGCGCCTGCGCCGCCGCCGTGGTGGCGATCAGCCGAGGCTGGATGACGTCCCCGGTACAGCTCGAGCTGCCCGGCGGCCGCCTGTCCATCGAGTGGGCAGGTCCGGGACAGCCGGTTATGATGACCGGCCCCGCCGTTCGCGTGTATGAAGGACAGGTTCGCCTATGACCGACCAGCGTCAGGACCCGCCAGAGCAACTCGACCCGGAACAGGTCGCCGCTTTTCTCAGGGCACACCCGGAATTCTTCGTCGACTACGACGAGCTGATCGCCGAGCTGCGCATTCCCCACGCCCGGGGCGATGCCGTCTCGCTGGTGGAGCGCCAGGTCAAGCTGTTGCGCGAGCGCAACATCGAGATGCGCCACCGGCTGTCGCAACTGATGGACGTCGCCCGCGACAACGACCGGCTGTTCGACAAGACCCGTCGGCTGGTGCTGGATCTGCTGGACGCCAGCAGCCTGGAAGAGATCGTCGGTGCGGTGGACGACAGCCTGCGGCACGAATTCCAGGTGCCCTTCGTCAGCCTGATCCTGTTCAGCGAGACGCCGATACCGGTCGGCCGCAGCGTCACGGCGGCCGAAGCCCACCAGGCCATCGGCGGCCTGCTCGGCGACGGCAAGACCACCTGCGGCGTGTTGCGCCCCCACGAGCTGGCCTACCTGTTCGGCGAACAGGAAAGCGCCGGCATCGGCTCGGCGGCCGTGGTGTCGCTCACCCAGCAGGGCGTGCAGCAGGGCATCCTGGCCATCGGCAGCCCGGACCCTCAACACTACAAGAGTTCGCTCGGCACGCTGTTCCTCGGCTACGTCGCCGAGGTCCTGATCCGCGTACTGCCCCGCTTCTCCACGCCCCTGCGCTCGGTACGCTGAAGGTCGCCAAAGCGCCAGGCGGCACGGGCACGCAGCCGGGCGGGCGGCTTTGACTTGGAGCTTGACGCTTGACGCTTGCAGCTGACCTTGACGCCTACCTCGAACACCTGCGCAGCG
The DNA here is from genome assembly GCF_005876855.1 of Stutzerimonas nosocomialis. Taxonomy (GTDB): domain Bacteria; phylum Pseudomonadota; class Gammaproteobacteria; order Pseudomonadales; family Pseudomonadaceae; genus Stutzerimonas; species Stutzerimonas nosocomialis. The sequence goes on along the minus strand of NZ_QLAE01000011.1, from coordinate 20,679 downwards.
AGCGCCAGGTGTCCCCGCACACCCTGGACGGCTACCGGCGCGACCTGCACAAGGTGCTCGGGCATTGCGAGCGCGCCCAGCTGAAGGACTGGTCGTCGCTCAAGCCCAACCACCTGCGCCAGCTGATCGCCGAACAGCATCGCAAGGGCCAGTCGAGCCGCAGCCTCGCGCGCATCCTGTCGTCGGTGCGCGGCTTGTATCGCTACCTCAACCAGGAAGGTCGCTGCAGCCATGATCCGGCCGCCGGGCTGAGCCCGCCCAAGGGCGAGCGGCGCCTGCCGCGCGTGCTCGACACCGACCGCGCGATGCAGCTGCTCGACGGCGGTATCGAAGACGACTTCATCGCCCGCCGCGACCAGGCGCTGCTCGAGCTGTTCTATTCCTCGGGGCTGCGCCTGTCCGAACTGGTCGGGCTGGATCTCGATCAGCTCGATCTGCCGGCCGGGCTGGTTCGCGTGCTGGGCAAGGGCAGTAAGGCGCGCGTGCTGCCGGTCGGACGCAAGGCCCGCGAGGCGCTCGAGGCCTGGCTGCCGCTGCGCGCCCTGGCATCGCCGGCCGACGGCGCGGTGTTTATCGGCAAGCAGGGACGGCGCCTGGGCGCCCGGGCGGTGCAGCTGCGCGTTCGCGAGGCCGGCGTGCGCGAACTCGGCCAGCACCTGCATCCGCACATGCTGCGCCACAGCTTCGCCAGCCACCTGCTGGAGTCCTCCCAGGACCTTCGCTCGGTCCAGGAGCTGCTCGGCCACGCCGACATCGGCACCACGCAGATCTACACCCACCTGGATTTCCAGCACCTGGCCAAGGTCTATGACCAGGCGCACCCCCGCGCCAAGCGCAGGCCGCGCGGCGAGGAATCCTGAGCCCGCCCTGCCCTCGCAGCGCTTTTCCGGAGCCGAGATGAGTATTCGCCTGATCACCTTCGACCTCGACGACACGCTTTGGGACGTCGCCCCCGTGATGCGCAGCGCGGAGACCACGCTGCGCAACTGGCTGACCGAACAGGCGCCGCGCCTGGGGACCTTTTCCCCCGAGCACCTGTGGGCGATCCGCAGCCGCCTGACCGACGCCGACCCCGGCCTGAAGCACCGCCTGAGCGAATTGCGCCGACGCATCCTGTTCCACGCGCTGGCCGAGGCCGGCTATCCCGACGATGAGGCGCAGGCGCTGGCCGAGCGCGGCTTCCAGGTATTTCTCGAAGCCCGGCATGCGGTGGAGCTGTTCCCCGACGTTCACGAAACCCTCGAGCGGCTGGCGGGACGCTACATGCTGGGCGTGCTCACCAACGGCAACGCCGACGTCCGCCGCCTGGGTCTGGCCGACTACTTTCGCTTCGCCCTCTGCGCCGAAGAGCTCGGCGTCGGCAAGCCCGACCCCAGGCCTTTTCGCGAGGCGCTTGCCCGCGCCGGCGTGGAGGCAGGCCAGGCGGTGCATGTCGGCGACCACCCGAGTGACGACATCGGCGGCGCACAACAGGCCGGCATGCGCGCGATCTGGTTCAACCCCACGGCGCTGCCCTGGGACCAGGCGCGCCAGCCGGACGCCGAGATCCGCAGCCTCGCGCAACTGCCCGCCGTGCTGCAGCGCTGGAGCCAGGCCTGAGCGCACAGATGAAAAAGCCCGCCAGACGGCGGGCTTTTTCATGGGTATCCACTAGATAGGGCGGCTACCGTACTTGCTGTCCGGCTTCTTGGGCGGATCGGCCACGACGTTCGGCTCGACTTCCTGCACCTTGCCGCCGCGCGCCAGGAACTCCTGCATGGCGCGTTCCAGCGCTTCACGTTCCTTCTGCTTGGCCTCGAGGCTGGGCAGCTCGTCCGGCTCGGCGGCCTTGGCCTTCTTCTTCGTCGGCGTCGCACGCTCGCTGTCGGTGCCTTCGTCATCGGCCCCGTCGTCGGCGTCGGTGTCGGCAGCGCTCAGCTCTTCGCTGTCCTCGTCCTCTTCGAGTTCAACGTCGTCCTGTTCGAGTTCTTCATCGCTCATGTTCAACCTCATGGCTTGCCAAAGCAGGTAAGTTATAGCCCAGCGATCGCGGAAGTCCGCTCCGCCCAAAAAGTTTCAACGCTCCATGCCCTGCAGGGTGGCCACTATCTGTCGCGAACCGCCATGGTCACGGTGTTCGCCCAGATACAGGCCCTGCCAGGTCCCGAGGGCCAGGCGCCCGTCGGCCACCGGCACACTCAGCTGACAACCCAGCAGGCTGGACTTGAAGTGCGCCGGCAGGTCGTCCGGACCCTCGTAATCGTGTTCGTAGCCGCTTTGTCCCTGGGGCACCAAGCGATTGAAGAACCGTTCGAAATCGCGTCTCACCGCGGCGTCGGCATTCTCGTTCACCGTCAGAGACGCCGAGGTGTGCCGCAGCCACAGGTGTAACAGACCGACCCGACATCGTTGCAGTTCCGGCAGTGCAACAAGCAGTTCGTCGGTGATCAGATGGAAGCCTCGCGGCCGTGCCCGCAGGCTGATCGTCGTCTGGTGCCACATGCCGGTCATCCACCCCGAGAGCTACTGGGCGCGCATTCTAGCGCGGCGCCGGAAAAAACAAAGGGCGCCCGTAGGCGCCCTCGTTATGACCGCGACGATCACTTTTTGTTGGTGAACTCCGGATAGGCTTCCAGGCCACACTCGGCGATGTCGACGCCTTCGTACTCTTCCTCTTCGCTGACCCGCAGTCCCATGACCATCTTGATGATGGACCAGACGATCAGGCTGGCGATGAACACCCAGGCGAAGATCGAGGCGGCGCCTAGCAGCTGCGCGCCAAAGGAGGCCTCGGCGTTGGTGAGCGGCACCACCAGCACGCCCCACAGTCCGACCACGCCGTGCACCGAAATCGCGCCGACCGGGTCATCCAGCTTGAGCTTGTCCAGCGCCAGGATGCTGAACACCACCAGCACGCCACCCACGCCACCGATCAGCGTGGCCTGCAGGGCGCTCGGGGTCAGCGGCTCGGCGGTGATGGCCACCAGGCCAGCCAGCGCACCGTTGAGGATCATGGTCAGGTCGGACTTGCCGAACAGCAGGCGGGCGGTGATCAGCGCCGCGATCAGGCCACCGGCGGCGGCCATGTTGGTGTTGACGAAGACCTGGGCGACGGCGTTGGCATCCTCGAGGGTGCTGACGCGCAGCTGCGAGCCGCCGTTGAAGCCGAACCAGCCCAGCCATAGGATGAAGGTACCGAGCGCGGCCAGCGGCATGTTGGCGCCGGGGATGGCGTTGACCTGACCGTTCGGGCCGTAGCGACCCTTGCGCGGGCCGAGCAGCAGCACGCCGGCCAGGGCAGCCGTGGCACCGGCCATGTGCACGATGCCGGAACCTGCGAAGTCCATGAAACCGGCCGCGTCGAGGAAGCCGCCGCCCCATTTCCAGAAGCCCTGGATCGGGTAGATGAAGCCGGTCATGACCACCGCGAAGGCGATGAACGCCCACAGCTTCATCCGCTCGGCCACCGCACCGGAGACCACCGACATGGCGGTCGCGGCGAAGACGATCTGGAAGAAGAAGTCCGCGCGGGCCGAGTAGTAGGGCGCGTCCTCGCCACCGGCGGCGACCACGTCGACCGCGTTCTCGTCGCCGATCAGGAAGCCCAGGCTCGGCAGGATGCCGCCCTCGGGGCTCGAGTACATGATGTAGTAGCCGATCAGCAGATACATGATCGAGGCCACCGCGTAGAGCACGATGTTCTTGGTCAGGATCTCGGCGGTGTTCTTGGCCCGGACCAGACCCGATTCGAGCATGGCGAAGCCGGCCGCCATCCACATCACCAGCGCGCCACAGAGGACGAAGTAAAGGGTATCGAGTCCGTACTGGACGGGTATCAAAGCTGTGCTATCCATGTTTCACCTCTTGCTGTGGCGCCAAGGCGCTATTCGATCAACAGGCCACCGGGAACGCGCCGCCTGTGAAGGTCTGTCATCGCGCCCGGGTTGGCTCCGGGCGCTCTCCCTAAGCCTTAAAGGTTGTATCCACGCTCGTTGTGCTGGGCGAGATCGAGACCGACCGTCTCTTCCTCTTCGCTGACGCGAAGTCCCATCACGCTGTCGATCACCTTGAGGATCACGAAGGTGACGATGGCGGTGTACACGACCGTGAACAGCACGCCCTTGAACTGGATCCAGAGTTGCAGCGCAACGCTCTCCACCTCGCCGAAGCCACCGAAGGCCGGCGCCGCGAAGATGCCGGTCAGCAGCGCGCCGACGATGCCGCCGACGCCATGCACGCCGAAGGCGTCCAGGGAGTCGTCGTAGCCGAGCTTGCGTTTGAGGCTGGTCGCGCAGAAGAAGCAGATCACGCCGGACGCCAGGCCGATCGCCAGGGCACCCATCGGGCCGACGGTTCCGGCAGCCGGAGTGATGGCGACCAGGCCGGCGACCACGCCCGAGGCGATGCCCAGGGCGCTGGGCTTGCCGTGGGACATCCACTCGGCAAACATCCAGCCCAGGGCGGCGGCCGCGGTGGCGATCTGGGTGACCAGCATGGCCATGCCCGCGGTACCGTTGGCGGCCACGGCGGAGCCGGCGTTGAAGCCGAACCAGCCGACCCAGAGCATGGCGGCGCCGACCAGGGTCAGGCCCAGGTTGTGCGGGGCCATCGGCGTGGTCGGGTAGCCCTTGCGCTTGCCCAGCACCAGGCAGGCCACCAGGCCCGCGATACCGGCATTGATGTGCACCACGGTGCCGCCGGCGAAGTCCAGCACGCCCCAGTCCCACATCAGGCCGCCGTCGCCGCCCCAGACCATATGGGCGATCGGCGCGTAGACCAGGGTGAACCAGACGGCCATGAACACCAGCATCGCCGAGAACTTCATGCGCTCGGCGAAGGCACCGACGATCAGCGCCGGCGTGATGATGGCGAAGGTCATCTGGAAGGTGATGAAGACGCTTTCAGGAAAGGCTTCGGTGAGGCTGTCGGTGGTCAGGCCGCTGAGAAACGCACGGTCCAGACCGCCGACGAAGGAATTGAAGTTGGTGACCCCCGCTTCCATGCCCGTGGTGTCGAACGCCAGGCTGTAGCCGTAGACCACCCAGAGGATGCTCATCAGGCCGGTGACGGCAAAGCACTGCATCATCACCGAGAGAATGTTCTTGGAGCGGACCATGCCGCCGTAGAACAGGGCCAGGCCTGGAATGGTCATGAACAGCACCAGCGCGGTGGCGGTCATCATCCAGGCCGTGTCACCCGAATCGAGCGTTGCCTCCTGGGCCATGGCCAAGCCGGGGCTAAGCAGAGACAACAGGGCTCCTAGCCCTGCGAATCTTCGCAGAGTCATGTCTTACTCCTGGGGCGTGGGGGTTCGCAGGGTTTGCTTAAATCGCGTCGGTATCGGTTTCGCCGGTACGGATACGGATGGCTTGCTCGAGATTCACGACGAAGATCTTGCCGTCGCCGATCTTGCCGGTGTTGGCGGCCTTGGTGATGGCTTCGATGACACGGTCGAGCTGATCATCGGCGATCGCCACGTCGATCTTCACCTTCGGCAGGAAGTCGACGACGTATTCGGCTCCACGGTACAGCTCGGTGTGGCCCTTCTGACGACCGAAGCCCTTGACCTCGGTGACGGTGATGCCCTGGACGCCGATTTCGGACAGCGACTCACGCACGTCGTCCAGCTTGAACGGCTTGATGATGGCAGTGACTAGTTTCATGAAACTTCTCCCGTTTAGGTGGACTTGCCCCAGAAGTACGAACCCGGATCAAGTCTAAGCTGAGTGTCCGACTGTTGTAACGCGCCGACGTGAGCCAGGCGCGCATCCGACACCACCAACCGCTCCAAATAACCTTTCGCCCTGCACCGCGACTGCATGGTGCATGCGTCACAACCGCTAAAGCAGAAACAGTGCCAGATTGTTTCAACCGCCGCCCTGGCAGGCCTGGCGCGCCTTTTGGCCTCACCACGAGAGGCCGGACGAGCGGTATACGCACCAATATCGACCACCCAGCCAAGCGGGCACGCCCCAAAACAGGGCTTAGGCGGAGGCGCCAGCCCGCCGAAAAACGCGTGTTACACTGCGGATCGGCTCACTCAGGAATCACCACATGCTGCCTCCAAAAGCTTTTCTCGACGCTCTGGGTTCGCAGGCCTCGCGCCTGTTCAATGGTGAAAATCCGCTGCCGCGCGGTGAGTTCGAGGCGCAGTTCAAGGCCGTGGTGCAGAACGCCCTGAGCAAGCTCGACGTCGTCAGCCGCGAAGAATTCGACAGCCAGATGGTGGTGCTCGCCCGCACCCGCGCACGCCTGGAGGCACTGGAAGCCAAGGTGGCGGAACTGGAAGAACGCATGACGCCGCCAACGTCCGAATAGACGAGGCGGCATGACGATCAAGGAGTGATCGGATGTCCCTGGCAATTGTTCACAGCCGCGCCCAGATCGGCGTCGAGGCGCCCACCGTCACGGTGGAAGCGCACCTGGCCAACGGCCTGCCCTCCCTGGCGCTGGTCGGCCTGCCCGAAACCGCGGTCAAGGAAAGCAAGGACCGCGTACGCAGCGCCATCCTCACCTCGGGGTTCGATTTCCCCGCCCGACGCATCACCCTCAACCTCGCACCCGCCGACCTGCCCAAGGACGGCGGCCGCTTCGACCTGGCCATCGCGCTGGGCATCCTCGCCGCCAGCGCGCAGATACCGGCGGCCGGGCTCGAGGCCGTCGAATGCCTGGGCGAACTCGCGCTTTCCGGCGCCCTTCGACCGGTTCAGGGCGTGTTGCCCGCCGCCCTTGCCGCGCGCCAGGCCGGACGCGCGCTGCTGGTGCCACGGGCGAATGCCGAGGAAGCCAGCCTGGCTTCGGGCCTGACGGTGTTCGCCGCCGATCACCTGCTGGAAGTCGCCGCTCACTTCAGCGGCCAGACGCCCATCGCGCCCTATGAAGCCCAGGGGTTGCTGCGCCAGGTGCTGCCCTATCCGGATCTCGCCGACGTGCAAGGTCAGCTGGCCGCCAAGCGCGGCTTGCTGGTAGCCGCCGCCGGCGCGCACAACCTGCTGTTCTCCGGCCCGCCGGGCACCGGCAAGACGCTGCTGGCCAGCCGCCTTCCCGGCCTGCTGCCACCGCTCGACGAGCAGGAAGCGCTGGAGGTGGCGGCCATCCAGTCGGTGGCCAGCCAGTCGCCGCTGGCCCACTGGCCGCAACGCCCGTTCCGCCAGCCCCATCATAGTGCGTCGGGTCCCGCGCTGGTCGGAGGCGGCAGCCGCCCGCGCCCCGGCGAGATCACCCTGGCGCACCAAGGCGTGCTCTTTCTCGACGAGCTCCCCGAATTCGATCGCAAGGTCCTGGAAGTGCTGCGAGAGCCGCTCGAAAGCGGCCATATCGTGATCGCCCGCGCCCGCGACAAGGTGCGCTTCCCGGCGCGTTTCCAGCTCGTGGCGGCGATGAACCCCTGCCCGTGCGGCTACCTGGGCGACCCCAGCGGCCGTTGCCGCTGCTCGGCCGACCAGATCCAGCGCTACCGCGGCAAACTTTCCGGCCCGCTGCTCGACCGCATCGACCTGCACCTGACCGTGGCGCGCGAAGCGACCTCGCTGCATGCCCCTCCGGTCAGCGCCGAACGCAGCGAGACGGTGGCCAGGCAGGTCGCCGCGGCGCGGCATCTGCAACTGGCCCGGCAGGGGTGCGCCAACGCCTTTCTCGATCTGGCCGGCCTGCGCGAGCACTGCGCCCTGACGGCCGAGGACCAGCAGTGGCTCGAACGCGCCAGTGAACGGCTCGGGCTGTCGCTCCGGGCCGCCCACCGGATCCTCAAGGTCGCCCGCACCCTGGCCGACCTCGAGGCCGTCCCGGCGATCGGCCGAAGTCATCTCGCCGAAGCCCTGCAATACCGCCCCGGCAGCAGCTGAACTCAGCGGAAGCGGTCGACCTCGTTCCACAGCTCCTTGGCCAGGCCTTCGAGCTGGCGCGCGGTCTGCGCCAGGTCAGCGACCACCTGACGCTGCTCGCCGTTGGCCTGGGCGATGCTCTGCAGGTTGCGGCTGAGCACCGTGGCGGTGCTGCTCTGCTCTTCGGCCGCGGTGGTGATCACGGCGAACTGCTCGCCGGCCTGGCGCGTCTGGGCGGCGATCTCGGCCAGCGCGGCCACCACCTTGGCGTTGCGCTCCAGGCCATCGCGCATCAGCAGGTTGCCCTTGTCGATGGCCTGGATGGCGCTGCTGGTCTCGCCCTGGATGCTGCCGATCATGGCGGAGATTTCGGTGGTGGCCTGGCGGGTGCGCGAGGCGAGGCTGCGCACCTCGTCGGCCACCACGGCGAACCCGCGTCCCTGCTCGCCGGCGCGCGCCGCCTCGATGGCCGCGTTGAGCGCCAGCAGGTTGGTCTGGTCGGCGATCGCGGTGATGACCGCGACGATGCCGCCGATTTCCTGGGACCGCTGGCCCAGCGTGTTGACCACGGCCGCCGTTCCGGTCAGCGAGCCGGCCACCTGTTCGATCGCGGCGGACGCCTCGGCCATCGCCGCCTCGCCGATGCGCGTCTGCTGGGCGCTGCCATTGGCCATCCGCTCGGTTTCGCGCATGTTGTCGGCGATGTTGGACGAGGTGGCACTGAACTCCTCGACGGCGCCGGCCATGCTGGTGATCTCCCCGGATTGCTGCTCGACGCCTTCGTAGGCGCCCGAGGAAAGGCCGGACAGGTTCTGCGCCCCGCTGCTGACCTGCTGCGCCGCCTGGCGAATACGCGACACCATGGTCGACAGCGCCTCGCCCATCTGGTTGAAGCTCGCAGCCAGCTCGCCGATCTCATCGTCGCTGTCCACCGCCATGCGGGCCTGCAGGTCGCCGGCGCCCAACGCCCGCGCCTGGGTCACCAGTGCCGCCAGCGGCCGCAGGCGCCGACGCAGCAGCCAGACCACGAGCAGCACGGCGACCGACAGCGCCACCAGACTGCCGACCACCAGCCGGACGCCGACCTGCCAGGTCACCTCGCTGATCTCGGCTTTCGGCAGGGAGGCCAGCACCAGCCAGGGCCCCCCGGCGAAGGGGACCGCCACGCTGAAGTATTCCTGCTCGGCGTCGCGCCAGAAGGCGCCGCGCCCCGGGTTCGCGCTCAGCGCTGCGACATCCGCCTCGCCCCGCAGGCCCGACGGCGCGACCAGCCAGGCAGAACGTTCGTCGAGCACCGCCAGCGAACCGGTCTTGCCGATGCGGAATTGTTCCAGATTGGCAAACTGCGCCTTCTGCGCATCGGTGTAGTCGAAGCCGACGAACAGCACGGCGATCACCCGGCCACTGCCGTCTTTGACCGGCGTGTACTGGGTCATGTAGTTGCGCTCGAACAGCAGCGCGCGGCCCACATAGTTGTTGCCCGCCACGAGCCGCGCGTAGGCCGGATGGGCATGGTCGAGCACCGTGCCGATGGCGCGGCTGCCATCCTGCTTGAGCACCGAGGTGGTGATGCGGACGAACTCGTCGCCATCGCGCACGAACACCGTCGCCACGCCGCCGGTCATGGTGCGGAATTCGTCGACCTGGCTGAAGTTGTTGTTCAGCCGTTCGCCTTCCAGGTACAGCGCAGGCGCCTGCAGCGAGCCGGCGGCGATCCGTTCTCCGGCATTGACCGACAAGCCGCGACCGAAGCGTTGCTCGAACAGGCCGGCCAGGCGCTGGGTGCTGTCGCGCAGGCTGCCATGGAAGGTCTCCAGCTGGTCGGCCAGCAGGCGCGCTTCGCTCTGCAGATGCTGCTCGCGGGTCTGCAGGTTGGCGCTGTCCAGCGAATGCAGGGCGAACAGCGTGCTGGCACTGATGACCAGCATGAGAATGACCGCCAGCGCCACGGCTAATTGCCAGGCGATGCGGGAACGGGGGGAATGCATGGAGCGCCTCCAGCTTGAACGGCACGCAAGGGGGCAGGACTGGAGCACCGTTCTTATGAAGGCGGGTGGCGCGTCTCAGTGACCTGGTTCACATCATGGCCATCGGCCTGGCGCGCCATCGCTGAAGCCGGACACAGCGTGAAACATTTGCCCAATGAGACATTCATCACAAAACGAGCAGTCCGACGCCGTCGTCAGCCCGATTGCCCCACCCGCCGTCCCTTGCCGAGGAACCCCTGCAACTCGTTGAAGGGCAGCGGCTTGCTGACCAGGTAGCCCTGGACCTGACTGGCGCCGAAGCTGCGCAGGGCGCCCATCTGCGCGCCGGTTTCAACACCTTCGGCGACGATTTCCAGTTCCAGTTCGTGGGCCAGGTTGATCATCGCCTGCACCAGCTTGCGGTTGTGGGTGCGCCCCTCCATGCCGCCGACGAAGCTCTTGTCGATCTTCAGCAGGCTGATCGGCAGGTTGTTCAGGTGCACGAACGACGAGAAGCCGGTGCCGAAGTCGTCCAGCGAGAAGCGCACGCCCAGGTTGCGCAGGGCCTGCATGGTCTGGCGCACCTGTTCGCTGCGGCGCATCACCGCGGTTTCGGTCAGCTCGAACTCGAGCCAGCCGGGGTCCACGCCGCGCTCGTCGATCAGGCGGCTGAGGGTCGGCAGCAGCTGGCTGTCCTGGAACTGGCGAAAGGACAGATTGACCGCCATGTGCAGCGCATCGTGACCACCGCCTTGCAGATGCTGCATGTCGCGCAGTGCGCGGGACATCACCCAATAGCCGAGGGGCACGATCAGGCCGCTCTCCTCGGCCATCGGGATGAATTCGTTGGGCAGCAGCAGGCCGCGCTCGGGATGCTGCCAGCGCACCAGCGCCTCGAGCCCGACGATACGGTTGTCTTCGATGGACAGGCGCGGCTGGTAATGCAGCTCCAGTTCGTCGCGGCGCAGCGCCCTGCGCAGTTCGCTTTCCAGATCCGCGAGGCTGCGCGCGCCCCGGTTGATCAACGGGTCGTAGCGATACCAGGTGCATCCCTGGCGGATCTTGGCCTGCTGCATGGCGATGTGCGCCTGGACCATCAGCGAATCGGTATCGTCGGCACCATCGGCGTCGGCGATACCCAGGCTGCAGCCGAGCATGATGCTCTCGCCATCGAGCCAGTACGGCTCGGCCAGCGCCTCGACGATACGGTCGGCGACGTCCTCGTCGCGTTCGGACTGGCGCCGGGTGTCGAGCAACAGGGCGAATTCGTCACCGCCAAGGCGGGCGACGACATCCCCCTCGGCCAGCTGCGAGCGCAGGCGCGCCACCACCTGGAGGATCAGCCGATCGCCGGCCTGGTGACCGAGGGAGTCATTGACGTGACGAAAATTGTCAATGTCCAGATGCCCCAGGGCCAGCCCCTCGCCCCCGTCGCTGGCCAGGTGGGCGCTGAGCAGAGCCTGGAAACCCTGGCGGTTGGCGATGCCGGTAAGGGGGTCGTGCTCGGCCAGGCGCTGCACCGTCGCCTGCAGGCGAATCCGTTCGAGGGCGTAGCGCAGGCAGCGACTGAGCACGTCGGGGCTCAGCTGGCTGCGGACCAGCCAGTCCGCCGCGCCTTCGGGCGGTGTCGACGGTTCCTGGTCGAGCAGCAGCACCAGAGGCCAGCCCCCCGTGGCGGCCGGCCGGCACGCGGGCGTGGCGAACAACAGGTAGTGTCCGGCCGGATCCAGGCGCAGGCTGGCGGTCTCCCAGTCGGGGGCGACGATCAGCGGCAGCGTGTTCCCGGCGGCATGCAGGCAGTTGCGCAGGCGCGCAATCCACTCGGGCTGTTCAGCCAGGATCACCAGACGCAGGGAGGGGGCGGGCGCGGACACGCAATCTCCTTTTTCCAAGAATCATGGAGGCGTTCACTCGCCTTTTGCGCCGTGCGGCGCATCCATTGCACATCCCCTATGCAAAAAACGATGCCAATCTTGATCAGTGTTTACCGCGGGGGCTAAGCGTAATCCATTTCCGTGATAATCCAAGTCGCCAAACCGATGACCGGCAACCTGAGCGTGCACGAGCGGGCCCTGCCCCGGCGACCCGCTCCTGTTAAACTCGCGCCCCCGCTGCAACTGACGCTTTTTCCACGCCATGTCGCGACTCAATCCCCGGCAACAAGAGGCCGTCCACTACGTCGGCGGCCCGATGCTGGTACTGGCCGGCGCCGGCTCCGGCAAAACCAGCGTGATCACCCGCAAGATCGCCTACCTGATCCAGCAGTGCGGCATCCGCGCGCAATACATCGTCGCCGTGACCTTCACCAACAAGGCCGCGCGGGAAATGAAGGAACGCGTGAGCAGCCTGCTGCGCGGTGGCGAAGGCCGCGGCCTGACGGTGTCGACCTTCCACAACCTGGGGCTGAACATCATCCGCAAGGAGTTCGCCCGGCTCGGCTACAAGCCCGGCTTCTCGATCTTCGACGAGGGCGACATCAAGGCGCTGCTCACCGACATCATGCAGAAGGAGTATGCCGGCGACGATGGCGTCGACGAGATCAAGAACCTGATCGGCGCCTGGAAGAACGACCTGATCCTCCCGGAAGAGGCGCTGGCCAATGCGCGCGGCCCCAAGGAACAGACCGCGGCAATCGTCTACACCCACTACCAGCGCACCCTGCGCGCCTACAACGCGGTGGATTTCGACGACCTCATCCTGCAGCCGGTGAAGCTGTTCCAGAACCACCCGGACATCCTGGAGAAATGGCGCAACCGCGTGCGCTACATGCTGGTCGACGAATACCAGGACACCAACGCCAGCCAGTACCTGCTGGTGAAGATGCTGGTGCAGGAGCGCGCGCAGTTCACCGTGGTGGGCGACGACGACCAGTCCATCTATGCCTGGCGCGGTGCGCGGCCTGAAAACCTCATGCAGCTCAAGGAGGATTTCCCGTCGCTCAAGGTGGTCATGCTCGAGCAGAACTACCGCTCCACCAGCCGCATCCTGCGCTGCGCCAACGTGCTGATCGCCAACAACCCCCACGTGTTCGAAAAGCAGCTGTGGAGCGAGATGGGCCACGGCGACCCGATCCGGGTGATCCGCTGCCGCAACGAGGACGCCGAAGCCGAGCGGGTGGCGGTGGAGATCCTCACCCTGCACCTGAAGACCCAGCGGCCCTACAGCGACTTCGCCATCCTCTATCGCGGCAACTACCAGGCCAAGCTGATCGAGCTGAAGCTGCAGCACCACCAGATCCCTTATCGCCTGTCCGGCGGCACCAGCTTCTTCGGGCGCCAGGAGGTCAAGGACCTGATGTCCTACTTCCGGCTGCTGGTGAACCCGGACGACGACAACGCCTTCCTGCGGGTCATCAACGTGCCGCGCCGGGAGATCGGCTCCACCACCCTGGAGAAGCTCGGCAACTACGCCACCGAGCGCAAGATCTCGATGTTCGCCGCCTGCGACGAGATCGGCCTTGGCGAACACCTGGACTCGCGCTTCACCGAGCGCCTGCAGCGCTTCAAGCGCTACATGGACAACCTGCGCCAGCAGTGCGCGCAGAGCGACCCCATCGCGGCGCTGCGCAGCATGGTCATGGACATCGACTACGAGACCTGGGTGCGCTCGCAGACCTCCAGCGACAAGGCCGCCGACTTTCGCATGAGCAACGTCTGGTTCCTCATCGATGCGCTGAAGAACACCCTCGAGCGCGACGAGGAAGGCGGCATGACCATCGAGGAAGCCATCGCCAAGCTGGTGCTGCGCGACATGCTCGAACGCCAGCAGGAAGAGGAAGAAGGCGCCGAAGGCGTGCAGATGATGACCCTGCACGCCTCCAAGGGGCTGGAATTCCCCTACGTGTTCATCCTCGGCATGGAGGAGGAAATCCTCCCGCACCGCTCCAGCATCGAGGCCGACACCATCGAGGAAGAACGCCGCCTGGCCTACGTGGGCATCACCCGGGCGCGGCAGAACCTGGCGATGACCTTCGCCGCCAAGCGCAAGCAGTACGGCGAGATCGTCGAATGCATGCCCAGCCGCTTCCTCGACGAGCTGCCGCCCGACGACCTGGAGTGGGAAGGCCAGGAAGACGCGCCGGCCGAGGTCAAGGCCGCCCGAGGCAACGACGCCCTGGCCGCGATGCGGGCGATGCTCAAGAAATAGGGCGCCTCAACGGCCGCCGAGGATTGCCTCGATGCGCGTGGCCAGCACGTCCATGGAGAACGGTTTGGTCAGCACGTGCATGCCCGGCTCCAGCCCGCCATAGCCGAGCACCGAGTGTTCGGCATAGCCGGTGATGAACAGCACCGGCAGGTCCGGACGCTGGGCACGCGCGGCGTCCGCCAACTGCCGGCCGTTCATGCCGCCGGGCAGGCCGACATCGGAAATCAGCATGTCGATGCGCGCCGACGAGCGCAGCAGTTCCAGGCCCGCGGCACCGTTGGCCGCCTCCAGCGCGGTGTAGCCGAGCTCACCCAGCACCTCGGCGATCAGCTCGCGAATCGTCGATTCGTCGTCCACCACCAGCACCGTCTCGCCCCGCAGGGCGCCGGAGGGCGTCGACTGCGTGCCCTGCTCGCCCGCAGGCTCCAGGGCATCGCCGCTGCGCGGCAGGTACAGGCTCACCACCGTGCCTTCGCCGGGCGTCGAATCGAGCCGGACCTGGCCGCCGGACTGGCGAGCGAATCCGTAGATCATCGAGAGACCGAGGCCGGTGCCCAGGCCCATTGGCTTGGTGGTGAAGAAGGGGTCGAAGGCGCGGCCGGCAACCTCGGCCGTCATGCCGACGCCGGTGTCGCTGACCCGTATCCGCGCGTAATCGCCCGGCGTGAGTTCGAGGGAAGCCGCCAGGGCGTCGGCGATCGAGACGTTGCCGGTCTCGATCGTCAGCTGCCCGCCCTCGGGCATCGCGTCGCGGGCGTTGAGGCACAGGTTGAGCAGCGCGTTTTCCAGCTGGTTGGCGTCGCAAAGGGTGATCCACAGGCCATCGTCCAGCTGCGTGCGCAACTCGATGCCGGGGCCGACGCTGCGCGAGATCAGTTCCACCATGTCGACGATCAGCAGGTTCACCTGCAACGGACGCGGGTCGAGGGTCTGCCGACGGGAAAAGGCCAGCAGCCGGTGCGTGAGCGCCGCGGCACGCTGGGTGGCCCCCTGCGCCAGCAGCAGGTAGCGCTCCATCTCGTCGTAGCGCCCCTGCTGCAACCGCGCCTGCATCAGGTCGAGGCTGCCGGACACGCCGGTCAGCAGGTTGTTGAAGTCATGCGCCAGGCCACCGGTCAGCTGCCCCACCGCCTCCATCTTCTGGCTTTGCCGCAACAGCGTCTCGGCCTCTTCCAGCGCCCGGGCCTGGGCCTTGAGCGCGCTGATGTCCCGGACGTTGGCGTACACCAGCCCGTCGCGCGCCACCGAACTCCAGGACAGCCAGCGGTAGCTGCCATCGCGATGACGCAGGCGGTTCTCGAAATCGAACAGGACCTCGCCTTCGGCCAGCGCGCCCATCGCCCGCTGGGTGCGCTCCAGGTCGTCCGGATGCACCAGCGTCGAATAGTGCCGCCCGGCCAGCTGTTCGCGGTCCCAGCCCAGCACGCCGCTCCAGGCCGGATTGAGGCTGGCGAAACGGCCGTCGAGCCTGACGGTGCAGAGCATGTCCGGTGCCGCCTGCCAGACCTGGTCGCGCTCGCGGGTGCGCAACTCCGCCCGCCGCTCGAGCGTCGCGGCGAACTGCCGCAGCCTGGTGTAGCTGTGGTGCAGCGCGGCGCAGACGGTGACGATGCTGGCGTTGACGACGAGGTAGAGCGCATTGGCCACCCACTCCTGGCCGCTGAGCCGGAAGGAATTCGGCTCACCGACGAACAGGTAGGCGGCCAGGAGCGCGCTGAGCACCGTCGAAACCAGCCCCGGGCCCAGCCCCAGGACGAAGCTGATGACCATCAGCACCGGAATGAAGAACAGGTACGGCAGGCCCATGACCGGCAGGGCCTGCCGCGCATAGGCGCTGACCAGCACCGCCAGGATCGCGATCAGGTACCGCGAGGGCAGCGAGAGCCGCCGGCTCGGCAGTGCGCCGAGCAGACGGTAGACGAAGGGGGGCGTGTCTCGGCGCAAGGGCTGGACCTGAAAGGCTGCCGCCGGATGGCAGCGGTTCGGCAGTATAGGGAAGACCCGGCGCGGCACACAGGGCAATCTGCCGCGCCGGCCCCGTCAGACCTGGCTCGGCCGGGTGCCTTGCCCTTGCCAGGCCAGCGCCACGTCGAGCATGCGATGGGCGAACGCCCACTCGTTGTCGTACCAGGCCAGGACCTTGACCAGATCGCCCTGGACACGGGTCTGGTTGAGGTCCGCGATGCAGGACACCGGGTAGCCGACGAAGTCGCTGGACACCAGCGGCACCGCGTTGCACTCCATCACCCCGTCCGGCATGCGCCGCGCGCCTTCGCGCAGCACCTGGTTGATCGCATCGGCGTTGCCCGGGCCACGCTCGGCGGTGAAGGTCAGGTCGAGCAGCGACACCGTGGGCGTCGGCACCCGCACGGCGAGCCCGTCCAGCCGGCCGGCGAGTTCCGGCAGGACCAGACCGATGGCCTTGGCCGCCCCGGTGGTGCTGGGGATCATCGAGAGCGCGGCGGCCCGGGCGCGATAAAGGTCCTTGTGGGTCTTGTCCAGCAGGTTCTGGTCGTTGGTGTAGGAATGCACGGTGTTCATCAGCCCGCGCCGGATGCCGACCGCCTCGTGCAGCACCTTGGCCAGCGGCGCCAGGCAGTTGGTGGTGCAGGAGGCATTCGAGATGACCTGCTGGTCGCCCAGCTGTTCATGGTTGACGCCATAGACGACGGTCAGGTCGGCGCCGTCGAGCGGATGCGAGGCGAACACCCGCCGGGCGCCGGCCTGCAGGTGCTGGTCGATGTCGGGGCGCTTCTTGAAGCGGCCGGTGCATTCCATCACCAGGTCCACGTCCAGCGCCTTCCAGGGCAGGTTGCCCAGTTCGCGTTCGCTCAGCAGGCGGATCGACTGGCCACCGACGTGCATCTGGTCGCCCTCGACGGTGATCTTTTCGCCGAAACGGCCGAAGGTGGAATCGAAACGGGTCAGGTGGGCCAGCGTCTCGTTTTCGCTGAGGTCGTTGATCGCCAGGATCTGGATCTGGTCGCCCAGTCCGCGTTCGAACAAGGCCCGAAGGACGGCCCGACCGATACGGCCATAGCCATTGAGTGCGATACGGAGCATGACGCTCTCCTCTTGGTGAATGCCCTCACAGCTTAGGTCACTGAGCCGGCGGCAAGGCTCCGCCCGGCGGAACTGCGACCGCAGGCCGCGGCGAACCCACACCGGTAGCGCCAGTCCTACCTGCAACGACCCGCCGGAGAAACCGCCATGCCCCTGCCCGCTTCGTCGCCCGCCGCGCATTTCTGCGCCCGCCCATGAACCGTCCACTGGACGCCAGCCATTGGCGCGCCTGGCGTGGCGAGGTTTTCCCCGACGACAGCTGGCGCATTGCCGCAGGCGAACTGCAGGCGATCGACACCGCACCGAGGGTCGATCTGGTGTCGCACGAGCGCTTCGCCGATTTCATCTTCGGTTACGAATTCTGCCTGCCGGCGGAGGGCAACTCCGGGGTGCTCTACCGTGCCAGCGAAGCGGCCGAGCTGTCCTGGCAGAGCGGCCCGGAGGTCCAGCTGCTCGACGATGCGCGGCATCCGGACGGCCAGCAGGCCACCACCCGCAACGGTGCGCTCTATGCCCTGCGCGCGCCGACCCTGGCGACACCGATCGAGCCCGGGCGCTTCGTCAGCGCGCGCCTGGTGGTTCGCGCAGCGCAGGTCGAGCACTGGTTCGACGGCAGGCAGGTGCTCGCCTATCGACTCGACGACCCGGCGCTGCGGGAGGCCATCGGGCACAGCAAGTTCGCGCCGTATCCGGGCTTCGGCGCCGAGCGATCGGGGCATCTGGTCCTGCAGCACCACGGCGATGCGGTGCGCTTTCGCAACCTGTGGATCGACACCTTCGACTGAGCGCCGCCGGCCTGGCAGCGCTTTGAATTGCCCGGGCGTTGAGCGAGAATGCGCGGCTTTCCAGGCGACGGTAGGCGACGCCTGTGCGTAGATCCGCTTGAGAGGCGCGTTCGTGGAACAGCTGAAAGAGAAAATCCGCAGTGAAGGCATCGTGCTGTCCGACAAGGTGCTGAAGGTCGACGCGTTCCTCAATCACCAGATCGACCCGCACCTGATGCAGCAGATCGGCCAGGAATTCGCGCGCCGCTACCAGGGCCAGGGCATCACCAAGATCGTCACCATCGAGGCGTCCGGCATCGCGCCGGCGGTGATGGCCGGACTGGAACTGGGCGTTCCGGTGATCTTCGCCCGCAAGCACCAGTCGCTGACCCTCACCGATCACCTGCTGACCGCCTCGGTGTATTCGTTCACCAAGCAGGTGGAAAGCACCATCGCGATCTCCACCCATCACCTGAGCCCGAACGACCGGGTGCTGATCATCGATGACTTCCTGGCCAACGGCAAAGCCGCCAAGGGCCTGATCACCATCATCGAGCAGGCCGGCGCGAGCATCGTCGGCCTGGGCATCGTCATCGAGAAATCCTTCCAGGCCGGTCGCCAGGAACTCGAAGCCCTCGGCCTGCGCGTCGAGTCCCTGGCACGCGTGCAATCGCTGCAGGACGGCAAGGTCTACTTCGTCGACTGACCGGGGTCAGGTCAGGCCTGGCGCCACAGGGCGACCAGCGCGCCCTGGGTGCCGGCCACCGGATCGCTGATCGGCACGTCGACCCGGGCGATGCGGGCCACCGCGTCATCATGGGTGGCCGCGTCCGGGCGCATCACGTCGTAAGGCTGGTTCACCGGATAGCCGCCCACCACCAGAAAGTCCTCGCTGGCCGAGAGCTGGCAATGCCCGGTGCCGGCCGGCAGCACCAGCGCGTCGCCCCGGCGCACCTCCACTTCCTGCCCCTGCTCGCCCCCGAGCATCAACCGCGCATGGCCGCTGGCGACGCCGAGCACCTCATGGGCGGTGGAGTGATAGTGATGGTAGTCGTAGACATCCGCGCGCCATTGCGCAGGCCACAGGTGGGTGGCGAACAGCGCCTCGAAGGCGGACGCGTAATCGCCGTCCGCCAGCGGCAGGTCGCGGTAGATCAGCACGGGATGCGGACTGTTGGGCGTGCGCCCATCGCTGTGCAGCAGCAATTGCTCGGGAGTCTGGGCGGAGCTGGGCATGGGGACCTCGCGAATCGGATGATCCGGACCCGGCGACGGGCCGGTTACAGGGATTGGACCCGGTCCCGCCTGTTTTGCTCAGCTGAAACGACGAAGCCGCCCGTAGGCGGCTTCGTCTGGCACGATGCGATCAGAGACCGGACATGTGCTCGATCGCTTCGCGCAGCTCGTCATCCGAGCAGCTGGCGCAGGTGCCCTTGGGCGGCATGGCGTTGATACCGCTGATCGCCTTGGCCAGCAGGCCATCCATTCCGCCTTCCTTTTCGGAGCGGGCTTGCCAGGCGGCGGTGTCGCCAACCTTCGGGGCGTCCAGCAGGCCGGTACCGTGGCAGGCGTTGCAGAACTTGGCGACCACCGCTTCACCGGTCATCGCGGCGCCGCCGGCCGCGGCGGCAGCGCCCGGACCCGCAGCGGCGCACTCTTCGCCCTGGATGCAGACCGAGCCGACCGGCTTGAGGCGGTTGGCAATGTTTTCGTCACTCGCAGCCTGAGCGCCCATTGCCCACAAGGCCAACACGGCAGCCTGTGCTGCCAGGATCTTCTTAATCAGCTTCACCTTACATCCTCATGTGGCTAGATACGCCCGCGGCCACGGTGACGGGCCCGACGACCATCGGTCGCAGTCGTTCGAAAAAGGGGCCTGTTACGCGAGCGGGCGCCAGTATAACGGTTAGGTTTGCCCTCCGAAACAACCCAGGTTGTCGCGGGGGCTTTCGGATTCCGCGTTGCCGCCGAGCGGCAGGTGCGCTACAGCGTACGCCAGTCCTGCCGCGCCGTCAGAAATTGGCCGGCGTGGTGGCGCTGATCAGCCGAGCCGGCTCGCCGAACGGGTTGCGAAAACGATGGGGCTTGCTGCTTTCGAAGTAGTAGCTGTCGCCGCTCTGCAACACATAGACCTGGTTGTTGACGGTCAGCTCCAGCTGCCCCTGCACCAGCATTCCGGCTTCTTCACCCTCGTGGGTCAGCATCTCTTCGCCGGTGTCCGCTCCGGGCGGGTAGGTCTCGTCGAGGAAGGCGATCGCGCGGCTCGGATGCGCCTTGCCGATCAGCTTCATGCTGACGTTGCCGTCGGAGATGTCGATGAGTTCTCCGGCCCGGTAGACCACCTGGGTATCGCTGTCCTGTTCGAAATCCTGCGAAAAGAACTCCACCAGCGACATGGGAATCCCGCTCAGCACCTTTTTCAGCGAGCTGATCGAGGGGCTGACGCTGTTCTTTTCGATCATCGAGATGGTGCTGTTGGTGACGCCGGCACGCTTGGCCAGTTCACGCTGGGAGAGTCCCTTGAGCTTGCGGATGGTTTGCAGTCGAACACCGACGTCCAATGCCTGAGCCTCTTGTAATGCACGGCGAAGAGGCGGCTATCATGGCGACGGCGTTCAGTATTTACAACACGGAGTTCGGATATTTGCTCGCCCGTCGGGCGGCGTCACTCGGGCAGCGCCGCCACCACCGAGAGCTCGACCAGGATTTCAGGCTCGCACAGCTTCGCCTCGACGGTGGCCCGCGCCGGCGCGACGCCTTCGGGCAGCCACTGGTCCCACACCGCGTTCATGCCGGCGAAATGGGCGTCGATGTCCTTCAGGTAGATGGTCACCGACAGGATGTGCCGCTTGTCGCTGCCGGCTTCGGCGAGCAGCGCCTCGATGGCGGCCAGGGTCTCGCGGGTCTGCTGTTCGATGCCGGCGCTCAGGTCGTCCG
>NZ_QLAE01000010.1 GCF_005876855.1 Stutzerimonas nosocomialis | reverse complement strand
CCCTCCCCCCGCTCCGCCACCCCACGCCGGGAACTCTCACGCCCTGGATCAGTCTCTCGCCGAGCAGTCAGCCGCAGCGCGCGATAGCGCTCGCCTTTCGTCTCGATAGCCTGACGTATCGCTCGCGTGGACTAGGATTTTCTTCAGTGACCAGGAGGAGAACTGCATGTTGGCCACATTGCTTCCCGCTCTGCGTGAACTTGCCTTGCCGCTGCGGCTGCGACTATGGGATGGAAAGGAGCTCGACCTCGGCCCGTCGCCACGTGTCACGCTGGCGATCAACGACCCCAACCTGATCCCGCAACTGGCCCATCCGAGCCTGGATGTGCTCGGCGCGGCCTATGTCGAAGGGCGCATCGACCTGCACGGGCCGCTCGCCGAGGTGATCCGCATCGGCGACGAGCTCACCCGGGCGCTGGGGGAGGACACCAGCACCGCGCCGCCGCGCGAGGAGCATGACAAGGCCACCGACGCGAAGGCCATTTCCTACCACTACGACCTGTCCAACGCCTTCTACGGCCTCTGGCTGGACCGGGACATGGTCTACTCCTGCGCCTATTTCGAGACCGGCAACGAGTCCCTCGACCAGGCCCAGCAGGCCAAGCTGCGCCATCTGTGCCGCAAGCTGCGGCTGAAGCCGGGCGATCGCCTGCTGGATGTCGGCTGCGGCTGGGGCGGGCTGGCGCGCTTCGCGGCGCGCGAGTACGGCGCCGAGGTGTTCGGCATCACCTTAAGCCGCGAGCAGCTCGCCCTGGCGCGTCAACGCGTGGCCGACGAGGGGCTGGAGGATCGGGTGCGCCTGGAGCTGATGGACTACCGCGACCTGCCGGCCGACGAGGGGTTCGACAAGGTGGTCAGCGTCGGCATGTTCGAGCACGTCGGCCATGCCAACCTGCCGCTCTACTGCAAGCAGCTGTTCGGCGCGGTGAGGCCCGGCGGCCTGGTGATGAATCACGGGATCACCGCTCGACACACCGACGGCCGGCCCGTCGGCCACGGTGCCGGCGAGTTCATCGACCGCTACGTCTTCCCCCACGGCGAACTGCCGCACCTGGTGAAGATCGGCGCCTGCATCAGCGAGACCGGGCTCGAGATCGTCGATGTCGAAAGCCTGCGCCTGCACTACGCCAGGACCCTGGAGCTGTGGAGCCAGCGGCTCGAAGCGCGCCTGGAGGACGCCAGGGCGCTGGTGCCCGAGCGCGCGCTGCGGATCTGGCGGCTGTACCTGGCCGGCTGCGCCTACGGCTTTCGCCGCAACTGGATCAACCTGCACCAGATCCTTGCCAGCAAACCCCTGGCGGACGGGTCCCACGAACTCCCCTGGACGCGCGCCGACCTCTATCCCTCGGCCTGAAGGCGCAACGCTCGGCGAGCGTAGGGGCTTTGGCTTACCATGCGCCGATACCCCGCGCCGAGCCGTCCATGCCCGTCCTGCCCAGAAGCCGTTCGTTCCTGCCGATCACCCTGCTGATTCTCCTGGGCCTGGCGATCAGCCTCTACGGCGCCGGCCAGTTCGCCGAGCGCCGGGCCTGGAGCGAGCGCAGCCTGGAGGCGCGCGGCCAGCTCGAACTCTATGGCCAGGCGATTCACACCCTGGTCGAGCGCTTCCGCTCGGTGCCGGCCCTGCTGGCGCTGGACAGCGACATCCGGCAGCTGCTCGAGTCGCCCGACGATCAGGTGCTGCGCCAGCTGCTCAACGAACGCCTCGAGCAGCAGAACCAGGCCGCCGGCTCGGCCGTGCTCTATCTGCTCGATGCCCAGGGGCTGACCATCGCGGCGAGCAACTGGCGCGAATGGACCAGCTTCGTCGGAAACAATTATTCCTTCCGGCCGTACTTTCGCGACGCGATGAGCGACGGCGCGGGGCGCTATTTCGCGGTGGGGGTGACGACGGGCATTCCCGGCTATTTCCTTTCCCACGCGGTGAAGGATGAACAGGGCCGGTCCCTGGGCGTGCTGGTGGTGAAGCTCGAACTCGAAGAGATGCAGCGCGATTGGGTCGGCCAGCCCGGCATCCTGCTGGTGGCCGACTCACTGGACATCGTCATCCTCACCAACCGCCCCGCCTGGCGCTTTCGCCACCTCAGCCCCCTCAGCGACGCCAACCGCGAGCGCCTGGTGGCCGCGCGTCGCTATGCCGAGCAGAACCTGCAGCCGCTCGGATCCCAGCTGCTGGCGCGCCTGGACGAAAGCAGCGAGCAGCGCCGGGTGAACGGGCCGGACGGGCGTCGCAACTACCTCTGGCAACACCTGTCGCTGGTCGAGGAAGGCTGGACCCTGCACCTGTTGCAGGAGCCCCAGACCATCGCCGAAAGCGTGCGCAGCTATCGCCTGGCCGCCGCCGGGGTGTGGATGACCCTCGCCTTCCTGCTGCTGTTCCTGGCCCAGCGGCGCAAGACGCGGCGCCTCGAGGCGCGCAGCCGCAGCGAGCTGGAGCAGCTGGTGCAGGCGCGCACGGCCGAGCTGCGCACCGCCCAGGACGAACTGGTGCACGCGGCGCGCATGGCGGCGCTGGGGCAGATGTCGGCCGCCATGGCCCATGAGATCAACCAGCCGCTGACCGCTCTGCGCATGCAGCTCGGCAGCCTGCGCCTGCTGCTCGACCACCAGCGCACCGAGGAGGTCCGCGACGGGCTGGTGCAGGTCGAGGGCCTGCTCGAACGCATGGCGGCGCTGACCGGTCATCTGAAGACCTTCGCCCGCAAGAGCCCGGGCGGCCTGCACGAGCGGCTGAACCTGGCCCACGTGCTCGACCAGGCCCTGCAGCTGCTGGCCCCGCGCATTCGCAGCGACGCGGTGGAGGTGATCGTGCGCTTGCCGAAGGACGCCGAGGTGATCGGCAATGGCATCCGCCTGGAACAGGTGCTGATCAACCTGCTGCAGAACGCCCTCGACGCGATGGCCGGCCGCGAGCGCAGGCAGCTGCGCATCAGCGGCCGTCGCGAGGGCGACAGCTGGGTCATCAGCGTCGCCGATACCGGCGGTGGCGTCGTCGGCGACGATCTGGAGAAGGTCTTCGAACCCTTCTACACCACCAAACCGGTCGGCCAGGGTCTGGGGTTGGGGCTGGCGGTGTCCTATGGCATCGTCCGTGACCTGGGCGGCAGCCTGGAGGTGAGCAACGACGAGCTGGGCGCGGTGTTCACCCTGAGGCTCGCCGCCGCCCCGGCGCAGGTGCCGGTGACATGAGCGGACACTTGCCGCGCCCCTCGCGGGCCGGTATCAACAGGCTGAAGCCGACAAGCAGGAGCAGTGCGTGAGCGGGCAGGTCATTTTCATCGACGACGAGGCGGCGATTCGCCAGGCGGTTCAGCAATGGCTGGAGCTGTCGGGTTTTTCGGTGCGCAGCTGCGCCAGCGCGCGCGAGGCGCTGGGGCTGATCGACCGCGACTTCGCCGGGGTGGTGATCAGCGACGTGCGCATGCCCGACATCGACGGCCTGAGCCTGCTCGAACGCCTGGTGGCGATCGATGCCGACCTGCCGGTGATCATGGTCACCGGCCACGGCGACGTGCCGATGGCGGTCCAGGCCCTGCACCAGGGCGCCTACGACTTCATCGAGAAGCCCTTCACCCCCGAGCGCCTGCTCGACAGCGTGCGCCGTGCCCAGGACAAGCGCCGCCTGGTCTGCGAAAACCGCCAGCTGCGCGACCAGTTCGCCCGCAGCGGCCGCATCGAGTCGCAGCTGCTCGGCGTCTCGCGGGCGATGCAGACCTTGCGCCGCCAGGTGCTGGAACTGGCCGGCACCGACGTCAACATCCTGATCCGTGGCGAAACCGGCAGCGGCAAGGAGCTGGTCGCCCGCTCGCTGCACGACTTCAGCCGCCGCGCCGACGGCCCCTTCGTCGCGCTCAACTGCGCCGCGATCCCCGAGACCATCTTCGAGAGCGAGCTGTTCGGCCATGAGAGCGGCGCCTTCACCGGGGCGCAGGGCAAACGCATCGGCCGCATCGAACATGCCGCCGGCGGCACGCTGTTCCTCGACGAGGTGGAAAGCATGCCCCTGGCGCAGCAGGTCAAGCTGCTGCGGGTGCTGCAGGAAAAGACCCTGGAGCGGCTCGGCTCGAACCGCAGCATCGAGGTGGACCTGCGGGTCATCAGCGCGGCCAAGCCCGACCTGCTGGACGAAGTGCGCGGCGGGCGCTTTCGCGAAGACCTGCTGTACCGGCTCAACGTCGCCGAGCTGCACATCCCGCCGCTGCGCGAACGCCGCGAAGACATCCCGCTGCTGTTCGAGCATTTCGCCGTGCGCGCAGCCCAGCGCCACGGCCGGGAAGCGCCGCCGCCGAGCCCGGCGCAACTGGCGCACCTGCTCGGCCACGACTGGCCGGGCAACGTGCGCGAGCTGATCAATGCCGCCGAACGCCACGCCCTGGGCCTGACCGCCTCGACGGCGCCCGCCGTGGCGACCTCGGCGGGCGATCAGTCGCTCAGCGCGCAGATGGAAGCCTTCGAGGCGCGCTGCCTGCACAACGCGCTGCTGCAATGCCGGGGCAACATCACCGAAGTGATGGCGCTGCTGCAGGTGCCGCGGCGCACGCTCAATGAAAAGATGCAGCGCCACGGCCTCAGCCGCAGCGACTACCGCCCCACCGACAGCGACGACGACTAGCGCGCGAGCTGCTCCAGCCGCTGGCGCAGGAAGCGCCGCTCCGGCTCCTGTCTCGCCAGCGTCAGCGCGCGCCGGTAGCTCTCCCCGGCTTCACGGGTACGCCCGAGGCGCCGGCAGAGGTCGGCGCGCGCGGCGTGGGCCAGGTGATAGTCGGCCAGCTCGCCGCGTGCCAGCAGCCTGTCGACCTGCGCCAGCCCCGCCGCCGGCCCCTCGCACATCGCCAGCGCCACCGCGCGGTTGAGTTCGACCACCGCCGAGGGCTCCAGCTGCAGGAGCACATCGTAGAGCCCGACGATCTGCCGCCAGTCGGTCGCCTCGGAGTGCCGGGCCTGGGCGTGCACCGCGGCGATCGCCGCCTGCAGCGAATAGGGGCCGAACCGGCGTGACATCAGCGCGCGCGTCACCAGCAGCACGCCCTCGGCGATCGCCGAGGGCTCCCAGAGCGAACGGTCCTGTTCCTCCAGCAGCACCAGCTGGCCGTGGGCATCGGTGCGCGCCGCCTGGCGGGCGTTCTGCAGCAGCATCAGCGCCAACAGCCCGAACGCCTCCGGCTCGGGGAGCAGCTCCGTCAGCAGGCGGCCGAGCCGGATCGCCTCGCCGGTCAGGTCGGCGCGGATCAACGCATCGCCCGACGAAGCGCAGTAGCCCTCGTTGAACACCAGATAGATCACCCGCAACACGCTGCCCAGCCGCCCGGCGAGCGCCTGCGGGCCCGGCACCTCGTAGGGGAGGCCCAGCGAACGGATCCGGCTCTTGGCCCTGACGATGCGCTGCGCGATGGTGGTGGGCGCGACGAGGAACGCCCGGGCGATCTGCTCGGTCTTCAGCCCGCACACCTCGCGCAGCGTCAGCGCCACCTGGGCATCGTCCGGCAACCGGGGATGGCAGCAGATGAAGATCAACCGCAGGCGGTCGTCTTCCATGCCCGGCTCGTCCAGCTCACGCTCCGGCGCGGCCAGCTGCTCGGCCAATGCCGCCAGCGAGGCATCGAAGCGCGCTCGCCGGCGCAACCCGTCGATCGCCTTGAAACGGCCGGTGGAAACCAGCCAGGCGCGCGGGTTGGCGGGCAGACCGTCACGCGGCCACTGCTCGACCGCCGCGATGAAAGCCTCGTGAAGCGCTTCCTCGGCCAGGTCGAAATCGCCCAGCAGGCGGATCAGGGTGGCCAGGACCCGCCGTGACTCCTGCCGGTAGATCGCCTCGACGGTGCTCGCAGCCATGACCGCGTCCACCCTCAGCGCTGCGGCAGCTGGCGCAGCGGCCTGACTTCGATGCTGCCCAGGTGAGCGGGCGGGATATCCGCGGCGATCGCCACCGCCGCCTCGATATCCGGCGCGTCGATCATGTAGAAGCCCGCCAGCTGCTCCTTGGTCTCGGCGAATGGGCCGTCCACCACGGACAACGCACCCCCTTCGCTGCGCAGCGTCTTGGCGGTACGCACCGACTGCAGCGGCTCGCCGGCGAGCATCTGCCCGCTGGCACGCAGCCGCTCGCCGAAGGCCTGGCACCGACCGACCAGGGCCAGCCACTGCTCGTCGGTCATGGCGTCGACCTTGGCTTCGTCGTAATAGATCAGGCAGAGAAAATTCATGCGTGCTCCCCGGATGTCGCGCCCGATTCCGGCTGCAGGTCGAACCGCACCGCGCCGGACTGCATGTCGAAGGGCGCGGAGAAGTGTTCGTGGACCACCTTCCACTCGCCGCCCTGCTTGCGCCAGCAGCGGGTGCCGCGCATCCAGCAGGTCTGCATCTCGCCCTGCTCGTTCGGGCCGCCGCAGTGACTGAGAAAGTGCCCGAACGCCAGGTCGCCGGTGGCTTGAACGTCCATGTCGTGGATCTCGAACAGTCCTTCGCCCTGGCAGAACGACAGGCAGCGCTGCCAGTGTTCTCGGTATAGCTGCGCGCCCTTGAATTGCAACTCCCCGACGGCATCGAAGGCGATCACCTCGTCGGCATAGCCGGCCATGATCCGATCCAGGTCCTTGGCACCCACCGCGGCGACGAACGCCTCGGTCAGCTCACGGATGCGGGTTTCTTCGTGGTTGGCGGTACTCATCTTGCGGTCCTCCGGGTGTGGGGCGTCGCCGGCGGCGACGCCGGGGTTATCAGTGCGGGAGCGGCAGCGCGGCGCCGTGCACCGCGCGGATCTCGATGCAGCCATGGCGGGCCGAGGGCGCGTGGGCGGTGAGCCTGATCGCGTCATTGAGGTCGGCGGCTTCGATCAGGTAGAAGCCGCAGAGCGGGTCGCGCGCCGGCAGGCAGGGCCCGGCGTCGAGGCACGGATCGGCGCCGCGCAGGCGAAGCGAGGTCGCCGCGCGCAGCGGCTGGAGAAACCCTGCGGCAATCAGCTGCCCGCCGCGCTGCAGATCGTCCCGGTAGGCCAGGCACTCGCTGGCCAGCGACGCGCACTGGGCACCGCTCAAACGGGCGAAGGCATCGTGATCGAGATGAATCAGGCAGAGGTATTTCACGTCGGTATCCCCGTGCGGGCGGTGACTGGATACCTCTAGTCGAACGGGCAAGGGATGAATCGACAGTGACGCTCAAAAAAACGGGGCGCACACAGATGCGCCGGGGACGGCGGGTTCGGGCGCTTAAAGAAAGAAGGGGGGGACGAGGCCCCGGCAAGGGGCCTCGGAGGGATCAGGACAGCAGGCTGACCACGGCGAACCGGCTGATGTTGGCCTGGGCGACCACGGTCTGGGTGACGGCGGCGTAGCTCGACGGGCTGCGGTTCATCAGGTCGAAGACCGAGCGGGCATAGGCGAGCGCCCATTCCTTCTCGTCGGCGTCGGCCTGGCGGGCGAGGAATTCGCGGATTTCCTCCTGGCGGTGGCCGAGCTGCTCGCGCAGCGCCGAAACCTTGTCCAGCGCCGTGACGACCGAGTCGAGCACGCGACGCATCTCGCGCAGCGAATCGAGGCGCAGATCGTCCGGGAATGCCAGCAGCTGTTCCTGCTCGCTGTGCAGCCGCACGTACTGGCCCTTGGCGAACAGCTTGCCCTCGCCCTGGACGCCCAGCTGGTCCTTCAGGCGCAGCCAGTCGCCCTCGCGCGCCGAGAATTTCAGCTCGCCGCCCTGGTCCAGCTCGGCGCGGATGCCGGCCTGCCCCAGGGAGCCGTTGAAGCGGCGCAGGATCTGCTCGTCGCTGAGGTTGTCGTCCAGCACGACCGCCACCGGTTCGGCGAGCTGCCGCCCGCCGCTGAACAGCAGGGTTTCCTTGCCGGACTGGCGAACCGCTTCGATCGATTCCAGCCCCTGCAGGCTGAAACGTGCACGAACCGGCTCGTGCAGGTGGAGCTTGAGGTTCGCGTCCAGCGCATTGCCGGAGCGTCTGGCGCGCTGTTCGAGCAGCTCGCCGACCTTCTTCACGCCCTGGCGAATGCTTTCCCGCTCGCCGACCTGGGACTGCGCGGCGAGTTCGCGGCTGAGGTTGAGCTTGAGGTCCGACAGGCGGCTCTGCAGGTCCGTCAGGTAGCTTTCGGCCGACTGCATCGAGGACAGCTGCTGGTTGAGCTGCAGGTTGAAGCTGGCGTTCTTCTTGCCGCCCCTGGCAGTACCGGCGGACAGCTCGCTGCCGGCCCGCTCGCCGCGCGCCTTGGGCAGCGGCGCATCGGGCGGCAACGCCTGGCGGCGATCCTGTGGGTTGATCGTCGAAACAGCGGGAAGCTGCTTGCCAATCTTCATTCACACCACCTCGGTCAGAGCAGCCCGAACAGGGACAGTTCGTTGATCTTCAGGTACGTCTTCTGGGTCGCCTGCAATGCCATCTGATAGTTGTTCAGATCGATGCTCGCGCCAGCGTAATCCAGGCGCGACAGCTCGCCTTCGATCTTCTGGTTCACCAGCGACACGTCCTCGTTGCTGTCGGTGAGCAGCGTCAGGGTGTTCTGCCGACCGCCCAGCTCGGTCACCGCCCCCAGCAGGTCGCCGTGGGTGGCGTCGAGGCTGCCCAGCGTGGCGGTGATCCGGGCGCGCACGGCCGGATCGCCCGCATCGAGCGCCGGGTCCTTGAGCATCTGCACCAGCGCATTGAGTTCGTTGAGCATGGAGACGTCGCCGAACACCTGCGCCGCGGTGACATTCTCCTCGACCAGCACGCCATTGGCGACCGCCGCCTGGCGGTACTTGTCGTTGCCGTTGAGGGCGTAGCGGCCGGTGGCCTCGTCGAAGACGATGGCCGGACGGTCGCTCAGCGTCCCGGAGAACAGGTAGCGCCCCTCCTCGTCCCGCACGTTGGCGAAGCTCAGGATGGTCTTCTCCAGCGTCTCCAGCTCGTTGGCGATGGCGCCCAGGTCTTCGCTGGTGTTGGAGCCGTTGGCGGCCCAGAGCAGCAGGTCGCGCACGCTGAGCATGCTGTCGGAGGCGGCCTTGAGGTTGGTTTCCTGCTTCGACAGGTTGCCCGAGACGTTGGCGATGTTGCTGCGGTACTGCGCCAGGCTCGCTTCCTCGCGCTGGATGCGCAGCACGCGCACGCTGGCGATGGGGTCGTCCGACGGCAGCAGCAGCCGCTCGCCGGTGGCCATCTGCTGCATCAGCTTGCCGAGTTTTTCGGAACTGGTGTTCATCGAGCCGTGCATCAGCGCGGTGATCTGGGCGTTGGAGATCCGCATGGGTGTAAGTCTCGTCTATCCGCTTGCGCGCGTCAGAACATCGCCAGAACGGCGCTGAACAGGTCGTTGGAGGTGCTGATGACCTTCAGGTTGGCCTGGTAGGCCTGCTGGTAGGCCATGAGGTTGACGGCTTCCTCGTCCAGGTTCACCGCGCTGACGCTGTCACGCTGCGCCTGGGCCTGCTGGGTGAGCGTGGTGGCGGCGGCCAGGTCGGCCTGGTTCTGCCGGCTGCCGCTGGCCACGCGGCCCACGAGGCCGGCGTAGCCTTCGTTGAGTGCCACCTGGTTGCCGCCGACCTCGATGCGGCGGTTCTTGACCTCCAGCAGGCCCAGCAGCGTTTCGTTGTTGCCGACTTCGCCGGCGACCGAGGAGAACGCCAGTTCGGAGGGTTTCAAGGCGCTCACGCCGAGCATGCCGCTGGTGCTGTCGGGGTCATAGACGAACAGCGGCTGACCGGGATTGCCGTCGAGATCGAAGCCGCCGGCCAGGGTCTCGTTGACCATCTGCGACAACGCCGAAGCCATCTCGTGAAGCTCCGCCTGGGCCGGACGCAGGTCGCCGTATTCAGCGTCGTGAAGCCCGCCGAGCGAACCGCCGAGCCCGTCCTGCACCAAGGGGAAGGTGGTCTTGGCGAACACCAGCGAGACGTCCTGGCGACCGTCGAGGGTGTTCTCGATCCGCAGCTCCCCCGCCGTGCCGCCGGCGACCAGCGGCTGGCCGTTGGCCAGCGACACGCTGAGCGAGCCGTCGGCCATTTCCTGCACGCGGATGCCGGCGTACTGGCTGAGATCCTTGACCAGGTTCTCGCGGTAATCGCGCAGGGTCGCGGTGTCGCTGCCGGTGGATTCGAGTTCGGTGATCTGCTTGTTCAGCACGGCGATGTTGCCGGCCAGCCCGTTCATCTCGCTGACCATGGCGGTACGCTGGCCCTGCAGCGCGATGATCTGCGTGCCGATGTTGCCGTTGAGGCCGTTGAAGCGCTGCGCGAGCTGCTTGGCCTCGCCCAGGATCTGCTGGCGCAGGGCACTGGATTCGGGCGTCGAGCTCGCTTCGCTGAGCGCCGCGAAGAAGTTGTCGAGGCCGACGCTGATGCTCGAGCCCTCGGCCGCGAGCAGGCCTTCGAGCGACGTCAGGTACTGCTGGGTGGTGCTGAAATAGTTCTGCTCGGTGGTGGCGCGCCACAGCTGCTGGGTCTGGAACTCGTTGGCCAGGCGGCGGATGCTGGTGACCTGCACGCCGGAACCGATGTTCGAGCCGCTCAGGCCGGCGACCGAGCGCAGCTCCGGCGAGAGCCGGCTGAAGCCGGGGGTATTGACGTTGGCGATGTTCTGGCTGGTCGAGGTCATCGCCAGTTGAGAGGCGCGCACACCGCTGTAGCCGATCTGACTCAAAATGCTCACGACAGGATTTCCTTCTCGATGCGGATCGGCTGGGCGAACGCGACCGACTGATGGCCGCCCGGCGCCGCGACGGGATGCTGATGCCTGAACAGAGCGACCGGATCGGCGGCGGACTTAAGCGGCGCATCGTCCGAATCGGCATCCTCGGCCAGCAGCCGTTTTCCCTGGCTCACGGCGATCAGCTCGGCGTTCTTCAGCCGCTCGGCCGACTCCAGGCCGGCACGGGCCTGCTGCGACCAGCGTGGCGCCGCCTCGAGCGTCGTTTGCGCCTGCTCGGCCCGCGGCCGCGCGGCGGCCTGCAGGTCGCCGAGGATGTTGCGGGTGTAGTTGCGGGTTTCCTGGTAGGGAATCTTCTGCACCCAGGCCGCGGTACCGATCTCGCCTGTGCGCGGATCGCCCAGCGTCCGGAGCCATTCGTCCACCTTGCCGGGCCCGGCGTTGTAGGCCGCCAGGGCCAGGGCCTGATGGCCGTCGTAACGGTCGAGCATCTTGTTCAGGTAGGCGCTGCCCAGGCGCTTGTTGTACTCGGCGTCCTCGGTCAGCCGCGCCTCGCTGTAGGGCAGGCCGAGTTCGGCGGCCATGTCCCGCGCCGTGCCGGGCATCAGCTGCATCAGACCCCGGGCGCCCTTGGCCGAAACGGCGGCGACGTTGCCGCTGGACTCGTGCTTGATCACGCTGTCGACCAGCGCCCTGAAGCCTTCCCTGCCGCGGGTCCAGGCCGTGTCCAGCGCCTCGACGCCGCGCTGAACGGAGCGGCCGATGGCATGCAGGCTGGCGCCCTGGGACCTGCCGGGCAGGGCTCCGGAGGCCGGGGCTTGCGCGGCGACCAGGTCGGCGCCGCCGCCGAGTTGCTGCACCAGCATGTCGGCGATGCCCGTCTGGCGCTTGCCGGCCAGGGTCTGGGCCAGCACTTCGTCGTAGAAGTCGCGCATGGTGTCCAGCTCGCGGCTGCGCATCGGGTTGCCGGCGCCCAGCACGTCGCTGGCCTTGCGCATCTGCTTGAGGATCTGCTGCAGGAACAGCGCCTCGAACTGCTCGGATACCGCTTCGAGCTGCTGGCGCCGCGCCGCCGCCGGGCTCTCGCCACGGGCACGCTGGGCGTTGAAGTGCTGCGGGAGGGAAACGATGCTCATGGGGCCTTCTTCAGATCACGACCAGTTCGGCGTTCAGCGCGCCGGCACGTTCGAGCGCCTGGAGGATGCTCATCACGTCGTCCGGGGTGGCGCCCAGGCTGTTGACCGTATTGATGATGCTTTCCAGGTTGGCGCCCTCGGGCCACTCGAACATCGCGTTGCGCTCCTGCTCGACGGCGACGTCCGATTGCGGCGTGACGACGGTCTGGCCGCCCGAGAGCGGACCCGGCTGGCTGACCTGCGGGCGCTCGCTGATGGTCACGGTCAGGGTGCCATGGGCTACCGCGGCCGCCTTCACCCGTACGCCCTGGCCCACCACCACGGTCCCGGTACGGCTGTTGAACACGACCTTCGGCCGGGTCCGCCCTTCCTGCACATCCAGCCCCTCCAGCAGCGCCATGAAGCTCATGCGCTGGGTCGGGGTCACCGGCGCGCGCAGCGACACCTTGGTGGCGTTCAACGCGGTGGCGGTGCCCGGCCCGAAGAATTCGTTCACCGCATCGACCACCCGGGTAGCGGTCTGGAAGCTCGGCTGGCGCAGGTTGAGCATCACGTCGGGGCGTTCGGTGAAATCGGTGGGAATCTCCCGCTCCACCGTCGCGCCGTTGGGGATCAGGCCGGCGTTGGCGCTGTTGATCGCCACGCTGGAGCCGCTCTGGCCGGAGGCGTTGAGCCCGCCGACGACGAGGTTGCCCTGGGCCAGCGCGTAGGTTTCGCCGTCCACGCCCTGCAGCTGGGTCATCAGCAGGGTGCCGCCCCGCAGGCTCTTGGCGTCGCCCAGGGACGACACCGTGACGTCCAGGGTCTGGCCGGGGCTGTAGGACGGCGGCAAGGTCGCGGTGACGGTCACCGCCGCGACGTTCTTGAGCTTGGGATCGACCTTGTCCGGCAGGTTCACGCCGAACTGCTTAAGCATGTTGCCGACCGACTGGCTGGTGAACCTGACCTGGTTCTTGTCACCGGTGCCGTCGAGGCCGACCACCAGGCCGTAGCCGATCAGCTGGTTGCCGCGGATGCCCTCGATGTCCACCAGGTCCATCAGCGGCACGGCGCTCGCGACCGGCAGCCAGGCCAGCACGGCGCCCGCCAGCAGGTATTTGAAGGAAGCACGCATGCCGGTCTCCATCAGATCGGGAACAGGGGTGAGCTGAAGAAGCGCGTCAGCCAGCCGGCCGAGTTGCTGTCGTTGAGCACGCCGCGCCCGGCGTAGGAGATGCGGGCGTTGGCCACGTTCTGCGAGGACACCTGGTTGCTGCGGTTGATGTCATCGATCCGCACCAGGCCCGTGAGGCGGATGAATTCATCACCCTGGTTCAGGCGCAGGGCCTTTTCGCCCTTGACTACCAGCACGCCGCTGGTCAGCACCTGGTGCACGGTGACGGCGATGGAGCCGCGCAGGGTGTTCTGCTGCGAACTCTTGGCG
Source organism: Stutzerimonas nosocomialis (assembly GCF_005876855.1). Classification (GTDB taxonomy): domain Bacteria; phylum Pseudomonadota; class Gammaproteobacteria; order Pseudomonadales; family Pseudomonadaceae; genus Stutzerimonas; species Stutzerimonas nosocomialis. The sequence goes on along the minus strand of NZ_QLAE01000010.1, from coordinate 126,124 downwards.
GCGCCGTTGAAGTCGCGCTCGCCGCCCACCGAGGTCTCGATGTCCGGGTACTCGCGGCCCAGCACCTTGGGTACCGGCACGCCGATGCTGGAGGACTTGCCGAAGCTGGTCCCGGCGCTCTTGCTCGACTGGGTCGACTCGTCGAGCACGATGGTCAGGATGTCACCCACCCGCACCGCGCGGCGGTCGTGGGTCAGGGCGCTGGCATAGCCCTGGCGGAACAGCCCGCCGGCGACGGTGGGCGGCGGCGTGTAGTCCAGCTCCGGCGGCTGGTAGAGCGCAGAATCGTCCTCGGGGATGATCTCGTGGAAGCTGGCGCAACCGGCGAGCGTCGCCAACAGGCCGAACAGGAGTGCCTTGCGCATGATCGGGCTCAGACGGTCTGGTTGAGGAATTGCTGCATGCCGCTGGCGGCGTCCAGCACCTTGGCGTTGGCTTCGTAGGCGCGCTGGATGGCGATCATCGCCACCATCGCCTCGACCACCTGGACGTTGGAGCCTTCGAGCACGCCCTGCTTGAGCTGACCGAGGCCCTCTTCGCCCGGCACGCCCTCGACCGGCTCGCCGCTGGCCACGGTCTCGCGGTAAAGGTTGCCGCCCAGGGCTTCGAGGCCGGCCGGGTTGACGAAGTTGACCAGGGTGATCTGCCCCAGCTCCGACGGCAGCGTGTCGCCGGCCAGCACCGCGGTGACGATGCCGTCGCTGCCGACGGTGAAGCCGCTGCTGCCTTCGGGCACTTCGATGGCCGGTGCCAGGGGCAGGCCCTGCGCGTTGACCATCATCCCCTCGGCGTTGAGCTGGAACTGCCCGTTCTCGGTGTAGTAGAGGTCGCCGTTGGGCGCCTCGACCTGGAAGAAGCCACGCCCGACGATCGCCAGGTCCATCGGCTGGCCGGTGGTCTGGATGCTGCCTTCGGTGAAGACCTTCTGGGTCCCGGCGACGCGCACGCCGCTACCGAGCTGAATGCCCGACGGCACGGTGTTGACCACGTCGGCCTGGGCACCAGGCTGCTTTTCGATGGTGTAGAACAGGTCTTCGAAGACCGCCCGGTCGCTCTTGAAGCCGTTGGTGTTGACGTTCGCCAGGTTGTTGGCGACGGTCGACATGGCCTTGTCCTGCGCCGCGAGGCCGGTCTTGCTGACCCAAAGTGCCGAATTCATAGTCGTGTCTCTCCGATCAGCTGCCGCGAATCATTCGGTTGCCCGCGTCGGAGAGGTCCTCGGCGGCTTTCATCATCTTTACCTGGGTTTCGAACAGGCGGTTCAGGCTCATGGTCGAGGCCAGCTCGTCGATCGCCGACACGTTGCTGCCCTCGAGAAAGCCGCTGACCAGCCGACCGTCCTCGAACACTGGCGCCGGCTCGCCGTTGCGGGTCACCAGCAGGCCCGCCTCGTTCTTCATCAGGGCTTCGGCCGGCACGTCCACCAGCCGGATGCGGTCGACCTCGGCCATCAGGTAATCCCCCGGGGCCATGATCGAGACCAGGCCGTCGTTGCCGATCTCCATGCGGTCGTGCTCGGGCAGCACGATCGGGCCGCCCTCGCCGAGCACCGCCCGGCCGTTGAGGGTCAGACGACCCTCGGCGTCGAGCTGCAGGCTGCCGTGGCGGGTGTAGGCCTCGCCGTCACCATCCTGCAGGGCGATCAGGCCCGGGCCCTTGACCGCGAAATCGAGTTCGCGGCCGGTGCTCATCAGCGGCCCTGGCGCGAGGTTCACGCCGTTGTTCTGCACCAGCGCCATGTGCCGGCTGTCGTAGCCATAGCCCTCGACCTTCACCGCCTGGGCGCGCTCCATGTCGGCGCGAAAGCCCGGGGTGTTGACGTTGGCCAAGTTGTTGGAGCGCACCTGCAGCGACATCATCGTGCGGCTGGCGGCGGTCATCGCGGTGTATCCCAGACGGTCCATCGGTCAGCCTCAGATCGCGTTGAACAGCACCTGGGTCAGTTCCTTGTTCGTGGAAATGACCTGGGTGTTGGCTTGGTAGTTACGCTGGCCTTCCATCAGGCCCACCAGCTGCTGGGTGAGGTCGACGTTGGAGCTTTCCAGGGCACCGGCCACCAGGCTGCCGAACTGGCCGACGCCCGGCGCCCCGATCAGGGCGTTGCCGGAGGCGGCGGTTTCGGTCCAGGCGGTACCGCTGATGTTCTTGAGCCCCTCGGCATTGACGAAGCTGGCCAGGACCACCTGACCCTGCAGCAGGCGCTGGCCGTTGCTGTAGCTGGCGTAGATCCTGCCGTCGCTTTCCACCGTCATGCCGGTCTGCTCGCCCGCCGAATAGCCGGTCGGACGGTTGGTGCTGACCATGAATTCGGAGCCGTACTGGCTGCTGCCGCTGTAGTCGAGCGCGATGTTCAGGGGATCGACGCCCGGCAGCGTTGCCGTGAGGTTGACCGCCCCGACCGGCGCGGTGAGCTGCCCGGCGGTGCTGAAGGTCAGCGCATCGGGACCGCCGATAGCGGCGCCGTCGAGGTAGTAGTGGGCATCCCAGGTGTTGTCGCCGGTCTTGGCGAAGTACTGGGTCAGGGTGTGCTCGCGCCCGAGGGAGTCGTACACCTTGGTGGTGTAGGTGGAGTTGTAGCTGGTGGCGTCCTGGGGATCGAACACGGCGGTCGCCGGCACGTCCTGGTTGGCGTTGAGGTTGGCGACGAAGGCGATCGAGTCGGTGGCCTTGGCGGGCAGGCTGCCGGCCTGCAGGCTCAGGTCGCCCACGGTACCGGTCTGCAGGTTGCCGGCGGCGTCGGTGGGATAGCCCTGCAGGCGCTGGCCCTGACTGTTGACGATGTTGTTGGCCGTGTCGGTGCCGAAGATACCGGCGCGGGTGTAGGCGATGTCGCCGTTGCTGGCACGGGTGACGAAGAATCCGCCGCCGGAAATCGCCAGGTCGAGCGTGCGGTTGGTGGTGGTCAGCGCACCGCCCTGGCTGATGCTCTGGGTGCTGCCGAGCACCTCGACACCCATCGCCTGGCTGTCGGCATAGAGGCTGCCGAAGTCGGTACGCGAGGATTTGAAGCCGACGGTGGCCGAGTTGGCGATGTTGTTGCCGATGGTGTTGAGTTGTTCGTTGACGGCCGAAAGACCGGTCAGGGCGATATTGAAGCTCATGGCAAGGGTCTCGATCTGCTAAGGGGATGTCCGCTGCGAGCGGCTAAAGGAGTGCGCCGTCGTTGCGGCCGAATTCGAGGATCTTGTAGAACGGCACCGACCCGGCGCCCTTCACGTCCAGCACGGGGCCTTCGGCGCTGACGCGGACGTGGCCGACCAGGCCGGCGACTTCGATCGGCGGAAACTCACCGGTGTCGGTCTTGATCTCGACGGCGTAGCGCCCCGGCGCCAGTCCGAGCGCACGCGGATCGACCTCGAACGCGACGCTCCCCGCGCCCTGCGGGCCGAGCGTGATGTCCGTCTTCAGGCCATTGGCATCGGTCAGCTGCAATACCGTGCTACCCGAGGCATGGCCCAGCTGGAACTGGCCGCTGACCGGCTGATCGGACAGCTCCAGCGCGTCGACCGACACGGTGACCTGCTGGCCCACCAGGCCGGCGGCGGTCAGGGTCTGCAGGTTGTCCAGCAGCACCAGGTTGCTCTGCGACAGGCTGGCCATGTTCTCCATGCTCTTGACCTGGGACATGGCCGAGAACTGGTTGAGGAACTCGGTGCTGTCCACCGGGTTGGTCGGGTCCTGGTACTTGATCTGGGCGACCATCAGGCTGATGAACTGATTCTCCATCTGGGTGGCGTCGCTGACGTTGACCGCCTGCCGGGGCAGGCCGGTCGAGCCGTTGTTCGTCAGCGCGTTGGCGCCCAGGTCATTGCTCACGGCGCTCATCAGGACTCTCCCAGCCGCAGCAGGCCCTGCTGCATGCTCTTGACGCGGTTGAGCACCTCGACGCTGGTCTCGAAGCTGCGCGTGGCCGACATCATGTCGGTCATTTCCTCGATCTCGTTGACGTCGGGGTAGTAGACGTAGCCGTCACGGTCGGCCAGCGGGTTGCCGGGCTCGTAACGACGCTGCGGGTCGCGCCCGGACGTCACCACGTCCAGCACCTGGACATGGGCGCCGCCGAGCCCGACGCTGCGGGTCAGGGAGCCGTTCTGGTAGACGGCGGCGAACATCGGCTTGCGCGCCTGATAGACGTCTTCGGCACTGGTGGCCGCCGAGTCGGCGTTGGCCAGGTTGCTGGCAACGGTGTTCAGGCGAACGGTCTGGGCGTTCATCGCGGAACCCGCGATGCGGTAGATCGAGTCGAATGACATCTATCAGCGTCCTTCAATGGCCTGCTTGAGCCCACGAAACTTCATGGTCAGAAAGGTCAGGCTGGTCTGGAAATCCATCGAGTTGCGCGAGAACTGCGCCTGCTCGACCGACAGTTCGACGGTGTTGCCGTCCTGCGAAGCCTGGGTCGGCACGCGGTACAACGGACGCGGATCGCCCCCGGCGATGGCCAGCCGCGGGGCATGGTCTTCCAGCCGCCGCATCTCCTGGGTGAAGTCGATATCGCGTGCCTGGAAGCCCGGGGTGTCCTCGTTGGCGAGGTTCGCGGCGAGGATCTCGCTGCGCTGCATGCGCAGCCCCAGCGCGCGCGCATGGACGTTCAAGGTGTCGTCGATCCGTATACTCATTGGCCTTACCCTGGAAATGCCGAGTGGTCAGAAATAGCGTTCGCCGCTCTTCGCAAGGCTATTTGCAGGAACCATGCCTAGATGAAGAACATGGATAAGCCTTTGATTTTAAATAATAAAATCCAGCCCAATCGACCTCGTTCGGGCGCCCCGCTTCCGCTTGGCGGCCGCCGGAGCCGGACAAGGGGAAAAGCCGTTTCCGCTGCAGCGCTGCTGCTCGCCCTGGGCATCTGCGAAGCATCGGCCGCCACGAGCGCTGCCGAGCAGATCAACCAGGCCGTGGAGAACCACCTGCGTCAGGCGCTGGAACTCGAGGCGAAGCGCCAGGGCTGGCAAGGACTGCGGGTGAGCCATGCCACCGAACTGCCGCCACGGGTCGCCGGCTTGTCGCCATGCAGCCGGGCGCTGCAGGTGAGACCTACCGGGCCGGCCGCCTCGCCCCTGGATCGCCAGCGGCTACAGGTTTCATGCCCCGGAACCGGTGGCTGGTCGCTGTCGCTCAGCAGCCAGGCCAATGCGCTGCTGCCGGCGGTCCACGCCCAGGGGCTCATCGAGCGCGGCCAGACCATCGGCGCAGGCGACGTGAAGCTGGAGCCGCTGAACATCGCCAGGGCCAACCGCGGCTTCTACAACCGGCTCGAAGACGTGGTCGGGATGGACGCCAAGCGCCGGATACGCCCCAACCAGCTGCTGACCCCGGTCCTGCTGGCCGAGACCCTGGCCGTTCGACGCGGCCAGCCGGTGAAGATCATCGCCAGCCAGGACGGCATCGAAGCCTCGGCCAGTGGCGAGGCGCTGGCCGACGGCCGCCCCGGTGACGTGATCCGGGTGCGCAACCTGCGCAGCCAGAACGTGATCGACGCCAAGGTCGTGGAAGACGGAGTGGTCAGCAGCACCTTCTAGGGCGGCGGGTGCGCGGGTGCGCGTCAGCCCGGCGGTGGGCAAGGCATCGGGCCGCGGGGGCCTGCAAAAAAATTTGGCGCCAACCTTTAAGGCATCGCCCAAAGGTGTCGCCTTGTTCCTTCAGCAGGCAGTCGAAGCCAGCTCCCAAACGCCCACTCGCACGAAGGAATCAACATGGCCCTGTCCATCCATACCAACTACTCCGCGCTGACCACCAACACCAGCCTGAACAAGTTCAACAGCGCCCTGGCCACCAACCAGCAGCGCCTGGGTACCGGCCTGCGCATCAACTCGGCCGCCGACGACGCCGCCGGTCTGCAGATCGCCACCCGCCTGAACGCCCAGAGCCGCGGCATGGGCGTTGCCATGCGCAACGTCGGCGACTCCGTTTCCATGCTGCAGACCGCCGAAGGCGCCTTCAGCGAAATGACCGACATCATGCAGCGCATGAAGGATCTGGCCACCCAGGCCGCCAACGACACCAACAGCGCCGATGACCGCACCGCGCTGCAGGCCGAATACGACGAGTTGGGCAAGGAACTGACCAACATCATCGACAACACCAAGTATGCCGGCGAAGCCCTGTTCGGCGCCGGCGGCAAGTTCACCGCCGGGATCAACTTCCAGATCGGTTCCAGCAGCGCCGAGACCATGGAGCTGGACGCCAGCGACAAGCTGACCGAAGTCACTGACGCCATCACCACCGTCAAGGCCGAGGCCCTGGACGACGCCACCAACGCCGGCACCGCCATGGACGAGCTGGAAACCGCGCTCAATGCGGTCGGGGCGATGCGTGCCACCCTGGGTGCCAACATCAACCGCCTGAACCACACCAACAACAACCTGGCCAACATGAAGGACAACACCGACATGGCCAAGGGCCGCATCATGGACGCCGACTTCGCCGTCGAAAGCGCCAACATGAGCAAGAACTCCATGCTCATGCAGTCCGGCATCTCCATGCTCAAGCAAGCTGGCCAGATGCCCAGCATGGTCATGTCCCTCCTGGGCTGATGACACGAAGGCGCCCGGCGACGGGCGCCATTGACGCCCCGAACGCGACCGCTTACGGGGCGACGATCGCCAACCGCTCATAAGGATCCAAGACATGGCATTGTCCATCCATACCAACTATTCCGCGCTGACCACCAACACCAGCCTGAACAAGTTCAACAGCGCCCTGGCCACCAACCAGCAGCGTCTGGGCACCGGCCTGCGCATCAACTCGGCCGCCGACGACGCCGCCGGCCTGCAGATCGCCACCCGCCTGAACGCCCAGAGCCGCGGCATGGGCGTCGCCATGCGCAACGTCGGCGATTCGGTATCCATGCTGCAGACCGCCGAAGGCGCCTTCAGCGAGATGACCGACATCGTCCAGCGCATGAAGGACCTGGCCACTCAGGGCGCCAACGGCACCAACGGCGTAGACGACCTCAAGTCGATCCAGGCCGAGTACGACGAGCTGGGCAAGGAACTGCTGAACATCTTCAAGAACACCAAGTACGCCGGTGAGGGCCTGTTCAGCGACGGCGACGGCGTCGACGGCGCCAGCGGCAAGTTCGGCGAAGCCGAGGGCGTGAACTTCCAGATCGGTTCGAGCTCGAGCGAGACCATGGAGGTCAACGTCTCCACCGCGCTCGGCACCCTGGCCACCAACCTGGGCGCGGCGTCGGCGATCTTCACCGACAACGGCGATGACCCAACCACCGTCGGCACCGAAATCGCCACCATCACTGCCGGTACCGCCCCCGCGCCCGACACCGCGGTGAACAATGCCAACGGCACCATCACCAAGCTGGAAACCCTGCTCAACTCGTTGGGCGAGGTGCGCGCTCAGTTTGGTGCCAACATCAACCGCCTGAATCACACCAACAACAACCTGGCCAACATGAAGGACAACACCGACATGGCCAAGGGTCGCATCATGGACGCCGACTTCGCCGTCGAAAGCGCCAACATGAGCAAGAACTCCATGCTCATGCAGTCCGGCATCTCCATGCTCAAGCAAGCCGGCCAGATGCCCAGCATGGTCATGTCCCTGCTCGGCTAAGCCGCGTCACACGGGCCGCCCAAGCGGCCTCGCTGTACCCGAACGCCCCGCTTGTCGGGGCGTTTTCATGTCCGATGACAGTGACGACCATTCGTCGCCCCCGCCTCAGCAATCGGTACCGTCTGCCGATAGCGTTCCGCGCCCGAACGACCTCGCCGGCCCTAGCGCAATCCGCGACATCAATCGAGCAGAAAACGACCAGCGGTAAAAAACAAGGCTTGTATCATCAAAATACTGACGCCAATATATCGCCAGACCGTCCGGTCATACCCAGTCCTTTTTGCAGTTTCGGGCTTCCATGACTACAGACAACGCTCCCCCGGCTTCGGGCGTCGCTCGCTGCCTGTCCCTTAAAACGGGACTTCCCGGTCAGACCGTACGGTTCTTTCCTGCGTTGTATCGCCTGGAGTTCGGCGATGGCGCCGTGCAGGGCGTCGATCTCGGCTTCTCCGGCAGTCGTGTCCTGGAGCGCCTGCTGGCCAGTTGCGGCGAAGTGGTCTCGCGAGACGAATTGCTGGCCTACGCCTGGCAGAGCCGGGTGGTCAGCCAGGGCAGCCTGAACCAGCAGATCTACACGCTGCGCCAGTGCCTGTCCGATGACGCCAACCGCATCATCCAGACCCTGCCCCGGCGTGGCTATCTGTTCAATCCGCAGTTTCTCGAGGTGGAACCGGCACCCGAACCCGCAGCCGCGGCCATCGCAGCCGAAGCCCGGACAGCGCCGGCAGAACCGCCCCGAACGGAAACCGTCGCACCGCAGCGCCGGCGGACGAGGCGCTGGCTCACCGGTGTCGCCGCGGCGATGCTGGTCGCGGCCGGCATGCTGGGCTACGGCCGCCTGCCGCCCCCGGTAGCGGGGAGCGTCACCCACAGCCTGGACCTCGGTCCGCTGCACGTACTTTATGTGGAAAGCACCGACCGGCTGCTGCAGGCGCTGGTCGCCGACACCCGCAGCCTGGTACAGGACATCGCACAGCTCACCGACAAACCGGCTCGACTGATCGTCAACATGTCGCCTGGCTTTTACGAAATTCGTTGCCTGCAACCTGACGGCAGCATCAATTGGTTAAAAGTGCACAAGAGCCGGCTGAATTCAGTCGCCGATGAGCAACTTCAAGGGTGCCTGAAATGAACCTCCACAGCGAAACCGGCGCGGTAGGCAAACTTCTGCTATTGGTGATGGTGCCCGCGGCGCTGCTGTTCTGGGCGTTCGTGGCGACGGCAAGTTATGTCGCCCCGTCGAGCCTGGACGGCCGCTACACCTCGACCGGACAGGTGATCACCGGCAATGGCGAAGTGCTCAACGTCAGCCACAGCGTGGTGCTCAGCAACGGCCGCTTCTACTCGATGACCCGCAAGGCGCCCGCCGTCCTGGAAGCCTCCGGAAGGGTCGAGACCGATCTGCGCGGGCGCATCAGGCTGCATGTCGAATCCGGGGAGATCTCGGGCCTGTCCGACGAGACGGCGCTGGATGACGAATTGCTGTTCAACCTGCTCTACGGACGCCACAAAGGCGCCCAGATCACCTTCGAGCGTGTCGGGGCCTGCTTCTACGGCGTTGAAACCCAGCAGGTCTATTGCGCCGACAACCGCGCCGACCTGCTCTGACCGTCGCGGTACGGCCCAAGCCGCCCCGTTCGACGCGCCTTCGCGCCGCGGCGCGCCTGGACCCAGGCGTATCGGACGCACCCAGACCACCCGGCTTTCCTCTTCTGCGCCGAGGCCTTCCCAGGCCCCGTGACGGTTATGGCTGGCTCGCGCCGCGGTAGCGGGCACCGCTCTCGGTGAAGCGCACCTGCTCGTACGCTTCGCCGAACAGCTCGCGATACAGCGTCTCGGCCGCATCGGTGAGCAACAGGATCTCGACCCGGCGGTTGGCGCCGTTCTCGGGGTCCTCCGGGCGCAGCGGCATGACGTCGGCCTGGGCCGAGACCTGCAGCACCGAACGCTCCGGCAGACCAGCCGCCACCAGCACGTTGCGCGCACGCAGCGCCCGGTCGCCGGAGAGGTTCCAGTTGTCGTAACCCGACGCCAGGCGGTACGGCGTGGCATCGGTATGGCCGCTGATGATCAGCTTGTTCTCGACCTTGGCCAGCACCCCGGAGAGCACCGCGAGGAGCTGGCTGAAATGCGGGTTGAGCGTCGCGCTGCCGCGCTGGAACATGAAACGCTGCTGGTCGTCCTTGATCAGGATGCGCAGGCCCTGGGGCACCACGTTGACCTCAATGTTGGCCAGCGCATCTACCTCTTCGGCCACCTCGCGCATCAGATCGGCCAGCGACTGCATCTCGGCGGCCGAGCTGTAGCGCCTGCTCCCTGACTGATCGCTTTCGGCCTGACCGTCATCCGCCCGCGCCTGGGGCGCCGGCAACGGCACCCCGTCCAGATCCAGCGGGGTGTTGCTGTTGCCATCGAAGATACCCGCGCCGCCGTCGACGATCGGGTTGGTGTCCATCTGCCCGAACGAGGGGTTGGACTGGTCGATCTGCGGCTGGATGATCCAGAGCACCATGAACAGCGCCATCATCGCCAGCGTGAAATCCGCGAAGGCCACCTTCCAGGCACCGCCGTGCTCGTCGCCGTGGCCCTTCTTGCCACGGCGCTTGACGATGGTGACTTCGTGATCCTTGCCGGCCCGGCCCTTCATGCGGCGTCCCTTTCTTCCTCGTACTGGTTGACCCAGACCTCGAGCTGCTTGAAGGCGGGTTTGACGTCCTGCTCGATCAGCTTGCGCCCGGCGTCGACCGCCAGCAGCGTGGGCTTGCCGGCCACGTGCGCCACCAGGGTGGTACGCACGCATTCGAGCGCCGAGAGTTCGGTCTTGATGCGCTGGCTCATGGCATTGGAGAGCGGGTCCATCAGGCAGTAGCAGAAGAAGATGCCGAGGAAGGTACCCACCAGCGCCGCCGCGACGTGCGCGCCGATCTCGGCGACCGAGCCGCCGATGCTGCCCATGGTGATGATGATGCCCATGATCGCCGCCAGGATGCCGAAGCCCGGCATCGCCTCGCCGATCTTGTGCAGCGAGCGCGCCGGCTGCAGCAGGGCGTGCTCCATGGCCTCGAGCTCCTGCTCGAGGAAGCCTTCGAGCTCATGGGCGCTGATCTTGCCCATCGCCATCAGCCGGAAGTTGTCGGCGATGAACGCCATCAGGTTCTTTTCCTTGAGGATCAGCGGATAGCGGGCGAACAGCTCGCTGCTTTCCGGCTCCTCGATGTGCGAATCGAGCACCTTGAGGCCGCCCACGTCGACCATTTCCAGCAGCTCGTACAGCAGCATCAGCAACTGGCGCTGGAACTCCTCGCCGCGGCGCTGGTAAGCGAACACGCCCTTGATCTGATGCAGCATCTCGATCAGCACTTCCTTGGGATTGCCGACCACCAGGCTGCCGAACGCGGCCCCCAGGATGATCACCACCTCCGCGGGCTGCCAGAGCACGCGCATATCGCCGTTGGCCATGGCGTAGCCGCCCAGGACGCAGGCGACGATGATCAGGGCTCCTATGAATTTCTGCATGACGATGACTACTTCCGTTGGTGGCAGACTGTTGAACGCCGCGGCGGACGCCGCGCCTGGGTATCGGCCGCTACTGGCGGTCCGTGAGAAAACGGCAGGCCTTGGCGATGGCCTGCTTGCTGAGCTGGCAGACCCGCGCATCGCTCACTTCGAGCACCAGCGCGATTTCCTTCAGGCTCAGCTCATGTTGGTAATAAAGCGTCAGCACCAGCCGCTCGCGCTCGTCCAGGCGGCTCAGCGCCTGGGTCAGCAGACGCTCCTTGACGAAGCGCTCCTCGAGGCCGTCCCCGCCCTCGGCAAAGCCCTCCTGGCCGCTCTGCAGCAACTCGTCCAGGCTCTCGATGGCCTCGGAGGAATCAGCCCAGAGAAACTCCTGGTACTGCGCCTCGGTAAGGCCGGCATGGCTGCGGATTTCCTCGTCGGTCGGCTGGCGACCGAGTTGCCGCACCAGGCCTCGAATGGCATCACGGACCTTGTGCACCTGCTGGCGGACCTGGCGCGGCCGCCAGTCCTGGCGGCGCAGCTCATCCAGGATCGCGCCACGGATGCGCAGCGCCGCGAACGACCCGAACTGCTCGTCCGGAACGCCATAGCGACGCAATCCTTCGAGCAGCCCCATCAGGCCGATCTGCTCCATGTCTTCCCGATCAAGGACCTGGTTGGCCTGCAGCGACAGTTGCCGGACGATGCGCTTGACCAGCGGCAGGTACTGCATCAGCCAACGCTGCTCGGCCCCGGGCGCGAACAGCGAATGTCCGGCGGGCTCGGCCTCGTAGCCATAGTCGAGAGCATGGTTCGCGATCATGGTGGTTACTGCACGATCAGCTTGCTGACCAGCACCTGCTTGAAGGGCACCGCGGCCTTCTTGCTGGCGAAGTCGGCGAACAGCGCCTGCTCCAGGCGCGTCTGCAACTCGGTGATCTGCAGGCCGCGCAGTTCCTCGAAGGACAGCGTCGAGAGGTAGGACACCACCGAGTTGCGCACCAGGGGCTCGGCCTGCGCGAAGTTCTTCGGCTCGTCGCCGGACTCGGCCTGCAGCATCAGGTCGAGGACGAAATAGCGCTCGCGCCCGTCCCCGCGCAGGCTGACGATGATCTTCTCCACCGGATGGAAGGCGTAGTCGACGATGGTCGCCTCCGGGGCGATCTCGGCTTGGCCAGACAGGGGCTCGCCCGCCGCGTTCAGGCCCGGCTTGAGCAGCCAGTAGGCCACGCCCACGCCACCCGCCACGATCAGCACGTTGAGCACGACCATCAGAATCAAAAGGCGAGGCGCCGTCATATCACACCCATATTCGAGAAATCACTGTTGAGCCCGGTCATACGGTGACCAGGACATCGCTGTCGCTACCGCGCGCATTGTCGGCCGCAGGCGCCGTGGCGAAGTTGCCCATGATCTGAGGCTCGTCGGCCGGCAGGTGCGGCTGGCGGCCCTGTCCCTGGCCACGCCCGGACTGGCCGTCGGCGCCGACCTGGACGTTGACCTGGGTGAAGTTCTGCCCCACCAGCTCGTGGCGCAGACGGTCGCTGGTCTGCTGCAGCAGCCGCGCCACGTCGCCGTTGGTGGCGGAGATCTGCACCGTCAGGCGGCCGGACTCATGGCTGAGGAAGATCTCCATGCTGCCGAGTTCCGGCGGATCGAGGCGGATGGTCGCGTTCTGTACACGCTGCTGCAGCTGCATCTCGACGTTGTCGCGCAGCGCCTGGAGCATCTGCTCGCCCCACTTGGCGTGCGGCGCCTCCAACCGGAGCAGCCGCTCATTGCCCTGCGGCTGGGCCAGCAGCTGGCGCTCCCCGCCTGGCAGGGCCGTGTCGGCGAGCCCGGTATCGCCGGTCGCCAGCAGAGCGTCCAGCTGAGCGCCGAGCGCCTGTTCGGACCGTCCGACACCGGCCATGGGCGTGGCCGTCAGGTCGAGCGGACGCTGGACCAGTTTCGCGGCCGCGGCCGGCCCGCTCCAGCGATCGAGCAGGACGGCCGGCATCGCCAGCAGGACCTCGTCGGTCACGGCGGCTTCCGGCTGCGGCTGCGCAGCGACGTCCTGCGACAGCACCTGCTGCTCGGACAGCGCTTCGGCGCCGTCGCCAGCGATCCGGCCGCCCTCGCGCGCCTCAACCACGGCCAGGCTCTGCTCGAGCATGCCCTGCAGCCACTGCTCGGCGGTGAGTTCCGGCTGCTCGGCGGACTCCGGCTGTCCGGGTCGCCCTTGCGGCAGGTCCGGCTGCGGCTGCGCGAGGCGCTCCTCCTGCGCGGCGAGCACCTGGCCGGCGGCCGCCGCGCTCGTCATCTGCTCGGCGAAACGCCCCTGGAGGCGGCCAACCGCGCGCTCCGACAGCTCTGCCGAACGCTGGGCGAAACCCGCCGGGCGCGCCACCTGGGGCTGCCCTTCGACCGCGGCGCCGGCCTGCTGCGGCAGGCTGACCGGGCGCATCATGGCTGGTCCCCTACCGCGTAGAGACCGATGCGCTGGTAGGCCGCGCGCCCTTCGGCGTGCTCGACGCAGTTCTCCAGCAGCTGGCGCAGGCGCTCGCACTCCTCGGCGCAACGCTTGAGCGCCCGGGCATGCGACTGCTGGAGCTCGGCGCGGGCGCGCATCAGCTCGTCGCTCGGATGCAGGCGCTCGCCCAGAGCCTTCAGGCACTGCGCGATCGCCTGGTCGGCTTCGCTGATCAGGCTCCAGTCATCGAGCTGCATCGCCTGCTCGAGCTGTTGACCCAGCTCCTTCAGGCGGCGGATGTCATTTGCGTGCGGCACTGACGCCCTCCCAGCCTTCGCGCAGGATGCCGAGCAGGCGCACGACTTCGTCCAGCCCCTCCAGCGAAAGGGTGACGCTGACATCGGAGAGCCGGTAGATGCAGTAGTCGTACAGACGCGCCAGCTCCTGCACCACCTCGCCGCCGCCCTCGTAGTCGAGCGCGCCGTTGAGGCCATTGAGGATGTTCATGCACTTTTCCAGCGAAGCGCCCTTCTGCTGGAAGCGCTTGTGCTCGATGTGCCCGCGGGCACGCGCCAGCTCGTCGAGCAGGCCGTCGAACAGGACCAGCACCAGCTCGTAGGGCGACGCCGCGGCCGCGCGGGCCTCGAGGTCCACGGAGCGGTAGCTGTCGTAGCTGTCATTGAACGAATAGGGATTCATCAGAACATTCCAAAGGTCTGCTCCATGGCCTGCATCGTCTGCATCATGGAGGTGTACTGCTTGAGGTAGCGGGCATAGAAGCTGTTGTACTGCTCCTGCAGCTTGTCGAACTGTTCGTCGATCCGCCGCAGGTTCATGTCCAGGGTGTCCATGCGATTCTTCAGCACCCCGTTGGCGCTGCTGGTGTAGACCGACAGGTTCTTGTCGATGGAATCGAGCAGGTTGCCCTTGCCGGTGAAGAGCTTTTCGAAGCCCTCCGGATCATTGGCCACCGCCGCGTCGAAGCGGGCGGCATCGATGGTCAGCTTGCCGTTGCGGTCGGCGCTGATGCCGAAGCTGATCAGGTTGACGCCACCGAAGTCGGTACGCAGCAGCTGGTTCAGGCGGTTTTCGATGGCGCGAATGCTCGAATCGCCGGCCAGCGGGCCGCGGGCGGTGGTGTCGTTGCCGCTGGCGGTGAGGCTGTCCAGGCTGGTCATCAAGGTGTTGAAGGCATTGACGAAGCTCTGCGCCTTCTCCTTGGTCGCGCTCTTGTCCTGGCCGATTTCCAGGCTCAGCGGCTGCTCGCCGGCGGCGTGGGTCTTGGTGAAGGTCAGGCTGACGCCGTCGATGACGCTGTCGAAGGTGTTGCTGGCGTTGGTCAGCAGCATGCCGCTTTCGCCGCCCAGACGCACTCGCGCGTCCTGGGCACGGGTCAGCTCCTGGCGCGCGTCGATCGCGGCGCTCAGCGCGGCGGTGGTGCCGCTGGTCTGCAGGCTGATGGCGTTGTCCGCCCCGCTCTTCTCGCTCGAGAGCACCAGCGAAACCTCGCCGTTGCTGCGCACCAGGGTCGCCTTGGTGCCGGTGTTGCCGGCGTGCTGGTTGATCGCGGCGGCCAGTTCTTCCAGGGAAGTGCTGCCGTTGCCGTCGCTGTCGACCGTGGACAGGTCGATGTCGAAACTGCTGCCGCCCTGGCCGATGGTGAGGGTGCCCTGGGTGCCGATGTCGGCGGCGCTCAGCCCGCCGATCGCGACCTGATGGGCGCTGGCCAGCTGCTCGACGAAGAAGTTGTAGGAGCCGGGGACGGCCTTGGTTCCGACGGTTGCGCTGGCATAGCCGTCCTGGCTGAAAGTCGCGCTGTTGACCAGCATGGTCGAGGTGGTGCTCTTGAGTCCCTTGACCACCGAATTGAAGGTGCTCAGCGAGGTACGCAGCGTCGACAGGGCCGTGCGCTGGGCCTTGTAGTTGGCTTCGTTGCGGTTGAGCCGGTTCAGCGAGGATTGCACCTCGTAATCGGCCAGCTGCTTCGACATCTGCTGAATGTAATCGGAATCTATTGCCATGACGGCCCCCTCTTCCCAAGCGAAAAAGCAAGATGAGTGCCAACGATCCAAAGCCACGAATCACGCGGCTTTGCGCAGGCCTCGCGCAGAAAATCTACTTCCGCCTCGCAAGACGACGACGCAACGGGGAAAAGCCGTTTCCGCCCAGGGTGCAAAGCTGAAGCTGTCCTGATAACAGGCGACCCGGGCGGACGATTACTTAAGGCGGGGTGGCCGAGGGGCCAGGAGGATGGAGCGGGATCAGTAGCCTTGCGGGCCGTACAGGCGCGCGTCGGCCTGGGCGTCGAGCAGCTGGCTGAGGATGTCGTTATGCATCGCCAGCAACGCCCCGTTGCGATCGTTGAGTCCCTTGCACTGTTCGGCCAGATTGCCCAGCTGCTGCCAGACGTTCTGCAGATCGCGGGACTGGGACGCGGGCAGCTGGGCGAGCAGCGCCAGCATGTCCTCGCCGCGCTGGCCCAGCCCGAAGGCGGCGAGCACCTTGCTGCGGCGCTGGGCGCGCAGGCGCAACAGGTCGACCAGGGCGACGATCTGTGGATTGAGCACGTCGATCTGCGCGCTGTCGCGCTCGAGCAGGCACCCGTAGAGCTCCTGCATCAGGCCGCGAAGGCTCAGGTAGTCGCCGCAGTCCTGACGCAGGTCCGCCTCGATCACGCCAAGCAGTTTTTCACGCTGGCTCACGCATCGCTTCCGCTGTGATAGGTCATCACGCTGCTGGCGAGCGCGGCCGGGTCGGTGGAGATTTCGCCGCGCTGCAGCGCCTGCTTGATCGCCGCGACCTTGTCCAGATCGACGTCGGGCATGGCGCGCAGCGCAGCCTGGAGCTGCTCGAGCGGCAGGTCCTGTGCCGTGACGGCCGGGCGCTGCGAGGCGCTCGACGCGGCGTTCGCTTCGACGGCGCGGGATTTGCCGGAGGCTTCGACCGGAGTCGCCAGGACGGGCTTGAAGTGCCTGCTGATTTCCATGAGAGGTTCCAGAAATGTTTCGGTTACAGCCAAACAGGCGACCGCGAGGACGGATAACTTAAATCAATTTTTCGCCGCGCCTCGCGCCGGCCGTCAGAACGCCTGTCCACGCCACCACGCCTGGGCGGCAAGGCCATCCTGGATCTTCTGCTCCTGCTGGGCCAGCAGCAGCTGCCACTGGTCCATCTTGGTCTCGATCAGCTGGGCCACGACCTTTTCGCTGCGCATCGCCTGCAGGAGTTCGCGCTGGATCCGCTCCAGCGCCTGCTCGGCCACTTCCAGTTCGCGCCGCTGCAACTCGACCATCTTGTACAGGGTGGCCTTGTAGCGCTGCTGGTTGTCGCGCTGCAGCGGCGTGCTCATGGGCACGCTGAAGCCGCACAGGCGGCTCAGGCCGGTGATGTTGTTGCGGTAGCGCTGGCAGAGGTTCTGCTGGTACTGGACCCGGCCGAGCATCTGCCGAACCTTGTTGCCGCGCAGGCTGGCCAGCCGCGAAAGGGTGTCGATCTGCTCCTTCATGACTTGCCGAGCACTCCCTGCAGGGTGGCCAGGCTGGTCTGCAGCTCCGCGGCCTCGCCCACTTCCTGGCGCAGGAAGCGCTCGATCCGCGGCGCGAGCTGCACCGCCCGGTCGGTCTTGACGTCCATGCCCGGCGTGTAGCCGCCGAGCGGGATCAGCTCCCTGATCTTCTCGAAGGTGCCGTACAGCTCCTTGAGCTGCCTGGCCGCGCCCAGCTGCGCCGGCGGGCTGACCTGGCTCATGCAGCGGCTGACCGAGGCGCTGATGTCGATGGCCGGGTAGTGGCCGATTTCGGCCAGACGCCGCGAGAGCACTATGTGCCCGTCGAGAATCGCCCGTGCGCAGTCGACGATCGGGTCCTGCTGGTCGTCGCCCTCGGCCAGCACCGTGTAGAGCGCGCTGAGGCTGCCGGATTCGTTGGCGCCATTGCCGGCGCTTTCCACCAGCTCCGGCAGCATGCCGAACACCGACGGCGGATAGCCCTTGGTCGCCGGCGGCTCGCCGAGCGCCAGGGCGATTTCGCGCTGGGCCATGGCGTAGCGGGTCAGCGAATCGACCAGCAGCAGGACGTCCTGGCCCTGGTCGCGGTAGTAGGCGGCGATGCTGTGGCAGAGTTCGGTCGCCTTGAGCCGCATCAGCGGCGATTCGTTGGCGGGCGCGACCACCACCACGGCTTTCTTCAGACCTTCCTCGCCGAGCGAGTGCAGGATGAACTCCTGCACCTCGCGGCCGCGCTCGCCGATCAGCCCGACCACCACCACGTCGGCCTTGGTCTGCCGGGTGATCATCCCCAGCAGCACGCTCTTGCCCACGCCGCTGCCGGCGAACAGGCCGACGCGCTGGCCCTTGCCCAGGGTCAGCAGCGCATTGATCGCCCGCACGCCGACATCCAGCGGCTCGCTGACCGGCCGGCGCCGGAGCGGATTGACCGACGGCAGTTCGGCCGGCAACGGGTCGCGGCCGGACAGCTTGCCCAGCCCGTCCAGCGGCTCGCCCAGGCCGTTGACCACTCGCCCCAGCCAGGTCTCGTCGATGTGCAGCGAGGCTTCGTCCGGCGCCGGGAAGACGCGCGAGCCGGAGGTCAGGCCCACCGGCTTCTTGAACGGCATCAGGTAGGTGATTTCGCGGTTGAAGCCCACCACCTGGGCTTCGAGCATGCTGCCGTCGCCCTGTTCGACGTAGCAGCGCTGGCCGGTCATGCGCTGGCAGCCGAGCGATTCGAGCAGCATGCCGGAGACGCGCACCAGCCGGCCGCTGACCTTGGCCAGCTGCACGCCGTCGAGCGAGCGCAGCGCCTCGTCGAGCTTGAAGGCTTCGCGCAGCGACATCTCAGGCGGACGTCCGGATGTGTTCGCCCAGGGTTTCCATGCAGGCATCGAGGCGCTGCTGGCACCCGATATCGGCCTCGGCCTCGGCGGTGATCACCCGGCACTCGCCCAGCGCCAGGCGCTCATCCGGCACCAGCCGCCAGGCCGCGGCGCGCTCCGGCGCCAGCTCCCGGATCCGGGCGCACTCCTCGGGGTTGAGCAGGATACGCACGTCCTCCTGATCGCCCGGCATCGCCGCCAGGGCCTCCTCGGCCAGGGACAGCAACTGCGTCGGATGCAGCGTCAGCTCGCAGCGAATCACC
The DNA here is from genome assembly GCF_005876855.1 of Stutzerimonas nosocomialis. Lineage (GTDB taxonomy): Bacteria > Pseudomonadota > Gammaproteobacteria > Pseudomonadales > Pseudomonadaceae > Stutzerimonas > Stutzerimonas nosocomialis. The sequence continues at coordinate 107,467 of NZ_QLAE01000010.1, read as the reverse complement.
TGGCGGGCGACCTTCTGCACCAGCTCCAGCAACTCGTCGCGACGGGCCTGCTGGTACTCGCCCTGGAACTGCTCGAAGCGTTCGATCAGACGGTCCAGCGGACGCGCGGCCTCGTCGAAGGCCTGTCGCCCCTGCAGCCGGCCCTCTTCACGGCCCAGGGACTTGCCATCCTCGATGCCGCGCTCGAAGCCTTCGGCATGGCCAGCGGCGCGGCCCTGTTCGAGCCCCTCGCCGTAGCCCTTCTCGATCCCTTCCTGGAAGCCTTCGGAGGGCGCTCGCTGCAGCGCCGCCGGATCGCCTTCCAGCGCCTCGGCCAGGCCCGGCCCGGCAACCTTGAAGCGCGGCGGAAAGCGGAACGGGCGCCAGTTCTTGCCGGCCCCCTTGATCACCTTGATGCTCATGCTCGGCTCACTCGACGGTCTGTTCGCGGAACAGCTGCACCTGCAGCTCGCCGTTGGCGGTCATTTCCCGCACCACACCCATGATGTCCTTGCGGACCTGCTCGACCCGCGACAGCGGTACCGGGCCCTGGCGGCGGTTGATCGACTCCATCTGCTGCGCCTGGCGCTTGGGCAGCGCCGCCTGGATCGCCTTGACCAGCGCGGGCTCGGCGCCCTTGAGCGCGACCACCCACTCTTCCAGCGGGATCACTTCCAGCAGCGTCTGCAGGACATCGGGGTTCTGCCGCGAAAGGATGAAGAAGTCGTACATCTCGTCCTCGATCTTCTCCACCAACTCCTCGTTGTGCGCGCGCAGCAGTTCGAACATCTGGTCGCGGTTGCCCTTGAAGCGATTCATGATGTCGGCCGCCTGCTTGACGCCGCGCACCTGGGAACCCTGGGTCGAGAGCACCTTGAGGCTGCGGTCGATCAGCTGCTCGAGCTCGGCGATCACGTCGCTGTTGACCTCCGAGAGGTTGGCGATGCGATAGAGCAACTCGTCCTGGCGCTCGGCCGGCATGCATTCGAGCACGTCGGTGGCCATGCCCGGCGGCAGGAAGGCGAGGAACACGGCCTGCATCTGGGCGTGTTCCTTGGCGATCAGGGCGGCGAACTGCTTGGGATCGAGCCATTCCATCTTGGCCATCTTGGCGCGGATTTCCTCGCCGTAGATGCTGTCGAGCAGGCTGCGGGTGATCTCCCCGCCCAGCGCCTTGCCGAGCATCCCGGCCAGGTAGCTGCGCGAGGCGCCCTTGATGCTGCTCTGCTCCTTGTAGTCCTCGAAGAAGCGGCTGATGACGTCGGAAACCATCGGCTGCTTGACGTTGGACAGCCGCGCCATCGCCTGGCTGATGCTGATGATTTCCTCGCGCGAGAAGTTGCGCAGAATGCCGGCGGAAATGTCGTCGCCCATGCTCAGCATCAGGATCGCCGCCTGGTCGAGGGAGCTGACCGAGCGGATCTGGCTGGGGCGCGGCTTGATTTCCTTCGCCGAGGCCTTGCCTTCGCTAGCCGGCTGGGTTGAGGTCTCTTTCATTGCGCCCTATCCAATGCTTGATGACTTCCGAAACGCGCTCGGGGTCGTTCTTGGCGAGCATCTGGAGATGCTCGATCTGCAGTTCCAGACCCGATCCCGGCGCCGGCAGGCGGATTTCCGAGAGCGGGTTGAGCTCGCCGAAGATCGGCGAACCATCGGCATCCGTGCGGCCCGGCAGCGCCGGCAGGCGCTCGCTTTCGAGTGCCGCGACACCGCCCGCGGCGAGGGCGCCCGGTGCGGCGAGATCGGCGTTCGGCTGCCCGGCCTGGGGATCGGCGGCCTGGGTCAGCTTGCGCACTGCCGGGCGGACCACGATCAGCAGCAGGAGCAGGGCGATCAGGCCGAACAGCGCGAGCTTGGCGAGCGAATGGATCTGCGGGTTCTCCCACCAGGGCGTTTCCTCGATCGAGGCCTCGGTGGTGGCGAACGGGAACACGCTGACGGTCAGCAGGTCGCCACGCGCCTGGTTGAAACCCACCGCGCTGCGCACCATGGCTTCCATCTCGGCGCGCGCTTCGGCGGTCCAGCCGCCTTCCGGCGCGCTGGCCGCGTTGAGCACCACCGCCACGCTCTGCTGGCGCAGGGAAAAGCCCGGGTGCTTCACATGGGTAACGCTCTGGTCGTAGTCGAGCTGGCGGGTGGACTCTTCGCGCAGCGAGGTCGCCGCCTTGTTTTCCGTGTTCGCCGGCGGGGTTTCGCCTTCCTTGGGCGGGGCTACCGGGCGGTTGGCCAGGGAACCGGGGACCCCGAGGGCGAGCTGGTCCAGCGCGCTTTCGTTGCGCAGCACCTCGTTGCGCAGGCGTGGCGTTTCGCCAAAGGCCTGGAAGGTTTCTTCCTTCTGGCTGAAGTCGATGTCCGCGGCGACGCTGATGCGGTAGTTGCCGCTGCCCAGTACCGGCGCCAGCACCTGCTCGATGTTGGCCACGGCCTTGTTCTGGTAGTCGTCGACCACCTGCCAGTTCTGCGAGGGACCGCCGCCGGCGTTGACGCCGCGCGAGAGCAGCGTGCCGTACTGGTCGACCACGCTGACGTCTTCGGCCTTGAGCTGGGGCACGCTATTGGCCACCAGGTTGATGATCGCCCCGACCTGCTCGGGCTGGAGCTTGTAGCCCGGGTCGAGCTGCAGCACCACCGAGGCCTTGGTCGGCCCGCGACGGCTGACCACGAAGGAGCTGTTCTCCTCCTGGGCCAGGTGGACCCGTGCGCGGTCGATGCCCTTGAGCGACATCACCGTGCGCGCCAGCTCCCCCTCCAGGCTGCGCTTGAGGCGCACGTCCTGGACGAACTGGCTGGTGCCCAGCGGCTCTTCCTTGTCGAACAGCTCATAGCCGGCCGGCAGGCTGACCTTCACGCCCTTGGCCGACAGCAGCATCCGCGCGCGCGCCAGCTGGTCGTCGCGCACCAGGATCTGCCCGCTCTGCGGGTGAATGCGATAGGGCACCGATTCGCCGTCGAGCACCTGCATCACTTCGGCGGCGGGAAAGGACTCGCCCGTGCCGTACAGCGGGCGGAACGAATCGCCGTCGCGCCACAGGTAGTAGACCACCGCCAGCGCCAGTGCAGCCGCGGCGGCAGCCATCCCGACCAGTGCCAGGCGCGGATCGAGTTTGAAGCCCTCTGCCGACAGCTTGCTCTTGATTGTCTCCAGCACGGTTCAGTACCCACGCCCGATCACAGCGGCATCCTCATCACGTCGTCGAACGCCGTGGTCAGCTTGTTGCGTACCTGCAGCAGCGCGGAGAACGAGACGCTGGCCTTCTGGCTGTCGATCATCGCCCCGACCAGGTCGTCGCTCCTGCCGCTGTCCACCGCCGCCATGGCCGCGCTGGCCTTGTGCTGGTCGGCGTCCACGGCACGCATCGCCGCCGCGAACAGGTTGCCCATACCGGCGCCCTGCCCGGGCGCGAACGGGTTGGCGGGCTTGATCGCCTCGCCCTCGGCGGCGCTGGCCAGCGCCTGCATCCGTCCCAGCATCTGTTGCTGCACCTGCATGATTGAGCTCATCGCTTGCGGATTCCCTAGAAGTTCAGCTGGATGCCCTGCTCGCGCATGGCATTGAGTCGATAGCGCAAGGCGCGCGGGGTCATGCCCAGGCTTTGCGCCGCCTTGGCCTTGTGGCCGTCGAAGCGGCGGATGGTGTCGATCACGTGCTGGTACTCGGCCCACTTGCCGCTGGCACGCAGTGCCGCCTTGCCGGTCTCGCCGGGCGCCGCCACCGGCGGCTCGTCATCGCGGGCCGCAGCCGCGAGGGCCGGGGCCTGGAGGCCGAGGTCGCGCGGCTGGATGAACAGCCCGTTGCGCAGCACCAGGGCGCGCTGCACGGTGTTCTCCAGTTCGCGGGCATTGCCCGGCCAGTCGTGTTGCAGCAGGGCGCGGCAGGCGTCCTCGGTGAGTAGCTCGAGATCGGCATCCAGCGGGGCGTATTTGCGGATGAAGCTTCGCGCCAGCGGCAGCACGTCTTCCTTGCGTTCGCGCAGCGGGCTGATGTGCAGCGGCAGCACGTCCAGGCGGAACATCAGGTCGGCACGGAAGCGCCCTTCGGCCACTTCCTGCTGCAGGTCGCGGTTGGTCGCGGCGATCACCCGCACGTCCAGGTCCATCTCGCGCCGCCCGCCGAGCCGCTCGATGCGCTGTTCCTGCAGCACGCGCAGCAGCTTGGCCTGAAGCCCCAGCGGCAGCTCTCCGATCTCGTCGAGAAGCAGGGTGCCGCCATTGGCCAGTTCGAACTTGCCCGGCTGGGCGCTGACGGCGCCGGTGAAGGCGCCGCGCTCGTGGCCGAAGAGGATGGATTCGAGCATCTGCTCGGGGATGGCGGCACAGTTCACGGCGACGAATGGCGCCTCGTCACCGGCGGAAAAGCGGTGGATGTAGCGCGCCATCAGTTCCTTGCCGGTACCCGTCTCGCCGGTGATCAGGATCGGTGCCCGGGTCAGGGCCACGCGCTGGGCCATCGACAACAGGCGACGCCCGGCCTGGGAGCAGGAGACGAAACTCTCCTCGGCCGCTTCGGCGTGCTGCTGACGACGCAGCAAGGCGTCGAGCTGGGTTTCGCTGAACGGCGACAACAGGTAATCGACGCAACCGAGTTCAAGGAGCGCGGCGGCTTTTTCCTGGTCGGCGTATTCGACGATGGGAATGACGTTGATATGTCGGGCCGAACTGACCAGCGCACCGACACGGCCATAAAGAGTGTCCTGGGGCAGACTGCCGATGAGCACGAATACCGTGCCGGTCGATTGCAGCGAGTGCTGCTCCAGTTCGTCGAAACTTGCATATACGGCCACTTCGCGCCGACGAATATTCAGGGCCTGGAGCAGAACGGCGGTCGTGGCGTGATCGCGGCTGCCGACAATTGCGATCTTCTTCTGCGCGAGCGTGCACCCGGGCAGTCGGTCACCGGAATAATCAATGGCTTGGCTGGCGCTTTTCACTCTGACCACCTTGTCCGCTGCTGCTCACCGTTCGGTGAACGCTGCGCCGACGCTGCAAAAAAAATTTTAAATCTCTGGGAACTTTCGTCGCCCTGCCTGTCCAACTGTCGGCAACTTTCCGATGCCGCTTCAGCCGACATCGAGCGATTGCGCGCACGCTAACAAGCGTCGCGCGTGCCGAGCCAATCAGATGTGCTCAAAGCAGATCAAAGACCAAGCCACGACCTCAAAAAAGGTCATTTGAGATCTATTGATTTAATCGCGCCGCGCCCTCCCTCCTACACTGCGCCCACGCCAGAGCCCGTCCTGCGCGCCTTGCAGCCCTTCGGCTGTCGCGTGGCCGACCCTGCGCCATCCATCCAGGCCCTCCAGGCATTCTGCAGTTCGCGGCCAACCTGCCGCTAATGCTGTCAACGACAGGACACTTCGCTCACAACATGACTGGCAATTCAAAAGTCCACCATGGCGTGCCCGCCCAAAGTCTGACTGTGTTGAAACCTCAGAAGCTTGGCCGGCACTACCACCGGATTCCTCAATACATCCGGGAAATCACCCACAAGCATCCGCGACTGGTCGGCGACTATTTCCTGCGCAATTACCGGGTCAATATCGAGTTGTGCCGAATCGATGTGCAGGAACATGCCGCTCGCGCACCGGACTGCATCTATCGGTCACCGCTGGGCAAAGTGGGTTTTGCCATCGATCGCGCGCTGCTGACCGAAGCACTGGAGTGTTATTACGGCGGCACCCTCGTCGCCAACCAGGAAACCCCGCCGATCAGTTCATCCGAACAACGGATGCGCAATCGCCTGGGCCGCGACGTCATCGATATATTCGCGCGCTCGTTATTGTCGGGCAGCACCTTCGGCGCACTCGAACGGTTCGAGAACGATTACGAAGAAACCGTCTGGGAATATGTCGCCGAGTTCGAATACCTGAGCCACCTGACCGGGGCGAAGTCGTCGATCCTGATCTATCTGGACACGCATCTGGCCGACGAGCTGACCCTGCTGCTCGCCGGCCCGCCGCCACGCCTCAACGCCAGCCCCGCAGACAACATCAAGCACCTGCCGGTACGCCTCGACTGCGTGATCGCGGCGGCGCAGGTGCCGCTGGCGCAGGTACTGGGCCTGGAGCTCAACGACATCCTCATGCTGCGCCCGCTGGACCGCTACGACGTCCGCATCAATGGCCAGAAGCTCTTTCGCGGCACCGTCTTCGAGGAAGACGGTGGCCTGTTCCTCACATCACTTGAAAGCGTGAAATCCCAATGAACGGCGATATTTCCGATAACGAGTTCGAAAGCCTGCTCAACGAGGGCGACCTCAACCCCGCGCAGCCGGCCGAGCCGCCGCGCGCCGAAGCGCCGATCCAGCCCAGCCGCCCGGACATGAGCTTCTTCGGCAAGATTCCGGTGAACGTCACTCTGGAAGTGGCTTCGGTGGAAATCACCCTCAAGGAGCTGATGGAAGTCGACACCAGCAGCGTGATCGTGCTCGACAAGCTGGCCGGCGAGCCGCTGGACGTGAAGGTCAACGGCGCCCTGTTCGCCAAGGCCGAAGTGGTGGTGATGAACGGCAACTACGGCCTGCGCATCGTCGAGCTGTCGGGCACCAGCCTGGACGAGCTGACCGCATGAACCGCCGCCTGCTCGCCTCGCTCGGCGTCCTGGCGCTGGGGCTCTGCCCCCTGCTGGCGCAGGCGGCGAACGGCGAGATCACCCTGTTCAACCTGAACGATACGGAAAACGGGCAGGAATTCTCGGTCAAGCTGCAGATCCTGATCGTCATGACGCTGCTCGGCTTCCTGCCGGCGATGCTGATGATGATGACCTGCTTCACCCGCTTCATCATCGTGCTGGCGATCCTGCGCCAGGCCATCGGCCTGCAGCAGAGCCCGCCGAACAACGTGCTGATCGGCATCGCCCTGATCGTCACGCTGCTGGTGATGCGCCCGGTCTGGCAGGAGATCCACAGCCAGGCCTTCGAGCCCTTCCAGAACGACGAGATCAGCCTGGAACAGGGGCTCGACTCGGCCAAGGGCAGCCTGTCGAAGTTCATGCTGGCGCAGACCAACGAGACGTCGCTCGAGACCATGGTCTCGCTGGCCGGCGAGGAACTGCCGGAAAACCTCGAGGATCTGGACTTCTCGCTGCTGCTGCCGGCGTTCGTGCTCAGCGAGCTGAAGACCGCCTTCCAGCTCGGCTTCATGATCTTCGTGCCCTTTCTGGTGATCGACCTGGTGGTCGCCAGCGTGCTGATGGCCATGGGCATGATGATGCTCTCGCCAATGATGATCTCGCTGCCGTTCAAGCTGATGGTGTTCGTGCTCGTCGACGGCTGGGCGCTGCTGATGGGCACCCTCACCACCAGTGTCCAACCCTTCTAGAGGCGCGCCATGCTCACTCCGGATACCGCCGTGAACCTGATTTCCAACGCGATCCACATCATCGTGCTGGTGGTCTGCGTGCTGATCGTGCCGAGCCTGATCGGCGGCCTGCTGGTGAGCATTTTCCAGGCCGCGACCCAGATCAACGAGCAGATGCTCAGCTTCCTGCCGCGCCTGCTGATCACCCTCGGCATGCTGGTGTTCGCCGGGCATTGGATCCTTCGCACCCTGAGCGACCTGTTCATCGAGACCTTCACCCAGGCGGGGCGCCTGGTGGGCTGACATGGCGAACGAACCCCTGATGCAGGTCGGCCACTACCTGCAATCGCTGCTCGCCTACTGGTGGCCGTTCTGCCGGATCATGGCGGTGTTCAGCCTCGCGCCGCTGTTCAACCACAAGGCGATCAGCGTGCGGGTACGGGTGCTGCTGGCGCTGGTGCTGACCGTGACGCTGGCCGCGGCCCTGCCGACGCCGCCGATGATCGACCCGCTCTCGGTGACGGGCATCCTCACCGCGCTCGAGCAGGTGGCCATGGGGCTGATGCTGGGCCTGGCGCTGCTGCTGGTGTTCACCGTGTTCACGCTGATCGGCGACGTGGTCTCGACCCAGCTGGGCCTGTCCATGGCGGTCTACAACGACCCGGTCAACGGCGTGTCGTCTTCGTCGATCATCTACCAGCTGTATTTCATCCTGCTGGTACTGCTGTTCTTCGCCGTCGACGGCCATCTGGTCACGGTGAGCATCATCTACCAGAGCTTCGTCTACTGGCCGATCGGCAGCGGCATCCCGTTCGACGGCCTGCAGACCATCGCCTTCGCCATGAGCTGGGTGCTCTCGGCCGCGCTGCTGATCGCCCTGCCGATCGTCTTCTGCATGACCCTGGTGCAGTTCTGCTTCGGCCTGCTCAACCGCATCTCGCCGGCGATGAACCTGTTCTCCCTGGGCTTTCCCATGGCGATCATCGCCGGGCTGATCCTGATCTACCTGACCCTGCCCAATCTGTCGGAGGCCTACCTGCAGCTGACCCGGCAACTGCTGGACAACATCGGCCTGCTGCTACGGAGCGGCGCCAATGTCTGAGCAGAACAGCTCCCAGGAAAAGACCGAAGAGGCGTCCCAGCACAAGCTGACCAAGAGCCGCAAGGACGGCCAGGTCCCCCGCTCCAAGGACGTCGCGACCATGGTCTCGCTGCTGGTCACGCTGCTGGTGCTCAAGATGAGCGCCGGGCTGTTCATGGATGCGATGCACGAGAGCTTCAGCCTCTCCTACATCAACTTCGGCCACAGCGAGATCGGCGTCGACGACCTGCAGCTGATCATGCTGCACAACCTGTTCCTGTTCATCGGCGTGCTTGTGCCGCTGCTGGTCACGCCGCTGCTGGTGATCGCGCTGGGGCTGATTCCCGGCGGCTGGGTGTTCTCGGCCAAGAATTTCGCGCCCAAGTTCAGCAAGCTCAACCCCATCACCGGGCTGGGCCGGATGGTCGGCGCGCAGAACTGGACCGAACTGGCCAAGTCGATCCTGAAGATCACCGCCCTGCTCGGCGTCGCCGCCTGGCAGCTGTCCTACGCGGCGCCGCGCTACATCGCCCTGCAGCGCAGCGACATCTTCACCGCCATCGGCGGCGCGTTCTCGCTGACCTTCGACCTGGCCTTCTCGCTGCTGCTGGTGTTCGTGCTGTTCTCGCTGATCGACATTCCGCTGCAGCGCTTCTTCTTTCTCAAGAAAATGCGCATGACCAAGCAGGAGCGCAAGGAAGAACACAAGAACCAGGAAGGCCGCCCCGAAGTGAAGGCGCGCATCCGCCAACTGCAGCGGCAGATGGCCCAGCGGCAGATCGCGCGGGTGATCAAGGAAGCCGACGTGGTGATCGTCAACCCGGTGCACTACGCCGTGGCGATCCGCTACGACAGCAAGAAGGCCGAGGCGCCCTACGTGATCGCCAAGGGCATGGACGAGACCGCGCTGTACATCCGCAAGATGGCCCAGGCCCACGCGCTGGAGGTGGTCGAGCTGCCGCCGCTGGCCCGCGCGATCTATTTCAGCACCCAGGTCAACCAGCAGATTCCCGCGCCGCTCTACACCGCGGTGGCCCACGTGCTGACCTACATCCTGCAACTCAAGGCCTGGAAGCAGGGGCGCCGCGCCAAGCCGAAGCTCTCCAGTGACATCCACATTCCCGAACACCTGAACCGAGCCTGATCATGAACCTACTGCAGCGTTTGACGCCGACCTTTCGCAGCGGCCGGATAGGGATCCCGCTGATCATCCTGTCGATCCTGGCGATGATCATCCTGCCGTTGCCGCCGCAACTGCTGGACGTGCTGTTCACCTTCAACATCGCCATGGCGGTGCTGGTGCTGCTGGTCAGCGTGTCGTCCAGGAGCCCGCTGGACTTCTCCCTGTTCCCCACGGTGATCCTGGTCACCACGCTGATGCGCCTGACCCTCAACGTCGCCTCGACCCGCGTGGTGCTGCTCGAAGGCCACTCGGGCACCGGCGCGGCGGGCAAGGTGATCGAGGCCTTCGGCGAGGTGGTGATCGGCGGCAACTTCATCGTCGGCCTGGTGGTGTTCGTGATCCTGATGATCATCAACTTCATCGTCATCACCAAGGGCGGCGAGCGGATCTCCGAGGTCACCGCGCGCTTCACCCTGGACGCCCTGCCGGGCAAGCAGATGGCCATCGACGCCGACCTGAACGCAGGTCTGGTGACCCAGGAAGAAGCCAAGGCGCGGCGCCAGGAAGTGGCCAAGGAAGCGGACTTCTACGGCGCGATGGACGGCGCCTCGAAATTCGTTCGCGGCGACGCCATCGCCGGCATCCTGATCCTGTTGATCAACCTGTTCGGTGGCTTCGCCATCGGCGTGTTCATCCATGACCTGGGCGCGGGGGAGGCCTTCAGGCAGTACGCCCTGCTCACCATCGGCGACGGCCTGGTGGCACAGATCCCGGCGCTGCTGCTGTCCACCGCGGCGGCGATCATCGTCACGCGGATCAACGAGTCCAGCGACATCACCAGCCAGGTGCAGCGCCAACTCTTGGCCAACCCGGGCTCGCTGTACACGGTGGCGGGGATTCTCTTCGTGCTCGGCCTGGTGCCGGGCATGCCGCACCTGGCCTTCATCGGCTTCGCCGCGCTGATCGGCTTCATCGCCTGGCGGGTCTCGCTGCACCAGCCGATCGCCGAGGCCGCCAGCCTCGATCAGGTGCAGGCGATCAGCAAGGCGATGGAGCAGGAACGCAGCCAGACCCTGGCCTGGGACGACATCCCGCTGGTGGAGCGGCTGTCGATCTCGCTGGGCTACAAGCTGGTGGGGCTGGTCAACGAGGCTTCCGGCGCGCCACTGCCGCAGCGGGTACGCGGGGTTCGCCAGACGCTGTCGGAGAACCTGGGGTTCCTGCTGCCGGAGGTGCGGATTCGCGACAGCCTGCGCCTGAAGGCCTCCGAATACGCCATCTACATCAACGGCGAGAAGATCGACGGCGCCGAACTGCACGCCGATCGGCTGATGGCGATTCCCTCGCCGGAACTCTATGGCGAGGTCGACGGCATCCTCGGCACGGACCCGGCGTACCGCATGCAGGTGGTGTGGATCCAGCCCACCGACAAGTCCCGTGCGCTGAACCTCGGCTACCAGGTGATCGACTGCGCCAGCGTGGTCGCCACCCACCTGAACAAGGCGATCCGCGAGCACCTGCCGGACCTCTTCAAGCACGACGACGTCGAGCATCTGATGCAGCGCCTGACGGTACAGGCGCCCAAGCTCGCCGAAAGCCTGAAGGCCCAGCTCAGCTATACCCAGCAGCTGCGCGTATACCGCCAGCTGCTCCAGGAAGAAGTGCCGCTGCGCGACATCGAGACCATCGGCAGCACCCTGCTCGAAAGCAGCGAGAGCACCAAGGACCCGGTGCTACTGACCGCCGACGTGCGCTACGCACTACGCCGCACCCTCGTCGGCGCCATCGCCGGAGACCGGCGCGAACTGGGCGTCTTCGTGCTGGAGAACGCGCTGGAGAACACCCTGCTCAATGCCCTGGCGATCGCCCAGCAGGCCGGCCCGGTGAGCCTGGACAACATCCCGGTGGAGCCGAGCCTGCTCAATCAGCTGCAGAACAGCATGCCGGTGGTGAAGGAGAAACTGCGCAAGGACGGCCATCCGCCGATCCTCACCGTGATGCCGCAGCTGCGCCCGTTGCTGGCGCGCTACGCCCGGGTGTTCAGCCCCGGGCTGCACGTGCTGTCCCAGAACGAGATTCCGGACCGGGTCGGCGTGAACATCCTCGGCACGCTCGGCTGATGGCCAGCCGGGCCGGTCAGCGCCGGCGCGGCAGCAGCCGCGCCACCATCTCGGTGAATGCCGGGCAGGGCCGGTCGAGGGCGAAACCCATGTCGAAGCTGTCGCGGCGCGAATCCTTGCGCGACCACTGGCAGATTACATGGACGTCCACATCGGTGATGCGCTCACCGTGCTCGGGCACCCTCAGGGTCATCTCGTAGCAGCCGCCAATCACCAATGGCTGGCTGGCTACCAGGCGCAGGCCGGCCAGGGAGACGTCGGCGACGTAGCCCATGGGCTCGCCACTCAGGCGGTTGGTGGCCTGGATACGGGACATGTGCCGGAAGGCGATACGGCTGTGTTGACGCATGGGACGGTCTGACGTGCTGGCAAAAGGGTGGCCGTCTGTATACACCCAAGCTCCTGCGACGCGCCACCCCGAGGGCCACGATGAGCGCGGCGGGTCACACGCCAAGGGCTACCCGCGCGAGGCACCGCCATGACGCCAACAGCACGTTCCCGCGCTGCGAGCGGTCCAATGCGCGTCGCCTAACGCGCAACGACCATGAGGAGACGCGATGAACGCTGGCGCACCCCTTCGCCTCGCGCTGGTCTTAGGGTTTTCGACCTTCAGCACAGCGGGGATCACGGCACCCATGCATGACGTACTGATCGGCACCTATACCGAAAACGACAGCCAGGGCATCTATCACCTGCGCTTCGACGGCCAGAGCGGGCGGCTGGACCCGGCGCCGGTACAGGTGATCCCCAGCCAGAACCCGTCCTGGCTGACGCTCGACGCCGAGCAGCGCCTGCTGTTCGCCACCAACGAGAACGGCCCGGGCAAGCCCGACCCGGTCGGCCGCGTCAGCAGTTTTTCGATCGACCCCAAGGATCGCACCCTGACGCCCATCGGCCAGCAGATGACCCTGGGCGACGAGCCGACCCACGCCAGCCTGACGCCCGATGGCCGCTACCTGCTGGTCGCCAACTACGGCTCGCGGGAAGATCCGGGTGGCAGCCTGGTGGTGATGCCGGTGGACGAACAGGGTCGGCCGGGGCCGGTGACGCAGCTCAGCACCCACCAGGCCAGCGGGGTGAACCCCGAGCGCCAGCGCTCGTCCCACGTGCACTCGGCGGTGCTGTCGCCCGATGGCCGGCATGTCTTCAGCAGCGATCTGGGCGCCGACAAGGTCTTCGTCTACCGCTACCAGCCGGACAACCAGGAGCGCCCGCTGCAACCGGCAGAGCCCGCCGAAGTCAGCCTGCCGCCGGGCAGCGGCCCGCGTCACCTGGTATTCAGTCCGGACGGCCGCCATGCCTTCCTGACCCTGGAGCTGACCGCCCAGGTCGCACGCTTCAGCCATGACGACGGCAGGCTGACCCAGCGCCAGCTGGTCGACCTGGTCGGCGAAGCCGACGGCCGCAAGCATTCGGCCGGCGCGATCCATCCTTCGCCCGACGGGCGCTTTCTCTATGTCAGCGACCGCGGCGAGGTGAACCGCATTCTGGTGTTCTCGATCGCCGAGGACGGCGAGCTGCGCGAGATACAGCGCCGGGACGTGGAAGGCAAGGAGCCGCGCGAGTTCGCCTTCGACCCCAGCGGGAGATTCCTGCTCGTCGCCAACCAGCTGAGCGACGAGATCGTGGTGCTGCGGCGCGACCCGCAAAGCGGCGAGCTGGGCGATAAGGTGCAGGCGCTGCCCCTGAGCCGACCCTCGTCGATCCGCTTCCTGAACACGCCCTGACGCCGGTCGGGCCCGGCTGCACGACCGGGCCCGGTGACTCAGCGGCGCTGCTGCGCCTCGTCCTCGCTGACGTCCTCGGCGATCTCTTCCGGCACGTTGTAGGCACCGCCCGGCACGTCCCGGTCGTCGCCTCCGGCGCGCTCGCCGTTGCTCGATCCCGCCGACCCGCCCTGGCCGGTTTTCGGCTGCATGATGTCCGCGTTCTCGCGGCCACGTTCGCTCTGGCTCATGAGGATTCCTCCGTTGCGATGACGCGCCTCGACACGGGCGCCCTCTGGGTAGAAGAGCCGGAACCGCCGAAAGTTGCATGGCGCGTCGGGCCATGTGACCGGTGGCCGCTTGGCGGCGACGCTGAACTTATGCGCGCGGGCGCGGGCCCAATTATCAACGGGGATGTCCCGCTGCCACCTGCGTGAATTATGCAACTGACGACTCGAAGCCTTCCGATAGAACCGGTAGTCGCCTCGGCCGAGGCGAACGAACCGGCAAAGGCCCTCTATTTCGCCCTGTCCGAACCGCATCTGGACGAACGCACCCGGCGCCGTGCCGAGGACTACCTCGTCACCCAGCTGGAGCGGGCCGCGGCCCTGCCCTGCGACCTGCCCGAGGACCCGCAGGGGCTGATCGACTGGATCGAGCGCCACACCGCCGAGGTGGGCCAGCAATACCAGGCCTACCTGCAGAGCCGCGCGGCCGGCGCACCGCGGCGCTACTTTCGCAACAAGTCCCACGCGCTGCATTTCCTGCAGGGCGTCGCGCCGACCAAGCTGGTGGACGGCGCCTGGCTCTACGGCCTGTTGCAGCACTGGAACGATCCGCGCTTCACCGCGCTGATCCAGACCTACCTGGAAGAGCTGGGCGACGGGCTGCCGGAAAAGAACCACGTGGTGCTCTACCGCAAGCTGCTGGCCAGCCAGGGCTGCGAGGACTGGCAGAGCCTGGATGACGAGCACTTCGTGCAGGGCGCCATCCAGCTGTCGCTGGCCGAGCACGCCGAGCACTTCCTGCCCGAGGTGATCGGCTTCAACCTGGGCTACGAGCAGTTGCCGCTGCACCTGCTGATCACCAGCTACGAGCTGACCGAGCTGGGGATCGACCCCTACTACTTCACCCTGCACGTCACCGTCGACAACGCGTCGAGCGGCCACGCCCGCAAGGCCGTGCAGGGCGTACACGCCGCCTGGCCACAGGTCGGCGACAGCAAGGCGTTCTACCGCCGGGTGGCCAACGGTTATCGGCTCAACGACCTGGGCGCCAGCACCCTGTCGGTGATCGCGAACTTCGATCTGGACCGCGAGGTGCTCAAGGTCTTCGAAAAGAAGAGCGCCGTCGGCCAGTTCGTCCATTCCGACTACTGCCGCTTCGCCGGGCGCACCGTCAACCAGTTGCTGGCCAACCCGGCGCTGATCCCGGAATTCCTCCAGACGCTTGAGCAGCGCGGCTGGATCAAGCGCAACGAAGACCCGCGCAACAGCCGCTTCTGGGGGCTGATCCAGGGCGAGCAGGCGGAGATGTTCGGCGTCTTCAGTGCGCAGGAGCAGCAGCTGATCCACGACTGGATCGCCGGCGACTGGTCGGCCAGCGGCACGGCATCCGAAGGGCCCAGCGTGACTTCCGCGCCCGGGCGCCATGTGCTCGAAGGCCGCCGCCAGCTGCTGCGCCGCCGCGCGGGACTGCCCCTGGGCGAACCGGGCCCGGCCGCCCCGACCGCCGACAGCGACTTCGACCAGGAACTGCGTGACCTGGAACGGCAACTCGCCTCGCTGCCCACGCGGGACGCGAAGATGGCGCTGCTGCTGCCGCTGCTGGCGCCGACGCGCCACCACACCCTTCCCGGCCTGATGGCCACCCGGGTATTCGCCGAACTGTTCAGCTGATCGCAACGACAACAAGGATTCGCCATGACCCTGGAAACCGCGCAGGACCGCGCACTGCTGAAGCTGGCCGAGAGCCTGCGCGACAGTGGCTACCGCTTCACCACCCCTTCGCCCCTGACCCACGAACGGGTCAATCAGCGCCCCGAAAACGCCGTCGCCCACGACCTGGCCGGCGTCTTCGGCTGGAGCCGGCTGTTTCCCGCCGAGCTGCTGCCGCCGGCCCTCTTCACCCTGATGGACCAGGCCGGCGTGCTCGAGGCACGAGAGCACCGCTGGCACAGCAAGGTGCGCCTCTCGAGCCTGGCCGGCGAGCTGTTCCTGCATTCGGCCTACCCCACGCGGGCGGCGGACTCGGTGTTCTTCGGCCCGGACACCTACCGCTTCGCCAATGCGATCCAGGCATACCTCGCGAGCCGCTTCACCACCATCGAGCGGGCGATCGACATCGGCTGCGGCTCGGGCGCCGGCGCCATCCTGGTGGCCAAGGCGCGCCCCCAGGCCGAGGTCCTGGCGATCGACATCAACCCCGAAGCCTTGCGCCTGACCCGCCTGAACGCGGCGCTGGCCGACGTCGCCAACCTGCGCGCGCAGCACAGCGACCTGCTGGCGGACGTCACTGGCGAATTCGACCTGATCGTCGCCAACCCGCCCTACCTGGTCGATCCGCACGAGCGCGCCTACCGGCACGGCGGCGGGCCGCTGGGGGCGGGGCTGTCACTGAAGATCGTCGATGCCGCGCTGGATCGCCTGGCACCGGGTGGCTGCCTGCTGCTCTACACCGGCGTGGCGATGATCGACAACGGCGACCCCTTCCTCGCCGAGATCGAACGGCGCCTGGAAGGCCGCGGCTTCGACTGGCACTACCGCGAGACCGACCCCGACGTGTTCGGCGAAGAGCTGCTCAGCGGCGCCTACGTCCACTGCGACCGCATCGCGGCGGTGGTCCTGGAAGTCACCCGTCCGAGCCACACCGGGCTGGCGTAGCCGAACTGGCGTTCGACCTCAATCCACCGGCAGCAGATACAGGCACGCCGACAGGGTCAGCAGCGAGCCCAGGGTCGACAGCAGCACCACCCGCGACACCCGGGCCGCTTCGCGGCCGTAGAACTCGGCGAGCATGAAGGGCCCGGTGCCGGTGGGCAGCGCGCTGAGCAGCAGCGCCGAATAGGTCCACATCGGCGGCAGATGG
Source organism: Stutzerimonas nosocomialis (assembly GCF_005876855.1). Lineage (GTDB taxonomy): Bacteria > Pseudomonadota > Gammaproteobacteria > Pseudomonadales > Pseudomonadaceae > Stutzerimonas > Stutzerimonas nosocomialis. The sequence goes on along the minus strand of NZ_QLAE01000010.1, from coordinate 91,076 downwards.
AAGACCTTCGCGGCCAGGTACCAGGTGATCAGCGGCTGGCCGACCAGCTTGAGCAGCACCAGCGGCCAGACGCCCTTGACCGGCCCACCCGGCTGCGGCTGCGCCAGGAACAGGCCGAGCGAGACCAGCGCGCACGGCGCCGCGGCCGCGCCGAGCAGGCGAAGCAGGGTATCGACCGGCACCGGCAACGGTGCCCCGCCGGCGGCCCACAGTCCGCCCAGCACGGGCGCGATCACCAGCGGATTGCGCACCAGCGCCAGGCTCACCTTGCGCAGCGTCTGGCCTAAACCCTGCCCACCATGCAGGCCGGTCTCCACGCAGGCCAGGGCGATCGCGAACAGCACGCATACGACGATCAGGCTGGACACCAGCGCAGGCTGCAGCGCCTGGTCGCCCAGGATCAGCATGCACAGCGGAATACCGATGTAGCCGGTATTGGCATAGGACGCGCCGAGCGCATCGAGGCTGGCGTCGACCAGGGGCAGTTTCTGCCAGAGCATCCGGTACAGCAGCGTGAAACCGAATACGCCAAGACAACCGACCGAGAAGGCGATGATGAAACCCGGCTGCCAGATCTCCTCCCAGGTGGATCTGGCGGTGATGCTGAACAGCAGCGCCGGCAGCCCGAGCCAGACCACGAAACGGTTGAGCTCCGACGCCGCCGTGGGGCCGAGACGACCGCTGCGCAGGCAAAGGTAGCCCAGCAGGATCAGCGCGAAGACGGGCAATACGACATTGATGACCGAAGACATTGCACTCCGCGCGATGAACGACCCCCTCGGGCCCGGCCGACCACCTTAGCAAAAAAGTGTCACCGCCGGTTTCGCTTGCGTGGCCTCTGGCATGCGGCAGACCGCCTCGCCCGACGCCTGGCGGTCACGACCAGACGTCCCCGACCGCTTCCACGGAACAGGTCATAGGCGCATCGGGGATGGCGTCGACCAACCCTGAACGCTCCCCTTCAGGTTCGTCCCGGGGAGCGGTCTCGGCCGCGAAAAGGGCTCCAGCGGTCCGACCTACACCCCACCGCACGGACCGACGCAGCGGCGACGGCGGTCGAAGCCCCCGCCGCCGTCAGCGCAGCCGAGGCCTCAATGCCGAACCTCGGTCTCGCGGTCGGCGGCATCCATTCCGGTGATCTGCGGGATGCTGTCCATCCGGCCATCGCTGCTCACCAGCCCGCGCATCTGCTCCGCCGGTTTGGGGAAGCCGCTGCGGTCGCTGTAGTCATAGACGGTCACCGGGTGATGTTCCTCGGCCAGGCCCCTGGCGCAGGCGACGTCGAGGGTGGTGATGCCCAGCACGGCGCCGGCCGCGACGGCGGCGCCGGCCGGGTTGTCGCCCTGCTGCATGCCCACGCCGAGGGTCGTCAGGTCCAGCGCATCGCCGGCGATGCGGCCGTAGATCCAGGGCTCGGGGTTGTCTGACAGCAGCAGGCCCACGCCGGTGCCGATCTCGCGCAGGCCGTACAGGCGCATCAGCCCCTCCTGCTCGGGCATGCCCAGCACGCGGGCGAACGGGCGCGGCATCAGCAGCTGGGCGACGCCCAGGCCGATGCTGAACCAGCCGAGCCCGCGGGCCATGCGACGCGCCGCATGGTTGTGGCGGTATTCCTGATAGTGACGAGACATGGGGAAACTCCTCAGGGCTTGAGCACGACTTTGACGCAGCCGTCGTGCTTGTCGCGGAAGGTCTTGTACATGTCGGGCCCCTGCTCCAGGCCGACGGTATGGGTGATCACGAACGACGGATCGATCTGCCCTTCCTGGATGCGGTTGAGCAGGTCGTCGGTCCAGCGGTTCACGTGGGTCTGGCCCATGCGGAAGGTCAGGCCCTTGTTCATCGCCGCGCCGAAGGGGATCTTGTCGATCAGCCCGCCATAGACGCCGGGGATGGAGATGATGCCGGCCGGCCGGCAGACGTAGATCATCTCGCGCAGCACGTGCGGGCGATCGGTCTCCAGCATCACCGCCTGCTTGGCGCGGTCGTACATCGAGTCGATCGAGCGCGCGGCGTGGGCCTCCATCCCGACGGAGTCGATGCACTTCTCCGGCCCCTTGCCCCGGGTCAGCTCCTTGAGCCGCTCGAGCACGCTTTCCTCGTCGAAGTTGATGGTGATGGCCCCGCCAGCGCGCGCCATGGACAGGCGCTCGGGCACGTTGTCGATGCAGATCACCTGCTCGGCGCCCATCATCACCGCGCTGCGGATGGCGAACTGGCCGACCGGACCTGCGCCCCAGATCGCCACGGTGTCGGTGGGCTCGATCTCGCACTGGGCCGCGGCCTGCCAGCCGGTGGGGAAGATGTCGCCGAGGAACAGCACCTGCTCGTCGGTGAGGCCGTTGGGAATCACCACCGGGCCGACGTCGGCGAAGGGCACGCGCACGTATTCGGCCTGCCCGCCCGGATAGCCGCCGGTGAGGTGGGTGTAGCCGTACAGGCCGGCCGTGGCGTGGCCGAACACCTTGTCGGCGAGGTCCTTGTTGCGGTTGCTGCGCTCGCACACCGAGAAGTTGCCGCGCCGGCACTGGTCGCATTCGCCGCAGACGATGGTGAAGGGCACGACCACCCGGTCGCCCACCTTGAGTTTCTTGTTGGCCGAGCCGACTTCCATCACCTCGCCCATGAACTCGTGGCCCATGATGTCGCCGTGCTGCATGCCCGGCATGAAGCCGTCGTAGAGGTGAAGGTCGGAACCGCAGATCGCGCAGGAGCTGACCTTGATGATGGCGTCGCGCGGATCTTCTATCGAGGGATCGGGCACATGGTTGTCGCAGCGGATGTCATGCTTGCCATGCCAGCGGAGGGCTCTCATACGGGACATTCTCCTGGTCGGTGATCGAAACGCCGCCTGGTGTCTATCCCTGGGTGCCCTCGCTCACCGGGGCACGGCTTGTTGCTCCCTCACCTTCTCAGCCTGGGCTGGAACGTCGCGGCGCGCACAAGGGTTTAGTACACAGCGCCCCGCGAGAGTTGCCCGTCAGGCGGCCCTTCACCGACGGGCTGTATTCACGCCAGTGTCGCCCCCCGTTCGGCGATGATCGCGGCATAGCCGTCGCGATAGCTCGGATAGCGCGGCGACCAGCCCAGCGCCCGGGCGCGGGCGTTGCTGCAGCGCTTGCTGCCGGAGCGGCGCATGCCGGCCTCTTCGGACGAATGGGTGACGCCCAGCCGTTCACGCAGCCAGTCCACCACCTCGGCCAGCGGCGCGGGCGCATCGTCGACGCCCAGGTAGCAGCGCTCCAGCGCGGCGCCGCCCGCATCGGCGAGCAGCAGGAACGCCAGCAGCCCGGCGGCGTCGTCGACGTGGATGCGGTTGCCATACAGCGGCGGCTCGCTGACGGGGCGATAGCCGTTGCGCACCTGACGCAGCAGCGCCTGTCGGCCGGGCCCGTAGATGCCGCTCAGGCGCACCACGCTGGCCGGCAGGCCGCTGTCGAGGGCCTGGCGCTCGGCCTGCAGCATGATCCGCCCGGAAAAGCCGGCCGGCTCGGTGGCCGAGGTTTCGTCCACCCACTCACCCTCGTGCTGCCCGTAGACGCTGGTGCTGGAGACGAACAGCAGGCGCCGGGGGCGCTGCCCGTGGCCGGCGAGCCAGCCCAGCACGTGGGAAAGCCCCTGGACATAGGCGGCCTGGTAGCCGGCCTCGTCGTGCTGGTTGGCCGAAGCGGCATAGACGAGGTAATCGAGCTCGCCCGTCGGCCAGGCGGCGGGGGCTTCGGCCCGCTCGAGGTCGCCGGCAACCGGGTGGATCGGCTCGGGCAGCGCCGCGGTATTTCGACGCAGCCCGTAGACGGTCCAGCCACGCGCGTGCAGCTGCAGCCCCAGGCGGCTGCCGACATCGCCGCAGCCGGCAATCAGCACAGAAGGAGGGTTCGACATGGGCAGTCTCCCGGGCTCGCAACGAGGAGCCGTGGTCAGAATGAAGGGTGCAGAGTCTAGCCTTGTGACGGTTTCAGCGGTTGGTTCGAGGCGTTGCAAAGGCTATGCTAGCCGGCACGCTGATGGATGCTCGCTATGACACTGACCGAACTGCGCTATATCGTCACCCTCGCCCAGGAACAGCACTTTGGCCGCGCCGCCGAGCGCTGCCATGTCAGCCAGCCGACCCTCTCCGTCGGCGTGAAGAAGCTCGAAGACGAGCTCGGCGTGCTGATCTTCGAACGCAGCAAGAGCGCGGTACGCCTGACACCGGTGGGCGAAGGCATCGTCACCCAGGCACAGAAGGTGCTCGAACAGGCACAGGGCATCCGCGAACTGGCCCAGGTCGGCAAGAACCAGTTGGCCGCGCCGCTCAAGGTCGGCGCCATCTATACCGTCGGCCCGTACATCTTCCCGCATCTGATCCCGCAGCTTCATCGCGTTGCGCCGGACATGCCGCTGTACATCGAAGAGAACTTCACCCACATCCTGCGCGACAAGCTGCGCACCGGCGAGCTGGACGCGATCATCATCGCGCTGCCGTTCCAGGAAGCCGACGTGCTGACCAAGCCGCTCTACGACGAGCCCTTCTACGTGCTGATGCCCCACGGCCACCCCTGGACCGAGCGGGAAACCATCGACGCCGAGGCGCTCAACGACAAGAGCCTGCTGCTGCTCGGCGAGGGCCATTGCTTCCGCGACCAGGTGCTCGAGGCCTGCCCGACCACGCGCAAGGGCGACACCGCCACCCACACCACGGTCGAGTCCAGCTCGCTGGAAACCATCCGCCACATGGTCGCCTCCGGCCTCGGCATCTCGATCCTGCCGCTGTCGGCGGTGGACAGCCACCACTACGCGCCCGGCGTCATCGAGGTGCGTCCGCTGACGCCGCCGGTGCCATACCGCACCGTGGCGATCGCCTGGCGCGCCAGCTTCCCGCGGCCCAAGGCCATCGAAGTGCTGGCCGACTCCATTCGCCTGTGCTCGGTCGCCAAACCACCGTCAGCCAGCTGATCGCCGCATGAGCGAGCTGTCGGCGATCCCGGTCACCGCCCTCAAGGGCGTGGGCGCGGCCCTGGCCGAAAAGCTCGCCAGGGTCGGCCTGGAAACCCTGCAGGACGTCCTCTTCCACCTGCCGCTGCGCTACCAGGACCGCACCCGCATCACCCCGATCGGCGCCCTGCGTCCCGGTCAGGATGCGGTCGTCGAAGGCGTGGTGTCGGGCGCCGACATCGTCATGGGACGCCGGCGCAGCCTGCTGGTGCGGCTGCAGGACGGCAGCGGCACGCTGTCGCTGCGCTTCTACCACTTCAGCCAGGCGCAGAAGGAAGCGCTCAAGCGCGGCACCCACCTGCGCTGCTACGGCGAGGCGCGCCCCGGAGCCTCGGGACTGGAAATCTACCACCCCGAATACCGGCCCCTGAACGGCGAGGAAACGCCGCCGGTGGAACAGACCCTCACGCCGATCTACCCCACCACCGAGGGGCTGACCCAGCAGCGATTGCGCCAGCTCAGCGCCCAGGCGCTGGCGCGGCTCGGCCCGCAGAGCCTGCCGGACTGGCTGCCGCCCGAACTGGCCCGCGAGCACCGGCTCGGCGCGCTGGACGAGGCGCTGCGCTACCTGCACCGACCGCCACCGGATGCCGATCTCGACGAACTCGCCGAAGGCCGCCACTGGGCCCAGCACCGCCTGGCCTTCGAGGAACTGCTGACCCACCAGCTGTCGCTGCAGCGGCTGCGCGAAAGCGTCCGTGCGCAGCAGGCGCCGCAGCTGCCGCCGGCGCGGCGGCTGCCTGAGCGGTTTCTGGCCAATCTCGGCTTCCAGCCCACCGGCGCCCAGCAGCGGGTCGGCGCCGAGATCGCCTACGACCTCAGCCAGCCCGAGCCGATGCTGCGCCTGGTGCAGGGCGACGTCGGCGCCGGCAAGACGGTGGTCGCCGCCCTCGCCGCTCTGCAGGCGCTGGAAGCCGGCTACCAGGTGGCGCTGATGGCACCCACCGAGATCCTCGCCGAACAGCACTTCATCAACTTCAGCCGCTGGCTCGAACCGCTCGGCATCGAGGTCGCCTGGCTGGCCGGCAAGCTCAAGGGCAAGGCCCGCGCCTCGGCGCTGGAGCGGATCGCCGCCGGCTGCCCGATGGTGGTCGGCACCCATGCGCTGTTCCAGGACGAGGTGCGTTTCCAGCGCCTGGCGCTGGTGATCATCGACGAGCAACACCGCTTCGGCGTCCAGCAGCGCCTGGCGCTGCGCCAGAAGGGCATCGACGGCAGGCTCTGCCCCCATCAGCTGATCATGACCGCGACGCCCATCCCGCGCACGCTCGCGATGAGCGCCTACGCCGACCTCGACACCTCGATCCTCGACGAGCTGCCGCCGGGGCGCACGCCGGTCAATACGGTGCTGGTCGCCGACAGCCGCCGTCTCGAAGTCATCGAACGGGTGCGCTCGGCCTGCAACGAAGGGCGCCAGGCCTACTGGGTCTGCACGCTGATCGAGGAATCCGAAGAGCTCACCTGCCAGGCGGCGCAGAGCACCTTCGAGGACCTGAGCGCGGCCCTGGTCGGCCTGCAGGTCGGGCTGATCCACGGTCGCATGAAGCCGGCGGAAAAGGCCGCCGTGATGCTCGAATTCAAGGAAGGCCGCCTGCAGCTGCTGGTGGCGACCACGGTCATCGAGGTGGGCGTGGACGTGCCCAACGCCAGCCTGATGATCATCGAGAACCCCGAGCGCCTGGGCCTCGCACAGTTGCACCAGCTGCGCGGACGGGTCGGACGCGGCAGCGCGGCGAGCCATTGCGTGCTGCTCTACCACCCACCGCTGTCGCAGATGGGCCGCGAACGCCTGGCGATCATGCGCGAGACCTGCGACGGCTTCGTGATTGCCGAGAAGGACCTGGAGCTGCGCGGCCCCGGCGAGATGCTCGGCACTCGCCAGACCGGCCTGCTGCAGTTCAAGGTGGCCGACCTGATGCGCGACGCGGATCTGCTGCCCGCCGTGCGCGAGGCCGCGCAGACCCTGCTGGCGCAGTGGCCGGGGCACGTGAGCCCCTTGCTAGAGCGGTGGCTGCGCCACGGGCAGCAATACGGGCAAGTCTGACGCTCTGTCGGGCGTTTGCATCACCCTTGTACAGGTATGGCTATACTGCCGCAGAGTCCAGACGTCGGATATTGCAATGAATACAGCTTACGAGACCGCCTTGAACCCGGAGTTGCCACCGCTGATCGCACAGCTGCTGGAAAAGCTGGGCCTGCACTATCAGGTCCGCCGGGAAGAGCCGGGGATACCCGCCGCACAGCGGGTACAAGCTGTACTGCTGGACGACGCCGTCGGCGCGCTGCTGGTGCTCTACCCGCAGGATCACCTGCTCGACCTGCCGCGCCTGACCGAACTCACCGGCCGCCAGCTCACCGCCGTCAAGCCCGAGCGCCTGGAGCGGATGCTCGGCAAGCACAACCTCGGCGTGCTGCCGGGCCTGCCGCCGCTGACCAGTTCGCCCTGCCTCTACGAGGACGTGCTGCTGCAGCGCCCACGCCTGCTGATCGAGTCCGGCCAGCCCGGCATGCTGCTCGAATTCGACGGCGAGTCGTTCAGGCAGCTGGTGACCAAGGGCAGCGCGGGCCGCTTCGCCGTGCCGCTCGGCGAGATCCGCCCGAACCTGGACCGTCCCGACGACGACCGCGCCGAGATCACCCAGGCGGTCCAGGCCTTCACCGCGCGGCGCATCCAGCAGCGCCTGGAAGAGACCATCGAGATTCCCCCGCTGCCGTCCACCGCGCAGCGCATCATCAAGCTGCGCGTGGACCCCAACGCCAGCGTCGACGACATCACCGGCGTGGTGGAGACCGACCCGGCACTGGCGGCCCAGGTGGTCAGCTGGGCCGCCTCGCCCTACTACGCCGCTCCCGGCAGGATTCGCTCGGTGGAGGACGCGATCGTCCGGGTGCTCGGCTTCGACCTGGTGATCAACCTGGCCCTGGGCCTGGCCCTGGGCAAGACCCTGAGCCTGCCGACGGACAAGCCGCAGCATTCGACGCCCTACTGGCAGCAGTCGATCTACACCGCCGCGGTGATCGAGGGGCTGACCCGCGCCATCCCGCGCGCGCAGCGTCCCGAAGGCGGGCTGACCTACCTGGCCGGCCTGCTGCACAATTTCGGCTACCTGGTGCTGGCCCACGTGTTCCCGCCGCATTTCTCGCTGATCTGCCGCCATCTGGAGGTCAACCCGCACCTGGGCCACAGCTACATCGAGCAGCACCTGCTGGGAATCACCCGCGAGCAGATCGGCGCCTGGCTGATGCGCTACTGGGGCATGCCCGAGGAGCTGACCGTCGCCCTGCGCTTCCAGCACGACCCGGACTACCAGGGCGATCACGCCGCCTACGCCAACCTGGTGTGCCTGGCCGTGCGCCTGCTGCGCGACCGCGGGATCGGCTCCGATCCGCAGGTCGAGATTCCCCAGGGGCTTTACGACCGCCTCGGGCTGACCCGCGAAGCGGCCAACAAGGCCGTGGACAAGGTGCTGGAAGCCGAAGCGGCGCTGCGTGAGCTGGCCGGCCAGTTCAACGGCTGACCAGCGGCTGGGCGCGCGACAGGGTCGCGCGCCTCGTACAGGTCTCAGCTGCCGGCGCGAAGGCTCAGCCGCGCATCGACCTGACCCTCCCCGGCACGGTTGAGGCTGACTTCGGCCAGGGTCACGCCCTGGCCTTGCAGCTCGTCGAGCCAGCGCAACAACACCCCGTAGGAGGCCGTCGGCAGCGAGACCAGCAGGCCGCCGTCGCTGCTGTTGTCGAAGCTCGCGATCACCAGGCCATGCTGCTGCGCCGTCTGGGTCACCAACCCCTGCAGCTGTTCGGGCGCCAGCTCGACCCGGTTGACCCGGGACATCTGCCGGGCCAGTTCGGTGTTCTGTTCGATGAAGGCGTACAGCTCGCGCTGCTGCTGGAAATAGGCGCGCGCGTCCTGGACGTTGCGCTGGGCCGGCAGCCACAGCGCCAGGTAGAAGATCACCGCCAGGAGAAAGGCGCCGAGCAGCGCCAGCGACAGCTGCTCGCGCGGTGCCAGGCGCTGCCAGCGGGCCCACAGGGGCGAGGCGGCCAGGCGCGCGCTCAACGGGTTCTTCATCGTCATCCTCCTATCACCACCCGCGCCGTCACGCCGTCGCCTTCGCGACTGGCCGAGCCCAGCTGGACCGACTGGCCGATCTCGGCCAGGCGCTGGCGCAGCTGTTCGAGGGCAGGGAAATCGTTGGCCCGCACCTGCATCGACAGGTCGCCGCGGTCCTCGTTGTAATCGAGCTGGCCGACGGTCACCGCGGTCTCCTCCACCGCCTGCGCGGCGTTGCCGAGCAGGGTCATGAAGCCGGCGCCGGGCCCGGCGTGCTGGCCGATGCGGTCGGTGAACTGCGCCCGCAGGTTGACGATGCGCGTGTCCTCGGGAAACAGCTCGCTGTACAGCGCGCGGCTCGCCTCGGCATAGGCGTCGCCCTGGCGTTCCAAGTACCAGGCCTGGGCGACGTTGAAGCCCAGCTGGATCAGCAGCACCAGCGCAAGGGCGCCGAACAGCGGCTTCCAGGGGCCGATGCCGGTGGCGGCCGTACGCGCGGCGAAATCGCCCTGGGCCAGGTCGACCGCCTCGGCGCGCCCATCGCCGAGCAGTCGATAGGGGTCCTCGACCTGGCGATAGTCATCCACCTCCACCGGCGGCTGGGCGTCGGTGCCCTGGGCGTGACGCGGCGAAGGGCACTGCGCGGCGAGCATCGGCCAGTGTTCGCTGGCGAAGGCCAGGCGCGGCTCGGGGCTGCCGCCGAGCAGGCCGCGCTCGCCGATGAACAGCAGCTGCGCGCCCTCGCGCGGCAGCAGGTCGGCATCGACGTGGATCGCGCCGATGGCGAGACCAAGCGCCTGCAGGTCCTCGTACCAGGCGGCGAGCCGCTCACGGTTGATGGCGATCACCCGGTGGCGGCCGTCTTCGAGCACGTCGCCATGGGTCAGGTGCAGGTCGTCGACATTCTCGGCGAGCAGTTCCTCGACGGCATAGGCCAGCGCCTGGTTGACCCAGCGCGCCTTGCGCGTCGGCAGGCTGACCGCGAAGAAGCTGCAGACCTCGGCCGGCAGTATCAGGGCCACCGGGCCGCGGGCCTGCGCGGCGCTTTCGGCCAGGCTCAGCCAGGCGCCGGCGCCCGTACCCGGCAGCCAATAGACCGACGTCTCTTCGGTCAGCCGGGTGCCGCAGTCGGCGGGCAGAAACAGGCAATCCATCGGCTATCGGTCTCCATCGTCGGATTGGGAAGGCAGGCGCAACGGCTGGCCCAGGTTACGGTAGAGCACCTGCACCGAGCCGTCCTCCTCGCGCTGCAGTACGCTGACCAGCGACAGCCGGCGGTCGCCGACGCGCACTTCGCTGGTCGCCTGAAAGAGTTGACTGCCAACCGCGAGCCGGGTGCCCTGAAGCTGTGTCCCCGACATCGCCGGCTGGGCGAGAAACGCGGCCACGTCCTTGAAGCCGCCGGCGTTGCGGGTGACTTCGACGGCCGCCTCGGCCGCACTCAGACTCAGACTGTCGGACAGGCTGGATATCACCATGGCGCTGGCGGTATTGACGTTCAGCCCCGTCTCCGGCGGCAGCGCCGCCGTGACATAGGGCGCCAGGCGCTGGAAATCCTCCTCGCGCATGCCCAGCAGCAGACGCAGCTCGGAAAGGTCGTACAGGCGACGGCCGGCCGTGCGGTAGGGCGGATCGAGCAGCTGGTAGGCGTTGTCTTCGGCACCCAGCTCGCCGCTCGGCTCCTGGTCGCGGTCGAGCCAGTCGATCAGCCGCTCCGGATAGGGCTCGCTGATCTGCAGCCGCAGCAGCAACCGACGAAACTGGGCCAGCGCGGCCGCGTCGGGCTGCTCGTTGAGCACCAGGCTGTTGAGGTTGAAACGTGCGCTGAGGTCTTCGATGCGCACCCGGATCTCGCCTTCGTCGATGGGGAACGCCGGCAGCGGCCGCGCCCAGGCCTCTAGCATGTGATCGACCACGGCCCCGGGGTCGCCCGGCGCGGCGTCCTGGATGTCGCGCCGCAGGATCGCCTTGGCCAGCGTCTCGCCGCCGAGGGCGTACTGGAAGGCCTGGCGCGCCTGCACCTGGTTGGTGACCGAGCGGATGCTCAGTTGCTGGCGCGCGATCAGCCCCGCGCTGACCACGGTGACGATGGCCACCACCAGCAGCACGGTGATCAGGGCGACGCCGCGCTGGCGCTTCATTGGGTCAGCTCCAGCTGCGGCGCGGGCACGCCGCCGGCGTCCGGCAGCGGCACCTGGGTTCCGGCGCTCTGCGGGTCGGGCAGGCGCAGCAGGCGGCTGATGGCGCCGTAGCGCGGGTGCACGAAACTCAGCTCGACGGCCACCGGCAGCCGCTCGGCGGAGGTCTGCGGACTGCCGCGATTGAAGTCGAACGGCGGCCACTCGTCGCGCCAGCCGCCCTGCTCGTCCATGTAGCGCAGGCGCATGTCCTCGAGGTCTTCGAGCACGCGCTGCACCCGCGGCTCGCTGTCGAGATCGCGGTCGAGGACGACCCAGTAGACGCGCTCGAGGGTCTGCTCGTTGAGCCGCCAGCGCACCCGCTGCAGGTTGGCGCGCTGCAGCCCGGTGGGGTTGCGCCAGCCGCTGCGGGTCAGCTCGACGATCGACTGGCCGTCCTCGGCGCCCTGCTGGCCGATGAAAGCACTGCGCTCGTCGCCGTAGCCGTCGCGGATCGGCCTGGGCACGGCCTGCTGCAGGTCCCGCTCGAAACTCGCGATCGCGCGGTTGAGCTCGCGCAGCCGCTGCTCCTGCAGGCGCGTCGCCTCGTCGCTGCGCAGCACCGATTCGAGCATCCGGTAGGTGGCCAGCCCGAGCAGGGCGAACAGCGCGATGGCGATCAGCAGCTCGAGCAGGGTGAAACCCTGCGCCATGCGTCTGCCCGGCCGGCTCACGGGCGCACCTCGATGAAGCCGGTCAGGCTGCTGATCGAGCGGTCGCGCAGGTTGGCGTTGCGATTGGCGCCTCGCGGCTGGGCCTCGGCCACCCACACGGTGACGCGACGCATCAGCGGCTCGGAGGTCGCCTCGACTTCGCTGAGCACCTGCCAGCGACGGTTGGCGAATTCCAGCTCGCGGGTCTCGCTGCCCTCGGCGGGAATGGGCTCGGCCAGCTGCAGTTCGGTGATGCGGTTGTCGGCGATCCAGTTGGCGAAGGTGATCTGCTCCAGCCGCGCGGCGTTGTTCAGGCTGCGCCCGGCCGCCGTGAGGACCACCGCGGCGACGGTGGCGAAGATGGCCAGGGCGACCAGCACTTCGAGCAGGGTGAACCCGGCGGCACTCGCCGGGCGCCTCGGCGCCGGTCGTTTCATCGCCGCTCCTGCGCCGGCACGGCTTCGGGCAGGGCGAAACCGTCGCTTGCCACGACCCAGGCGTTGCCATCGGGCCGTCGCTCCGAGACCCGCAGGCTGAACGGCGACAGTTCGCCGCTGGAGAGGATCAGCAGTTGCGGCTGCAACCGCGCGGCCTCCCTTTTGCGCTGCTCCTCGTCCTCGTCGCGGGAAAGCCCGGCGCGGTCGCCGCCCTGGCGAACCGGCGCCAGCAGCCGCAGGGGCGTGCCGTCGAGCGCCAGGTCCAGCCGCGCCCAGGAGGGCAGGCGGTGAGTGCCGCGGGCACCATCGTCGACCCAGCGGCCCTGGGCATCGTCGTAACGCAGCACGCGATAACCTTCGTCGTCGATCAGCAGCCCGTACTCGCGGCTGTCGAGCACGGCCTCGTCGGCCAGCAGGCCGATCACCGCGGCGATCCGCTGCGCCTCGTCACGCAGCTCCCGCGCGCTGCTGGCGCTGCCAGTCGAAAGTACCGCCAGGCTGATCAGCGTGCCGAGGATCACCAGCACCACCATCAGCTCGATCAGCGTGAAGCCGGCGGCCCGGCGGCCGTGAAGCATGGGCGTCAGAGATCCCAGTTGCCGATGTCCGCGTTCAGGTCGGAGCCGCCTTCCTTGCCGTCGGCACCGAAGGAATAGAGGTCGAACTGGCCGCGGGTACCGGGCGACAGGTACTGGTAGTCATTGCCCCAGGGGTCCTGCGGCAGGCGCTTGAGGTAGCCGTCGCGGTTCCAGTTCTTCGGCTGCGGGTTGCCGGTGGGCCGCTGGACCAGCGCATCGAGCCCCTGCTGGGTGCTCGGGTAGGCAAAGTTGTCCAGCTTGTACATGTCCAGCGCCGCGGCGATGGCCTTGATGTCGCCCTTGGCGACGGTGACCTTGGCCTGGTCCGGACGGCTCATCACCTGCGGGACCACCAACGCGGCGAGGATCCCCAGGATCACCACCACGACCATGATTTCGATGAGGGTGAAACCACCCTGTGTGCGTGTACGCAACGTCATGTTTAACCTACCAACTGATTGAGAGAAAGAATCGGCATGAGGATCGCAAGGACGATCACCAGGACCACGGCGCCCATGAACACGAGCATGAAGGGCTCGAACAGGCCGACCAGCAGCGAGACCTGGGCCGCCAGGTCGTTCTCCTGGTTGCGCGCGGTACGCGCCAGCATCTGGTCCAGTTCGCCGGATTTTTCACCGCTGGCGATCATGTGCAGCATCATCGGCGGAAATTCGCCGGTCGCATCCAGCGAACGCGTCAGGCTGCTGCCTTCGCGCACCTTCTGGGCGGCTTCGATCACCTTGTCGCGGATGCGTAGGTTAGCGATCACAGCCGCTGCGATGGACAACGCCTCGACCAGCGGTACGCCGCTGCGGGTGAGAATCGCCAGGGTCGAGGCGAAGCGCGCGGTGTTGGTCGCCCGCGACAGGCGGCCGATCAGGGGCAGCTTGAGAATGAACGCATGCCAGCGCCGGCGCAGGTTTTCGTCGCGCAGCGCCCGGCGCATCGCCAGCACCCCGCCGACCGCCACCAGCACCATCAGCCAGCCCCAGGACTGGACCAGTTCGCTCGCGGCGATCAGCCCGGTGGTCAGCGCCGGCAGCTCCTGCCCGGTGTTGACGAAGACCTTGACCACGTCCGGCACCACGTAGCCGAGCAGGAAGCCGACGATGGTCAGCGAGGCGATCATCAGGATGATCGGGTAGAGCAACGCGAGCTGGATCTTCTGCCGCGACTGCTGCCGCTGGTCGGTGTAGTCGGCCAGCTGGTCGAGCACCAGCCCCAGGTGCCCGGCATGCTCGCCGGCCGCCACGGTGGCGCGGTAGAGCTCGGGGAACGCCGACGGGTACTCGCGCAGCGCGGCGGCCAGGCTGTGGCCTTCCATCACCCGCGCCCGCACCGCCAGCAGCATCGACTTGATCTTCTGCGAACTCGATTGCGCCGCGGCGGCGCGCAGGGCTTCCTCGATCGGCAGGGCCGCCTGGACCAGGGTCGACAACTGGCGGGTCACCAGCGCCAGGTCGCGCGCCGACAGCCCGCGGCCGAAGGAGAAGCCACCGCCGCCGGTGTCCTCCCGCGCCCGGGCCTGCTTGACCTCCAGCGGCGACCACTGTTTCTCGCGCAGGAGCTGCCGCGCCTGACGTGGGCTGTCGGCCTCGATCAGCCCTTTCTGCTCGCGGCCGCGGCCGTCGAGGGCCAGGTATTCGAAGGCCGCCATCAGCACGGCCCCGCAGCAGATGCGTGAAACGGCCATTCGCGGTCAAGACCGCTCCCACAGGGACCGGGCGCCGTCATGGGAGCAAGCCTGTGCTCGGGCTTCGAGGGAGCACGCCTGTGCGCGTGCTCCGTGGGAGCGGTCTTGACCGCGATCATCCCGGTGGAGTCGAACAAACCCTTCACCGTTACTCCTCCCGCGTCACGCGCAGTACTTCTTCGATGGTGGTCACGCCTTCGCGCACCTTGCGCATCCCGTCGTCGCGGATGCTCGGCCCGAGCAGGCGCGCATGACGGGTCATGTCCTGCTCCGAGGCCCGGGTATGGATCATGGTGCGCAGGGTGTCGTCGAGCACGACCAGTTCGTAGATCCCGGTTCGCCCCCGATAGCCGAGGTTGCGGCAGACCTCGCAGCCTTCGGCGTGATAGAGGGTCGGCGCGTCGGCCGGGTCGACACCGAGCAGCGCGCACTCGGCCTCGTCGGCGACGTAGGCGCGTTTGCAGTCATTACACAACACCCGCACGAGGCGCTGGGCCAGTACGCCGAGCAGCGAGGAGGAAATCAGGAAGGGTTCCACGCCCATGTCCACCAGGCGCGTGACCGCGCCGATGGCGCTGTTGGTGTGCAGGGTCGAGAGCACCAGGTGGCCGGTCAGGGAGGCCTGCACCGCCATGTCGGCGGTCTCCTGGTCGCGGATCTCGCCGACCATCACCACGTCCGGGTCCTGGCGCAGGATGGCGCGCAGGCCGCGGGCGAAGGTCATGTCGACCTTGGTGTTGACCTGGGTCTGGCCGATGCCCTCGAGGTGGTATTCGATGGGGTCCTCGACGGTGAGGATGTTGCGCGTGCGGTCGTTGAGGGTGGTCAGCGCCGCGTACAGGGTGGTGGTCTTGCCCGAACCGGTCGGGCCGGTGACCAGAATGATGCCGTGGGGCTTCTTCACCGCCTGCTCGAGCTGGCGGCGGTCCTGTTCGTTCATGCCCAGGTGGCGCAGGGTCAGGCGCCCGGCCTGCTTGTCGAGCAGACGCAGCACCACCCGTTCGCCGTTGGCCGAGGGCAGGGTCGAGACGCGGATGTCCACCTCGCGGCCACCGACCCGCAGGGAAATGCGCCCGTCCTGGGGGACGCGCTTCTCGGCGATGTCCAGCCTGGCCATGACCTTGATCCGCGACACCAGCAGCGCCGCCAGCTCGCGCTTGGGCTGGACCACCTCGCGCAGGATGCCGTCGATGCGAAAACGGATCACCAGGCGCTTCTCGAAGGTCTCGACGTGGATATCGGAGGCGTTCTCGTTGATCGCTTCGCCGAGGATGGCGTTGATCAGGCGGATGATCGGCGCATCGTCCTCCTGCTCGAGCAGGTCCTCGGTTTCCTGGACCTGGTCGGCCAGGCTGGCCAGGTCCATGTCGTTGCCCAGCCCCTCGACCATCAGCATGGCCGTCGACGAATCGTGCTGGTAGGCCGTCGACAGCGCCTGGTCGAACGCCTCGGCGCTCAGCCACTGCATGGCCAGCGGCCCGCCGGCCAGGCGCTGGGCCTCCTGCAGGGCGGTCAGCGGGGCGCCTTCGCGCACGCACAGGCGCAGGCCGCCCGCCCCGTCGAGCAGGATCACGCCGTGACGACGGGCGAAGGCGAAAGGCAGGCGCCGCTGGACGGGCGGTTCGTCCAGCAACGGGGCGATGGGATTCATGTCGAGTTCGGGCATGGCGGGCTCCTGCTGGCGCTGCGGAACGTCTGGGACGCCGTTTCCACGGGCGGACGACGAGGCGTTCATCAACGTGGCGTTATCTTTGGACTACAAGGTTTCGATGACATTGCAGACGCGCCGGTTTTTCGGGCTCCGTTTATAAACATTTAAGCACTGCCATGAAACGCCGACGGGCAGGTAGTGTCTCATCGCGGTTCGCTACAAATCGCCGACGCAGCCCTGCGGCGGGCCCGATCGGCCCGCGTCTGTCCATAGCGAAGGGAAATGCGGGGCCATTCAGCCAGCAGGACCTGAGGCCATACGCCTCGGCGCCTGTGGCCTGCAGCGAGGCCGAATCAGGCGATGACGCTTTTTTGGTCAGCTCGTGACTTGTAGTGAACGAATCGTTTTACTTCAAAATGGTTGTCGGGCCACCGCTTCGCCTGCAAAATGCCGCGCCGCCGGCCTTCTGCCGGCGATGCCGGTACCGCTGATCCGCATGCCAGGGCGCCAACGCAGTGCGCTGGTCAATCACGATTGGGTCGCTGAACAGACGGCTTGGAGCCGCGCAAGCACCTGAAAAGATCACGCAGGAGAACAAGACGTGCACATCGGTGTTCCTCTCGAAACCCAGGCTGGGGAAACACGCGTCGCCGCGACCCCGGAGACCATCAAGAAGCTGATCGGCCAGGGCCACCAGGTCACGGTGCAGAGCGGCGCAGGCCAGCGCTCCAGCGTACCGGACAGCGCCTTCGAGGCCGCCGGCGCGATCATCGGCGATGCCGGTGCCGCGCTCGGCGCCGAGATCGTGCTCAAGGTGCTCGCCCCGAACGACGCCGAACTTGCGCAAATGCGCCCCGGCGCCGTGCTGATCGGCATGCTCAACCCCTTCGACAACGCGACCATCGCCCGCATGGCCGAACGCGGCATCACCGCCTTCGCCCTCGAAGCGGCGCCGCGCACCTCCCGCGCGCAGAGCCTGGACGTGCTGTCCTCGCAGGCCAACATCGCCGGCTACAAGGCGGTGCTGCTGGCCGCCCATCACTATCCGCGCTTCATGCCGATGCTGATGACCGCCGCCGGCACGGTGAAAGCCGCGCGGGTGCTGGTGCTGGGCGCCGGGGTCGCCGGTCTGCAGGCGATCGCTACGGCCAAGCGCCTGGGCGCGGTGATCGAGGCGTCCGACGTGCGTCCGGCGGTGAAGGAACAGATCGAGTCGCTCGGCGCCAAGTTCGTCGACGTGCCCTTCGAGACCGACGAGGAGCGCGAGTGCGCCGAAGGCGTCGGCGGCTATGCGCGGCCGATGCCGGCCTCGTGGATGGCGCGTCAGGCCCAGGCCGTGCACGAGCGGGCCAAGCAGGCCGATATCGTCATCACCACCGCGCTGATTCCCGGCCGCAAGGCACCGACCCTGCTCCACGAGGAAACCGTGCAGCAGATGAAGCCCGGCTCGGTGGTCATCGACCTGGCCGCGTCCCAGGGCGGCAACTGCCCGCTGACGGTGCTCGATCAGGTGGTGGTCGCCCACGGCGTGACCCTGGTCGGCTATGCCAACCTGGCCACCTGGGTGCCGGCCGACGCCTCGGCGCTGTACGCCCGCAACCTGCTGGACTTCCTGAAGCTGGTGATCGACAGCGAAGGCCGCTTCCAGCTCAACCTCGAAGACGACATCGTCGCCGCCTGCCTGATGTGCGAAGGCGGCCGGATCGTGCGCACCAACGGCTAAGGGAGACGAACCATGGACCTGATTTCGGACGGCCTCTACAACCTGATCATCTTCGTGCTGGCGATCTACGTCGGCTACCACGTGGTGTGGAACGTCACCCCCGCCCTGCACACGCCGCTGATGGCGGTCACCAACGCGATCTCGGCGATCGTCATCGTCGGCGCCATGCTCGCCGCCGCCCTCACCGTGACCCCGCTGGGCAAGGCGATGGGCACCCTGGCGGTGGCCCTGGCCGCGGTCAACGTGTTCGGCGGCTTCCTGGTCACGCGCCGGATGCTGGAAATGTTCAAGAAGAAGGCCCCGAAGGCCTCGGTGGAGAAGCACTAAGATGAGCATGAATACCATCACCCTGCTCTACCTCGTGGCCTCGGTGTGCTTCATCCAGGCCCTCAAGGGGCTCTCCCACCCGACCACCTCGCGCCGCGGCAACCTGTTCGGCATGGCCGGCATGGCGATCGCCGTGATCACCACGGTGTTCCTGGTGTTCAAGCTCGGCGCACAGCTGTCGGAGAGCAACAACGCCGCCACCGGCATCGTCTTCGTGCTGATCGGCCTGTTGGTCGGCGGTAGCGCCGGCACCCTGATGGCGCGCCGCGTCGAGATGACCAAGATGCCGGAGCTGGTGGCCTTCATGCACAGCATGATCGGCCTGGCCGCGGTGTTCATCGCCATCGCCGCGGTGGTCGAGCCGCAGTCGCTCGGCATCGTCCCGGCGGCCGGCTACAGCATCCCGCTGGGCAACCGGCTGGAGCTGCTCCTCGGCGCGGCCATCGGCGCGATCACCTTCTCCGGGTCGGTCATCGCCTTCGGCAAGCTCTCGGGCAAGTACAAGTTCCGCCTGTTCCAGGGCACGCCCGTGGTGTTCAAGGGCCAGCACCTGGTCAACCTGGCGGTGGGCATCGCGATCCTGGCCCTCGGCCTGATCTACATGTTCACCGGCAGCCTCTCGGCCTTCGCGATCATGCTGGCGCTGGCCTTCGTCATCGGCGTGCTGATCATCATCCCCATCGGCGGCGCCGACATGCCGGTGGTGGTGTCGATGCTCAACAGCTACTCGGGCTGGGCGGCGGCCGGCATCGGCTTCTCGCTGAACAACTCGATGCTGATCATCGCCGGCTCCCTGGTGGGCTCCTCCGGCGCGATCCTCTCCTACATCATGTGCAAGGCGATGAACCGCTCGTTCTTCAACGTGATCCTCGGCGGCTTCGGTGCCGACGCCGATGCCGGCGCGGCGACGGGCAGCAAGGAGCAGCGTCCGGTCAAGTCCGGCTCCAGCGACGATGCCGCCTTCCTGCTGGGCAACGCCGACACCGTGATCATCGTGCCCGGCTACGGCCTGGCGGTGGCGCGCGCGCAGCACGCCCTGATGGAGCTGGCCGAGAAGCTGACCCACCGCGGCGTGACCGTGAAGTACGCGATCCACCCGGTCGCCGGCCGCATGCCCGGCCACATGAACGTGCTGCTGGCCGAGGCCGAGGTGCCTTACGAGCAGGTGTTCGAGATGGACGACATCAACTCCGAGTTCGGCCAGGCCGACGTGGTGCTGGTGCTCGGCGCCAACGACGTGGTCAATCCGGCGGCCAAGAACGATCCCAAGTCGCCAATCGCCGGGATGCCGATCCTCGAAGCCTTCAAGGCCAAGACGATCATCGTCAACAAGCGCTCCATGGCCAGCGGCTATGCGGGCCTGGACAACGAACTGTTCTACATGGACAAGACGATGATGGTCTTCGGCGACGCCAAGAAAGTGGTCGAGGACATGGTCAAGGCCGTGGAATAGAGCACTCGCGTGCACCAAAAGACACCGGCCCCGTGCCGGTGTCCTGCCTTGCGGACGGCTACAAACAGTTCCTGCGCCAGCTGCCGGTACAGTTGCGCCAGGGCGCCGACTGTACCCGCACAATCCCCGCCGCCTGTGACTGTAACCGAACACCCCTTCGCGCGATCCTACTGACCCATGCCCCCACACCCGTTCAGAGACGGGAAGGTCAGTCCGCCATGCAACGCACACTGCCTCGCACCACCCTGCCCACCTTCTCCCGCGACGCAGCCTTCGGCCACCTTCTCGCGATGCTGCAGCTCATCCGCCTGTGGCGCCAGCGCAGCCGCACCCGCCGCCAGCTCGCCCGCCTCGATGAACGCCAGCTGGCCGACATCGGCATCAGCCCGGCGGCCCGCGAAGTCGAGCTCGACAAGCCGTTCTGGCGCTGAGCGCGCCCGCGCAGCGGGAACGCAACGTCCGGCCGGGAGTCTAGAGTCGACGATAGACTGGAGACTCCGCCATGCCCCGCCTGTACCCCTCCCTCGGTATCGCCCTGTGCCTGCTGGCCGGCCACGCCTCGGCCAGCAGCTTTCTCGCCACCACCGACCTGGTGGTGGGCGGGCTGATCAACAGCGTCGAAGCGACGTCGGACCTCACCTCCTCGGCCCGCGACGACAAGCTCGTGCTGCAGGCGCGTGACGACGCGGCGCGCTTCGTCGCCAGCGACGGGCAGCAGCGCGGCGTGCACCTGGAAGCGGCGCTCGACCACATCCGCAGCCAGGCGCCGGAACTGAACGCCAGCGACCGTCAGCTCGCCGAAGCGATCCTGGCGCGCTGACCGCAACGTGCCGCTACAGTTGTACCGGCGCAACGGCGCGCCAGGACTGGCCGCAGCCGCCGGGTTTCGCTAGCCTTGGCGCCGTTTTTCGTTACGGTTCCGCTTCGCCATGCGTCTGCTTACAGCCCTTTCGATCGCCGGCCTCTCGTTCGGCTGCCATGCCCAAGTGCTCGACGTCTCCACCGCCGCGCTCGTGCGGACCAGCTACGTGAGCAGCCTGCTGACCAGCGCGCCCTTCGAGAACAAGCTCGTCATCGGCGCGCGGGACGATGCCGCCTCCTTCGTCGCCAGCGACGGGCTGATGCGCGGCGCCCGGCTGGAAGCGGTCCTGACACGCCTGCGCCAGACCAGCCCCGAGCTCGCCGCCAGCGACCGGGAACTGGCCGAGGCGATCCTCGTTCAATGAACCCAGGAAGACTCTCCCATGCGTAAATCCACGATCGCACAGGCCGCGCTGGCCTCCGCCCTGGTGCTCGGCGCGGCCGCCGCCCAGGCACAGACGCTGGTCGCCACCAGCAACCTGGTCGTTCGCGCCCTCGACCGCAGCATCAACTTCACATCCGACGTCACCAGCCGCATCAGCGACATGAAGGTGGTCCAGGAGGCACGCGACGAAGCCGCCAGCTTCGTCGCCAGCCAGGGCGACATCCGTGGTGCCCGCCTGGAGGCCGCCTTCGGCGCCCTTCGCAGCGAATTCGCCGAAGCCCGCGACGCCAGCGACCAGGCCCTGGCCGAAGCCATCCTCGTCCTGTGAAGGCCGCCCGGGCCTGGCTGGCGGCGATCGCGCTAGGTCTGCTGACCGGCACCGCCAACGCCGGGCTGCGCCTGTCGCTCGATCAGGCCGACCTGCAACCCGCGCAGCGCCAGGCCACCCAGGCCCTGCTCGACGAGGCCATGGCCGCGCTGCCACCCGCCTTCGTCGAACGCCTGGACCGCAGCGTGCGGGTGCGCTGGCGAACCGACCTGCCGGAACAGGCCTATGGCCGCGCCGGGCTCGATACCCTGGACCTCAACCGTCGTCTGCTGGCGGGCCTGACCGATGGCAGCGCGGCGACCCAGCGCACCGCCCGCCCCCACGGCACGGTGCGCCAGGAGCTGCTGGCCACCGTCCTGCATGAACTGACCCACCTCTATGACCGGGCGCGCCTGTGGACGCCCGGCCAGGCGCAGGTGCTGATGCACTGCCGTCAGCGCGAGCAGGTGCTCGGCCCGGTCGGGCTGCCCGACCATTGCCGGGGCCAGACCGCGCGCCGCTTCACACTCAGCGACGATCCCCGCCTGCTGGACCTGGCCGGCTGGCCGCAGCGCGTCGGCCAGCGTGGCGAGCGGGAAACGCACAACGCCCAGGTCGCCCGCAGCCCGGACAGCTACGAGCTGACGAGCCCGCTGGAATTCGTCGCGGTGAACATGGAGTACTTTCTCCTCGACCCGACCTACGCCTGCCGCCGGCCCTCGCTCAATCGCCATTTCTCCGAGCACTTCGGCTGGCAGCCGCCGGACCGCGCCGAGTGCGCACCGGGTTACCCGATCCTCAACGCCGGCCGGGATTTCGGCCGCACGCCCCTGGTCACCCTCGACCCGCAGCGCGTCTACGAAGTGGACTACCTGTTCGCCGAGGCCAACGACGCCTGGGCGAGCCGCTGGGGCCACACCATGCTGCGCCTGGTGATCTGCGCGCCCGGACGCCCGCGCGGCCCGGACTGCCGGCTGGACCTGGACGAGCACCTGGTGCTGTCCTACCGCGCCTTCGTCGGCGACGTGCAGCTGTCGAGCTGGGACGGCCTGACCGGCGCCTATCCGTCGCGCCTGTTCGTCCTGCCGCTGGGCCAGGTGATCGAGGAATACACCAAGGTCGAGCTGCGCAGCCTCGCCTCGGTCCCGCTGAAGCTCGAACGCAGCGACATCGAATCGCTGGTCGAGCGCAGCGCCGAGGTGCACTGGAGCTACGATGGCGACTACTTCTTCCTCTCCAACAACTGCGCCGTGGAAACGCTCAAGCTGATGCGCAGCGGCACCGCCCGGCCGGAGCTGGCGGCGCTGGACAGCATCATGCCCAACGGCCTGCTGGAGATCCTGATCAACCGCGGCCTGGCCGACGCGAGCGTGCTCGACGACCCGCGCGAGGCGCTGCGCCTGGGCTATCGCTTCGACTCCTACCGGGACCGCTACCAGGCCATGTTCGCCGTGCTGCGCGAGCGCCTGACGCTGCCGCAGACCGAAGTCGAGGACTGGCTGGCGCTGCCGGCGGCGGAACGGCGGCGCTGGTTCGAGCAGGCCGACCTGCGGGCCAGCGCCGCGCTGCTGCTGGTCGAGCAGGCGGCGCTTCGTCGCGAGCTGCTGCTGGCCCAGGACGAACTCAAGCGCCGCTACCTGGGCGGCCGCAAGCAGCGCGACAGCGGCCTGGACAAGGCCGACGGCGCGCTGCAGGAGATCCTCGCCAACAGTGGCTACCTGAGCCGCCCGGCCGAACTGCTCGAAGGTGAAGGGTACGGGCTGCCGCAGCTGGGCGAATGGAAGCGCCTGGAGCGCGAAAGCGGCGAGCGCCAGGCCCGGCTCAACGCGCTGAACCAGACGCTGGACCAGGAAGTGCGCAAGCTTCTGGGCGACGAGCGCCGCCGCGAGCTGGAGGCGATCGAGGTCAACCTCACCGGCATTCGCGACCACCTGCAGGCCCTGCACAAGGCCGGCGGCGGGCTCGTCCTGCCCTGACACCCGGCGAGTGCGCGGGGCCTGGTCGTGGGTTTTCCCGGGACGAAAAAAAACCTCGAACTTCTTATGGGGGAGGGGGAAGTTCGAGGTTCAAGTCCGGACCGCTAGGGCGGGGTCCAGAGATCTGCCAACACTTAACACAACAAGGAGCATCGAAGAGGTTTAACGCCCTTCGTGAACTCAGACCCGTTGCAAACAGGAATAGTTCCGCTTTTTTTCTAGGGAGCCGAAAAAAGTTTCAGCTCAGTGCGCCTCGTCCCAGTTGGCGCCCACGCCGGCCTCGACCAGCAGCGGCACGTCCAGCGTGGCCGCCTCGCTCATCAGCGGGCAGATCCGCTCGCGGACCTGATCGACCAGGTCCTCGCGCACTTCCAGCACCAGTTCGTCGTGCACCTGCAGGATGACCCGCGCATCCAGCCCGCTCTCCTGCAGCCAGCCGTCCACCGCGATCATGGCGCGCTTGATGATGTCCGCCGCGGTGCCCTGCATCGGCGCGTTGATCGCGGTGCGCTCGGCGGCCTTGCGCATGGCGCCGTTCTTGGAATGGATCTCCGGCAGGTACAGCCGACGTCCGAACAGGGTTTCCACGTAGCCCTGCTCCGCCGCCTGGGTACGGGTGCGCTCCATGTAGGCGAGCACGCCGGGGTAGCGGGCGAAGTAGCGGTCGATGTAGGCCTGCGCCTCGCCCCGCGCGACGTCGATCTGCTTGGCCAGGCCGAAGGCGCTCATGCCGTAGATCAGACCGAAGTTGATCGCCTTGGCGCTGCGCCGCTGGTCGTTGGTGACCTGATCCAGCTCGACGCCGAACACCTCGGCGGCAGTGGCGCGGTGCACGTCCAGGTCGTTCTGGAAGGCGTGCAAGAGGCCCGCGTCCTGGGCCAGGTGCGCCATGATCCGTAGCTCGATCTGGGAATAGTCGGCGGCCAGCAGGGTGTAGCCCGGCGCGGCGACGAAGGCCTGGCGGATGCGCCGGCCCTCGGCGGTGCGGATCGGGATGTTCTGCAGGTTCGGGTCCGAGGAGGACAGCCGGCCGGTCGCCGTCACGGCCTGGTGGTAGCTGGTGTGGATGCGCCCGGTGCGCGGGTTGATCTGCTGCGGCAGCTTGTCGGTGTAGGTGCCCTTGAGCTTGCTCAAGCTACGGTGCTGCATGATCACCTTGGGCAGCGGGTAGTCCCGCTCGGCCAGCTCGGCCAGCACGCTTTCGGCGGTGGACGGCTGGCCCCCGGCGGTCTTCGACAGCACCGGACAGCCGAGCTTGTCGTAGAGGATCGCGCAGAGCTGCTTGGGCGAACCCAGGTTGAATTCCTCGCCGGCGATCTCGAATGCCTCGCGCTCCAGCTCGGTGAGCCTGTTGCCCAGCTCGACGCTCTGCAGCCCGAGCAGGTTGGCATCGACCAGCGCGCCGTTGCGCTCGATGCGCGCCAGCACCGGCACCAGCGGCATTTCGATCTCGTTGAGTACCTTGAGCAGCGAAGGCGTGGCTTCCAGCTTGCCCATCAGGGTCTGGTGCAGCCGCAGGGTGACGTCGGCGTCTTCGGCGGCGTACGGGCCGGCCTGCTCGACGGCGATCTGGTCGAAGGTCAGCTGCTTGGCGCCCTTGCCGGCGATGTCCTCGAAGCGGATGGTGCCGCGGCCCAGGTACTTGAGCGCCAGGCTGTCCATGTCGTGGCGGGTGGCCGTGGCGTCGAGCACGTAGGATTCGAGCATGGTGTCGAAGGCCATGCCGCGCATCTCGATGCCGTAGTGCATCAGCACGTTCATGTCGTACTTGCCGTGCTGGCAGACCTTGCGCCTGGACGGGTCCTCGAGCAGCGGCTTGAGCGCGCCGAGCACGGCGTCCCGGTCGAGCTGCTGCGGCACGCCCATGTAGCTGTGGCCGAGCGGCACGTAGGCGGCCTTGCCGGTCTCCAGGGCGAAGGACACGCCGACCAGCTGGGCCTTCTGCGCGTCGAGGCTGGTGGTCTCGGTGTCGAAGGCGAAGCAGTCGGCCGCCTTCAGGCGCTCGAGCCAGTCGTCGAACTCGGCCTGATCGAAAATCGTGGTGTACTCGGCCTCGGCCTGGATCGAACAGCCCTCGGGCTGGACTTCGCAATCCTCGCCGGCCGCCTTGGCTTCGCGCAGCAGCTCGTCGAGCCAGGCCTTGAACTCCAGCTCGCGGTACAGCGCGATCAGCGCTTCGCGGTGCGGCTCGCCGGGCATCAGGTCGGCGACTTCGACATCCAGCGGCACGTCGATCTTGATCGTCGCCAGCTCGTAGGACATGAACGCCGCCTCGCGGTGTTCCGCGAGCTTGGCCGCCAGCGACTTGGCCCCGCGGATCGGCAGGTCGCAGACCTTGTCGAGGTTCTCGTAGAGGCCCTTGAGGCCGCCTTCGATGCCGTTGAGCAGGCCGCAGGCGGTCTTCTCGCCGACACCGGGCACACCGGGGATGTTGTCGACCTTGTCGCCCATCAGCGCGAGGAAGTCGATGATCAGCTCAGGGCCGACGCCGAACTTGGTCTTCACGCCCTCGATGTCGTACACGCTGCCGGTCATGGTGTTGACCAGGGTGACGTGGGGGCAGACCAGCTGCGCCATGTCCTTGTCACCGGTGGAGATGATCACGTCGCGACCGAGCGCCGCGCACTGGCGCGCCAGCGTGCCGATCACGTCGTCGGCCTCGACCCCGTCGACGCAGAGCAGCGGCATGCCCAGCGCACGCACGCTGGCATGCAGAGGCTCGACCTGGGAACGCAGGTCGTCGGGCATCGGCGGGCGGTGGGACTTGTATTCGGCGAACAGGGTGTCGCGGAAGGTCGGCCCCTTGGCATCGAAGACCACCGCGAAGGGGCTGTCCGGGTACTGCCGGCGCAGCGACAGCAGCATGTTGAGCACGCCTTTGACCGCCCCGGTGGGCTTGCCGGTGGAAGTGGTCAGGGGAGGCAGGGCGTGGAAGGCGCGATAGAGGTAGGACGAACCGTCCACCAGAACGAGGGGCGCTTGGCTCATGAGCAGGATCAACCTTTTCGGCGGGTCCGGGGCTAGAATGCGCAGGACCATTGACGACAAAGGGACAAGGTTATCATGCGTACTCTGAAACACCTGCTGCTGGCCAGCCTGCTGGCCTGTCTGCCGGTCGCCGCCCAGGCGCAGCAACCGGACAGCGAGCCGGACGTGACGATCCGCCAGGAAGGCGACCGCACGGTCGAGGAATACCGCGTCAATGGCTTTCTCTACGCGGTCAAGGTGACGCCCAAGCACGGCAAGCCGTACTTCCTGGTGCGCGCCGACGGCGACAGCAATTTCATTCGCTCCGACCGGCCGGACATGCTGATCCCGGCCTGGGAAATCTTCAGCTGGTAAACCCAAGGACTCTCGGATGTCGGTGTTCACGCCCCTGCAGCATGACGAGCTGGAAGCCTTCCTCGCGCCCTACCGGCTCGGGCGTCTGATCGCCTTCGAAGGCATCGCCGCGGGCAGCGAGAACAGCAACTTCTTCGTCACCCTCGAGCACGGCGAGTACGTGCTGACCCTGGTCGAGCGCGGCCCGACGGCCGACCTGCCGTTCTTCGTCGAGCTGCTCGAAGTGCTGCACCAGGCCGGGTTGCCGGTGCCCTACGCGCTGACGACCGAGAGCGGCGAAGCCCTGCGCCAGCTCGCCGGCAAGCCGGCGCTGCTGCAGCCGCGCCTGCCGGGGCGGCATCTCTCCACGCCCAACGCGCATCACTGCGCCGAAGTGGGCGCACTGCTGGCGGACATCCATCTGGCCACCCGCGAGCATCTGCTCGAACGTCGCAGCGACCGGGGCCTGGACTGGATGCTGCGCGAAGGGCCGAGCCTGGCGCTGAGCCTGCCGGAGGCGCAGCTGCCGCTGCTGCGCGATGCGCTGGCCGAGATCGGCCGGCTGCAGTGGCAGATTCTCGCCTTGCCCCAGGCCAACCTGCATGCCGACCTGTTCCGCGACAACGCGCTGTTCGACGGCCCCAGGCTCTCGGGGGTGATCGACTTCTACAACGCCTGCTCCGGGCCGATGCTCTACGACCTGGCGATCACCGTGAACGACTGGTGTTCCCATAAGGACGGCCGCCTCGACCCGCCGCGGGTGCGCGCGCTGCTGGCCGCGTACTCGGCGCATCGCCGCTTTACCCCCGCCGAGGCCGAGCTGTGGCCGGCCATGCTGCGCATCGCCTGCGTGCGCTTCTGGCTGTCCCGGCTGATCGCCTCCCAGGCCAACGCGGGGCAGCAGGTGTTGATCCACGACCCGAACGAGTTCCAGCGGCGCCTGCAGCACCGCCAGCAGGTCAACATCGAGCTGCCTTTCGCGTTCTGACGCGTTACAGCGATTCCAGGCAGCCGACCAGCTGCTCGCCCAGCTGCTCGAGCATCTCGACGTAGCCGTTGGGGCCGACCCGGGTGTCGGTGCCCATGGCGTCGAGCTCGGCGAGGCGCGCCGGCAGGCCGCTGGTCAGGGTCTCGGCCAGGCGCGGCCGTAGCGGCGGCTCGCTGAACACGCAGCTCGGGCCCGCCTGCTGCAGCCGCTCGCGCATGGCCGCCACGTGGCGCGCGCCGGGCTGCACCTCCATCCCGGCGCTGAAAACCCCGACATGGCCCAGGCCGTAGGCCGCCTCGAAATACTCGTAGGCCTCGTGAAACACGAAGTACGGCTTGCCGGCGATCCCGGCGACGCGCTGGCGCAGCCGCTCGTCGAGGGCGCCGAGCCGCGCCGTGAATGCCTTGAGGTTCTGCCGGTAGCGCTCGGCATTGGCCGGATCGGCCTCGGCCAGATCCGCGGCCATGCGCCCGGCGATCACCCGGGCGTTGTCCGGCAACAGCCAGAGGTGGGCGTCGAGGCTGCCGGGCCGGTGCGCATGGTCGTGCTCGCCCAGGTCGTGGTCCTGATGCCCGTGCCCATGGTCGTGGTCGTGGTCGTGGTCGTGGTCGTGGTCAGCATGCCCCTCGTCGGAAGGGCCGTGGGGCTCGCCGAAATGCCGCAGGGTGAGCCCCGGCTCGGCCTGCAGGGCGACGCTCGGACCGCTGCGGCCTTCCAGGACGCGCCCCAGGAACGTCTCCAGAT
The DNA here is from genome assembly GCF_005876855.1 of Stutzerimonas nosocomialis. Taxonomy (GTDB): domain Bacteria; phylum Pseudomonadota; class Gammaproteobacteria; order Pseudomonadales; family Pseudomonadaceae; genus Stutzerimonas; species Stutzerimonas nosocomialis. Next base: position 62,777 of record NZ_QLAE01000010.1, on the reverse strand, counting down.
CGGGGCCGACCCAATAGAACAGGTCCGCGTCGCGCACGCGCCGTACGTCGGATGGCCGCAGCGCGTACTGGTGCGCCGAGGCACCGGGCGGCAGCAGGACGTCGGGCTCGCCGACACCGTCCTGGACCGCGGCGGCAATCAGCTGCAGAGGTTTGATGCTGGTCAGCAGATTGACGTCGGCGTGGGCGGTGAGAGAGAACGACAGCAACAGCGGCAGGAAAAAAAGACGCGACACGAGGGGATACCGGGCAGAGTGAACAGGTAACATAATAACGTCTCTTCACTAGCCCGTCGCCGACCATGACCACTCCTCCGCTGGCCTGCACGCCCCACGATCACGACCATTGCGTCAGTCACGCACTGGCCGAAGCCGACCACTTGTGCGCGCGCCAGGGCGTGCGGCTGACCGCGCTGCGCCGTCGCGTGCTGGAGCTGGTCTGGCAGAGCCACAAGCCGCTCGGCGCCTACGACATCCTCGCCGTGCTGAGCGAGGCCGATGGCCGCCGCGCGGCGCCGCCGACGGTCTACCGGGCGCTGGATTTCCTGCTCGAGAACGGCCTGGTGCACCGCATCGCCTCGCTCAACGCCTTCGTCGGCTGCAGCCATCCGCAGAGCCCGCACCAGGGCCAGTTCCTCATCTGCCGCAACTGCCATGCCGCCATCGAGTTGGAAAAGGCGACCGTGGCCGATGCGATCAACGCCGCCGCCGCCACCGTCGACTTCGCCGTCGAAGGCCAGACCGTGGAAGTGGTCGGTCTCTGCGCCGCCTGCCGGAGCGCGGCATGAGCGACGCGCTGGTCAGGCTCGACGACATCCATGTGCGCTTCAATGCCCAGGCCGTGCTCGAAGGGGCGCAGCTGCAGGTGCGCCATGGCGAGATCGTCACCCTGATCGGCCCCAACGGGGCCGGCAAGACCACCCTGGTGCGCACCGTGCTCGGCCTGCTCAAACCGGATCGCGGCAGCGTCTGGCGCAAGCCCCGGTTGCGCATCGGCTACATGCCGCAGAAGCTTCACGTGGACCCCACCCTGCCGCTTTCGGTGCTGCGCTTCCTGCGCCTGGTGCCCGGCGTCGACCGTGCCCGCGCCCTGGCGGCCCTTGCCGAGGTCGGCGCCGAGCAGGTCATCGACAGCCCGCTGCAGGGCATCTCCGGCGGCGAGATGCAACGGGTGCTGCTGGCCCGCGCGCTGCTGCGCGCCCCCGAGCTGCTGGTGCTCGACGAGCCGGTACAGGGCGTCGACGTCGCCGGCCAGGCCGAGCTGTACCGGCTGATCGGGCGTCTGCGCGAGCGCCACGGCTGCGGCGTGCTGATGGTCTCCCACGACCTGCACCTGGTGATGAGCGCCACCGATCAGGTGGTCTGCCTGAATCGCCACGTGTGCTGCTCCGGCCACCCCGAGCAGGTCAGCAGCGATCCGGCCTTCGTCGAGCTGTTCGGCCAGGACGCCCGCAGCCTGGCGGTCTATCACCACCACCACGACCATGACCACGACCTGCATGGCTCGGTGCGGCATCCGCACGTGCACACCGAGCATTGCGGACATCTGCCGGTCCAACCGTCGCCGGCCACGCCCGCAGATCCCGAGAAAGGATAGATCCTTGCGCCCCGCTTCCCTGCGCCGCACCCCGCGGCCCCGCGCCTGCCGTCTCCAGGTCACGACCCGGAGCGCGCATGCCTGACTTCCTGCTCAATGCCCTGCTCGCCGGCCTCGCGCTGGCCCTGGTGGCCGGCCCGCTCGGTTCCTTCGTGGTCTGGCGGCGCATGGCCTATTTCGGCGACACGCTGTCCCACGCCGCGCTGCTGGGCGTCGCCCTGGGCCTGATGCTCGACGTCAGCCCGACGCTCGCGGTGACCGTCGGCTGCGTGCTGCTGGCGGTCCTGCTGGTCACGCTGCAACAACGCCAGCCACTGGCTTCCGACACCCTGCTGGGCATCCTCGCCCACAGCACCCTGTCCCTCGGCCTGGTGACCCTGAGCTTCATGAAGGACGTGCGCATCGACCTGATGGGCTACCTGTTCGGCGACCTGCTCGCCGTCGGCCCGACCGACCTGGCCTGGATCCTGGGTGGCAGCGCGATGGTGCTGGCGATGCTGGTGCCGCTCTGGCGCCCGCTGCTGGCGATGACCGTGCACGAGGAGCTGGCGAAGGTGGAAGGGCTGCCGGTGGCGGCGACCCGCCTGGCGCTGATGCTGCTGATCGCGGTGGTGATCGCCGTGGCGATGAAGATCGTCGGCGTGCTGCTGATCACCTCGCTGCTGATCATCCCGGCCGCCGCCGCCCAGCGCCACGCGCGCACGCCCGAGCAGATGGCCGCCGGGGCCAGCGCGCTGGGCATCCTGGCGGTGTGCCTGGGGCTGACGATGTCCTGGTACCAGGACACCCCGGCCGGGCCCTCGATCGTGGTCTCGGCCGCGGCCCTGTTCCTGCTCAGCTTCGCCTGGCCCAGGCGCAGCTAGCGAAGGGCGCGGCCAGGCGGACGCCCTCGCCGGCCGCGCGGCGGTCCGCTCAGGCGTCGCGGTCGATGGCGAACGGCGACCAGGCCTGGCGGGTCGGCATGATTTCCAGGCGGTTGATGTTGACGTGCTCGGGCAGGGTCGCGACGTAGTAGATCTGCTCGGCGATGTCTTCGGCGGTGAGCGGCGTGGTGCCGCGGTAGAGCTTGTCGGACGCGGCCTGGTCACCCTTGGTGCGCACCAGGGTGAACTCCGTCTCGGCCATGCCCGGGGCGATGTCGGTGACCCGCACGCCGGTGCCCTGCAGGTCGCAGCGCAGGTTGAAGCTGAACTGTTTGACGAACGCCTTGCTGGCGCCGTAGACGTGGCCGCCCGGGTACGGCCACTCGCCGGCCACCGAGCCGAGATTGACGATGCTCGCGCCCTTGCCGACCTGCAGCAGCAGCGGCAGCACCGCATGGGTGACGTTGACCAGGCCGGTGATGTTGGTGTCGATCATGGTGTGCCAGTCGGCCAGGTCGACCTTCTGCGCCGGCACCGGAGCCAGCGCCAGGCCAGCGTTGTTGATCAGCGCACGCACGTTGCGAAAGCCCTCGGGGAGGTCGGCGACGAACTGCTTCACCGCCTCGGCGTCGCGCACGTCCAGCGCGCCGATATGCACGGGCACCTGGGCGGCGAGTTCGTCGCGCAGGGCCTCGAGGCGCTCCAGACGACGCCCGCTCAGCACCAGCGCCCAGCCTGCCGCGGCGAAGCGACGGGCCGTGGCGCGACCGAATCCTGATGTCGCACCGGTGATGAAAACCACATTACTCATGACTGACCTCTCTGGCTGGCTGTTCAAAAGGACGATCCCGTCGACACCGAGCGGAACGCTTCCCGGGACCGGAAGCGGCGGTCGGGCCGACATGACGGCCCGCTACAGCATCTGCCGCGGATCGACCGAGCATATAGGAAGCGAGCCCGCAGCCCCAGCCGGATTCGATCGTCCCGAGCTGGCATACTGCGCGCCATGAACCCCACGCCTCCCCTCAAGTACCTGCAGGGCTACCCCGAAGCGCTGCAGCAGCAGGTCGCCCGGCTGATCGCCGAAGGGCGCCTGGGCGATTACCTGGCCGGGCGCTACCCCGGGCGGCACGAAATCCAGAGCGACAAGGCGCTCTACGGTTACGTGCAGCAGCTGCGCCAGGCGCACCTCAAGAGCGCGCCGGCGATCGACAAGGTGCTCTACGACAATCGCCTCGACCTGACCCACCGCGCGCTGGGCCTGCACAGCGCCGTCTCGCGGGTGCAGGGCGGCAAGCTCAAGGCGAAGAAGGAAATCCGCGTCGCCGCGCTGTTTCGCGAGGCGGCGCCGGAGTTCCTGCGGATGATCGTGGTGCACGAGCTGGCGCACCTGCGCGAGAGCGACCACAACCGGGCCTTCTACAAGCTGTGCGAGCACATGCTGCCGGGCTACGCGCAGATCGAGTTCGACCTGCGCCTGTTCCTGCACTGGCGCGACCTGCAGCCGGTCATCGCCCGCTGAAGGCCGCCACGCCTAGATCCAGCCCAGCCAGCGCCACCAGGTGGTGGCGAACACCAGCATGCTCAGGTAGCCGATCACCGTGATCAGCAGCCCGACCCGGGCGAACTGCCGGGCATTGAAGGTCTCGGTGCCCAGGCACACCATGTTCTGCGGCGCGTTGATCGGCAGGATGAAGCCGTAGCTGACCACGAAACCCAGCAGCATGGTCATGCCCAGCCGGTTGAAATCCCCCGGCAGGTTGAGCAGTACCGCGATCAGGATCGGCAGCAGCGCCGAGGTCAGCGCGGTGGCGCTGGCGAAACCCAGGTGGATGACGATCAGGAAGGCGCCGAGGATCGCGAAGATGCCGAGCGGCCCCACCGACCCGAGCCCGGTGTGCGCCACCACCTGGGCGCCGAGCCATTGGCCGGCCTGGGTGCTCAGCAGCACCGTGCCCAGGCTGATGCCCACGCCGAAGACGATCACCGTGCCCCAGGGGATGCGTGCCTGCACGTCCTTCCAGGTCATCACCCCCAGGCGCGGCAGCATCAGGATCACCAGCCCGGCGTAGGTGGTGCTGGTGGTGTCGAAGCCGTGCAGCTTGCCTTCGCTGGCCCAGCACAGCAGCAGGCCGACCGACACCGCCAGCAGGCGCTTCTGCGGCCCGGTCATCGGCCCTAGGGCGGCCAGCTCGCGGGCCACGGCCTCGCGTCCGCCGGCGATCCGCTCGGTCTCCGGCGGCAGCAGCCTGAGCACCACGAACAGCAGCACGAACGACATCAGCAGTGCCCAGGGCGCGCCGGCGATCAGCCAGTCGATCCAGCTCACCCGCGTGCCGAGCAGCTTGTCCATGAAGCCGACCAGCAGCAGGTTCTGCGCCGCGGCCGTCTGAATGCCGATGTTCCAGATGCTGGTGCCCTGGGCGACGATGATCATCATGCCGGCGGCGATGTTGGAGCGCCGGTCGATGCCGAACGCCGCGATGATCCCGAGCATGATCGGCACCACGCAGGCCGCCCGCGCGGTGGCGCTGGGCACCACCAGGCTGAGCAGGACGATCACCACCAGGGTACCGCCCAGCACGTGCCGGGTACTGGTGCCGACCCTGGACAGGGTGAAGAGCGCGATACGCCGGTCGAGCCCGGTGTGGGTCATCGCCGCGGCGATGAACAGCGCACCGGCGACCAGCGCCAGCGCGGGGCTGGAGAAGCCGGTCAGGGCCATCCCGATCGCGGCCGAGCTGCCGTACACCACCTCGGGGTTGGCCACCGTCGGCGCCGTGCCGACGAGGAAGGCCAGCAGCGCGGTGATCATGATCGCGCTCGCCTCGTAGGACACCGCCTCGGTGATCCAGACGACGACGGCGAACACCAGGATCGCCAGGACGCGCTGCCCCGCCACCGGCAAATCGGCCGGCAGCGGCAACAGCAGCACGCCGATCAACGCCAGCACGCCGACCAGCAGGCCGGGCGGAAAACCGCGCAACAGGGAAAAGCGCGAGGTAGAGGTTTCGCTCATGGCAGGGCTCCTTCAGCGCAACGCCGCGCAGCCGCGGCCTCGATCCCGAGTATGGCCGGCGCCACGCGGGCCATACTGACCTGTGTCTACGGCGCGGCTTTTTCGCGCCCCGCGCCAGCCGATTGAGCGCTGGCGGCGATCCGGGGTCTGATGCCCACGACCCCGCCACCCGAGGTGCCCATGAACCCTGTCCCGCGCCTGGCCCTGAATGACGGCCACACCCTCCCGCAGTTCGGCCTCGGCACCTGCCAGATCCCTGACGAGCACGCCGCCTCGGTCGTCCGCGCGGCGGTCGGCCTGGGTTACCGGCATCTGGACACGGCGACCATCTACTACAACGAGCGCGGCGTCGGCGAGGGGATCGCCGGCTGCGGGGTACCGCGTGAAGCGCTCTTCGTCACCACCAAGCTGTGGAACCTGGACCAGGGCTACGACGAGACGCTGCGCGCCTTCGATGCCAGCCTCGAACGCCTCGGACTGGGTTACGTGGACCTGTACCTGATCCACTGGCCCTGCCCCGCCCGGGACCGTTTCGTCGACAGCTGGAGGGCCCTGATCGCCCTGCGCGAGCAGGGCCGGGCGTGCTCGATCGGCGTCTCGAACTTCCAGATCCCGCACCTGCGGCGATTGATCGACGACACCGGCGTGACCCCGGCGGTCAACCAGGTCGAGCTGCACCCCTTCATGCAGCAGGCCGAGCTGCGCCGCTTCCATGAATCGCTGGGCATCGTCACCGAGTCCTGGAGCCCGCTGGCCCGGGGCGGCGACTACCTGAAGGAGCCCCTGCTGCTGGAGCTGGCCGGCAAGCACGGCAAGACCGCCGCGCAGGTCGTCCTGCGCTGGCACGTCGATAACGGGCTGGTGGTGTTTCCCAAGTCCGAATCGCCACAGCGGCTGGCCGAGAACCTGGCGATCTTCGACTTTCGGCTGGACGCCGAGGACCTCGAGCGGATGCGCGGCCTGGAGCGCAACCTGCGCACCGGCGAGCATCCGGACGCAACCCACTAGGGCCGCCGCGCCCGGGAGGACTCACCATGCAATACCGAAAACTGGGCCGCACCGGCCTGAGCGTCTCGCGGCTGTGCCTGGGCTGCATGACCTACGGCATCCCCGAGCGCGGCAAGCACCCCTGGACCCTGGCCGAGGACCAGAGCCGGCCGCTGATCCGCCGCGCGGTGGAGCTGGGCATCAACTTCTTCGACACCGCCAACAGCTACTCGGACGGTACCAGCGAGGAGATCGTCGGCCGTGCGCTGAAGGACTTCGCCCGCCGCGACGAGATCGTGCTGGCGACCAAGGTGCACTTCCCGCTGCGCGACCGTCCCAACATCGGCGGACTGTCGCGCAAGGCGATCTTCAACGCCATCGACGAAAGCCTGCAGCGGCTGGGCACCGACTACGTCGACCTCTACCAGATCCACCGTTGGGACTACGGCACGCCGCTGGAGGAGACCCTCGAGGCGCTGCACGACGTGGTCAAGGCCGGCAAGGCGCGCTACATCGGCGCCTCGTCCATGTACGCCTGGCAGTTCGCCAAGGCACTGTTCACCGCCGAGCGCCACGGCTGGACCCGCTTCGTCAGCATGCAGAACCACCTGAACCTGCTCAACCGCGAGGAGGAACGGGAAATGCTGCCGCTGTGCCGCGACCAGGGCATCGGCGTGATTCCCTGGAGCCCGCTGGCCCGCGGGCGGCTGACCCGCGACCCGGACGCCGGCAGCCGTCGCAGCGAAACCGACGACTTCGGCAAGACGCTCTACACCGCCGCGACCGAGGCCGATCGCCAGGTGATCGGGGCGGTCGGCGAGGTTGCCCGCGGCCGCGGCATTCCCCGCGCCCAGGTGGCGCTGGCCTGGCTGACGCAGAAGGACGGGGTGACCGCCCCCATCATCGGCGCCTCCAAGCCCGAGCACCTGGACGACGCGGTCGCCGCCCTGGGGCTGAGCCTCGACGCCGAGGAAATCGCCCGCCTCGAAGCGCCCTATGTGCCGCACCCGGTGGTCGGCTTCAGCTGATCGCCAGGCATTAAAAACCCGGCCTGGCGGGACTGCCCAGGCCGGGTCTGCGACACCCGGGCGTCAGGCCGGGATTGCCTTGGCCAGCGGCTCGCGGGCCCAGATGCGGTGCTGCGCCAGCGCCTTGGCGAAGCGGTCGAACACCGAATCCACATCGCCATCGGCACCGCCGATCAGGCCTTCGTCGGCCTGCAGCCGCAGGCTGGCGACCAGCCGCTGGGCATCGCCGAGCGCGGCGATCGGCTTGAGGTGCTTGTAGGCTTCGAGCACGTAGTGCAGCGCATCGCCCATCTCGCCGAGGGTCTGCACCGACGCCCCGCCGCCCGGAATGAAGACCCCGTCGAACATGATCGACGGCATGCCGTCGAAGGGCGCATCGACCATCAGCAGCTGGCCGTCGGCGGCGGTGACCGGCGCGGGCGAGGGACCGATGAACTTGGCGATGGCGCCTTCGGCTTCGAGCTTCTTCTGGAACGCCTGCACGGCGGCGGCGTCCACGCCATCGGCGATCAGGATCGCCACCTTGCGCGACTTGATGCCGCCGGGCAGGTGGTTCAACAGGCTCAGGGCCGGCGAGGATTCGAGGCTCAGCGGCTTCTTCTCCACGGTCGGCGCCGTCGGCGGCGTCAGCCCCAGGTTCTTCGCGACGCGGGTGGCCAGCTCCAGATCGATGTTGGCGAGGATCTGGTTGACCTGCCGCTCGCGGATGAAGATGCGCTCGACCTTGCCCAGCTCGAAGGTGTAGGCGCCGATGATGTGCTCCTTCTCCGGCGCGCTCATGCTGTTCCAGAACAGCGTGGCCTGGGAGAAGTGATCGCCGAACGAGGGGCTGCGATCACGGATCTTGTGCCCCTCGATGCGCTCGGGATAGCTCTCGAAGCCGCCGCCGCTGGCTGCCGGCGGGGTTTCCTTCGGCCAGCCGTTGTCGATCGAGTTGGGCTCGTAGTTGGCGCGGCCCTTGTTGATGGTCTGGCGGTGGAAGGCATCGCGCTGGTTGTTGTGCACCGGCGCCACCGGACGGTTGATCGGGATTTCGTGGAAGTTCGGCCCGCCCAGCCGCAGCAGCTGGGTGTCGGTGTAGGAGAACAGCCGGCCCTGCAGCAGCGGGTCGTTGGTGAAGTCGATGCCGGGCACGATGTGGCCGATGTGGAAGGCGACCTGCTCGGTCTCGGCGAAGAAGTTGTCCGGGTTGCGGTTGAGGGTCATCTTGCCGAGCTTCTGCACCGGCACCAGTTCCTCGGGGATGATCTTGGTGGCATCGAGCAGGTCGAAATCGAAGTTGTGCTCGTCCGCCTCCTCGACCACCTGCACGCCCAGCTCCCACTCGAAGTAGTCGCCCATCTCGATGGACTCCCAGAGGTCGCGGCGGTTGAAGTCCGGGTCCTTGCCGGCGAGCTTGAGCGTCTCGTCCCAGACCAGCGAATAGGCCCCGGCCAGCGGCTTCCAGTGGAACTTGACGAAGCGGCTGACGCCCTCGGCATTGATCATGCGGAAGGTGTGCACGCCGAAGCCTTCCATCGCCCGGTAGGAACGCGGGATGCCGCGGTCGGACATGGCCCAGAGCACCATGTGGGCCGATTCCGGGGTCAGCGAAACGAAGTCCCAGAAGGTGTCGTGGGCCGACTGCCCCTGGGGAATTTCGTTGTGCGGCTCGGGTTTGACCGCATGGACGAAGTCGGGAAACTTGATCGCGTCCTGGATGAAGAACACCGGAATGTTGTTGCCGACCAGGTCGAAGTTGCCCTCGTCGGTATAGAACTTGGTGGCGAAACCGCGCACGTCGCGCACCGTGTCGGCCGAACCGCGCGAGCCCTGGACCGTGGAGAAACGCACGAACACCGGCGTTTCCTTGCCCTCGGCGGCGAGGAACGAGGCCTTGGTCAGCCAACTGTGGTCGCCGTAGCTCTTGAACACGCCATGGGCCGCGGCGCCGCGCGCATGGACGATGCGTTCGGGGATGCGCTCGTGATCGAAGTGGGTGATCTTCTCGCGCATGATGAAATCTTCGAGCAGCGAGGGGCCACGGGTGGCGGGCTTGAGCGTGTTCTGGTTGTCGGCGATCTTCACGCCCTGGTTGGTGGTCAGTGCCTGGCCGGTGGCATCGGAGCGGTTGACCTCCAGTGCATCGAGCTTGGCGTTGTGGTTGCTGCGGTCGACGGTATCGGTACCGGCCAGTTCGCTTTGGATCGGTTTTTTCGAATCGGTCATGACGAGGCCTCGGCTAACGGTGCTTGCGTACGCTTTAAAAAAAATGCAGTCCGGTCGGTTTCGGCAGCTGTAACCGTGCAGACGTTCCTGGATTTCAACGACGGGGCGACGACCGGGGCGGCTCGCAGCGCCGCCACGCCCGGGCGTATCGTTAAAACGGACCGGCGCCGGGCGACAACGTTGCGTGACACCTAATAATGTGTGGCTATAACGACGATAGTGAGGCGCTATCCGGCGGCAGGCGGTGGGGGCGCGGCACAAAACAGGTAGAATGGTCCGCTTTGCCAGAGTCCGCCTCACAAGGTCCGCCCGTGATCGAATTCCACCACGTCCACAAAACCTACCGGGTCGAAGGGCGCGAGATCCCCGCGCTGCAACCGACCCAGCTGGAGATCGCCGCTGGCGAAGTGTTCGGCCTGATCGGCCACTCCGGCGCCGGCAAGAGCACGCTGCTGCGCCTGATCAACCGCCTGGAGGAACCCTCCGGCGGTCGCATCCTGGTCGAAGGCGAAGACGTCACCGCCCTGGATGCCAACGGCCTGCGCCGCTTTCGCCAGCGCGTCGGGATGATCTTCCAGCACTTCAACCTGCTCAGCTCCAAAACCGTCGCCGACAACGTGGCCATGCCCCTGCGCCTGGCCGGCGGGCATTCGTCCGCCGAGATCGACAGGCGGGTCGCCGCCCTGCTCGAGCGCGTCGGTCTCAAGGACCACGCGCGCAAGTACCCGGCGCAGCTCTCCGGCGGGCAGAAGCAGCGGGTCGGCATCGCCCGCGCGCTGGCCACCGAGCCGAGCATCCTGCTCTGCGACGAGGCCACCAGCGCGCTGGACCCGCAGACCACCGGCCAGGTGCTGCAGCTGCTCGCCGAGATCAACCGCGAACTGAAGCTGACCATCGTGCTGATCACCCACGAGATGGACGTGATCCGCCGCGTCTGCGACCGCGTCGCGGTGATGGATGCCGGGCAGATCGTCGAGCAGGGCCCGGTCGCCGAGGTGTTCCTGCACCCGCAGCACCCGACCACGCGGCGCTTCGTCCAGGAGGACGAGCAGGTCGACGAAGACGCGCAGCACGACGACTTCGCCCACGTGCCCGGGCGCATCCTGCGCCTGACCTTCCAGGGCGAGGCCACCTACGCGCCGCTGCTCGGCCAGGTGGCACGGGAAACCGGGGTCGACTACAGCATCCTTGCCGGACGCATCGACCGGATCAAGGACACACCCTATGGCCAGCTGACCCTGGCGCTGATCGGCGGTGACCTGCAGGCCGCCATGAGCCGCCTCGAAGCGGCCGACGTGCACGTGGAGGTACTGCGCTGATGGACGAACTGTTCGCCACCCTGTTCGCCAACGTCGACTGGTACGAGATCTGGCAGGCCAGCCTCGACACCCTCGCCATGCTCGGCGGTTCGCTGCTGTTCACCGTGCTGCTCGGCCTGCCGCTGGGCGTGCTGCTGTTCCTCACCGGCCCGCGGCAGATGTTCGAGCAGCGTGCCTTCTATGGCTTCGTGTCGCTGCTGGTCAACATCCTGCGCTCGGTGCCCTTCGTCATCCTGCTGATCGTGATGATTCCCTTCACGGTGGTCATCACCGGCACCTCGCTGGGGGTGGCCGGCGCGATACCGCCGCTGGTGGTGGGCGCCACGCCGTTCTTCGCCCGGCTGGTGGAAACCGCGCTGCGCGAGGTGGACCGCGGGATCATCGAGGCGACCCAGGCGATGGGCGCCACCACCCGCCAGATCATCACCAGCGCCTTGCTACCCGAAGCGCTGCCGGGCATAGTCGCCGCCATCACCGTCACCGCCATTACCCTCGTCTCCTACACCGCCATGTCCGGCCTGATCGGCGGCGGCGGACTGGGGGACCTGGCGGTGCGCTACGGGTACCAGCGCTATCAGCCGGACGTGATGGTCGTGACCGTCGTCCTGCTGCTGGTGCTCGTCCAGATCCTGCAAACCGTCGGCGACAAGCTGGTGGTACATTTCTCGCGCAAATGAACGCAAGGAGGCCGGCGCACGGGCGCCGCCTCGATCATTCAAAAAGGAGTTGAACCGATGAAGAAGCTATTGGCCGCCGTCGCGGCCTTCGCGGCACTGTCCGCCCATGCCTCCGAGCAACTGAGCGTCGCCGCCACCGCCGTGCCCCACGCCGAGATCCTCGAATTCGTCAAACCGGTACTGGCCGAGCAGGGCGTGGAACTCAACGTCAAGGTCTTCACCGACTACGTGCAGCCCAACGTACAGGTCGCCGAGAAGCGCCTGGACGCCAACTTCTTCCAGCATCAACCCTACCTCGACGAGTTCAACAAGAGCCGCCGCACCGACCTGGTGAGCGTCGCCGGTGTGCACGTCGAGCCCTTCGGCGCCTACTCCAGCAAGCACAAGTCGCTGGACGACCTGCCCAACGGCGCCACCGTGGTGATCCCCAACGACGCCACCAACGGCGGCCGCGCCCTGCTGCTGCTGGCCAAGGCCGGCGTGATCACCCTCAAAGACGGCGCCGGCATCACCGCCACGCCCAAGGACATCGCCCAGAGCCCGAAGAACATCAAGATCCGCGAGCTCGAAGCCGCCACCCTGCCGCGCGTGCTGACCCAGGTCGACCTGGCCCTGATCAACACCAACTATGCGCTGGAAGCCAAGCTCAACCCCACCGAAGACGCCCTGTTCATCGAAGGCAGCGACTCGCCCTACGTGAACATCCTGGTCTCGCGCAGCGACAACAAGGACAGCGACGCCATGCAGAAGCTCGCCGCCGCGCTGCACAGCGAGCAGGTCCGTCAGTTCATCGAAGAGAAGTACAAGGGCGCCGTGGTCCCGGCGTTCTGATCGCCCGACCGCCCGCCTGAAAAAACCCCGCTTCGGCGGGGTTTTTTTTCATGTCTGGGGCATGGCAAGAAGCCGCGCGCTGCACGGGCGACGGCCCGCTGCCGCTAAGCGCCTTGCCCACCCAGCGCCAGCTGCCGGTCGCAGGTCCTGACCAGCATCTGCGCGTCATGGCTGACCAGCAGGAGCGCGCAGCCACGCTCGAGGGCCGCCTCGGTGAGCAGCGCGATCACTTCGCGCGCGGTGATCGGGTCCAGCCGCGAGACCGGTTCGTCGGCGAACAGCAGCACCGGATCGAGCAGCAGGGCGCGGGCGATGGCCAGGCGTTGCAGCTCTCCACCGGACACCTCGGTTGCGCTTCGCGCCAGCAGGCCGGGCGCCAGCCGCAACTGCTCCAGCAACGGCGGCAGGCGCGCCGGATCGAGGCGGTGCAGCGCGATCAGGTCATCGAACAACCGACCCAGCGGGACGCCGGGAGCGAAGGCGGCCGGAGGGTCCTGGTAGAGCTTCAGGTAGCGGTGCGCGGCAACGCCCGGCTGACGTCGCACCTCACCCCGGTCGGGCGGCAGGAGACCGAGCAGAATGTCGCCCAGGCTGCTCTTGCCGCAGCCGCTGTCGCCGGCGATGCCGATGATCTCGCCGGCCGCGATGCGCAGGTCCAGCCCCTCGAACAACTGGTTGCCGCCGCGCTGCTTGGCCAGCCCGCGAGCCTCGAGCACCGCCGGCGCCTGCGCCGCGGCCACGCGCTCGGGTCGCACCGGCCAGAAGCGAGGGTCGGCCTCGATCAGCGCACGGGTGTAGTCGGCGGCGGGCGAACCCAGCACCTGCTCGGCAGCGCCCTGCTCCACCAGGCGCCCGGCGCGCATCACCAGCACCCGGCCACCGAGCTGGCGCGCCAGCGCCACGTCATGGGTGATGGTCAGCAGCGCCTGCTGCTCGCCGCGCTCGGCCAGCAGCGCGGCCAACTGATCGCGGCGACTGGCATCGAGCCCCTTGGTCGGCTCGTCGGCCAGCAGGATCTGCGCGCCGCCGGCCGTCGCCGCGCAGAAGGCCAGGCGCTGGGCCATGCCACCGGACAGCTGCCCCGGCAGCCGTTCGGTAGCGTCGTCAAGGCCGACGCCGGCCAGCGCCTGCGCCGCGTTCCGGTTCGCCTGCTCGACCGACAGGCCGGCCACGCATTCATGCACCTCGGCCACCTGCTGGCGGCTGCGCATCAACGGGTCCAGGGAATGCCAGGGTTCCTGCGGCAGCATGCCGATGCGCTGGCCCCAGAGCCGTTCGCGCTCGGCGCGGCCGAGGCTGGCGAGGTCGACGCCGTCGATCCGGACTCGCCCGTGGCTCCGCAGCGGCGGTGGCAGCAGGCCCATGATCGCCTGCATCAACAGGCTCTTGCCGGCCCCGGTCTCGCCGAGAATGGTGACTCGCTCGCCGGCCTGCAGGCTCAACGAAAGGCGTTCGAGCAGCGTGGCGCCTTCGGCGGTGACGCTCAGTTCGTCGATCTCCAGCAACGCGCTCATCGATCCTTCCCCGCCAGCAGGTTGAGCCCGAACACCAGCACGAACACCGCCAGTACCGGCTGCGCGAGCACCCAGGGTGCGTCGCTGTAATAAGGAAACAGCTCCACCATCATCAGGCCCAGCTCGGCGGTCGGCGGGCGCAGGCCGACCGCCACGAAGCCGAGCGCGGCCAAGGCCAGGATGGCGCCGGCGGCACCGAACGCGGCGAGGGTCAGCACCGGGCCGACCAGCGCCGGCCACAGGTGTCGGCGCAGGCAATAGAACCAGCCGAAGCCGAGCATGCGCGAGGCCTGCATCTGCGCCGAGCCGACCACGCTGCGGGTGATCGCGCGGGTCACCCGGAAGTATTCCACCCAGAGCACCAGCGAGATGGCCACGTAGAGCATCGGCAGCGAACCTGGCGCGAGGCCCGCGAACAGCAGGATCAGCACCAGCCCGGGCAAGGCCAGCACCATGTTCAGCAGCAGCGACAGCAGCCTGTCGATCCACCCCTGGCGCCAGCCCGCCGCAACGCCCAGGGCGACGCCGATGCTCGCCGAGGTGACCACGCAGAGCAGGCTCAGCAACAGCGACAGGCGCAGGGCCGCGCCCATGCGGGCCAGCATGCTGCGCCCGAACTGGTCGGTGCCCAGCGGTTCCGCCAGGCTCGGGGCGGCAAAGCTGCGGGCCAGGTCCTGCAGGGCCGGATCGGTTCGGTTGAACAGTCCCTCGAGCAGCGCGAACAGCACCAGCAGCGCAATCAGCGCGGCGCCGAGGCGCTGGCGGGCGGACAGCCCATGCAACGGATGTCTCATCGCTCGGCCCTCTGGCGTGGATCGATCAGGTAGCAGGCCAGGTCGATCAGCAGGTTGAGGACGACGAACAGCAGCCCGAGGGCCATCGCCGCGCCCTGGATCATCGGCACGTCGCGGTTGAACACCGCATGGGCCAGGCCGTGGCCGAGCCCGGGCCAGGAAAACAGGGACTCGATCATCACCACCCCTTCGATCACCGAAGCCAGCTGGATGCCGAGGAACGCCACCACCGGCAGCGCGCCGTTGCGCAGGCCATGGCGCACCAGGGACTGGCCGAAGCTGAGCCCCTTGACCCGCGAGAAGGTGAACATCGCCGAGCGCAGCACCTGGCTGGCGCTGTGGCGCACCACCCGACTGGACACCGCGGCCATCGCCAGCGCCAGGGTCACGGCCGGCAGTACCAGGTAGCGCGGCCCGTCGAAGCCGGCCACCGGCAGCAGCTTGAGCTCCAGCGACAGCACCAGGATCAATGCCAGGCCGATGACGAACACCGGTTGCGCACGCAGCAGCGCCGAAACCATCAGCGACAGCCGGTCGAACCAGCCCTCGGCGCGATAGGCCGCGTACAGGCCGACCGGAAGGGCGATCAGCAGCGAGATCAGCATCGCCGCGCCGGCCAGCAGCAGCGTATGGCCGAGCAGGTGACTGATCTCATGGGCGACCGGCAGCCCACTGACCAGCGAGTCGCCGAGGTTGAAGCGCAGCAGGTCGAGCAGCCAGTTCAGGTACAGCTGCAGCCCCGGCTGGTCGAGCCCAAGCTCGGCGCGCACCGCCTCGGCCGCGGCGAGGTCGACGTTGTCGTAGCCATAGCGGCCGGCGGCGATGCGAAACGCCAGGTCGCCGGGCAGCAGCCGCATCAGCACGAAGCTCAGGGTGCCCACCGCCCAGGTGACGAAGGCGGCCTGTCCCAGGCGTTTGAGAATCATCGGGATCATGGGGCGAAGCTCATGTCGGCGATCCGGTAGTTGCGCTCGTAGGGATCGAAACTGAAGCCGCGCACGCGCGCGGAAACGGCCGTCTGCTGGGTGTAGAAGAGCACCGGAATCACCGGCAGCTCCTCGGCCAGTATCTGCGCGACGCGCCTGGCGCCCTGGCGGTAGCGCGCCGGGTCGGGTTCGGCCTGCAGCGCCCGCAGCAGTGCCGGCAGCTCCTCGTTGTGCCAGCCCATCGCCCCCCAGTCGCCGTTGCCGCGGTCGCCGTAATCGGCCTGCAGCAGACTCAGCGGATCGGCGACGTTGCCGTAGTTGCGCGCCACCAGCGCCAGTTGCAGCGAACCGTCGTGATGGCCGGACGGAATGCCGCTGGAGTTGACCACCGAGACGTCGAGGGCGACGCCGATCTCGCGCAGCTGGGCCTGGATGGCCGTGGCCACGACGAACAGCTCGGGGCGGTCGGCGTAAGTCACCAGGCTCATGGCGAAACGCTGCCCGTCGCGCTGCAGGATGCCGTCGCCGCCCGCCCTCCAGCCGAGACCGGCGAGCAGCGCGCGGGCGCGGGACAGGTCGCGACCGATCGGTGGCAACGCGTCGAGGTGCCAGAGCGAGAGCGACGGAGGGATCAGCTGGTTGGCCTCGCCGCCGGGCACCCTGAGGATACGGCTGGCGATGCCTTCGCGGTCCAGCGCCAGGCTCAGCGCCTCACGCGCGTCGCGCTCGGCGAGAAACGGGTGGCTGGCGTCGAGCTTGATCTGGATGGTGCGCGGCACGGTGTCGGAATGTACCCGCACGTCGTCGCGACGGCGAAGCAGGTCCAGGCTCGCCGGGTCCAGGGTGTAGATGATGTCGGTCTGCCCGGCCATCACCTGCAGGGCACGACTCTCGGCGCGATGGCCCGTGAGGTAGACGGCGCGCTCGATGTTCGCCGGCTTGCCCCAGTAGCCGTCGAAACGCACCACGCCGAGCCGGTGCGGCGGGTCGAACTCGGCCAGCCGATAGGGGCCGGTGCCCAGCATCCAGCGCACCTGCCCGCGGGCGTCATAGGACGCCGGTGCGAGGATCGCGGTGGTGTAATGGGCCATCACCGCGCCCAGCGGGCTGTAGGGGCTGGTCAGGCGAATCGCGAGGCTCGACGGACCCTCGGCGATGACCTCGGCGATCGGCGCGGCGCGGATCACGCCCGGCTTGGCCAGGGCCTGCCGAACGGCCTGGGCGGCGGCCTCGGCATCGAGCGGCGAGCCGTCGTGGAAGCGCACCCCCTCGCGCAGCTGGAAGCGCCAGAGCAGACCCTCCTCGTGGGTCTGCCAGCGCTCGGCGAGGCCGGGCAGCAACCGGCCCTCATCGTCGACCTCGACGAGGGTCTGCGCGACCTGCAGGCGGGTGTAGAGATAGCCGTCGCGCGAGGGGTCCTGGCTGGTGAATTCGAACGGCCCGCCCAGGGTCAGCTGGTTGGGGTCCTGGTTCGGCGAACAAGCGGCCAGCACGAGCACCAGCAGCAGGCAACAGAGGGGTTTCACGAAGCGTCCTTCTTCCGGCAAACGACGATGTCGCCGGGCCGAGGACACACGGCCGCGGCGGCGAGCGCGGCCGCTGATGATATGTTATTGCATTCCTGTCGTGTACCTCCTGAAGAGCGCAACCGCTCTGGCGCGCCCTCCCGTGCAGGATATGCTCAGCGCACCACCACCAGCGGGTGGCCACGCTCCGGGTGGCGCTGCACCAGCACGTCCAGGCCGAACACGTCGCGCAGCGGCTGCGGCTGCAGGACCTGTTCGACCGAACCCTGCGAGTACGCATGCCCCTCGTGCAGGAGCAGCAGGCGATCGCAATAGCGCGCCGCCAGGTTGAGGTCGTGGAGGATCACCAGCACCGCCGCGCCACGCTCGGCGAAGCCGCGCACCGCCTGCAGGGTGCTGTGCTGGTGCAAGGGGTCCAGCGCCGAGGTGGGCTCGTCGAGCAGCAGCACCCGCCCCTCGGCGCCGGGCCAGAGCTGCGCCAGCACCCGCGCCAGGTGCACGCGCTGGCGCTCGCCGCCGGACAGCGCCAGGTAGCTGCGGTCCCGCAGATGCGCGGCATCGGCCGCGGCCAGCGCCTGATCGACGATGCGCAGGTCCGCCGCGCGGCCTTCGGCGTGGGGCAGCCGGCCCATGGCGACCACCTCTTGCACCCTGAACCCGAAACTCAGGCTCGACTGCTGCGGCAGCACGGCCAGGCGCTGCGCCCGCTCGCGCGACGGCCACTGCGCCAGCGGACGATCGGCCAGCAAAACCCGTCCCTCGCTGACCGCAAGCTCGCCACTGAGGGCACCGAGCAGGGTGCTCTTGCCGGCACCGTTCGGCCCCAGCACGCCGAACACCTCGCCGGCGCGCAGCTGCAGATCGATGCGCTGCAGGACGCTTCGGCTGCCGCGCCTGACTTCGAGATTCTCGACCCTGAGCATCAGCTGCGCCCCCGCACCAGCAGGAACAGGAAGAACGGCGCCCCCAGCAGCGCGGTGACGATGCCGATCGGCAACTCGGCCGGCGCCAGGAGCAGCCGCGCCAGCAGGTCGGCAAACAGCAGCAGGCTGGCGCCGGCCAGCGCCGCGGCGGGCAGCAGCACGCGGTGATCCGGCCCGCTGAGCAGGCGAATCAGGTGCGGCACCACCAGTCCGATGAAACCGATCAGCCCCGCCGCCGCCACGGCCGCACCGACGCCCAGGGCGGTGAGAAACACCAGCTCGCGCTTGAGCCGCTCCACCGAAAAGCCGAGATGGCGCGCCTCGGATTCACCCAGCAGCAAGGCGTTGAGCGCGGCCGCGCGGCGCGGCAACCACAGCGCCACCGCCGCGGCGATCAGCAGCAGCGGCCAGAGCCGGGCGTAACTCGCGCCATTGAGGCTGCCCAGGTTCCAGAAGGTCAGGGTGCGCAGGGTGGCGTCGTCGGCGAGATAGGTGAACAGGCCAATGGCGGCGCCGGCCAGGGCGGTCAGCGCGATGCCAGCGAGCAGCATGGTGGCGACGCTGGTCTGGCCCTCGCGGCGGCCCAGGCGATAGACCGTGGCGGTGACCACCAACCCGCCGGCGAAGGCACTCGCCGACAGCAGATAGGGCTCGAACGCCACCGGCAGGCCCCCCAGCGCGGAGCCGAAGACGATCGCCACGGCCGCGCCGAGGGCGGCGCCGCTGGAGACGCCGATCAGCCCCGGGTCGGCGAGCGGGTTGCGGAACAGCCCCTGCATCGCCACCCCGGTCAGCGCCAGCACCGCGCCCACCGCCAGACCCAGCAGGGTGCGCGGCAGGCGGATCTGGCCGAGGATGAGCTCGGCCTGGGCGAGCCCCGGATGGGAGTCGCCCAGGCCCGCCAGGCTGAGCACGGCGCGCCAGGTATCGCCCGGCGCGAGGCTCACCGGCCCGAGCGCCAGGGACAGCCAGACGGCGAGCAGCAGGAGAAGCGCCAGCAGTACGAACAGCAGGCGCGCGGGCAGGACAGGGGTCATCGGGTTACGTCGGTGGTCAGGGCCTGGGCGTGAGGATAAAAGGCCGCCGCCAGCGCCGCCAGCTCGGCGGGCAGGCGTGGGCCGAGCCCACCGACCAGCAAGGTCGGATCGAGGCCGTAGATCCGCGACTCGCGCACGGCGCGCAACGAGGCCAGCGCCGGGTGCCGGGCCAGCAGCGCCTCGCTCATGGCGGCGCCGGCCAGGCTGCGATCGGTGACGATCAGCACGTCCGGGTCGAGCGCGGCCAGGGTCTCGCTGGAAAGCGGCTTGAAGCCGTGATGGCCGGCCAGGTTGCGCCCTCCGGCCCGCTCGATCAGCCAGTCGGCGCTGGTGCCCTGCCCGCCCGCCAGCAGGTTGCCGCCGCCCTGGCCGAACAGCAGCAATACGCCGGGCGCCTCAGCGGACGTCTGCGCCGCGGCGACCCAATCGGCCTGGCGCGCCAGGCGCTGCCGGTACTCCTCGAACGACTGCGAGGCCCGGGCCGGCTCGCCGAGCAGTCGCCCGAGCCGTTCGAGGGTGTCCGCCAGGCTCGCCAGCTCCGGCTCCGCCGAAAGCGTCAGGACCTGCACACCGGCCCCGCGCAGTTGATCGAGTACCGTGGGCGGCCCCATTTCCTCGCTGCCGACGAGCACGTCCGGGCGCAACGCGAGTATCCCCTCGGCGGCCAGCTGGCGCTGGTAGCCGATGCTCGGCAGCGTCTGCACCGAGGCCGGATGCTGGCTGGTGGTGTCGACGCCCACCAGCCTGGCCTCGCCGCCGAGGGCGGCGATCCATTCGGTCAGCGAACCACCCGCGCTGACCCAGCGCTGGGGCAGCGGCTCGCCGTGGGCCGCGACGCTGCAAACGAGTCCCAACAGGACGCCCCCGAGCCAGGCACGCATGCTCAGGCCTCCACGGCAGCCGGCGCCTCGGCCAGCGCGCGCCAGTCTTCGCGCTCGGGAATCCCCGGCTTGCGCGCGCCGAACAGCTGCACGACCAGCTCGCCCTGGGCGTCGAAGGCCTCCCAGCTGGTGATGACGCCGTCGCTGCTCGGCTTGCGGACCCGCCACAGCTCGGTCACGCCGCGCACGTCCAGATGCAGGTTGAAGTCGGGGTCCAGGACGTTGAACCAGTGGTCCATCCAGCGAAGGCTGTTCACCGGGCCGGTGTGGATCTGGATGCAGTGGCGGTTGCCGACGAACACCATGATCGGTACCTGCGAGACGGCCGCCCGCTCGAACAGCATCGGCAGTTCGGTCAGCGGCAGGCGTTCGGCCCAGTCCCGCCCGGCCAGCCGCAGCGCCTGGGTGCGCTGCACGCCGTGCTTCTTCAGCAGGGCGAAGAAATGGTGCGTGTCCTTGAGTTCGGACCAGCCCAGGCGCAGCACGTCGACGTCGATGGCCGCGTCGGGACGGGCGATGGCGGCCGGCTCGTGCGGCTGCAGGTCCAGCGTCATGCCCTGGTCCGGTTCGGCGAAGCGCTCGGTCAGCGCCGCCCAGGCATCCTGGTCGCTGTCCTCGGTGAGGTAGACCTTGTGCACCGCGACGCCCTGGTGATCGAACACCTGCAGGCTGCGCTGCATCCCGCGCGGGGTCTGCTCGTTCACCGCGAAGGCGCTGCTCCAGCCGGTGAGGAACAACCGCAGGTCGATGTCGGGCGAGACCACCAGCCCCATCTGCCCGTTGCCGCCGATGGTGACGTCGCGGTAGACGCCCTTGCGCTCGTGGACGCAATGCTCGTTGCGGGTCAGGGCCATGATCCGCCCCAGCGGCTCGAGGGCCGGGAGCAGTTCGCGCCAGTTCGGCTGCAGGCGCACGGCGTCGATGCCCAGGCGGCTGGCCACCAGTTCGGCCTCGCTGACGGCCAGGGCGGCGGCCGCATCGCGTGCGCGAAGCGCCGGCTGCGCCTGACGCAGGGCCTGCCAGTTCTGGTACAGCGTGGAAGGAGAGGCGGTGAGTGACATCTCTTGAGCTTCCTTGAAAAGAGAAAGGGGGATGGCCCCGACAGCGGGCCGAGGCGGACCAGCTTACAAGCAAGTCACTCTCATTATCAAATGCGAATGATTTACATCCAAACAATTGCAGCCTAGGATCTGCGACCGCCACCTCGCACAGGAATGCACCCCATGAAGCCCACGCCTCGCCTTTCCCTCGGTTCCAGCCTCGCCTTATTGGCGCTCGCCCCGGCGGTGACCTTCGCCCAACCCATGCAGTTGCCCAGTATCACCGTCAGCGCGACGCGCACCCAGGCCTCGGTCGAGGACGTCCCGGCCAGCGTCTCGGTCATCGAGCGGCGAGCGCTCGACCAGCGCAACGTCAACAGCATCAAGGACCTGGTCCGCGACCAGCCCGGCGTCTCGGTATCCGGCACCGGGCATGCGTCCGGCCTCAGCGGCTATACCATCCGCGGCATCGACGGCAATCGCGTGCTGACCCAGATCGACGGCGTGGAAGTGCCCGACGCCTATGCCTTCGGCCCCTACGCCAATACCCGTCGCAACTACGTCGACCCGGAGATCATCCGCGCGGTCGAAATCCTCCACGGCCCCGCCTCGGCGCTGTACGGCAGCAACGCCATCGGCGGCGCCGTCAGCTACTTCACCCTCGATCCGTCCGACATCATCAAACCCGGCCAGGACGTCGGCGCACGCCTGAAGACAGGCTACAGCTCGGCCGACGAGAGCTGGCTGGGCTCGGCCACCGTGGCCGGTCGCCAGGATGCGTTCGAGGGGCTGCTGCACTACAGCAGGCGCAGCGGGCAGGAAACCGAGACCCGGGGCAACGTCGGCGGCACCGGCACCGGCCGCAGCGAGGCCAACCCCGAGGACAACGAGGCCTACAACGTGCTGGCCAAGCTCGGCTACCGCTATGGCGAGGACAACGCACTCAAGCTGACCTACGAGCATTACCGCGCGCGCATGGATGGCGACATCCTGAGCTCGCCGACCGCGCTGTTCGGCTTCCCGACCCGGGCCTACCTCGGTCGCAACGTGCTCAACGAGATCGAGCGCGAGCGCTACAGCCTGGAAAACCGCCTGGCCTTCGACTCATCGCTGGCCGACACCTGGACCGCGCGCCTGAGCTACCAGAACGCCGGGACCGACGAGCGCACCTACCAGCCCAACAGCGCCACCAGCCGCTACCGCAAGACCACCTACCAGGAGCAGAACTGGACGCTGGACAACCAGTTCGACAAGGCATTCGCCCTCGGCCGGACCGCGCATCACCTCACCTACGGCCTGAGCTACCAGCACAGCGACGTGAGCGGCCTGCGCACCGGCAGCGCCACCCCGCTGTATGCCAGTGACTTCCCCGATCCCACCGTGCGGACCTGGGGCGTGTTCATGCAGGACCGCATCGAATACGGCCGCTGGACCTTCCTGCCGGGGCTGCGCTACGACCACGAGACCCTCGACCCGAAAGCCACCGCGGCCTACCTGTCCACGGTCGCCGCCGACGAGATCGACCTGGACGACAAGACCTGGCACCGCGTCTCGCCCAAGCTCGGCATCACCTACGCCCTGAACGACCAGTACAGCCTCTACGGCCAGTACGCCGAAGGCTTCCGCACGCCCACGGCCAAGGCGCTGTACGGCAACTTCACCAACGACAGCGGCGGCTACCAGGTCATCGGCAACTCGAGCCTCGACCCGGAAACCAGCAAGGGCATCGAGGTGGGCCTGCGCGGGCGCTTCGACCATGGCCGCTTCGGCCTGGCGGCCTTCTACAACCGCTACCGCGACTTCATCGAAGAGGATGCGCTGGGCGGCGGCGGCAGCTACACCACCTTCCAGTCCACCAACATCGACAAGGCGGTGATCCGCGGCGCCGAGGCCCAGGGGCGGCTCGAACTGGGCGGCTTCGGCCTGCCGGCGGGGCTCTACACCCAGGGTTCGATCGCCTATGCCTGGGGCGAGAACCGCGACAGCGGCCGGCCGATCAACAGCGTCAACCCGCTCACCGGTGTGTTCGGCCTGGGCTACGACCAGGTCGAAGGCACCTATGGCGCCCTGCTCAACTGGACGCTGGTGCGGCGCAAGACCCGGGTCGACGACACCACCTACCACGCCGCGGACGGCACCACCCAGTTCCGCACCCCCGGTTTCGGCGTGGTCGACCTGACCGGCTACTACCGCGTCACGCCGGACATCACGGTCAATGCCGGGCTCTACAACCTCGCCGACAAGAAATACTGGCTGTGGGATGACGTGCGCGGCTACGACAGCACCGGCGAGGCGGGTTTCCTCGCGCCGGCCAACCTCGACCGCCTGACCCAGCCGGGGCGCAACGTGTCGGTGAACGTGGTCTGGTCGATCTGAGCGGCGCTCCGGGCGCGCCCTAGCCGTCGCGCCCGATCAGCTTCGGCAGCTGCTCGGCCAGCTTGTCGGTCTTGAGCGGCGCCCGGATGAAACCGTGCTGGCTGCCGTCGGGGCCGATCAGCGCGAGGTTGCCGCTGTGATCGACCGTGTAGTTTTCCTTCGAGGTGTCGGCCGGGATGAAGGGAATGCCCACGGCATCGGCCAGCGTCTGGATGCCCTCCATCGGCCCGGTCAGGCCCTTGAAGCCCGCGCCGAAGAAGCCCAGGTACTGCCTGAGCTGCTCGGGCGTGTCGCGGTGGGGGTCGACGGTCACCAGGATCGGCTGCACCCGGTCGCGCAGCGCTTCGGGCAGCCCGCTCCTGAGCTGGCGCAGCTCGGCCAGGGTGGCCGGGCAGATGTCCGGGCAGAAGGTGTAGCCGAAGAACAGCAGCGTCCAGCGGCCCTCGAGCTGGTCGAGCTGCACCGGCTCGCCGTTCTCGTCGGTGAGGCGCAGATCCGGCATGGGTCGCGTCTGAGGCAGGAGCACGATACCGGCGTCGAGCAGCGCCGCCGGGTTGGCCTGGGCGCTGCTGTTGAGGACCCGGTGCACGGTCAGCCCGACGATCAGGGCGACCACGGCGACGAGCACCAGTACGGTTTTTTGAATGCGGGTCATCGAAAGCCTGCGGGTCAGAGAGCCAGCATCAGATAGTGATCGACCAGCAGCGCGATGAACAGCAGGAACAGGTAGTAGATGCTGAACTTGAAGGTACCGATCGCCGCGTGCGGCCGGCTTTCGCGGTACAGCGCAACGGTCCAGTAGAGAAAGCGCGCGCCCAGCAGCGTCGCCGCCGCCAGGTACAGCCAGCCGCTCATGTGGATGGCGAAGGGCATGAAGCTCACCGCCAGCAGCATCGCGGTGTAGAGCAGGATGTGCACCTTGGTGTACTGCACGCCATGGGTCACCGGCAGCATGGGGACGTCGGCCTCGGCGTACTCGGCCTTGCGGTGAATGGCCAGCGCCCAGAAGTGCGGGGGCGTCCAGGCGAAGATGATCAGCACCAGCAACAGCGGCTCGGCCGTGACCTGGCCGGTGACCGCGACCCAGCCGAGCAACGGCGGCGCCGCCCCGGCCAGCCCGCCGATGACGATGTTCTGCGGCGTCGCGCGCTTGAGAAAACCCGTGTAGATCACCGCGTAGCCGACCAGCGAGGCCAGGGTCAGCCAGGCCGCCAGCGCGTTGGTGAAGGTCAGCATCAGCGCCATGCCCGCCGCGCTCAACACCAGGGCGAACAGCAGCGCCGGCACCGGGCCGACCCGGCCTTCCGCCAGCGGCCGGCGATGGGTGCGTGCCATCACCGCGTCGATGCGCCGGTCCACCACGTGGTTCACCGCCGCCGCCCCGCCGGCGCACAGCGCGATGCCGAGGTTGCCGAACAGCAGCACCGTCCAGGGCACCCCCGAACGCGTGGCGAGGAACATCCCGACCAGCGAGGTGATCAGCATCAGCACCACCACCTTGGGCTTGGTCAGCTCCAGGTAGTCGCGCCAGCCGGCACTGGCCGATCGTTCTCTGACTAGCGTGGCCATGGTGTTCTCCTTATGAGGTGCGTTGGGGCAAAGGGAAGGGGCGCGTCCGGTCGAAGGGCGCGCGGGTCGTCGCGGACAGGGCCTCGGGCTGGCGGGCGCGAAGTGGGCGCAACCGGTAGTTGACCAGCACCAGCACCAGCAGCAGCGCGGCGCCGCCGCCGTTGTGGCCCACCGCGACCGCCAGCGGCAGGTGGAACAGGACGTTGCTGATGCCGAGGGTCACCTGCACGGCGAGCGCCGCCACCAGCAGGGCGGCCAGCCGGCCGAGCCCCTGGCGCCAGAGCATGACGGCGAGCGTCAGCAGCACCAGGGTCAGGGTCAGCGCGCCGAGGCGATGGGACATGTGGATCGCGGTACGGGCCTCGTTGTAGAGCATCCCGCCGAGGTAGTTGGGGCCGATGTGCTGGGTCAGGTGGAAGCCGTTGGCGAAATCCATCTCCGGCCACCACTCGCCGTGGCAGGTCGGCAGGTCGACGCAGGCGACGGCCGCGTAGTTGGCGCTGACCCAGCCGCCGAGGGCGATCTGGCCGATCACCAGGAGCAGCGCGGCCGCGGCGAAGGCCCGCAGCCGGCGCGGCAGCCCCGGCAGCGGCGCGAGCCCGCCGGACAGCCGCAAACAGAGCAGGAACAGCAGGCTCAGGGTGGCGAACCCACCCAGCAGATGCGCGGTGACCACCTGTGGCCAGAGCTGCAGGGTGACCGTCCACATGCCGAAGATCGCCTGCGCGATGACCACCGCGAGCACCAGCAGCGGCAGCCTGACGGGTTGGCCGGGGGTGTGGCGGCGGCGCACCGCCTGCACCGCGAGGCCGAGAATGACCAGCCCCAGCGCTCCGGCGAAGTAGCGGTGGATCATCTCGTTCCAGCCCTTGTGCACTTCCAGCGGCGCATCGGGAAAGCGCTCGGCGGCCAGGCTCTGCTTGTGTTCGCTCATGGGTACGCCGAGAAACCCGTAGCAGCCCGGCCAGTCGGGGCAGCCGAGGCCGGCGTGGGTCAGGCGCGTGTAGGCACCAAGCAGGACCACCACCACGGTGAGCGCGGTGGCGAGCAGGGCGAGACGGTATCCGGGTCTGGCCATCGGGTTCTCCTTGAGGTCCCCGCTTAGGCAGTGACCCGCTTCGGTAATTCCAATTTCTGCTTAACGGCGAGGTTTTCGAATCGTGTCAGCCTATCTGCGAGAGTTTCAGCAGGTGGCGCAGGTCCTCCAGAATCGCCTTGCCGGGCGTCCTGGCGTCGTAACGCAGCACCAGGTTGCCGTGCGGGTCGACGATCCACAGCTGCGGCTCGACCGGCGCCAGGCCGCTGCGTCGATAGACCTGCGGCTCGAGCGGGTAGCGCTTGAGCTGCGGATATTCGGCCGCCAGCTTCGCCTCGTAGCCCTCATCCAGCGGCTCGGCGAGGGCCAGCGCATGGGCCGCCCGGGTGACCTCGCGCCCCAGCCCCACGTGGATCTGGCGCGCCAGGTAGACCAGCTGCCGACAGTCCTCGGCGCAGCCCGCCGGCGCGGTGACCAGCAGCTGCCAGTGAGGATCGGCCGGTGCCTGGATGCCCAGCTCCGCGCGGCCCTGGCCATTGCCGATCAGCACGCCGTCGAAGGTGCGCGTCTGCGGCACCCAGAAGCCGAAGCGGTACATGCTCGAGGCCAGCAGCATCGGCCCCAGCACCACCGCGACGATCGCCAGCAATTGCCAGCGCCCGCGGCTGCGGCGGCGATCAGGGGGCGCGACGGTCGGATTCATGGCGGTCATGGCGGTCTCCCTTGGCCTGGTGCAGGCCGAAATAGACGAACAGGGCGATGAGGGCGGCGGCCAGCGCGAACCACTGCACCGCATAGCCGATGTGCTGCTGCGGGCGCATGGTGGTCACCGGCCAGTCCACCCGGTAGGCGGCAGGCCCCGGCTCCAGGCGGACCTCGTAACCGAGCCCGTCGCGCTGCAGGGTGTCCCACAGCTCGGTCACATCGACATGGTTGACCAGCCGCGGCCAGCCTTCGGCGGGCCGGCGGTTGAGCACGAACGGCTTGCCCGAGGGCGCGTAGACCCAGGCGGTGACCTTCAGTGGCAGGTCCGGGGTATCGAAGACCGGCGGTATGCGCCGATCGGGCCAGGGCAGCCAGCCGCGGTTGACCATCACCCAGCGGCCGCTGGGCTGGTCCTGGAAGGGTTGCAGCAGCTCCACGCCCACCTGGCCGTCGCGGGTGCGGCTGTCGAGCAGGAAGCTGTGCTCGGCATCGAACGAACCCTGCAGCTGCACCCGCACATAGGCCGGGTCGTCGATCTGCTCCACCTGCTCCGGGCCGACTGCCTCGGCCTGCTGGCGGGCCTCCTGCCGCTCGATCATCTCGCGCTTCTGCTCACCGCGCTCGAGCTGCCAGAAGCCCAGCCAGAGCAGCCCCGGCAGCAACGCGATGACCACCAGCGTAGGCACCAGACCGGGCCGGAACCGCGCCGATCCACGCTTGGCTGGCGGTCGATTCGACTGGCTATACTGCACCACACCTCCCCCTGTCGCTGAGTCGCTCATGCTCAAGATGGCAATCGCCCTGTCGTTAGTGGCCACGCTGGTCAGTCTGTTCAGTGGGTTGTTCTTTCTGGTCAAGGACGAGGGCAAGACCTCCCGGGTGGTGACCGCCCTCTTCGTCCGCGTCGCCCTCAGCGCGCTGACCATCGCCCTGATGGCCTGGGGTTTTCTCACCGGGCGGCTGTGACCCGTCCGTTCAGGTGCCGAGCACATAGACGAAGACGAACAGCGCGATCCACACCACGTCGACGAAGTGCCAGTACCAGGCCGCTGCCTCGAAGCCGAAATGCTGCTCGGCATCGAAATGCCCGCGCATCACCCGCACCAGCATCACCGTGAGAATGATCGCGCCCATGGTCACGTGGGCGCCGTGGAAGCCGGTGAGCATGAAGAAGGTCGCACCGTAGATCCCCGAACCCAGGGTCAGGCCCAGTTCGGTATAGGCGTGGACGTACTCCTCGGCCTGCAGGATCAGGAAGATCACCCCCAGCAGGATGGTCGCCGCCAGGCCGATCTTCAGGTGCTTGCGGTGGCCCTTCTTCAGCGCGTGGTGCGCCCAGGTCAGGGTGAAGCTGGAGGTGACCAGCAGGACGGTGTTGATCAGCGGCAGGCCCCAGGCGCCGATGACGCCGCTGGGGGCCGGGTAGAGTTTCGGATCGGGGTTTTCCAGCAGCGGCCAGGTGTATTCGAAATTCGGCCAGAGCATGTTGCTGATGCCCTTCTCGCCTTCCCCACCCAGCCAGGGGCCGGTCCAGTAGCGGATGTAGAACAGCGTGCCGAACAGCGCCATGAACAGCATCAGCTCGGAGAAGATGAACCAGCTCATGCCCCAGCGGAACGAGCGGTCCATCTGCGGGCTGTAGAGCCCGGCGCGGCTCTCGCGGATCACCGAACCGAACCAGCCGTACATCATGTAGGCGATCAGCAGCGCACCGATGAAGAAGATCATCGGCCCGCTGGACTCATCGCGCCCGGCCTTGAGGTCGTTGAGCCAGCTGCCCAGGCCATACACCGTGGTCAGCAACGCGACGGTCGCGACGATCGGCCATTTGCTCTGCGCCGGGACGTAGTAGTTCTGGTGCGTGCTAGTCATGCTGGGCTCCTTAGCCGCCCGTATGGGCAACCGGCGGCTGGCGGGACGTGATGTCGAACAGCGTGTAGGCCAGGGTCAGGTGGCGGACCTCGGCCGGCAGGCCGCGGTCGACGATGAAGCGCACCGGCATCTCGATCCGCTCGCCGGGCTGCAGCACCTGCTGGGTGAAGCAGAAGCATTCGGTCTTGTGGAAGTAGGCCGCGGCCTTGGACGGCGAGACGCTGGGTATCGCCTGGGCGGTCATCGGCTTGTCGGTGGGGTTGTAGGCGATGAAGCGCATCTCCTGGGCGGCCCCCGGATGGACGCTGACCTGATCGGCCACCGGCTTGAACTCCCAGACCATGCCCGAGGCATTGGTGGCGAGGAACTGCACCCGCACCTCACGCGCCTCGTCGGCCGCCTGCGAACCGGTCCAGGCGGAGGTGGAGGTCTTGCCATTGATGCCGAAGGCCTGGCACATCACGTCGTAGATCGGCACCAGCGCAAAGCCGAAACCGAACATCACCACCACCACCAGTACCAGGCGGCGCACCAGCTTGGGTAAAGGCAGCTCATCGTTCATCTAGGCATCCTCCGGTGAGGTGGGTCGATGGAGACTGGCTGAAAGCTCGCGGTCGAGACCGCTCCCACAGGCTCGGCGGCGGTCTCGGCTTCCGTGGGAGCGGTCGGGGACGCCCAGTCTTGACCGCGAAGGGGGCCGCGCGGTCCCAGGTCCCCGACACCCCGTCCATGCTCACGGCGTCAGCTCCCCACCGGTGCCCTTGCGGTGTTCGTGCACGTCGCTCATGTCCGGCGGCACCTGGAAGGTGTGGTAGGGCGCGGGCGACGGCACCGACCATTCCAGCCCTTCGGCGCCATCCCAGGGCTTGGCCGGCGCCGGCACGCCGCCGCGGATGCACTTGATGACGATGAACAGGAACAGCAGCTGCGTCGCCCCGAACATGAAGGCACCGATGGAGGAAACCATGTTGAAGTTGGCGAACATCATGTTGTAGTCGGGGATGCGCCGCGGCATGCCGGCCAGCCCCACGAAGTGCATCGGGAAGAACGCCAGGTTCATGCCCACGAAGCTCATCCAGAAGTGCAGCTTGGCCAGGGTCTCGTCGTACATGTGGCCGGTCCACTTCGGCAGCCAGTAGTAGGCCGAGGCGAAGATGCCGAAGATCGCCCCCGGCACCAGCACGTAATGGAAGTGCGCCACCACGAAGTAGGTGTCGTGGTACTGGAAGTCGGCCGGAGCGATGGCCAGCATCAGCCCGGAGAAGCCGCCGATGGTGAAGAGGATGACGAAGGCCACGGCGAACAGCATCGGCGCCTCGAAGGTGAGCGAGCCGCGCCACATGGTCGAGACCCAGTTGAACACCTTCACCCCGGTGGGTACGGCGATGAGCATGGTCGCGTACATGAAGAACAGCTCGCCCACCAGCGGGATGCCGACGGTGAACATGTGGTGCGACCAGACGATGAACGAGAGGAAGGCGATGGCCCCTGTGGCGTAGACCATCGAGGTGTAGCCGAACAGCGGCTTGCGGCTGAACGCCGGGATGATCGAGCTGACCGCGCCGAACGCCGGCAGGATCATGATGTACACCTCGGGGTGGCCGAAGAACCAGAACACGTGCTGGAACAGCACCGGGTCGCCACCACCGGCGGCGCTGAAGAAGCTGGTGCCGAAGTGGATGTCCATCAGCATCATGGTCACCACGCCGGCGAGCACCGGCATCACCGCGATCAGCAGGAAGGCCGTGATCAACCAGGTCCAGACGAACAGCGGCATCTTCATCAGCGTCATGCCGGGTGCGCGCAGGTTGAGGATGGTGGCGACCACGTTGATCGCCCCCATGATCGAGCTGATGCCCATCAGGTGGATGGCGAAGATGAAGAAGGTCACCGACTCCGGCGCGTAGGTGGTCGACAGCGGCGCGTAGAAGGTCCAGCCGAAGTTCGGCCCGCCGCCCTCCATGAACAGCGTGCTGACCAGAAGCCCGAACGCGGCCGGCAGCAGCCAGAAGCTGAAGTTGTTCATCCGCGGCAGGGCCATGTCCGGCGCGCCGATCATCATCGGGATCATCCAGTTGGCCAGGCCGACGAAGGCCGGCATCACCGCGCCGAACACCATGATCAGCCCGTGCATGGTGGTCATCTGGTTGAAGAATTCCGGCTGCACGATCTGCAGGCCCGGCTGGAACAGCTCGGCGCGGATCACCATCGCCATCGAGCCGCCCAGCAGGAAGGCACAGAAGCTGAACCACAGGTACATCGAGCCGATGTCCTTGTGGTTGGTGGTCAACAGCCAGCGCGACAGCCCCTTGGCGGGGCCGTGGTGATGGTCGTGTCCGGCATGACCATGATCGTCGATCACTGCACTCATCTCGGCACTCCTCTTATTGGCTGGCTTCGTCGGCCTGTTTGAAGGCCAGGACGTCCTTGGGCAGGACCATGTCGCCGACCTTGTTGCCCCAGGCATTGCGCTCGTAGGTGATCACCGCGGCGATGTCGACTTCCGAAAGCTGGCCGCCGAAGGCCGGCATCGAGGTGCCGCGCTTGCCGTGGACGACGATGTCCAGGTGGGCCTGGGCCTCACCCGTGGCGATCGGCGAGCCCTTGAGCGCCGGGAAGGTCGGCGGGATGCCCTCGCCATTGGCCTGGTGGCAGGCGACGCAGTTGGTCTGGTAGACCTTCTCGCCGTGGGCCATCAGCTCGTCGAGGGTCCAGTCCTTGCTGGTCAGCTCCTTGATCCGCGCGGCCTCCTCCTTCTTCTCGCCGATCCAGGCGGCGTAGTCCTCGGCGGACTTGACCTCCACCACCACCGGCATGAAGCCGTGGTCCTTGCCGCACAGCTCGGTGCACTGGCCGCGGTAGATGCCGGGCCGCTCCACCCGGGTCCAGGACTCGTTGACGAAGCCGGGGATGGCGTCCTTCTTCACCGCCAGGTCCGGCACCCACCAGGAATGGATGACGTCGGCGGCGGTGATCAGGAAGCGCACCTTGGCACCGGCCGGAATCACCAGCGGCTCGTCCACCTCCAGCAGGTAGTGCTCGCCCTTGGCCTCGCGGTTGTTGATCTGGTCGCGCGGGGTGGTCAGGTTGCTGAAGAACTCGACGTCCTCGCCCAGGTACTTGTAGTGCCACTTCCATTGGTAGCCGGTGACCTGGATGTCGACGTCCGACTCGCTGGTGTCGTAGATGTGCATCAGCGTACGGGTGGCCGGAATCGCCATGCCGATCAGGATCAGCAGCGGGATGACGGTCCAGAGCACCTCGACGCGGGTGTTCTCGTGGAAGTGGGCCGGTTGATGACCCTGGGAGCGCCGATGCATGAGCATCGACCAGAACATCGCGGCGAACACCAGGATGCCGATGACGACGCAAATCCAGAAGATGGTCATGTGAAGGTTGAAAACCGAATGGCTGACGTCCGTCACCCCGGTTCGCATGTTCACATCCCAGGCCGCTTCGGCAAGGCCTGCCGCCGGCCACAGCCCGAGGCCCATCCAGACTCGTGGATGTCGCGTCATTGCGGGTTCCCCTTATGGTTATTGTTATCCCGCCGACTGGTTTACAGCCTCTGAAAACGATCGGTGTGCCCGCGCTGCTGCCGCCGCGCCGAAAGCCTCGCATCGCTTACCCCGTAAACGACGCCGCCTTCGCGCGCCCTGCCTGGCCGCTTGCACGTGGACGCCCTGCGTTTCCCGAACAAGGCCTAAGCAAGGCCCGTCTGGCCACCCCCGATGATTCGGTCGCCAGACCCGTGCTGTCGCACAGTCGGAACTCAACTGGTCACGCCTTCGTTTCCGGAGTATAGACAGCGATGCGGCTCTGGCAATTTGACGCAACACAATCGCCCGAAGCCGCGCCAGCCGAGGCGTTGCGCCCGCCGGGCGATTCCGGCAAGGGGATTTTGGGGGCGCGCCGGAGGGGCCGGCGCGCGGTCGCGCAACGCGCCGGTAGGCTTCAGGCCGCGCCTTGCGCCCCGGCCTGGCGGTCGTCGCGGTCGTTCTTCTTCACGCCGCGAATGTTCATGATCGCCAGGCACACCTGCAGGGCGATCAGCGCCCAGGCGCTGGCGTGCAGCCCCCACACGACCCACAGCACGTTGCTCGCGAGAAAGCACCAGAACCCCACCGTGCGCCGTCGGGGGTTGAGCGAGCCGATCAGCCAGGCCGCGGCGACCGTGATCAGCATCGCCGGCCACTGCAACAGGTCGAGAAAGATATCCAAGCGTCCTCCGGATCGTGGGCAAACCTGGGTCTTGGGGGCCGGGCGGCAGGCTTTAGTTCCCCCCTGCCGTCGCCATCCCGACGCCCTGACCGCCCTGCCCCTCGACCCGGCGCTCGAGGTCGCGCGGCTCGATGATCAGCCGCCCGCCGCTGGCGTGGTTGGCGCGCTGCCATTCCTCCAGCAGCTCCATGCAGGCGTGGTCGATGTAGCCCAGGCGCTCGAGCGGCACGTGCAGCCGGGCATCGCGCGGCAGCGTCTCGAGGGTCTGCGCCAGCTGCGGCACCTTGAGGAAGGTCGCCGCGCCGTCCATCTGCAGCTCCACGTCGCGGCCGCTGCGACGCAGGGAAATGTCCAGCCGCGAGGCACGCCAGGCGAGCTGCACCAGGGTCAGGGCAAAACCGAGCAGCACGCCGGTGAGCAGATCGGTGGCGACGATCGCCAGGGCTGTGGCCAGGTAGATCAGCATCGCCATCCGGCCGTAGCGGCCAAGGTGGCGCAGCGCCTTGAGGTCGACCAGCTTCAGGCCCGTGTAGACCAGCACGCCGGCCAGGCTCGCCACCGGTATCCGCTCGAGCAGGGCGGCCAGCAGGACCACCGCGGCGAGCAGCCAGACGGCGTGCAGCATCGCCGACAGGCGGGTGGTCGCGCCGGCCTGGACGTTGGCCGAACTGCGCACGATCACCCCCGTCATCGGCAGCGCGCCGAGCACCCCGCAGAGCATGTTGCCGATACCCTGGGCGGACAGCTCGCGGTCGAAGTCGGCCCGCGGCCCCTGGTGCATGCGGTCCACCGCCGCGGCGGACAGCAGCGTCTCGGCGCTGGCGATGAAGGCCACGGCCAGCGCCGCCACCAGCAGATGCGGATCGGCCAGGGCAAGCAGGTCGTCCGGCCGCAGCCAGTCGATCGCCTCGCCCAGGTTGGCCGGCACCTCGACCCGACGCACCTCCAGGCCGAACCAGAGCCCGGCGAGGGTCGCCAGCCCGACGCCGAGCAAGGCGCCGGGCAGCAGCTTCAGGCGGCGCGGGGCGAAACGGTCCCAGCTCCACATCACGGCGATGGTCAGCAGCCCGAGCAGCGCCGCCTCGCCGCCACTGCCCGAAAGCGACAGGGCCTCGCGCACCGCCGCCGGGAACGCGCCCAGGTTATCCAGGCCGGATGCCCGCGGCGTGGCGTCGAGCATCACGTGGACCTGCGACAGCACGATCAGCACGCCGATGCCGGCGAGCATCCCGTAGACCACCGCCGGTGCGGTGACGCGAAACCAGCAGCCCAGTCGCAGGCGTCCGGCCAGCAACTGCAGCGCGCCGGCCAGCAGCAGGATTGGCCCGAGCATCGCCACGCCGTGTCGCTGGACCAACTCGAAGACCAGCACCGTGAGGCCCGCCGCCGGGCCGCTGACCTGCAGCGGCGCTCCGGCCAGCCAGCCGACCACCAGCCCGCCGACGATGCCGGTGATCAGACCCTTGGCCGGCGGCATGCCGGAGGCGATGGCGATGCCCATGCACAGCGGCAGCGCCACCAGAAATACCACCAGCGATGCCAGCGCATCGCGCGGCAAGGTGGCTTTGAGCGATTGGATTGACATGAAGCGGTCTCTCCCCTGGAGCAAGACACGAGGCAGCCGCGACGCCGGCAGGCGCACGGCTTCGGAACAAGGCGGCTCAGGCCGGCTGGTAGCGCGGCCGTGGCGTGGCGACCGGCGCCGGACCTTCGCCGTCGAGTGGCAGGAAGACGCCACGGCGCGCGTCGTAGGCGCGGATGTCGCAACTCTCGATGTCGTACACCCAGCCGTGAATGAACAGCTGGCCGCTGGCAAGCCGCGCGGCCACCGAGGGATGGGTGCGCAGGTGGTCGAGCTGGGCGACCACGTTCTCCTCGGTGAGCACGCCAAGGCCGGCGTGGCCGCTGCAGGCGCAGTTCTGCTCGACCACGGTCCGGGCGACCTCGCTGTGGCGCAGCCAGGCCTTGACCGTCGGCATGCGCTCCAGCGTCTGCGGGTCGAGCACCGCCTTCATCGCCCCGCAATCGGAATGGCCGCAGACGATGATGTGCTGCACGCCGAGGGCCATCACCGCGTATTCGATGGCGGTGGACACGCCGCCGTTCATCTGCCCGTAGGGAGGCACCACGTTGCCGACGTTGCGGGTGACGAACAGGTCTCCCGGCGCGCTCTGGGTGATCAGCTCGGGGACGATCCGGGAATCGGCGCAGGTGATGAACATCGCCCGCGGCCGCTGGGCATTGGCCAGCCGGCGAAACAACGCCTGCTGCTCGGGAAACACCTCCCGGCGAAAGCGACGAAAGCCCTCGACGACCTGACTCAGCGCCTCGTCGGCGCTCGGCGTGACGGGCGGGTCTTCCGGGGTGCTGGCCGGTAGGGTGCGATCATTCATGCTCAAGCCTCCTGTGGTCGTGACCGGCTGGTCACATTCGCCACGAGGCTAGCTCGGCAAACTTAAACGAACCTGAATGCGCCGCTCTGCTACGCGGCTTTCACGCAGGCAATAGGCCACATCGGCAGGGCCGGTTCGCGCGGGGACGCATCCACTCCGCGGGCCGCTAGATCAGGCTCAGCTGCTGTCCGGGCGGGGCGAAACGGCTGCAATCGAGCCCGTAGTTGTCCTCGCGCCGGTTGTAGCCCAGGCGCTTGCAGGCGAGCCTGAAGCGCTGGGCGATCAGCTCGGCGAAATGGCCCTCCCCGCGCATCCGGGTGCCGAAGCGGCTGTCGTAATCCTTGCCGCCCCGGGACTGGCGCACCAGGCTCATCACGTGGGCGGCGCGGTCCGGGAAATGCTCGCCGAGCCAGGCCTCGAACAGCGGCGCGACCTCGTGGGGCAGGCGCAGCAGCACGTAGCCGGCCGAGCGCGCGCCGGCCTCGCGGGCGGCCTCGAGCATCCTCTCCAGTTCCATGTCGTTGATCATCGGGATCATCGGCGCGCACATCACGCTGACCGGCACGCCGGCCTCGTGCAGGGTGCGCAGGGTGCGCAGGCGCGCCGACGGCGAGGCCGCGCGCGGCTCCATGATGCGCTTGAGCTCGTCGTCCAGGGTGGTCAGGCTCAGGGACACGGTCACCAGCCGCTGCTCGGCCAGCGGCACCAGCAGGTCCAGATCGCGCAGCACCAGCGAACTCTTGGTGATGATGTGCAGCGGATGCTTGAAGCG
Organism: Stutzerimonas nosocomialis; assembly: GCF_005876855.1. Taxonomy (GTDB): domain Bacteria; phylum Pseudomonadota; class Gammaproteobacteria; order Pseudomonadales; family Pseudomonadaceae; genus Stutzerimonas; species Stutzerimonas nosocomialis. The sequence goes on along the minus strand of NZ_QLAE01000010.1, from coordinate 26,665 downwards.
CAGCAGGATCTCCAGCGCCTGCCGCGTCAGGCGCTGGTCGCGTTCGAGCGGCTGGTAGGCGTCGGTGTTGACCCCCAGCGCCAGGGGCTGCGGCACGTAGCCGGGCTTGGACAGCTCCTGCTCCAGCCGTTCGGCGAGGTTGGTCTTGGCGATCAGGCGAGTCTCGAAATCGATCCCCGGCGACAGGTCCCAGTAGGCGTGGCTGGGCCGGGCGAAGCAGTAGATGCAGCCGTGCTCGCAGCCCCGATAGGGGTTCACCGAACGGTCGAAGCCGACATCCGGAGACTGGTTGCGGGTCAGCACCGTCTTGGCCAGCTCGCGGCGCACTTCGGTGGCGCGGGTCGGCGGCACCTCCTGCTCCCAGCCGTCGTCGTAGGCTTCGGTCAGGGTCGGGGCGAAGCGGTTGTGCGGGTTGATCGCGGTGCCGCGCCCGCGCGGGGTGGTCTTGGGGGGAAACATGGGCGGCTCCGAATAGCTGTATATAAATACAGTATCAAAGAGCCGGCCCATGCGCACGGCCCGGGGCGCGCCGTTGGTCTGCCCGACGGAACGGCGGCGGTTGTGGCCCTGCGTCGCATCAGGCAGGCTGGTGCGATGTTTCCCAGAGTTCCCACGATGCCCTCTCGCGCTCCACTTGCCGTCCTTGCCCTTCTGTTCTGCAGCGCTGCCCTGGCCGAGACCTTCGAGGTGGACTGGCCCGCCGGCTGGGAGGTGGAGCAGATGCCCGCGCCGCAATCGCCGTTCGAACCGGAGGTCAGCGGCGAGCGTCAGCGCGCGATGAAGCTCAAGCCCAACGGCGAGCAGGAGGTGGTCGTCGAGATCACCCGCCTGCCGCTCTCGCCAAGCGTGGAGATCGATCTGGACAAGGTGCTCCGGCAGATGCGCCAGGGCATCCAGCTGGGGTTCGCGCAGAACCTGCTGCTGACCGCCTGCCAGCCGCCGGCCGATACCGAAATGGGCGACCTGCCCGCGCGCGAGGTGCGCTGCGACATCAGCCAGCAGGGCACGCCCGTGTTGCAGCAGAACCTGCTGATGGCGCGCAACGACAAGGCCGTCTATTCGCTCAGCTATGCGATGCCGGTGGCCAATGCCGCCGCGCTGGAGCAAACGCTGGAGACGCTGCGCAAGAGCCTCAGGCTGCACTAGCCGCGCGGCGTACCCGCAAGGCGGCGTATTGCGCGCGCGGCACGCCGTCCAGTTCGAGCCGGCCGGCCCGCGCCAGCTCGCGGGCACGCCAGTAGAGAAAATAATCGGTGGGGAAGAAGCCGTCGCAGTGCCTCATCACCTCGGCCATGGCTTGCGCCAGCGGCCTCCAGTCCGGTCCCGTCGCCGCGACGAGCGGCGCATCGATGGCCTCGAAACCCTCGCCGAAGAAGCGCCCTTCGCGCCAGCGGCGAATATCCGCATCCTCCGCCACCGCACCGCGCCATTGCTCGGCCAGCCGATGCTGGCGCGCAGCGTCGATCCGCTGCGGGCGAAAGCGCTCGGCCAGCGCCGCCGGCGGATGCATCGAGACCGCCATGCGCGTGCCGACGCGGCTGTCGCCGGTGCCACAGGCGATTTCGAACAGGGGCAGCGGGCTGCCGGCCAGGGCCGCGCAGACCCGCGCCAACAACAGCTGCTCGGACGCGCTGTCGCCATGCCAGACGGTCCCGCCGAGCCCCTGCCCCGGCAGCTCGGCGAGCCAGCGGGCATCGTTACCCAGGTCATCGGCGAAGTCGGGCCGCGGCTCGGCAGCGTCCGGCCAGACCGCCTCCCAGAACGAGGCGCGCGCCGGGCAGCGCGCGGCGTCCACGTCCCGCAGCGGGCCGACGGCAAGGTCGTCGCGCATGGCCCGAATCCGCACGTCGGGCTGGCCGGCCGTGACGGTGGCGACGCTTTCGGCCGCCAGGTCGCCACAGGTCAGGTGCCAGCCGGCGGGGATCACGGCTCGGGCTTTTTCAGCTTGGGGTTGGGGAAGAACTGCACCGACTGGACCTTGGCATCGGCGACCTTCGGCTTGGGCTGGTTGACCCGGGTGCCGAGCTCGCTGGGCACCGACTGGCCCTGGGCGTTGAGGGTGTCGGCGTAGCCGCAGACGACGCATTCGCGATGCGGCACGCCGTCGACGTCCCACATCTTGATGCTGTCCTGGGCGCTGCACGCCGGGCAGACCGCCCCGGCGATGAAGCGCTTGACCGGTGGCTGGCTCATGCCGCCTCCGCCGTCAGCCCGAGGTGGCGCAGCAGCGCGTCGATCGACGGCTCGCGGCCGCGGAAATCGACGAACAGCACCATCGGCTCCTGGGAGCCGCCGCGGGCGAGGATCGCATCGCGGAACGCCCGGCCCGTCTCGGCGTTGAACACGCCCTCTTCCTCGAAACGCGAGTAGGCGTCGGACGACAGCACCTCGGCCCACTTGTAGCTGTAGTAGCCGGCCGCGTAACCGCCCGCGAAGATGTGCGCGAAGCTGTTGGGGAAGCGGTTGTTGGCCGGCGGACGGATCACCGCGACCTCGTCGCGGATGGTGTCGAGCACGTCGAGCACGCTGCGCCCGTCGCCGTGGGTGGCGTGCAGCTCGAAGTCGAACAGCGAGAATTCGAGCTGGCGCACCATCACCATGCCGGACTGGAAGTTCTTCGCCGCGAGCATCTTGTCCAGCATCTGGCGCGGCAGCGCTTCGCCGGTCTGGTAATGGCCGGCGATCAGCGCCAGGCCCTCGGGCTCCCAGCACCAGTTCTCCATGAACTGGCTCGGCAGCTCGACCGCATCCCAGGCCACGCCGTTGATCCCGGAAGCGCCGGCATGCTCGACGCGGGTCAGCAGGTGGTGCAGGCCGTGGCCGAACTCGTGGAACAGGGTGGTGACTTCATCGTGGGTCAGCAGCGCCGGGCGCTCGCCCACCGGCGGGGTGAAGTTGCAGACCAGGTTGGCCACCGGCGTCTGCAGTTCGCCGAGGGCGGTGCGGCGCTTGTCGCGGGCGCCGTCCATCCAGGCACCACCGCGCTTGTTCGAGCGCGCGTAGAGGTCGAAGAAGAAGCGCCCGACGTGCTCGCCGTTTTCGCGGATCTCGAACAGGCGCACGTCCGGGTGCCAGCTGTCGAAGTCTTCCAGCTCGTGGATCTCGATGCCGTAGAGGCGCTGGACGATGGCGAACAGGCCCGAGAGCACCTTGTCCACGGGGAAGTACTCGCGCACGGCTTCCTGGTTGAGGCTGTAGCGCTGCTGGCGCAGCTTCTCGCTGTAGTAGCCCAGATCCCAGTTCTGCAGGTCATCCAGCCCCTGCTCGGCCGCGAAGGCGCGCAGCTCGGCCAGGTCGCGCTCGGCGAACGGCTTGCTGCGCCGGGCCAGGTCACGCAGGAAGCCCAGCACCTGGTCGGTGGACTCGGCCATCTTGGTCGCCAGCGACAGCTCGGCGTAGTTGGCGAAGCCGAGCAGTTTGGCGAGCTCCTGGCGCAGGTCGAGGATCTCGGCCATCACCGGGCCGTTGTCGAACTGACCGGCGTTCGGCCCCTGATCGGAGGCGCGGGTCGAATAGGCGGTGTAGACCTCTTCGCGCAGGGCGCGGTCATCGGCGTAGGTCATCACCGCGTAGTAGCTGGGAAACTCCAGGGTGATCAGCCAGCCGTCCAGCTCCTTGGCCTGGGCCGCCTGGGCCATCTGCGCCTTGGCCGACTCGGTCAGGCCGGCGAGCGCGGACTCGTCGGTGATGTGCTTGGTCCAGGCCTGGGTGGCGTCGAGCAACTGGTTGGAGAAGCGGCTGGCCAGCTCCGAGAGCTTCATGCGGATGGCGCCGAAGCGCTGCTGCTCGACCGGCGGCAGGTCGATGCCCGAGAGGCGGAAATCGCGCAGCGAATGCTCGAGGATGGTCTTCTGCGCCACCTCGAAGCTGTCGGCTTCCGGGCTGTTGGCCAGCGCCTGGTAGGCGCGGAACAGGTCGGGGTTCTGCCCCAGTTCAGTGGAATAGGCCGACAGTTTGGGCAGGCAGGCCTCGTAGGCGGCGCGCAGCTCGGGGCTGTTCTTGACCGAGTTGAGGTGGCTCACCGGACCCCAGGCGCGGCCGAGCCGCTCGTTCATCTCGTCCAGGCCGACCACCAGGGTCTGCCAGTCCAGGCTTTCGGCGGGCCGGCTGAGCAACTCCTGAAGCGCGACCCGGTTGTCACCGAGGATGGCGTCGATGGCCGGCTCGACGTGTTCCGGACGAATCTCCGAATAGGGAGGCAGGTCGAAGTCCCGAAGCAGGGGGTTGGTATCGGTCACGGCAATGCCCTTCTAGGAAATACTCACCCCCGCATGTTAAAGGCAATTGCGCGGCCACGCAGCCTCCATTCCTGGCCGTTCAGCGCGGCGACGGCGATGCCTCCGGCGCTTCATCACGGCGCGCGTAACGCTGGGCCAGGACCGCGCAGACCATCAGCTGGATCTGGTGGAAGAGCATCAGCGGCAGGATGATCATCCCCACCGCGCTGGTGGCGAACAGCACCTGCGCCATCGGCACGCCGGTGGCCAGGCTCTTCTTCGAGCCGGCGAAGAGGAGGGTGATGCGATCTTCCAGACTGAAGCCCAGCAGCCTGCCCAGCAGGCTCGTCAACCACAGCACCAGCGCCAGCAGCAGGCAGCACGCCAGCGCCAGACCCAGCAGGTTGACGAGCGGGACGGTCTGCCAGAGCCCTTCGACCACCGCCCCGCTGAACGCGGTGTAGACCACCAGCAGGATCGAGCTCTGGTCGACGGTCTTGAGCCAGTTCCTGTTGCGCGTCACCCAGGCGCCGATCCAGCGCCGCGCGACCTGCCCGGCGACGAAGGGCACCAGCAGCTGCAGGACGATCCTGCCGATCGAATCGAGCGTCGAGCCGGTATCGCCTTCGACCCCCATCAGCAGCAGCACCAGCACCGGCGTGAGGAAGATGCCGATCAGGCTGGACGCCGCCGCGCTGCAGATCGCCGCCGGCACGTTGCCCCGCGCCAGCGAGGTGAAGGCGATCGCCGATTGCACCGTGGCCGGCAGCGCGCACAGGTAAAGCATGCCCAGGTACAGCTCGGCGCCGACCAGCGGCGCCAGCACCGGCCTGAGCGCCAGCCCCAGCAGGGGAAACATGACGAAGGTGCAGAAGAACACCAGCAGGTGCAGCCGCCAGTGGCCGGCGCCGGCCAGGATCGCTTCGCGCGAAAGCTTGGCGCCGTGCATGAAGAACAGCAGGCCGATGGCCAGGGCGGTGAGCCACTCGAAGAACACCGCGCCACGGCCCTCGCAGGGCAAGACGGTGGCGATGGCGATCACCGCCAGCAAGGCGAGGGTGAAATTGTCGAACAGCAGGCGAAGCTTGGCCATCGAGCGGCTCCCGGGCTTGCGGACGAAGGGGAGCGACCTTAACGTGACGTTTTCCTTCCGGCTAACGCCAAGCAGGCACTAAATGTCGCCAATCGGACAACCGATCGCCGTGACCGCCGAGCCGAACATGCCCGCGACGTTGCCGCGGCCGGTGTACGGCAAGCTCGATTCGCCGCCCAACCTCAAGCTCGGCTATCGCCACAGCCACCCCTGGGTCCAGATTTCCCATGCCGTGGAAGGCGTGCTCGAAGTGCGCACCGACAGCGGCCGCTTCATCGCCCCGCCGCTGCGTGCGGTGTGGGTGCCGGCCGGCGTGCCCCATCAGGTGTTCTGCGCGCCGGATACCTGCATCCGCAGCCTGTACATCGACCGGCGCGTGGCCGGCGATGCGCCCGCGCATTGCCGCGTGCTGCAGGTGAGCCCGCTGCTGCGCGAGCTGATCGGCCACTTCGCCACGCTGCCCGAGACCTATGACGAACAGGGCCCCGAGGGCCGCCTGGTGCAGGTCCTGCTCGATCAGCTGGGCAGCGCGCCGGAGGTCGAGCTGATGCTGCCGCTGCCGGTCGAGCCGCGGCTGCATCGCCTGTGCAGGCGCCTGCAGGCGCATCCCGACTCCGCGCAGGGCCTGGCCGACTGGAGCCAGGCGCTGGGCGTCTCGGAGCGCACCCTCAGCCGCCTGTTCCTGCGCGAGACCGGGCTGACGTTCCGTGCCTGGCGCCAACGCCTGCGCCTGCTCAGCGCCCTGCCCGGGCTGGAGCGTGGCGAGCGGGTCACCGACGTGGCGCTGGCCAGCGGCTACGAGTCCCTGTCGGCCTTCATCGCGGCCTTTCGCGAACAGTTCGGCGCGACGCCCGGCGAGTTCTTTCGCCCCCTGCGCGATGCCGTCCATTAAGCTTCAGACCTTTCGCGCGGCTCGCCTGGGCGCGCCGCCATCACATCGGAGCCATCCATGACCATCCGCACCTTCCAGGACCACACGCCACGACTCGGCGAACGCGTCTTCGTCGACCCCTCGGCCGTGCTCATCGGCGACATCCACCTCGGCGCCGACAGTTCGGTCTGGCCGCTGACGGTGATCCGCGGCGACATGCACCGCATCCGCATCGGCAACCGCACCAGCATCCAGGACGGCAGCGTGCTGCACATCACCCACGCCGGCCCGTTCAACCCCGACGGCTTTCCCCTGACCATCGGCGACGAAGTCACCGTGGGCCACAAGGTCACCCTCCATGGCTGCACCCTGGGCAACCGGATTCTGGTGGGCATGGGGTCGATCGTGATGGACGGGGCGGTGGTCGAGGACGAAGTGATCATCGGCGCCGGCAGCCTGGTGCCTCCGGGCAAGACCCTGGAGAGCGGCTACCTCTACGTCGGCAGCCCGGTGAAGCAGGCGCGTCCGCTCACCGACAAGGAACGCACCTTCTTCAGCTACACCGCGGGTAATTACGTGAAGCTCAAGGACCAGCACCTGGCCGAAGGCTACGGCGGCTGATCCGAAGCCTTCGCGGTCAAAACCAGGCGCCCCCGACGGCTCCCACAAGCGCGGGCGCTGCCTTGGAGCACTCACCCGTGGGAGCGGGGTCTTGACCGCGAGCTCTTCAGCCCGACGCAGGCCATGCGGGCGCACACCCGCATCGCCCTCAGGGTCAGAGAAACATCCCGCCAGAGGCCTCGATGCGCTGGCCGGTGATCCAGCGGCCGCCTTCGCTCAGCAGCGCGGCGACGGCCAGGCCGATGTCGTCCGGCTGACCGACCCGGCCCTTGGCGGTGTTCGCCGCGACGAAGGCGTTGAGCTCGGCATTGTCGCGCACCGCGCCGCCGCCGAAGTCGGTCTCGATCGCGCCGGGGGCGAGCACGTTGACGCTGATCCCGCGCGCGCCGAGTTCACGGGCCTGGTAGCGCGTCAGCACCTCGATGCCGCCTTTCATCACCGCGTAGGCCGAGTAGCCGGGCAGCGTGAAGCGCGTCAGCCCGCTGGAGACGTTGAGGATGCGCCCGCCGTCGACGATCAGCGGCAGCAGCGCCTGGGTCAGGAAGAACGGCCCCTTCAGGTGCATGTTCATCATCAGGTCGAACAGCGCCTCGCTGGTTTCGGCGAAGCTGGTGGTCTGGCCGGTGCCGGCGTTGTTCACCAGAAAGTCGATGTCCTGGCGGCCGAAGCGCTCGGGCAGCGCCGCGCGCAGCCGTTCGGCGAAGTCGGCGAAGCCCGAGCTGTCGCCCACGTCCAGCGGCAGCATCAGCGCCCGGACGCCGAGACGCTCGATCTCTTCGGCCACCGCCTGGGCTTCGCTGGCCTTGCTGAGGTAGGTGCCGATGATGTCGACGCCCTGGGCGGCCAGCTTCAGGGCGGCGTTGCGGCCGAGCCCGCGGCTGGTGCCGGTGATCACTGCGAGTTTGCCTGTCATGTCGAGTCTCCCGAGTGGGGTGGTGGGTACGGGATCGACTCTATTGTTCAAACCAGGCCGGATAAATCATCCAGGCCCGGATAGACTGTTCGATCAACACGATCAATCAGGACGGTCCGATGAACCTGCTCGACCTGCTGCGCACCTTCGTCCGGGTCCATGAACTGGCGAGCTTCACCGGCGCCGCCGACAGCCTCGGCCTGCCCCGCTCGACGGTTTCCGAACAGATCCGCGCGCTCGAACAGCGGCTCGGCACGCGCCTGCTGCAACGCACCACCCGCCGGGTACAGCCGACGCAGGACGGCCAGCTCCTGTACGAGCGCTGCCGCGACATGCTCGATCAGGTGGACGAAGTCGAGGGGCTGTTCCGCGAAGGCAGCTCGCTCACCGGACGCCTGCGCATCGACCTGCCGGTCGCCCTCGCGCGCAACCTGGTGATGCCGCGCCTGGGCGAATTCCTCGACCGGCACCCGGCGCTGGAAATGGAAGTCAGCGCCACCGACCGGCGGGTGGACCTGGTGCGCGAGGGGTTCGATTGCGTCCTGCGTATCGGCGAGGTCAGCGACACGGGCCTGGTGGCGCGCCGGCTCGGCAGCTATCCGCTGGTCAACTGCGCCAGCCCCGCCTATCTCGAGGCCCATGGCACGCCCAGGACGCTGGACGACCTCGCCGATCATCAGCTGATCCACTACGTGTCGGTGCTCGGCGCCCGCTCGGCCGGCTTCGAGTACGAGGAGAACGGCAGGACGCTGTGCCTGCCGATGCGCGGCCGGGTCACGGTGAACAACAGCGACGGCTACAAGGAAGCCTGCCTCGGTGGTTTCGGCCTGATCCAGGTACCGCTGGCCGGCGTGTGCGAATCGCTCGAACGGGGCGAACTGCAGCTGGTGCTGCCCGACCACGTGCCGGCGCCGATGAGCGCTTCGCTGCTCTATGCCCACCGGCGCAACCTGCCGCGCCGGGTACGGGCATTCATGGACTGGCTGGGCAGCCTGATCGAGCAGGACCTCGCCGCCGCGAACGCCCTCGCGCAGCGCCTGCGGACCGCGGCGCGCTGAGCCCTGGCGCGTTGCCCGTACCGGCCGGGTACGGGACAATCGGCAACCCTCCCGCTGCCGGCCGCTGCCCATGCACCACGCGACGATTCTTTTCGACCTCGACGGGACGCTCACCGACCCGCGCGAGGGCATCACCCGCTCGATCCAGCACGCGCTGGCCAGGCTCGGCATCGACGAGCCGGACCTCGCCAAGCTCGAACCCTTCATCGGCCCGCCCCTGCTGCAGGCCTTCATGCAGTTCTACGGCTTCGACGAAGCGCGGGCGTGGCAGGCGGTGGAGCATTACCGCGAGCGCTTCAGGGTCACCGGGCTCTACGAGAACCTGCTGTTCGACGGCGTGCTGGAGATGCTCGAGCACCTGCGCGGCCAGGGACGCACGCTCTATGTCGCCACCTCCAAACCCTCGGTGTTCGCCCGCGAGATCGCCCGCCACTTCGCCTTCGACCGGCACTTCAAGGTGATCTACGGCAGCGAGCTCGACGGCACCCGCACCGACAAGGTCGAGCTGATCGCCCACCTGCTCGCCGAAGAACGCCTCGAGACGGCCGACACGCTGATGGTCGGCGACCGCAAGCACGACCTGATCGGCGCGCGCGCCAACGGCCTGCAGGCGGCAGCGGTGGGATACGGATTCGGCAGCCATGCCGAGCTGATGGCCGAGTCGCCGGCCTACTACTACGCCACGCTGCCGGAGCTGCGCGCGGCCTTCGCCTGAGCAGGCGTAGCGGGAAGCGGTCGGACGCCACCCGGCGGGCGGTTCGCCTGCCGGGCGTCGTCGCGAGGGAATTACTTGATCTGGGTGATCAGGTCGCGGCGCATCACGGTCTTGATCTTCACCAGATGGTCGTTTTCCTGGTCCAGCGCCTTCATGAAACTGTCGGCAATATTGTCGTGCCCAGCGGCGCGGGACAGCTCGATCAACAGCTCCCAGGCCGCGTTGTCCGCCAGCTCCACGGTCAGCAGCGCGTTGAGGCCCTGCTCGACGTTGGTGCGCGGGTCGGTCAGCACCTGGACGATGCCCATGGCCATGACCCCGACCACATCGGCGCTCGGCGTCTGCGCGGTGGGGTCGGCGCCCAGCTGCTCGATCGCGCTGACCAGCAGCATCATGTGCTCGGCCTCTTCCTCGCGGATGTGCTTGAGGGTATCGACCAGCGGCGAGTTGGCGGGCTCAAGCGCCTTGGCCTTGGCGATCATCGCGTCGTACAGGCGCACGCCGTTGCGCTCGTAGGCCAGGCGTTCGCCGAGCTTGTCGATGAGGATTTCCGGGCTCTTGCCCTTGAGCATGTCGAAGGTCGTCTTGATCATGCCCTTGGCCGAACCCGGGATCGGCACCGAGCCGATGCGCCCCGCGTCCTCGGCACGGGCCCCGCGCTCGCGGGCGATTCCGGTTTCGTCGCCCGGCACGTCGGGGGTGATGGAATTGACGGCCTCCAGGAGGCTCTTGGTGTCCTTGGGGGACATTTGCACGCCGGTCACGTTGGTGCCGACTTTGGCAGCGTGGGCCATGGTCATTCTCCTCAGGAAGCTTTACGGATCAGTTCGGTGCCCGGCGCCCACTGGTAGCCAGCGGAGACGATGTCGGCGGCGATGCCTTCCGAATTGAGCTGTGCACGGTAGTCGAGGGAGCTCTTCGGCTCCTGGGTGATATCCACGTACTGGGTGCCGCTGGTGCGCAGGTTGAGCTCGGCGGCGAGCACCTTGCGCACGAATTCGCGCTGGCTCTTGAACTCGACCATCTTGGGCAGCGGCCCGCCGAGAATTTCCGCCGGATCGCGCCGCTCGAGCTTCTTGAAGTACTCGCAGGCGACGTTCAGGTGGCCCAGCTCATAGTCGAGGAAGCGCTCCCAGATCGCCTTGATGCGCGGATTCGTTTCCTGCTCGGCACAGCTGGCGTAGGCGTAGACCTCCATGGCTTCGTGGACCAGCCACTTCTCCATGAAGCTTTCCTGCGGATCGGCCAGCGAGCCGTACTGGGTGACGTGCTGCTCCTCGACCGAGGCGATCTCGGCGTACAGCTGGCGCGCCAGCGGGTCGGCGAACAGCGGGCCGATGTTCATGTAGTAGTCGTGGGTCTGGAACTCGGCCGCGGTGATCATCGCGGCGTGGATCTTGGTGATCAGCGCCGCCTCGTCCTTCACGTAGCTTTCGCGCAGGTCGTCGTCGGGGTGCCGGTGGTGCTGGGAGGTCGGGCGGCCCGGCACGATGTCGGTGTAGCCCTGCAGGATGTTGTTCGCATCCTTGCCTTCGAGGCGGTCGAGCATCGCCGAATAGCGGTAGAGGTGATCGAAGTCCTCCAGCAGGCCGAAGCGATAGGTCTGCGCCTGGTAAGGGTCGGGCTCGCTCTGCGCCACCGCGGCCGTCACCTCGATGGCCACCTGCTCGTAGGCCACCGTGGTTTCCAGGGGCGAGTGGTCGGCGGAGATCAGCCAGTTGACCATGGTCGCCTGGTGCTGCTCGACCCGGCGGATCTCGGCCAGCGGCTGGCGCAGCTGGCCAGTGATGCGGGCGATGCCGTGCTTGAGACGCAGCGCGTCGGTCTCGATGCCGTTCATGAGGATGATGCGCACGCGGGTGAAGGCGTCGTCATCGAGTTTGCTGATGGGCTTGCCGGTCATCTCCTTCCAGGTGAACTTCTGCTTTGCCAAGGGCGTGCCCTTGTTGTCGAGTATGCCTGACAGCTTATCCATGGAGCCTCCGTGGGACGGGTCATTCACGGCGTACGGGGTACGCCCGAGGGGGCGGCCGCAAAACGCTGCGGCCCTTGAAAAGGGACGGAGGCGGTGCCGGACAAATTCCTTGCAGATCGTCGGGTCGGAGGTTTTCTGGATGGGCGGCGCCAAGGCGCTTGTGGATGGACGGCCTTCGATGGGGTCGGCCCGCGCCGTCGGTGCAGGGAAACGGCTCAGCGAAGCGCGTCGAGCCGCGCCTCCCGCTCCTTGACGGGCAACCGGCCGAGTTCGGCGACCCGCGCGTAGAAGGCCGGCCAGTCACGCCCGACCTGCTCGAACAGACTGGCGAAGGCGGGCACCCAGCGGTCATAGAGGCCGAAGGGCAGCAGCCGGGCGTTGTTCAAGGGCTGCTCGATCCAGCGATCGAAGCGCCCCACCCCGCCCCACTGCCGATCACGCCGCTCGCGGTAGAGACGCCGCAGGCGTTCGAATTCCTCGGCCTTGGCCTGGCGCATCCGCGCCTCGGGCAACCCCGAGGCATAGAGCCGGTCGAGCCGCTCGCGGGTCTCCAGCACCAGCTCGACGAGCGCGGCGTACTGCTCGCGCGCCTGCTCGTCGCGTGGTGGCAGCCCCCGGCTGGCGCGCCACTGACGCAGCCCCTCGCGCTCGACGAAGCTGGCGAAGGATTCGTTGAAGGCGGTGTCGTCCGGCACGTAGAGCTGCTGATGGGCGAGTTCGTGGAAGATCAGCGCGGCCAGCCGGTCCTCGTCCCAGCTCATCATCGAGCTGAGCAGCGGATCGTCGAACCAGCCCAGGGTGGAATAGGCCTCGACGCCGGCGACATGGGTGTCGTAGCCCTGCTGGCCGAGCAGCGCCGCCGCGCCGCGCGCCGCGCCCTGGCGGTAGTAACCGCGGTAGGCGACGCAGCCGGCGATGGGGAAGCAGTGGGTCAGCGGCTGGATCGAGAATTCCGGCGTGGCGAAGACGTTCCACACCACGTAGGGACGGCCGATGTCGGCGTAGACGCGGTAGCTGCCGTTGTCGGGCAGCCCGAGCCGCGCACTGGCGAAGGCGCGCGCCTGCAGGGCCAGGGCGAGGCGCTCGCGCAGCTGCGCATCGCGCGAGGGGTCGGCGATGATCCGCTCCACCGGCTCGCGCTGGCGCAGCAGTTCCAGCTGCCCACGGGCCAGCTGACCGTAGTAGGTGCCGCAACCGCCCAGACAAAGCATGAGCAGCAGGGGAACCCAACGGGGCATCAGGTGGTCGAGAAAGGCGGTTTCACGGCGCGGCATGCGCCGACCCTACCCCATTTGCCCGGGGGCACTCCAGCGTCCCGCTCGCCCCCTCGGAGACCCGCATGCGCGCTGCCCTGATCATCGCTTCCCTGCTGCTGTCGGCCGGCTGTGCCCATCCGATTCCCGACCCCGATCCCAGCCAGGCCTGGGTCGACCTCGCACCGAGCCAGGACACCCGGCTCGAGGCGCTGGCGGTCGACAGCGCGCGCCTCGAGGACGACCGCTACTTCCAGTTCGAGCCCGGCAGCCGCCAGCTGGAAATGCGCTACCGCTTCGACGTGGCCGGTCACGACGTGGGTGCCGGCAGTGCGCCGCTGCCACGCGACTGCCGCCTGAGCCTGGCCTATGACCGCTTCTCCGCGGGCGAACGCTATCGCCTGGTGGCCGGCCGCTACGGCTTCAGGCCCTGGGCCAAACTCTACGACGAGAAGAATTTCCTGCTCGCGCGGGCAGAAGAACGAGGCTGCGGCGATGTCTCAGGCTTATGATGCGTGTCCCCTGGAGATCCTTCATGCGCCGGTCGCTCGTCCTGTCCCTGCTGCTGATCCTGTCCGGCTGCGCCGGCCCGCTGCCCGAGCCGCGTGACGACCGGGCCTGGGTCGACCTGCACACGATGATGCCGATCGACACCTTCATGGCCCAGCGTATCGACCGCCAGCGCGTCGAGGATGGCCGGTTCTTCCAGGTGCCCCCGGGCCCCCACGCGCTGGAAGCCTCGTTCGAATTCGAGATCGGCGGCGGTGGCATGCTCAACGAGCCACGCCGGCTGCGCTGCCTGCTGACGGTCAACCACGACTTCGAGGCCGGCCGCCGCTACCGATTCGAGTCCCGCGCGATGGGCTTTCAGCCACAGGGCTGGCTCTATGACGAGCAGGACAACCTGCTCACCCGCGCCGAAGTGTCCTTCTGCGGCCCGTGATCCCTGGCGCGGCGGCGCCGGTCGTCCGCCGCGCCGGAACTCGCCTCCCGGCCCCGGCTCGAAAAACCACGGTCGCCACGCGCCGCTGACCGTCTCGCCCCTGTCCGGATAACCCATGACCTTTATCGAATGGATGGCCGTTCTCGGCGTCCTGTTGCTGATCCTGGCGCTGGCCTCGGCTTACCTGCGCTGGCTCCCGGTCACCACCTCGCTGATCTACCTCGGCTTCGGCGTGCTGATCGGCGAGCTCGGCATCGGGCTGTGGGAAATGGATTTCCTGCTCATCGCCGGCTGGATGGAACACCTCACCGAGGTCGCGGTGCTGGTCTCGCTGTTCATCAGCGGCCTGAAACTGCGCATGCCGCTGCGCCACCCGTCCTGGAAGAGCGCCTACGTGCTCGCCGGCCCGGTGATGCTGGGCTGCATCGCCGGCGTCACCCTGCTGTGCCATTACCTGTTCGGGATGAGCTGGGGCGTCTCGGTGCTGATCGGCGCGATACTCGCGCCCACCGATCCGGTGCTGGCAAGCCTGGTGCAGGTGAACAACGCGCGCGACCACGACCGGCTGCGCTATGGCCTTTCCGGCGAGGCGGGCTTCAACGACGGCACGGCGTTCCCCTTCGTGGTCTTCGGCCTGCTGCTGATCGAGCAGGAAACGCTGGCCGCCGGCTGGGTCGGGGAATGGGCGCTACACCGGGTGTTCTGGGCGGTTCCGGCCGGACTGCTGCTGGGCTTCGTGCTGGGCAAGCGGGTGGGACGCCTGGCGATCCACCTGCGCGCCCGGCATGCCGACACCGCCATGTCGCCGAACGATTCCCTGGCCCTGGCGCTGATCGCCCTGGCCTACGTCGGCGCCGAGGTGATCGGCGCCTGGGGCTTTCTCGCCGTGTTCGCCGCGGGCCTGGGCCTGCGGCATGCCGAGATGCAGGTCGCCGAGAAGTCGGAAACGCCTTCTGAGGAACTCGTCGTCGGCGTGGTGCCCCATGCCGCCGAAGGCGGGCTGACGCCCCGCGAGCTGCCGCTGGAAGACGGCAGGATCGCCGAGCCCAAGGTCGCGGCCGGCGTCCTGCTGGGTGACATCCTGGCCTTCGGCGGGCAGATCGAGCGCTCGCTGGAGGTGCTGCTGGTAACCCTGCTCGGGGTGCTGGTCTCGGTGCACTGGGACTGGCGGGCGCTACCCCTGGCCCTGGCGCTGTTCCTGGTGATCCGGCCGCTCTGCGTGCTGCTGCTGATGCCGCGTCGCTACCTGGACCGCCCGCAGCAGCTGCTGGCCGGCTGGTTCGGCATCCGCGGCATCGGCAGCCTGTACTACCTGAGCTACGCCATCACCCACGGGCTGCTGCCCGCGGAAACCGACGACCTGATCCCGCTGGTGCTGTCGGTGGTGGCGCTGAGCATCCTCATCCACGGGCTCAGCACCCAGCCGCTGCTGAGCCGCTACGAACGCCGCCGTGGCTCCACGGCCATGCCCGACGCTTCCGAACGCGCGGGCTGATGCTCAGCCATGCGCCAGGCGCTTGAGCAAGGTGTAGGAATGACGCCGCGCCGCCGGGTCGTGGATGGCGCTGTTGACGATGAATTCGTCGGCCTGGGTCTGCTGCAGGAAATCGTCGATCTGCGCCGGCAGGCTCTCGCGAGTGCCGACGAAGGTCGCGCGCAGCTGGCCGTTCACCGCGGCGCGCTCGTGGGGCAGCCAGAGCGAGTCGATGTGGTGGGTCGGCGCCGGCAGCGCGGTGGGTTTGCCACGGATCAGGTGCAGGAAGGCCTGCTGGTGCGAGGTCGCCAGGTAATGCGCCTCTTCGTCGCTGTCGGCGGCGACCACGTTGATCCCGACCATGGCGTAGGGTTTGTCCAGCACGCCCGAGGGCACGAAGCTCTGGCGGTAGATCGCCAGCGCCCGCAGCGCGTTGTCCGGCGCGAACTGCGCGGCAAAGGCGAACGGCAGGCCCAGCTGGCCGGCCAGCTGGGCGCTGAAGCCCGCCGAGCCGAGCAGCCAGATCGGGATGTGCAGCCCCGCGCCGGGAATGGCGATCAACTTCTGCCCCGGTACCGGCTCGCTCAGGTAATGGCGCAGCTCTTCGAGCTGCTGCGGGAAGGCGGTGTCCTCGTCGCCCAGGTGCCGGCGCAGGGCGCGGGCAGTGAGCTGGTCGCTGCCGGGCGCGCGGCCCAGGCCCAGGTCGATCCGCCCGGGAAACAGGCTTTCCAGCGTGCCGAACTGCTCGGCGATCACCAGCGGCGCGTGGTTGGGCAACATGATGCCGCCCGAGCCGATGCGCATGCGCCGGGTGGCCGCGGCGACCTGCCCGATGACCACGGCGGTGGCGGAGCTGGCCACGCTGGGGATGTTGTGGTGCTCGGCCAGCCAGTAGCGGTTGTAGCCGAGGGCTTCGGCGTGCTGCGCCAGCTCGAGGGTGTTGTGCAGCGCCTGGGCGATGGTGCCGCCCTCGGTGATGGGGCACAGGTCCAGGACGGAGAGCGGCAGGTCGGACAGTTGGGGCATGACGTCACCCATGAAGCAGAAGGAAATAAAGGCTGGGCACTTTAGGTCAGCGCCAGGGCGCTGGCCAGTTACGAGGGTTGATACCCACTATTAACGAACCCGCTGCCAGCCCCGGCGTTAACGGCTCCATCAGGCGGCCCCTACGCGCCAGACCCGTAGCGCCTACAGGCCTGCGCGGTCCGTGGCAGCGGCCCCGCCACCTGCCTGACGAACCCCGCACCGCCCGTCAGGTAGGACCGCCGTTCCGACGGAACCGGCCCGAAGCAGCGAAGGGCTGCAGACGCAGCCCCGGCATCAGCTGTTGATCAGGCGGAAGCCGACTTTCAGGGTGACCTGGAAGTGGCCGACCTTGCCGTTCTCGACGTGGCCGCGAATCTCGCCCACCTCGAACCATTCGACGTTCTGCAGGCTGCTGCTGGCCTCGCTGATCGCGTTCTGGATCGCCTCGTCGACGCTGTTGCGCGAAGAACCGACGATTTCGACTTTCTTGTACGTGTGGTGATCTGTCATGGCCTCTCCCCTGAATGGGTTATAGGCTTCCGGCCCGTTGGTGCGCGTCCTGCCCTATTTCAGGCCCGCGAACGCGGGCAGAAGTTCAGCGATACGGCCGCGATCACCACGGCCGATACCGCTCAATCCAGGCGCCGGTAGCGATGGCCCCGGGCCTTGAACACCTGGTTGAAATAGGTGCCCATCGACTCGGCCTCCAGCAGCTCGAGCACCACCTCGGGCGGCACGTCCTCGTAGCGGTAGAGCCCGTCGCCCTGGAACTCCACCTCCAGAATGCGGCTGTCCGGGTCGTAGCCCACGCTGCGCAGGCTCTCGGACTCGACCCGGACCCGCGCGAGGGCCGCCGGCTCGGGGCGCTTCGCACGCCCTTTGCGGTCGAGACCGCCGTCGCGGGGCTTGCGCGCGCTCATGTCACTCGGCGGGTGCCGACGCGGGGGCGGCCGGTGCTGCGGCGGCGGTGAACCCCTCGGACTGCATGCGCCAGAGCGACTCGAACTCGCCGCCGCGGCTGCGCAGCTCCTGCGGCGTGCCGTCCTCGATCAGCTTGCCGTGCTTGAGCACGACGATGCGATCGAAGGAGGCGAGCGTCGACAGGCGATGGGCCACGGCCACCACCGTGCGGTCCTGCACCAGCTTGCTCAGCGCCGCCTGGATTTCCGCTTCCGACTGGGTATCGAGCGCCGAGGTGGCCTCGTCCAGGATCAGGATCGGCGCGTCCTTTAGGAACGCACGGGCGATGCCAAGGCGCTGGCGCTGACCACCGGACAGCATCACGCCGCGCTCGCCCACCATGGTGTCGTAGCCCTCGGGCAGCTCGCGGATGAAGGCATCGCAGAAGGCGTTGCGCGCCGCCTCGATCACGTCCTCGTCGCTGGCGCCGGGCCGGCCGTAGCGGATGTTCTCGCGGATGGTGCGGTTGAACAGCGCGGTTTCCTGCGGCACCACCGCGATCTTCTCGCGCAGGCTGTCCTGGCTGACGCTGCGCACGTCCTGGCCGTCGATCAGGATGCGCCCGTCCTGGACGTCGTCCAGCCGCTGGATCAGGTTGATGAGGGTGGACTTGCCCGCCCCCGAGGAGCCGACGATGCCCACCTTCTGCCCGGCCGGGATGTGCAGGTCGAACTTCTCGAACACCGGGCCACGGTCGGGGTAGGCGAAGCTGATCGCCTCGAAGGTGATGTCGCCTTCGGCGAGCTTGAGCTGGGTCTCGGCATCCTGCAGGCCATGGGGCTGGACGATGATGCGCAGGGTGTCGTCGATCGCGCCGATCTGCTGGGTGGTGTCCACCAGCGCCAGGGCCAGGTCGCGCGAGCCGTGCAGGATGCGGAACGTCAGCGCGCTGACCAGCACCACGTCGCCGGAGGTCACCGAGCCGCCGACCCACAGGCTGATCGCCCAGATCAGCATGCCGCCGGCCATCAGCGACAGGCAGATGTCGTGCATCACCCGGGCCTTCTCCAGGTACATCCAGCTGCGCCGCTGGGCGCGGGCCTCGTAGCCGATCTCCTGGGCGAGCCGCTCGCTCTCGCGGTCGCGGGCGGAAAAGGCCTTGATGGTCCAGACGTTGGAGACCGCATCGACCAGCTCGCCGCCGACCCGCGCGGCCTGCGCGGCGAAGCGCTGGTGCTTGGAGCGCCCACGGATGCCGAAACCGGTGATCAGCGCGGCCACGATCATCACGAAGACGATCAGCGCCACCGCCATCCGTCCGTCGACGGTGATCAGCACCACCACCGCGCCGAGGAAGTCCACGATCGGCGGCACGATCTTCCAGGCCAACCCACCGTAGATGGCGCCCGCGGCCTGCCCCAGGGCCGAGATGCGGTTACCCAGCGAGCCGGCGAAATGCTCGGTGAAGTACCGCATCGGGTGCCCGGTCAGGTGCTTGAACAGGTCGACGCGGATGTCCACCACGCTCGCCACCACGGTGCGGCAGCCAAGCCAGCCGCCCAGGCGCCAGAAGACGTTTTCCAGGACGATCAGGCTGATGAACAGGCCGAGGGGGAACCAGACGTTGGCCTCGGAGCGGTCGCGGGTGGCCATGGCATCGACCAGCAGCTTCATCCCGTACTGCACCGCCACCGCGCAGGAAGCCGCGCCGACGATCAGGGCCAGCAACCCGCCGAAGTGCCAGGGTCTGACGCGGATGTAATGCCAGAGAAAGGCCACCGGCTGGCCGGGAAGAAGTGGTTGACCCTTCGACGCGGCCTTGGCGCTCATGATGTTATGTCTACCGTCTTCGACTCGGGGTGTTCGGCGTGGGCGAAGCGGGCCTGTTGCAGGCGCAGCTCATCGGCCAGGCCGTCGTGCGGCTTTCGCGTGCCGTTGTCGTCGGGGAAGCCGAGCAGCCCGACCGGGCAGTGCCTGTCGTCCGTCCAGCCAGGGTAGTCCACCACCGGATACAGGCAGATGCCCTCGACCGGCACGCCGCGCTGCATCGCCAGCCCGACCTGCTCGGCCACGTAGCGCAGCCATTCGCCACGCACATCGCCTTCGGCACCGGTCTCGGCGACCACCAGCGGGCGCTCGTAGCGCCGCCAGATCTCCTGCAGGATGCCCTTGAACGGGCGGTAATCGGGGTTGCTGCGATCGATGGTCTGGCCGTCGCCGTGATACCACTGGTTGTCCGAGTAATAGTTGACCCCGAGAATGTCCAGGTACTCCGGCGCACCGCCCAGGCCCGGCCAGGCCAGCCCGCAGAGCATGTCCCAGGCCTCGAACTGCGACTGGCGGAAGTTCTCCGCCTCGCGCTGCGGGCCCGGCCGGTCGTTGCGGGCCACCACATGGATGGCCGGGTCGACCTGGACGAAGCGCGCCCGCGGTTCCACCTCGCGGATCGCCTCGATCGCGGCGATGGTCGCACGCACCAGCTGGTGCTTGAGCTCCGGCCCACGGCCCCGGGCCATCGGGTTGAAGTAGGCCACGTCGCCGCCGGCCCACGCCCAGAAGGAGATTTCGTTGAGCGGCGCGAAGAACGGCACCTCGCCGGTTTCGTCCTTGACCACCTGCGCCAGGGCGGCGGCATAGCGCGCGAAGCGCTGGACGAACTGCGGACGCCAAATGTCGATGTCGTCCGGCCAGCCGTAGTGGCACAGGTCCCAGATCACCTGGGTGCCCTGGCGGTGCGCGGCGCGCAGCATCGGCAGGAAGCTGGACCAGTCGTACTGGCCCGGCACGCGCTCGATCAGGTGCCAGCGCGCGCCGTCCCGGACGGTGCGCAGCCCGTAGCGCTGCAGCGTGGCGTAGTCGTGGGCGGCGAACCGGTCATGTCCGGTCGCATCGAGCAGGTCCAGCCGGCGGCCGTCGCCGCGGCGGTGGTTGGAACACTCGAAGCCGCCCATGAAGAAGCTGTCGAAAATCGTCGGTCGGTGCATCGTCTCTTCACTCGCAAGCGCAGCCCCGGGGCGTCGCGCGTCGGCGACCCGGGGGCTACGGTTAGGCGCGTCACGCGCCGCTCAACTCAAGGTGCCTGCTCGGCCAGGCTGCGGGCGTGCTCCGCGCTCTCGCCGGCCTCGGGGCCCAGCTCGGCTTCCTCGATGCGTTTGTAGGCGGCCAGCGCCTGCCCGACGACCTGGTCCATGTTGTAGTACTTGTAGGTCCCCAGCCGGCCGATGAAGGTCACCCCCGGCGTCTCGTCGGCGAGCTTCTGGTAGCGCTTGTACAGCTCGGCGTTCTCCGGCCGCGGGATGGGGTAGTAGGGGTCGCCATCGGCCGAGGGGTACTCGTAGGTGATGCTGGTTTTCGGGTGTTCCTGCCCGGTGAGGTGCTTGTACTCGCTGATGCGCGTGTAGGGCACGTCCTCGGCCGGGTAGTTGACCGTGCCGACCGGCTGGAACCGGGCCTGGTCGAGCTGCTTGTGCTCGAACCTGAGCGAGCGATAGGGCAGCTTGCCGAAGCGGTAGTCGAAATACTCGTCGATCGGGCCGCAGTAGATCAGGTGGTCGTACTCGACCTCGTTGCGGATCTCGCGGTAGTCGGTGTTGATCATCACCTTGATGTTGGGGTGATCGAGCATCTTCTCGAACATCTTCGTGTAGCCATGCCTGGGCATCTGCTGGAAGGTGTCGGTGAAGTAGCGGTCGTCGGTGTTGGTGCGCGTCGGCACCCGCGAGGTCACCGACTTGTCCAGCTGCGACGGGTCCAGCCCCCACTGCTTGCGGGTGTAGCCGCGGAAGAACTTCTCGTAGAGCTCGCGGCCGATGCCGTTGATCACCACGTCTTCGCTGGTCTGGATGTCGTCCACCGGCTCGGCGCGGCTGGCCAGGTAGTCGGCGGCCTCCTGCTCGGTGGTCATGTTCAGCCCGTAGAGCTTGTTGAGCGTGGTCATGTTGATCGGGATCGGCACCAGCTGGCCGTCCACCTGGCCGAGCACGCGGTGCTCGTAGGGCCGCCACTCGGTGAAGCGCGACAGGTAGTCGACGATGCGCTGCGAGTTGGTGTGGAAGATGTGCGGACCGTAACGGTGGATCAGCACCCCGGCCTCGTCATGGTGATCGTAGGCGTTGCCGCCGATGTGCGGGCGACGGTCGACCACCAGCACGCGCTTGTTCAGCCCGGCGGCGAGGCGCTCGGCCAGCACGCTGCCGGCGAAACCGGCGCCGACGATGAGGTAGTCGAAACCGCGTTCGCGGGTCGCGCGCGACGGCGGCTCGCCTGCGGGTCGGGTGTGGTCGCTGCGACCGGAGGCCTGGTTGGGATTGCTGTCTTGGACGCTTACAGGGCGCATTGCATCTTCTCCTTCATCAGGCTCCAGGTGTAATCCCAGGACATGTCGCCCAAGATCTCGTCGGCGGTGGCCAGCAGGCGGTCGCGGTCGGCGGCGTCGGCCAGGGCGTCCTCGACCGCGGCGACGAACTCGTCGGTGGTCGCGGCGATGTAGACGATGTCGGTATCGCCGTAGGTGCGCACCACGTCCTTGATCGGCGTGGACACCACCGGACAGCCGCCGGCCAGGTATTCGGGGGTCTTGGTGGGGCTGATGAAGCGCGTCGACTCGTTCATCGCGAAGGGCATGATGGCCACGTCCCAGCCCGCCAGGTAACGGGGCAGCTCGTCGTAGGTCTTGCCGCCCAGGTAATGGATGTTGTCGCGCCGTGGCAGCTCGGCCGGGTCGATCTTGACCACCGGCCCGACCAGCACGAACTGCCAGTCCGGCCGCTGCTCGGCGGCTTCGGCGACCAGCTGGATGTCGAAGCGCTCGTCGATCACACCGTAGAAGCCCAGGCGCGGCCGGCCGATCATGGCCTGGTCTTCGGGATCGGCCTGGGGCCTGCGGGCCGCGGCGAAGTGCTCGACGTCCACGCTGCTGGGGAACGCATGGGCGTTGTCGTGCAGCTCGCGCTTGGCTTCCCAGATGCTGTAGCCGCCGGTGAAGACCACGTCGGCGCGCTCGAGCAGGGTGCGCTCGTTCTCCACCAGCGCCGGCGGGGCGCCGCGGAAGGCCGAGAGCTCATCCATGCAGTCGTAGACCGTGAGTCTGGGCTTGAGGTGGCCGGCATAGCCGAGCGCCATGGGCGTGTAGTACCAGAGCATCAGGTCGTCGCCCACGCCGAGCTTTTCCAGGTAGCCGTCCAGCAACTGGCGCTGGACGCGCAGCGCGTCTTCCCCCTGGCAACCTTCGGGCAACCGCGGCACCAGCACCTGCACGCCGCTGGCATCGGGGCGCACCTCGAGCCAGGGCTGGTCGTCCTCGGTACTGATCGGCTCCTCGAAGAACAGCACGTTGTAGTCACGGGCGAACCGCGACATCAGGTGCTGAGGACGCTGGTAGACGAAGCTCCAGCGCAGGTGGGAAAGACACAACAGCGTCGGAATCTGCTCGTCGAACACCACTTCGACCGGTGGCTGATCCGGGCTGCGCGACTTGCCGATGTCGTACTGGTAGGGACCGGCCCAACTCATTGTGCACCTCTGTTCACGGTTGGCGGCGCGCAGTCCGTCCTTCTCCGCGCATCGCGCTCGAAGCCAACGCCTCCTTGCGTAAAGCATCAATTCGGTGGGAATCGTCGGAGCGCTCGGCTGCTTCAACGAGAGCGACCCCGCCGGCTATGGACGATGCCAAACGCCGAGGGTTCCAAATCGGCGGTGTGCGACCGCTTCGCACTACCCGCTGTCGGCTGGCTGACACCGATCCGGAACTTGCCAGCCACCTCCCCGTCACTATTCACAGGACGTCTGACTTAGCCGGCAGCAGCCCAGCGCACTTCGATGCGGCTGACGTGCCTGCCCCGGCCCGCCGATCCCATTTCTGGAGACTGACTCGCCCGCTGCCCGTCAAGGCGAGCTGCTGTGTCTTCGACCGTGTTCGAAAAGTGCATATCCGGAGGTAGAAACATGATTCTGGTGACAGGGGGTGCGGGATACATAGGTTCCCATGCGGTCCTGGAACTGCTTCTGGCAGGCCACGATGTGCTGGTGCTCGACAACCTCTGCAACAGCTCGCGTACGGCGCTCGAGCGGGTAGAGAAGCTGGCGGGCCGGCCGCTGCATTTCGTCAAGGGAGACGTGCGCAACCGTCCCCTGCTCAACGCCCTGTTTGCCGCCTACCCGGTCACCGCGGTGATGCACTTCGCCGGTCTCAAGGCCGTGGGCGAAAGCGTGCGCGAACCCCTGCGCTACTACGAGACCAACGTCAGCGGCAGCATCGCGCTGTGCCAGGCGATGGCCGAAGCGGAGATCTTCAAGCTGGTGTTCAGCTCCTCGGCCACCGTCTACGGCGAGTCGCCGGTGATGCCGATCACCGAAAGCTGCCCGACCGGGATTCCGACCAACCCGTACGGCCAGTCCAAGCTGATGGCCGAGAACGTGCTGCGCGGCCTGGCTGACTCCGACCCGCGCTGGTCGATCGGCCTGCTGCGCTACTTCAACCCGATCGGCGCCCATGAGTCGGGCCTGATCGGCGAGGACCCCAACGGCATTCCCAACAACCTGCTGCCCTACATGCTGCAGGTGGCGGTCGGCAGGCGAAAGCAACTGAACGTCTTCGGCGCCGACTACCCCACGCCCGACGGCACCGGCATCCGCGACTACATCCACGTGGTCGACCTGGTCAAAGGCCACCTCAAGGCGCTCGACCGCCTGGAAAGCGTCAAGGGCGTCTCGGTGTGGAACCTGGGAACGGGCAAGGGCCATTCGGTGCGCGAGATGATCACCGCCTTCGAGCAGGTGATCGACCGGCCGCTGCCCCACAGCTTCCAGCCCCGCCGCGCCGGCGACATCGCCCAGTGCTGGTCGGACCCGACCAAGGCCTGGGAGGAACTGGGCTGGCGCGCCGAGAAAGACCTCACCACCATGCTCGCCGACGCCTGGCGCTGGCAGAGCCGCAACCCGCGCGGTTACGCGGTGGAAACACCGGAACCGGCCACCGCCGCCCTGGCCAGCTGATCGCCTCGGCGCTTCAGCCGAGCGCCTTGCGCAACCAGCCGGCCAGCTGCTCGGCGCGCCGGTCCTGGCGCCGGGCCGGCACCCAGAGCGTCAGGCGCGCCGAGGTGCGGACGAACCCCCAGGGCGCGACCAGGCGCCCGCTGGCCAGATCATCGGCCACCAGCTGCTGCGGCGCGATCGCGACGCCGAGACCCGCCAACGCCGCTTCCAGCAAATAGTAGAGGTGCTCGAAGCCCTGCCCCATGCGCAGCCTGTCCACCGCCAGCCCCTGCCCCGCGGCCCAGGTCGGCCAGGCTTGCGGGCGGGAAGTGGTGTGCAGCAGGGCCTGGTCGAGCAGGGCCGCGGCGGGTGCCTGGCGCAGGCTTGCGAACTGCGGGTGGTAGGGGCTGAGCACCGGCCCGATGGCCTCCTCGCCCAGTTCATACACCCGCATGTCCGCCGGCCAGGGCGGCTCGGCGTACCAGAGCGTGGCGTCCAGCCCGGCGCGGCGCGGGTCCAGCTCCCCTTCGCTGGCCGACAGCTGCAGGTGCAGGTCGGGCAGCTCGCGGTTGAGCCGGTCGAGCCGCGGAATGAACCAGCGCGCCAGCAGACTGCCCGGGCAGCCGAGCACGAAGGGCGCATCGACCGTCTGCTGGCGCAGCTCGGCACAGGTGCTGCGCAGCCGCTCGAACGCCTCGCCCGCGGCATCACGCAGCCGCAACCCGGCATCGGTGAGTTTTATGCCCCGCCCGTCCTTGCTGAACAGCGCCAGGCCCAGGTCTTCTTCGAGCACCCGGATCTGCCGACTGACGGCGCCATGGGTCACGCTGAGTTCGACTGCCGCCTGGCTTACGCTCTGCAGCCGGGCGGCGGCCTCGAAAGCGCGCAAGGCATTGAGCGGGGGAAGGTCCTGGCTCATCGGTGAGTTTTCCTGACAGGTTGCGGCAATCTTATCGCTTTTGCTCCGGCGCGCGCAGCCGTAACCTTGGTCTCATCGCACACCTGCCCGGTTGTCGTGGGAGCGGTCTTGCACGAAAGATCGCGGTCCAGACCGCTCCCACGACACCCCCGGCAGGCGACCCACAGAGGAGCCTCCCATGACTTCGTTACGCAACGGCCCCGACGCCAAGGGCCTGTTCGGCCACTTCGGCGGTCAATACGTCGCCGAAACCCTGATGCCGCTGATCCACCAGCTCGCCGCCGAATACGAGAAGGCCAAGCAGGACCCCGAGTTCGCCAAGGAACTGGCCTACTTCCAGCGCGACTACGTCGGCCGCCCCTCCCCGCTCTATTTCGCCGAACGCCTGACCGAGCACTGCGGCGGCGCGAAGATCTATTTGAAGCGCGAAGAGCTCAATCACACCGGCGCGCACAAGATCAACAACTGCATCGGCCAGATCCTGCTGGCCCGGCGCATGGGCAAGCAGCGCATCATCGCCGAGACCGGCGCCGGCATGCACGGCGTGGCCACCGCCACCGTGGCCGCGCGCTTCGGCATGCAGTGCGTGATCTACATGGGCACCACCGACATCGACCGCCAGCAGGCCAACGTCTTCCGCATGAAGCTGCTGGGCGCCGAAGTGATCCCGGTCACCGCCGGCACTGGCACCCTGAAGGACGCGATGAACGAAGCCCTGCGCGACTGGGTGACCAATGTCGACACCACCTTCTACCTGATCGGCACCGTCGCGGGCCCGCACCCCTACCCGGCCATGGTGCGCGACTTCCAGGCCGTGATCGGCAAGGAAACCCGCGACCAGTTGCAGGCCCAGGAAGGTCGCCTGCCCGACTCGCTGGTCGCCTGCATCGGCGGCGGCTCCAACGCCATGGGCCTGTTCCACCCCTTCCTCGATGACCAGAGCGTGAAGATCGTCGGCGTCGAAGCGGCCGGCCACGGCATCGAGACCGGCCAGCATGCCGCCAGCCTCAACGGCGGCGTGCCCGGCGTGCTGCACGGCAACCGCACCTTCCTCTTGCAGAACGAAGACGGCCAGATCATCGACGCGCATTCGATCTCCGCGGGCCTGGACTACCCCGGTATCGGCCCGGAACACGCCTGGCTGCACGACATCGGCCGCGTGGAGTACACCTCCATCACCGACAAGGAAGCGCTCGCCGCCTTCCACACCTGTTGCCGCCTCGAAGGCATCATCCCCGCGCTGGAGTCCTCCCACGCGCTGGCCGAAGTCTTCAAGCGCGCGCCGAGCCTGCCGAAGGATCACCTGATGGTGGTCAACCTCTCCGGCCGCGGCGACAAGGACATGCAAACCGTCATGCACCACTTCGACGAACAGGAAGAACACCTATGAGCTCCCGTCTGAAGACGCGCTTCGACGAGCTGAAGCAGCAGAACCGCGCCGCGCTGGTGACCTTCATCACCGCCGGCGACCCGGACTACGCCACCTCCCTGGCCATCCTCAAGGGCCTGCCGGACGCCGGCGCCGACGTGATCGAACTGGGCATGCCCTTCACCGACCCGATGGCCGACGGCCCGGCGATCCAGCTGGCCAACATCCGCGCCCTGGCCGCCAAGCAAGACCTGGCCAGGACGCTGCAGATGGTCCGCGAATTCCGCCAGGGCAACCAGACCACTCCGATCGTGCTGATGGGCTACTTCAACCCCATCCACAAGAT